>NZ_JBHXAU010000005.1:167905-401790 GCF_042727395.1 Nocardia sp. NPDC060255 | reverse complement strand
CTCGGTGTGCTATCAGGCGTGGTGCCCCCGCCTGCGTCGTTGGTTTTAAGTGTTTTTGCGCGGGGCCAATCTTGTTGGGGCCCCCCCCAAACCGGCCGCGTCTCGATACCGGTCAACAGGTCCGTCGCCGATTGGCGCACCGCATCCAGCAGTGCGGGCAATTCGGCAAGGTCGGCGGCAAGGTTCTCGTCCACACCCTGACGCTACGAGCCGCACCCCCGGCTTGTCGGGAGCCAGTCGGCAGGTGCTGGCCTTACTACTTCAGC
The DNA here is from genome assembly GCF_042727395.1 of Nocardia sp. NPDC060255. Classification (NCBI taxonomy): domain Bacteria; kingdom Bacillati; phylum Actinomycetota; class Actinomycetes; order Mycobacteriales; family Nocardiaceae; genus Nocardia; species Nocardia sp. NPDC060255. Next base: position 401,524 of record NZ_JBHXAU010000005.1, on the reverse strand, counting down.
GCGCTGCCCGCCTGCCACTGATCCCACGACAGGCCCCAGTCGCCGTTCTGCCAGACGTCGAGCGGCGCGCCGCCGGTATTGCGCACCTCCACCACATCGCCGGGGACCGCGAAGTCGTAGAACCATCGCGCGTTGTCCGGGCTGAGGTTCAGGCAGCCGTGCGAGGTGTCGGTATTGCCCTGCGCCCACACCGTGGACGCCAGCTCGTGCAGGTAGATGCCGTCGGTGCTGATCCGGGTCGCCCAGTTGATGGATTCCTTGTAGCCGAGCCGGGAGTTGACCGGCAGCCCGAAGGTGGACGAGTCCATGACCACCGGGTTGGCCTTGCTCATCACCGTGTAGACGCCGGGCTGGGTCCAGAAGGTGATCGTCTTGCCGCCGACGTTCTCACTGCCGCCCATGCCCATCGAGGTGGGCATGGAGCGGATCATCTTGCCGTCCTCGAACACCTGGACGTGCTTGGTGTTGTCGTCGGCGATGGAGACGTGCGAGGCGCCGATGGTGAAGGAGGCCTTGGTGTCCTCTTGGCCGTACAGGCCGCCGCCGAGGTCGACCGCGTAGATGTTGGCTGCGACCGTCACCTTCGTGCCGGACGGGTAGTACTCCTTCGGCCGCCAGTGCACGTGCTGATTGTCGAGCCAATACCAGGAGCCCTCCAGCGGCGGGGTCGTGGTGACCTGCAGCCGCTTCTCGGCGAGCGCCCGATCCGGCACGTCCTCGTCGAAGTGCGCGGCGATCACCGCGCCGACGCCGAAGGTACCGCCGTCGAGCAGCCCGCCGCCGGTGGTCTCGAAGTAGACCTTGGTCTGGTTGTTCGGCGTGAGCGTCGAGAACGTCGAGGTGAGCGGCCCGCTGCGGCCGGTGATGGTGAGCCCCTCGGCGGTGATCGTGTAGGAGTGGCCGTAGCCGACCGGTTCGGTGGGTTTCCACGCCGTCTTGTCCGGCGTGAAGATGCCCTCGATGGGCTTGCCCTTCTCGTTGGTCATGGTGACCGAGGTCAGCACGCCGTCACCCGCGGTCACCTGAACCGGAGTCTTCGGATCGACATCTTTCGCACCCGACGCCGGGGTGATGGCGATAGCGGGCGGCGCGGGGTCGGCCGCTCCCGGCGTCTTCGACTCCGACGTTGAACAACCGGCAACCACCAATGCGGTGACCAGGATGACTATCCCGGCAACACTGGATCGGAAGCGGCGACTCGACATGATTTCTCCTGTGTTCGCCGTGCGCTTCCCGCTGCGCACCCTCGACTTACTGTCCCGCTCAGCAGTTTAGCGGCCCGACGGCGCTGCTTTGCCCGCGCGGGATCGTCGTCAGTTGTTCGGGCCGAACATGAAGTCGGTGGCCAACTGCTGGGCAGCCTGTTCGCCGAGGAACGGCTGGAGAAGGACGTAGAGAATCGTCGACATCGAATAGCCCCGATCAGGTGTAGCTGTACTGCTTCGCCCCCCGCGGTGTTCGCCGAACCCCGGCTTCGGTGCCGCGGCTCGACCTCCATGCGAACAACTCAAGGCTATGACCGCCGTCACGGAACGGCAAACGTGGCGCGGCCCGGCGGATCACCCGAACCGGTGTCGACCAGTGGTGAGCGCCACAGCCGATTCGCCGGATACTCATTGACGACCGATGTTTGCTCATGATTTGCTGACTCATCTTCGAGTGATCGACCGGCACGATGGGAAGGCTTGTGATGATCAGCATGACAACCGCTCCGCAGGACCGGAGACGTCTCGGCACCCGGAGCAACGGCGCCGCCGGGCTGCCGGACGCGGCCGTCGAACGCGCCGCGATCGAACGCTTCTACGAGCTGCTCTTCCTGCAGGACCACGAGCAGATCCTGGACCTGGTCACCGCCGACGTGCGATTCCACGCGCCGTGGCAGCTACCCGGCCTGCCCGACACCATCGAGGGCCGCGAAGAGCTGGGCGAGAGCATGCTCTGGTGGAGCGCCGAACTGTGGCAGCCCGGCAGCCTGTGCCGCATCGCCGTGCGCCCGTTCGCCGCGCCGCACTCCTGGTTCGCCAGCATCGAGGGCGACTTCACCGCGTTGGAGAGCCAACGCCCTTACCATGCAACGTTTCTCAGTGAAATCCGCTTCCATGAGGGCCAGATCGCCGAAGTGCAGCAGCATCACAACACGCTCAACCAGATCATCGCGCTGGGCGCGGACGTGCCGGGCATCAATGTGCCCGGGTATGGGCCAGGCGCGCATCGCGGCCTCGCGAGCGACCAGGGCGAGGCCGTCGCCTGATTCACCGCGCGGCGGGATGCGGCGCGTTGATCCGGAACGAATCGGCCGAGGCGTAATTCCAGTCGTCGCGCCAGGCCGCGGGGGTGTCGGCGAGCAACTCGCCGGGGGTGAGCCATTCGTACAGTTCGGCGTAGGAGCGAACGGTGGTGGTGGACACCCGTTTCCGGAGCATGTGCGGGGTGAGGTCGGCCGGGTGCTGGACGCCGAGGGTGGCCATCAGGCCGACGGCCTGCGCGACGACCGCCTCGTGGTAGCGCTGGACGCGAATGCTCTTGTCCGCCACGACGAGTGCGCGGGCGCGCTTGGGGTCCTGGGTGGCCACGCCGACCGGGCATTTGTTGGTGTGGCACATCATGGCCTGGATGCAGCCGACCGCCATCATCATGGCCCGCGCCGAGTTGGTGTAGTCGGCGCCCTGGATGAGGCGGATGACGATATCGCTTGCGGTGGCGACCTTTCCGCTGGCGCCCAGCTTGATCCGGTCGCGCAGTCCGGTGCCGACCAGCGCGTTGTGCACGGTCATCAGCCCGTCGGTGAGCGGCAGGCCGACGTGGTCCTCGTATTCCAGTGGCGCGGCGGCGGTTCCGCCCTCGGCGCCGTCGACGGTGATGAAATCCGGGGTGATGCCTTCGGCCACCATCGCTTTACAGAACGCGATCACGTCGATTCGGGATCCGACGCAGAGCTTGAAGCCCACCGGCTTCCCGCCGGCGAGCTCGCGCAGGCGCGCGATGAACTCGATCATCTCGCGCGGCGTCGAGAAGGCCGAATGCATCGGCGGGCTCACGCATTTCACGTGCGCGGGCACGCCGCGGAAGCCCGCGATCTCCGCGGTCACCTTCGCGGCGGGCAGCACGCCGCCGATGCCCGGCTTCGCACCTTGACTGAGCTTCAACGAGATGGCCTTGATCCGGTCGTCGGCGGCCTTGTCGGCGAACTGGGCCGGGTCGAAATCGCCTGCCGCGGTGCGCGCGCCGAAGTAACCCGACCCCAGTTCCCAGATCAGGTCGCCGCCGCCGTCGAGGTGGTAGGAGGTGAGGCCGCCCTCGCCGGTGTCGTGCGCGAAACCGCCAAGGGCCGCACCGCGATTCAACGCGCGAATGGCGTTGGCCGACAGCGCACCGAAGCTCATCGCCGAGACGTTCATCAGCGACATCGCGTACGGCTTGGTGCAATCCGGCCCGCCCACCAGGACCCGGGGCGGTTCCGCCGGTTCGGGCACTGGCGCGATCGAGTGCACCAGGTACTCGCTGCCGATCGCGCTCAGGTCGCGCTCGGTGCCGAACGACTGCTCGCCGTGAATTCCCTTGGCGCGCTCGTAGATCGTCGATCGGACCTCGCGATCGTAGGGACGTCCGTCGAAGTTGCGCTCCACGAAATACTGCTGGATCTCGGGCCGGATCTCTTCGAGCAGATACCGCAGATGGCCGAGCAGCGGATAGTTCCGCAGCAGCGAGTGTTTGCGCTGCAGCAGGTCGTAACTGCCGAGCAGCAGCAGCGCCCCGAGCAGGACGAGCACCACCGTCCAGGCCCAGCCGCCGATGACGGCGGCGAAGCCGACGATCAGCACGGCGGGCACCAGCGCGCCGAACAGGAAGAAACGCAGCATCGGCCATCCTTCGGATCGAACGCGGCTTCGGGCAGCACCCTCGACCGATCCTACTGAGCGACACCGTCCGAATGCGCGACCAAGACCAGGTCGGATTGTCGCGGCGGCGGTCGAACCGGGTGGGCGTGCTCGCGTATCCGACTGCGGGCTGATAGAAATTGCCGTAGTTCGGCCGAAAGCGGCCGAGTGTCGGCGGTTGGAGGAGGCACATTTTGTCGATGATCACGGTTACCCGCGAGATCGCCGTGCCACCGGAGCGGGTCTGGGCAGTGATCACCGATCTCGATCACACCGCCGAGGTGATCAGGGGTATCTCCCGGCTGGAACGCCTCGACGGCGGCACCGGCTTCGAGGTCGGCACCTCCTGGAAGGAAACCCGGGTCGCGTTCGGCAAGGAATCCACCGAGACGATGACCGTGACGGCCATCGTGCCCGGCCAGTCCTACACGATCGAAGCCGATTCGCACGGCACCCACTACCGTTCCCTCTTCACCCTCACGGCACAGGGTTCGAACACCCTGCTGGCCATGGGTTTCGAAGGGCGGCCACACGGCAAGGTCGGCCGCATGGCCGCCTTCATCGGCAAACTGTTCGAAGGCCCCACCCGTCGCATGCTCCGCCGCGACCTCGACGACATCGCCACCGCCGCCGAGCGCTGACCGACTACACCGCGGGCCGGATATCCAGGAGCTGCTCGAAGAAGCCGCCGATGTTGTTCGCGCGGTCCACCAGGTGGATCTCCAGAATCCAATGGCAGATCCGGCCTTTGGGATCGAGGCGCCGCATCGGCGGGGTCGAGCCCGCCGCGACATACGTGGCGACCTCGGTGCCGGAGATCTGCTTGTGCGGGAACTCGCCGACCAGATGCCCGGCGATCTCCGCGGTGACCGCCCAGCCTTGTTCGGCCGCCTGCTCGACGACCCAGGTGTAGAGCTGGTCGCCGGTGATATCGGGATGCGCCTCGAAGTGCGCCCGGCCCCGCTCCCAGAACGGCTCCAGCGCGTCCCGCAGGGCCAGCTTGGCCGGATCGTCGCCGAGCACATAGGTGCGGCCGAAGTCGGCCTCCCATTCGGCGAAGATCGGCCCGAAGTCGAGGAAGCAGATGTCGTCCGCGCCGATGATCCGGTCCGGCGGGTTCGCGCTGTACGGCTCGAGCGTATTGATGCCGGACCGCACGATCCGCTTGTGCCAGAACCGCCGCGTGCCGAACATCTCACCGGCCAGATCGCGCACCGCGTCGCTCACTACCGATTCGCGTATGCCCGGCGCGATGATTCCGCGAGCGACCACCTCATCGAACAATGCCACGGCATTGGCCTCCGCCGCCAACAGCGCGGAAACCCGCTCGGCCTCGACCACATCCAGCGTCTCCATGATTCGACCCTAGATCATTAAGACCACCTGGTCCGTACGCGATTCGCCACACGCGACAACCCTGCGGGCCCGCCCGGCGGTGGGCACGTTTCTCGCGTCGAGCGCGCCGCGAACGGGAAGAATCGACGCCATGCCCGTGTTGATGGACGACTTGGTCGCCGCCGAAATGTTCACGCAGTCAGCGCAACCGGTGCTCGCGACCGGCGATGGGTTGCTGCTCCGGCCATGGACGGTCGATGACGCACCCGAGGTCTTCGAGGTGTTCGCCGATCCCTCGATCCAGCGCTGGCATGTCCGCAGCGCGGACTCGGTCGACGAGGTGTGCGACTGGATCGAACGGTGGACGGGGACGTGGCGCGCGGGCATCGGCGCTCATTGGGCGGTCATCGCTATGGCGAGCGGGCGACTGGTCGCCCGAGCCGCGCTGAAGGACTTGCAGCTCGCCGGCGGCCAGGCCGAGGTCGCCTACTGGACCGCGCCCGCCGCACGCGGGCAGGGCGTCACGCCGCGCGCGGTCGCCACCCTGACGACCTGGGCTTTCGAGGTCGGCTTCCATCGCCTCCAGCTGAGCCACTCGGTGGCGAACCGGCAGTCGTGCCGGGTCGCCGCCAAGCTCGGCTATGCCCTGGAAGGGACCATGCGGAGCGCGGGCCTGCACGCCGACGGCTGGCATGACATGCATCTGCATGCTCGCATCGCGGACGGGTATCCGGTGGGCATGAGCGGACCAGAGAAGGACCGGACGACGGCCGAAATACAGCAGCAGGAACCCGATTTCGCGGAGGAGCACGCCAAATCGACGAACGCCGATGAGCATCCGACAGGGGCCGAGCTCGAGACCGACGAGTCGACCCCCGATGGTCACGGCGGTATGGACATTTAGCCGCGGCGGATCCGGGCAAGCCATGCCGGGACATCGATGGTGCTGCCTTCGGGCAGGCCGAGATCCGGCTTCTGCTCGAGCGCGGACGCGGTGACTCGGCCGCGATAGTGGGTGGACTGGAGATCCTCCAATTCCCAACCGTCGACAAATGATTCGCGGATCACCGAGTCACTGATCTGCGGACCGAAACCGGGCCCGGCATCGGACAGCGCGAGGATATTGACCACCCCGCCCGGCTTGCAGAGTGTGTGCAGGCTGCGCACGTAGGCGGCGCGTGGCTCGGGCTCGGTGCCGAAGACGTGGAACAGCGCGCTGTCCACGATCGTGTCGAAGGTCGGCGCGGCCGCGGCGGCGCCGAACGCGATGGCATCGGCCACCTCGAACCGCGCGCCCGGAACCCCTTGCGCGGCAGCGTTTCCGCGAGCGAACTCGACGGCGCTGGAGGACAGGTCGATACCGAGCACGTCATAACCGAGCCCGGTCAGCAGGATCGTGTGTTCGCCCGCGCCGGAACCGGGATCGAGCACTCGACCGCGAATCCAACCGTCGCGTTCCAGCGCGACGATCGCGGGCTGGGGTTCACCGATAACCCACGGTGCGATGTCGTTGTCATAGGCGGAATTCCAGAAATCGGCGGATCTCGTCATACCCGGATGGTTCACCCTGAACTGTGGTTGAGGTCAATGGGTTGGGCAGCGCGGGCGGCGTGTCGGACCGGGATCGTCGCCGGGTTTGACAGCATGCTCTGATGCGGACGGCGGTCGAGCTCACTGCGTTGCCGCTGACGCCCAACTGTGCCGAGCTCCTCGCGCGGAGAGAGCACGTCTTCTTGGGTATCAGCCCGTTCAACAGCTATTTCAAGCGGGCGCGGATCGCGGAACTGACGAGGTGGGCGGCCGCGGAGTTCGCCTACGTCCAGTTCCATCTGCCCGATGTGCCGTGCGTGTTCACGCTGCGGGCGCTCGGGTTGCCGGAGGACAAGGCGCGCAAGCGGGCCCACGAGAACGGGCTGAAGATGCGCAATCGGATCCGGGATGCGCTGGGGTCGGCGGGGCTGTCCGGGCTGGAGTCGCGGGTGATCGACTGGACCTATCTCGCGGAGAATCCGGTCTTCGCCGAATTGCACCGAGAAGCGCAGGACCTGTTCGCCACGCACCAGGAATTCCGGGACCGCTGCCTGGAGACCACCCGAAATGTCCTGCGGCACCGGCTACCTGACGGCGCCGAGCCGACCGCGGACCAGTGTCGCCTTGCGGCCCAATACTTTCTGGCCGACATACCGCTGCTCATCGATACCGCGGGCATCGTCGGCAGCGAATCCTCGCTGTACGCCTATCACCGGAACATCCCGTTCATCGACGCGCTCTTCCACCGCGAACTGCCGATGCAACCGGTTGCGCGGCAAGGATATTTGACCGTCCGCGGGCCCGGCGAGCTCGAAGGCCGGCCCAAACCGCAGGCCTGAGGGATCGAGCTCGCCGAGCGGCGCGCGGGTCAGGCGACGGCGACCAGGCGGGCGGCGTTCGCGGCCTCGTCGTCGGCGGCCCGGTTGGCGGCCAGTTCGGCCTCGACGCGGTCCCGGTAGCGGCTGAGCTCGCGCTCGGCGGTGTCGGCATCCCAGCCGAGCCGGGCGCCGATCAGGAACGCCACCTCGGGTGCGGCGATCAGGCCGCGGTCCGACGCCTCGATGGAGATGCGGGTGCGGCGGGTGAGCACGTCGTCGAGATGCAGTGCGCCCTCATGGGTTACGGCGTAGACGACCTCGGCGGCGAGGTACTCCTCGGCGCCCGCCAGCGGCTGGCCCAGTGCCGGATCCTCCGCGATCAGCTCGAACAGGTCGTGCACGGCGGAACCGTAGCGGCCGAGCAGGTGCTCGACGGTGGCCTTCGGCAGCCCGGAGCGCTGCGCGAGGCTGTCCAGATCGGCGGCCATCTCCTGGTAGCCGACCGCACCGAGCAGCGGCAGCTTGTCGGTCACCGACGGCGCGACGGCCCGACCGAGGCCGGCCACCGCGGCGTCCACCACGTCGGCCGCCATCACCCGGTAGGTGGTGTACTTGCCGCCCGCGATCACGAACAGACCCGGAACCGGTTCGGCCACCGCGTGTTCGCGCGACAGCTTCGCAGTGTCGCTGGACGCGCCGGACACCAGCGGACGCAGCCCGGCGTAGGTGCCGACGATGTCGTCGCGGGTCAGCGGGTCGCGCAGCACCGCGTTGACGTGATCGAGGATGTACTGCACGTCGGCGTTGCTGGCGGCCGGATGATCCTTGTCCAGCGACCAATCGGTGTCGGTGGTGCCGATGATCCAGTGCTGGTGCCACGGGATCACGAACAGCACGCTCTTCTCGGTGCGCATGATCAGCCCGGTGTCCAGGTCGAGCCGCTCGCGCGGCACCAGGATGTGCACGCCCTTGGACGTGCGCACGTGGAACGGGAATTCGACGCCGGTCAGCCGGTTCATCTCGTCGGTCCACACGCCGGTCGCGCTGATCACCCGGCGGGCGCGCACGGTGTATTCGCAGCCGGTCTCCAGATCGGTGACGTGCGCGCCGACGACCCGCTCGCCGTCCCGCAGCAGGCCGGTGACCTTGGTGCGGGTCAGCACGGTCGCGCCGTGCTGCGCGGCGGTACGTGCGATCGTCATGGTGTGCCGCGCGTCATCGACCTGTGCGTCGAAGTAGCGGATGGCACCGGTCATCGAGTCTGCGCGCAGCGCGGGCGCCAATTCCAGTGCGCGCGTACGGGTCAGGTGCCGGTGCATGGGCAGGGCCCGGGCGCCACCGATCGTGTCGTACAGGGCAACGCCCGCACCGATGTACGCGCGCTCCCACACCCGATGCTGCAGCGGCAACAGGAACGACACCGGGCGCACCAGGTGCGGCGCCAGCTTGTTCAGCAGCAGGCCGCGTTCCTTCAAAGCCTCACGCACCAGCCAGAAGTCGAGCTGTTCGAGGTAACGCAGCCCGCCGTGGATGAGCTTGCTGGAGCGGCTGGACGTGCCCGCCGCGAAGTCCCTGGCTTCCACCAGGGTGACGCTCAGTCCGCGCGCGGCGGCATCCAGTGCGGCGCCGGCGCCGACCACGCCGCCGCCGATCACCAGCACATCGATCTCGTCGTCGCCCAGGGCGTCGATCGCCTCCGCGCGGTAGTTGGGGTCTAATCGTGCTGACATGAATCTCTCCTTGTTCCAGTGATATTCGCGTCGGCGACTCAGTCGTCTACGTCTATCCAGTCGAGGGTGCGCGAGACGGCCTTCTGCCAGCGGGCGTAGCCGCGTTCGCGTTGCTCCTCGGACCAGGTGGGGTACCAGCGCTTGTCTTCGTGCCAGTTCTGGACGAGTTCGTCTGTGCTGCTCCAGAATCCGACGGCCAGACCGGCCGCATACGCGGCGCCGAGCGCGGTGGTCTCCGCGACCACCGGCTTCGACACCGGCACGCCGAGGAAGTCGGCCTGGATCTGCATGCACAGCTCGTTGGCGGTGACACCGCCGTCCACCCGCAGCACGTCGAGCTGCACGCCGGAGTCGGCCTGCATCGCCTCGACGACGTCGCGGGTCTGGTAGCAAATGGATTCCAGCGTCGCCCGCGCCAGATGGGCGTTGGTGCTGAACCGGGACAGCCCGACGATCGCGCCGCGCGCGTCCGAACGCCAGTAGGGCGCGAACAGGCCGGAGAACGCGGGCACGAAGTACACGCCTCCGTTGTCCTCGACCTGCCTGGCCAGCGATTCGCTTTGCGACGCACCGGAAATGATGCCCAGCTGATCGCGCAGCCACTGCACCGCCGAGCCGGTCACCGCGATCGAGCCTTCCAGCGCGTACACCGGCTTCTGGTCGCCGAACTGATAGGCGACCGTGGTGAGCAGCCCGTGCTGCGAGCGCACGATGTCCTCACCGGTGTTGAGCAGCAAGAAGTTTCCGGTGCCGTAGGTGTTCTTCGCCTCGCCGGGCCGGAAACACACCTGGCCGACCGTGGCCGCCTGCTGATCGCCGAGCACACCGGACAGCGGCACCTCGCCGCCGAACGGCCCATCGGCCCTGGTCTTTCCGAACAGCTCCGGATTCGACGACGGCGCGATGACCGGCAGCATCGAGCGCGGGATGCCGAAGATGGACAACAGTTCGTCGTCCCAGTCCAGGGTCTCCAGGTTCATCAGCATGGTGCGGCTGGCGTTGGTCGGATCGGTGACGTGCACGCCACCGTCCACCCCGCCGGTCAGGTTCCACAGCAGCCAGCTGTCGGTGTTGCCGAAGATGGCCTCGCCGCGCTCGGCCGCTTCCGCGACACCGGCGACGTTGTCCAGGATCCAGCGCAGCTTGCCGCCGGAAAAGTAAGTGGCCGGGGGCAATCCGGCCTTGTGCCGGATGGTGTCGCCGTGCCCGGCGCGCTCCAGCTCGGCGGCGATGCGGTCGGTGCGGGTGTCCTGCCAGACGATGGCATTGCAGTACGGGCGCCCGGTGTTGCGGTTCCACACCACCGTGGTCTCGCGCTGGTTGGTGACGCCGACCGCGGCGAGGTCGCTCGCCTGCAGATCGGCCTTGGTGAGCGTGCTCTGGATGACCGCGCGGGTGCGCTCCCAGATCTCGGTCGGATCGTGCTCCACCCAGCCCGGCTGCGGCAGGATCTGCTGGTGCTCGAGCTGGTGGCGGGCGACCTCGTTGCCGCTGTGATCGAACACCATGAAGCGTGTGCTGGTGGTGCCCTGGTCGATGGCGCCGACGTACTGGCTCATCGTGGTCCTTTCAAGAAAGAAAATTAGTGAGAGAGAAGGTGATTCAGAAAAGGACCTGTGCGGCCAGCCCGGCGAGGACGCCGCCCAGCAGCGGGCCGGCGATCGGCACCCAGGCATAACCCCAGTCGGAGTTCTTGCGACCCGGCAGATCGGTGGGGCCCGGATCGGCCAGCGGCGCGGCCGAGCCGCCACCAACGGTCGCGGGCTCAGCTACTCGAACCGCCGCACCCTTGTTCACCGGCAGCAGCGCGTGCGCCAGCCGAGGCCCGAGATCGCGGGCGGGGTTGATGGCGTAGCCGGTCGGCCCGCCGAGCGAAGCACCGATACCGACGACCAGCAGCGCAGCGGCCAGCGGGCCGAGCCCGGTCGCGGTGTGGCCCATGGCCAGCAGCACGATGACCAGAGCGAAGGTGGCGACCACCTCGGTGGCGAAGTTCCACGGCAGGCCGCGGATCGCGGGACCGGTGGCGAACACGCCGAGCTTCTTCGCCTCGTCGGTTTCCTCGTCGAAGTGCCGCTTGTAGGCGACATAGGCGAGGTTCGCACCAACGAACGCGCCGGCCAGCTGGCCGAGAATGTAGGCGAGGGTGGTCGCGACGGTGATCGAAACGCCGGGCGTGTACTCGTCCGCACCGCTGGCAAGCACGCCGATCGTGTACGCGGGATTCAGATGCCCACCCGTCTTATATGCGACGTACACGCCCGCGAGGACGCCGAGACCCCACCCGAAGTTGATCAACAGCCAGCCGCCGTCGAAGCCCTTGGATTTGGTCAGCAATACATTCGCGACTACGCCGACACCGAGTAAGACCAGCATCCCTGTGCCGAGTGCTTCACTCAGGAAGATCGAGCCGAAGTTCATCGTTGAGTCTCCGTTCGCCCGCGGTCGCGGACGCGACCCTGCGGAATCCGACGTTACGACGGCGACGCGAACCCGGACATAGCGTGCGTTCGACAATGCTGAACGGTGGGCCTGGCCGCCCCGAGCTGCTGCCGCTACTGTCGGGCGGCCGAGCAAGCGGGCATGACGCACGTCACACTGGACCCCGGGGGTGTTGCTCTTTGTTCACCGCATGTTCGACATTGTCGAATCCGGCGGCTAGTTTCGGGGCATGCCCGGTCCGATCCAGTCGATCGAGCGAGCGGCGGCCATCCTGCGGCTGCTGGCTCGCGGCGCAGGCCGACTCGGCGTCGGCGAAATCGCGGGCGCGCTCGGTCTCGCCAAACCGACCGCGCACGGCATCCTGCGCACCCTGCAGGGTGTCGGCTTCGTCGAGCAGGATCCGGCGACCGGCAAGTACCAGCTCGGCGCGGCCCTGGTTCACCTCGGCACCAGCTATCTCGATGGCAACGAGCTGCGCTCCCGGGCCATCAACTGGGCCGACGCGTTGGCCGCGCGCACAGGCGAATCCGTCCGCATCGGCGCTCCGGTCGACGGCATCGTCGTGGTGGTGCACCACGTGTTCCGCCCCGACAACACCGAACAGGCACTCGAGCTCGGGGAGTTGCTGCCGCCGCACGCGACCGCACTCGGCAAGGTGCTGCTGGCCTACGACGCCGACCTCATGGCCACCCTGCGCGGCGCCACGTTGCCCTCGCTCACCAGGCGCACCATCGTCGACCGCACAGTGCTCACCCGGTCCCTCGCCGCGGTCCGGCAGGTGGGCTGGGCGGGCGACACCGAGGAATACCGGCCGGGGGAGGCGGGCATCGCCGCGCCGATCCGCGCGCACGGCGGGCTCGTGGTGGGCGCCATCGGCATCAGCGGGCCGGTCGACCGGCTCTGTGATGCGCAATTACGACATCGACCCGCCCTGGTCGGGCACGTGCGTGACGCCGCCCATGCGGTCTCGCGAGATCTGGGCGCCGGACACTGACCCACTGACTGAAGGCAGGAGAGGATGCGGATGACGCAACGTTTCGTGCTGGCGATCGATCAGGGCACCACCTCGACCAGGTGCATTCTGTTCGATCAGCGCGCGCGCCTGGTCGGCGTCGCGCAACGCGAGCACAAGCAGCACTATCCGCGACCGGGCTGGCTCGAGCAGGACGCGATGGAGATCTGGCGCAATGTCGACCGGATCGTGCCGCAGGCGCTGCGCGACTCCGGCATCACCGCCGATCAGGTTGCGGCCCTTGGCATTGCGAATCAGCGGGAGACCACCGTGGTCTGGGATCGCCGGACCGGCGCGCCGATCCGGCGGGCCATCGTCTGGCAGGACACGCGCACCGAGGAGCTGGTCCGCGAGTACGAGGAAAGGCCTGGCGCGCACCGTATTCGGGAGCTGAGCGGGTTGCCGCTGGCCACCTACTTCGCCGCGCCGCGGCTGCGCTGGCTGCTCGACAATATTGCGGGACTGCGTGATCGGGCCGAACGCGGCGAGGTGCTGTTCGGCACCATGGAAACCTGGCTGATCTGGAATCTGACCGGCGGGGTCGACGGCGGCCTGCACCTCACCGACGTCACCAATGCCAGCCGCACACTGCTGATGAACATCGCCACCCTGGCCTGGGACCCGGAGCTGCTCGACTTCTTCGGCATCCCCGCCGCGATGCTGCCGCGCATCCAGCCCTCGACCGCGTCCTACGGCACGACCCGTCGCGTCGTGCCCGGTATCCCGATCGCGGCCGCGCTGGGCGATCAGCATGCCGCGCTGTTCGGCCAAACCTGTTTCGCGCGTGGGGAAACCAAGTGCACCTACGGCACCGGCGGCTTCCTCATGATGAACACCGGCCGCGAGCTGGTGCAGTCTTCGCACGGCCTGCTCACCACCATCGGCTATCAGATCGGCGACGAGAAACCGGTGTACGCGCTGGAGGGGCCGATCGCGGTGACCGGCTCGCTGGTGCAGTGGGTGCGCGACAACATCGGCTTGGTCGCCAGCGCGCCCGAGATCGAAACCCTCGCTCGCACAGTGCAGGACAACGGCGGCTGCTACATCGTGCCCGCGTTCTCCGGGCTGTACGCGCCGCATTGGCGCAGTGACGCGCGCGGCCTGATCGCCGGTCTGACGTCCTATATCACCAAGGGCCACATCGCCCGCGCGGTCCTGGAGGCCACCGCGTGGCAGACCCGCGAGGTGGTCGACGCCATGAACGCCGACTCCGGGTTACAGGCCCGCGCGCTGCGCGTGGACGGCGGCATGACCTCCGACAACCTGCTCATGCAGATCGTCTCCGACGTGCTCGACGTCCCGGTCATGCGCCCGTTCAACGCCGAAACCGTCTCGCTCGGTGCGGCTTACGCCGCCGGACTCGCCGTCGGCTACTGGCCGGACCTGGAGGGCTTGCGCAACAACTGGCGCCTGGCCGCGCAGTGGATACCGCAGATGGACCCGGTGCTTCGCGCGGACGAATACGAGAACTGGCAGCGCGCAGTGCAATTGACGTTCGGCTGGTTGCGCTCCAAGCGACGACGGGACGAGGCCGAAGTGCGCTGACGGCTAGCCGGCGACGGCGACCGGCCTGCGTAGTGAGCCCGCGATATTCGAACGCAACCGCTGCGCGGACCGGCGCAACCGGCCACCCTTGAGTCCCGCTTCCAGCTCGAGCCGCAAGCGCCCGTTGTGCAGCGCGGTGCGCAAACCCGTTGTCGCGTCGGAGAGTTCGGCGACGGCCTGAGCGGCGCTGGTCTGGAACTTGCGCTCCGACGCGGTCTCCGGCGCGTCGTCGGAGGTGGCGATCAGGAAGCGGTCGGGCACCGCCAGCTTGTGGATGGTCCGCATGGTGAGCAGGTACTGCCGCAACAGCGGCCCGCTGGTGTAGGGCAGGTCGTACTTGTCGCACAGCGCGCGAACCCGCACCGCGATCTCGGCATAGCGATTGCTCGGCAGGTCCGGGAACAAGTGGTGTTCGATCTGGTAACACAGGTTTCCGCTGGCGAAGGCGAGGGTCGGCCCGGCGTCGAAGTTCGCGGTGCCGAGCATCTGCCGCAGGTACCACTCGGATTTCGTCTCGTCCTCGAGCGCGGCGGGCGTGAACTTCTCCGCACCGTCGGGGAAGTGGCCGCAGAAGATGACCACGTACGTCCAGGCATTGCGCACGACGTTGGCGGTGAGGTTCGCGGTCAAGGCGCGGCGCCAGCGCTTGCCGCTCAGCGCGGGGAACAGCACGTAGTCCTTGAGCGCCTGGCGCGAGATCTTCTTCAGGAAAGCCATTGTCACGGCGGCCTTCTCGGACTTCGTCTCGAAACGGTCGCGGTCCGCGTACAGGCCGTGCAGGCCGATGCCCCACTCGAAGGTGGTGGCGAGCAGCAGGTTCTGCAGCGGCTGCAGCAGATGGCTGGGGTTCCACTCCTGATCCCTGGTCACCCGCATCACGCCGAAGCCGATGTCGTCGTCCATGTCGATGACATTGGTGTAGACGTGGTGGCGGAAGTTGTGCGAGTACCGCCACTGGGAAGACAGCCCGACCATGTCCCACTCCCAGGTGCTGGAGTGGATCTCCGGGTCGTTCATCCAATCCCACTGGCCGTGCGAGACGTTGTGCCCGATCTCCATGTTCTCGATGCACTTGGCCGCGGCCAGCGCCGCGGTGCCGAGCAGCCAGGTCGCCTTGTTCCGATTCACCGCGATCAGCAGCCGGGCCGCGATGTCGAGGGCCCGCTGGAAGCGAATGGTGCGCCGGATGTAGGCGGCGTCGCGGCCGCCGAGCGAGTCGCTGACGTCACGATGGATCGCGTCGAGTTCGGTGCCGAGGGCCTCGATGTCTTCCTTGCTCAGGTGCGTGTACACGGCAATATCGGTGATGGCCATTGGTCCTCTTCGGATGGATCGGTTGCGCAGGCGCAGAAGCCCGAGTCGGGCCGCCGACGCGTGTCGTGATCGGCGTTGCCCGGCTGAACCGAGCTCGATGGCCGGCCGAAGAAATGGCCGGCAATGATTCTTGCCTCGACGGTACCAGCGCCTCGGACACCGCAGCGGCAACAGCAGGGGGACGCCAGTACAACGGGACATGGCGGCACCGGATACCCGAGCCGGGACACGACAACATCCCAGTGGACCGGGATCATGCGCGGTTCCACGGGCGGACGGGGTTGAATAGGGGGGATTGGCTATTCGCGGCCGATCGGAGGAGGCTCGACGGATGAGTCAGGAAAGCGGGCAAGGGTCCGGGCTGTTCAGCCATGACACCATTCCCATTCAGGTGTATACGCCTGCCGAGAGCAGTGACGTACATCATCAGCCGGTATTCAGTAGAGCCGAAGACGGCTCCGGGGCTGTCGGGGAGGTCACTCCGCCGCACGCCTGACGCCGGACATGACGCGAGCCCCCGCATCTCTTCGAGAGATGCGGGGGCTCGCGTCGTTCTCGGGTGCCCAGCGCAGGATAAGTGAATCACCCGTAGCGTAATGCGCGTCACTGACCTGCGACTTTACCGAATGCTCTACCAGCTACCGGCGACTTGATGTTCAATAAGTGAATATCCACTAGTCACCGTTGATGGGAACGACATGAGCAGACGCGCCGTCGTCGCCGGTGTGGGAATGATTCCGTTCACCACGCCGAGCCGGAGCCAGACCTACGACATCATGGGCACCGGCGCGGCGCGGGCCGCGCTGCTCGATGCCGGGGTCGAGTACGACAAGATCCAGCAGGCCTACGCCGGCTATGTCTACGGCGATTCGACCTGCGGGCAGGCCGTGCTCTATGGACTCGGGCAGACCGGTATCCCGGTGATCAACGTCAACAACAACTGCTCGACCGGATCGTCGGCGTTGTTCCTCGCGCGCCAGGCGGTGGAATCCGGTGCCGCCGAGGCGGTTCTCGCCGTCGGCTTCGAGCAGATGCAGCGCGGCGCGCTGGCCCGCGGCTATGCCGACCGGCCCAGCCCGTTCGCCCGGTTCGACGAGGTGATGGACGAGATCCAGGAGCGCGACGAATCGCCCTTCGCGGCACAGATGTTCGGCGGGGCCGGGCGGCAGTACGCGGAAAAGTACGGCACCGCAGTCGAAACCTTCGCGAAGATCTCGGTGAAGTCGCGTCGGCACGCCGCCAACAATCCGTACGCGGTGTTCAAGGATCCGGTGACGGTGGCGGAAGTGCTTGCCTCGCCGCACATCTACGGTCCGCTCACTCGGCTGCAGTGCTGCCCGCCCACCTGCGGCGCGGCCGCCGCGGTCATCGTCAGCGAGGATTTCGCCAGGGCCAACGGCATCGATCCGTCGATCGTGATCAGGGCGCAGGCGATGACCACCGACTTCCCGTCGACCTTCACCGAGAAGGACATGACGAAGATCGTCGGCTACGACATGTCCAAGGCTGCGGCCCAACAGGTTTACGAGGCGTCGGGTGTCTCGCCCGACGACATCCGGGTGGTCGAGCTGCACGACTGCTTCACCGCCAACGAACTGCTCACCTACGAGGCGCTCGGGCTCACCCCGGAGGGCACGGCGGAGAAGTTCGTCAACGACGGCGACAACACCTACGGCGGTCGGGTGGTGACCAATCCGTCCGGCGGGCTGCTGTCCAAGGGGCATCCGCTCGGCGCGACCGGGCTGGCCCAGTGCGCCGAATTGGTGTGGCAGCTGCGCGGACAGGCCGAGGGACGTCAGGTGGCCGACAACTTGAAGGTCGCCCTGCAGCACAACATCGGGCTCGGCGGCGCGGCCGTGGTGACCCTGTACGAGAAGGTGAGCTGATCGAATGCCCTTGGACCAGAGCGTAATCGGCAAGCAGTTGGCGCCGAGCACCTTGACCGTCGACGCCGGGCGGCTGCGCTTCTTCGCCGAGGCGATCGGTGAACGGAACCCGATCTTCACCGATCTCGACGCCGCGAAGGCGGCAGGCTATGCGAATCTGCCGGTGCCGCCGACCTTCTTGTTCGGCATCGAGCTGGACAACCCCGGCTCGTTCAGCTGGCTCGCCGACCTCGGTGTCGATCTGCGCCGGATCCTGCACGGCGAACAGTCCTTCACCTATCACGCCACCGCGGTGGCAGGCGACGTGCTGACCGCGACGCCGACCATCGGCAACGTCTACAGCAAGAAGGGCGGTGCGCTGGACTTCATCGAGAAGACCTCCACCGTCACCCGCGCCGACGGCACCCTCATCGCCGAGCTGAAATCCGTGATCGTCGTGCGCAACCCGGAGGTCGCGAAATGACCGGCATCGCCTCCATCGAGGTCGGCACCGAGCTGCCGCCGCTGCGAATGAAGCCGATCTCGCGAACCACGCTGGCACTGTTCGCCGGTGCGTCCGGCGATCACAACCCGATGCACATCGACATCGATGTGGCGAAGTCCGCCGGACTGGACGACGTCTTCGCGCACGGCATGCTGTCGATGGCCTACCTCGGCCGACTGCTCACCGAATGGGTTGCCCCGCAGGCGATTCGGAGCTATCAGGTGCGATTCGCCGCGATCACGCCGGTGCACGCGCAGCCGACCGCGACCGGCACGGTCGTGGCGATCGACACTGTGGCCGGCGAACGCCGCGCCACCCTGAAACTCGCCGTCACGCTCGCCGACGGCACCGTCACACTCACCGGCGACGCCGTCGTCGCCCTCTGAAAGGACAGGCAGCACATGGGAACTCTGGATGGCAAGGTCGCCATTGTGTCCGGCTCGGGTCGTGGCATCGGCCGCGAGATCGCGCTGAAACTGGCCGGTGAAGGCGCGAAGGTCGTGGTGAACGATCTCGACGCCGAACCCGCCAAGGAGACCGTCGCCGCCGTTGAAGCGGCCGGCGGGCACGCTGTTTCGTGTGTCGGCAGCGTCACCGAGGACGGCTTCGCGGAACGCTTCGTGCAGACCGCCGTCGACGAGTTCGGCGGGCTGGACATCATCATCAACAACGCGGGCTACACCTGGGACTCGGTCATCCAGAAGATGACCGACGAACAGTGGGACGCCATCCTCGACGTGCATCTCAAGGCGCCGTTCCGGATCCTGCGGGCCGCGCAGCCGGTGATCGCGGCGGCGGTGAAGCAGGCCAAGGCGGCGGGCGAACCGGTGCCGTGCCGCAAGGTCGTCAACATCTCCTCGATGGCGGGCACCGGAGGCAATGCGGGACAGGCGAATTACTCGTCGGGCAAGGCGGGCGTGCTCGGCCTCACCAAGGCGCTCGCCAAGGAGTGGGGCCGCTACAACGTCACCGTCAACGCGGTCGCGTTCGGCCTGATCAAGACCCGGCTCACCGAGGCGCCCGCGGGCACCGGCGGCACCATCGATGTGCAGGGCAAGGAGATCAAGGTCGGCGTGAACCCGAACCTGCTGGCCGCGATGGAGCAGATGATCCCGCTCGGCCGCGGCGGCACGCCGGCCGAGGCCGCCGGTGCGGTGTATCTGCTCTGCCTGCCCGAGTCCGATTATGTCAGCGCGCAGACCCTGGTCTGTGGCGGCGGCTTCACTATCTAGGACCGGGCCGCCATGTACCTGACCCAATCCCTGCACCGCAATCTGCAGCAGAATCCGGATCGTCCGCTGACGATCTACCGTGACAGGGTGCGCGCCGTCGCCGAATCCGCCGACCGGATAGCGCGTTTCGCGGGTGCGCTGGCCGCGCTCGGCGTCCGGCCCGGCGATCGGGTCGGCATGCTGGCGCTGAATTCCGATCGCTACTACGAATATCTGTACGCGGTGCCGTGGATCGGGGCGGCGGTCAATCCGGTGAACATTCGCTGGAGTCCGGCCGAGATCGGGTACTCGTTGCGCGAATCCGATACCAGGGTGCTGCTCGTCGACGACGCCTTCGCCGCGATGATTCCCACACTGCGGCAAGACTTTCCGGAATTGTCCTCGGTGATCTTCTGCGGCGACGGCGAACCGCCCGCCGACGTGCTGCACTACGAGACGCTCGTCGCCGGGCACGCGCCCCTCGCGGACACCAGAACCGGCGGCGACACCCTGGCCGGTGTCTTCTACACCGGAGGCACCACCGGGCATCCCAAAGGCGTGATGCTCAGCCACGACAACATGATCATCTCCGCCCTCGGCAGCACCGCCGGCGGCGAATTCGTGAGCCGGGGCGGCACTGTGCTGCACACGGCGCCGATGTTCCACCTCGCGGATATCGCGATGATGACGGCGGGTAACCTGGTCAACTGCACCCACGTCATCGTGCCGATGTTCACCCCGGCCGGTGTGCTGCAGGCGATCAGCGAGCACAGCGTCACCAATGTTCTATTGGTGCCCACCATGATTCAGATGCTGGTAGACGATCCGGTCGTCGCGGACTTCGATCTCGGTACCGTCGAGACGGTGACCTACGGCGCCTCGCCGATCTCCGAAGCGGTCCTCGGCCGGGCCCGAAAGGTCTTTCCCACAGCGGGATTCACTCAGGCGTACGGCATGACCGAACTGGCGCCGGTGGCCACGCTGCTCTCGCCCGCCGACCACGACAATCCGGCGCTGCGGCGCTCGGCGGGCCGCGCCACGCCGCACGTCGAGGTGCGCATCGTCGACCCGGACGACAACGAGGTGCCGCGCGGCGAGGTCGGCGAGGTCGTCGTGCGCGGCGACAACGTCATGCTCGGCTACTGGAATCGGCCGCAGGACACCGCCGACGCCCTGCGCGGCGGCTGGATGCACACCGGCGACGGCGGCCGGATGGACGAGAACGGCTACCTGTTCATCGTCGACCGGATCAAGGACATGATCATCACCGGCGGCGAGAACGTGTACTCCGCCGAGGTGGAGAACGCCCTCGCGGCCCATGCCGCGGTGGCAACCTGCGCGGTGATCGGCGTGCCGGACGACGAATGGGGCGAGCGGGTGCACGCCGTCGTGGTGTTGCTGCCCGGCGCGCAGGCCACCGACGAGGAACTGCGCGCGCACTGCAAAACGCTGATCGCCGGCTACAAGTCGCCGCGCACGGTGGAGTTCACTGACGCGTTGCCGATGTCGGGCGCCGGTAAGATCCTCAAGCGCGAACTGCGCAAGAAGTACTGGGATCCCGGCGACAGTCAAGTTTCCTGAGGGAGCGATAGCGAATGGTGAACGGGCCGGGCGTGGTCCGTCCGGCCCGTGGCACCAGGCCGGCGAATCGGCGCGCACTGATCGTCGCGGCAGCGGCGGAGTTGTTCTGCCGCAACGGCTACGCGAATGTGGGGATGGGCGAGGTCGCCGAGGCGGTGGCCATCGGGCCGTCCGCGCTGTACCGGCATTTCCGCGGTAAGCAGAGCCTGCTGGCGACGGTGGTGGACGAGGCGTTGGCCGCGTTCGCCGCCGCGGTCGACACGGCGGCGCGCGAACCCGACGACATCGCGGGCACGCTGGCGACGACCGTGCTGGCCCGCCGCGACGTCGGGGTGCTGTGGCGGCGCGAAGCCCGGCACCTGTCCGAGGACGATCGGGTCGCCTTTCGCATCCAAGCCAGGCAGATCGGTGCCCGCCTCGCCGAGATCATCGCCGCCCGCCGTCCCGAACTGGATCCGGCTGCGGCCGACCTGCTCTCCTGGGCGACCCTGGCGGTCGCCAATAGCGTGTCGTTCCACGGGCTTTCGCTGCCCGAGCCCGAATTCAGCACGCTGCTCGGCGAATTCATCGCCGCGGTGATCTCCGCGCCCCGGCCGGTACTGGGCGAACGGCAGGACCGCCACGTGCTGCCGCCGCAGCTGGCCGCGCGCTCGCGCCGCGAAGCGCTCCTCACGGAGGCGACCGCGCTCTTCGCCGAACGCGGCTTCACGAGCGTCAGCATGGACGAAATCGGCGCCGCCGTAGGCATTGCCGGTCCGAGCGTCTACAACCACTTCCTCGGGAAAGTGGACATCCTGATGGCGGCCATCGTCCGCGGCGACGAATGGCTGCGCATCGATTTGAACCGCGCGCTCGCGCAGGCGGCCGACCCGCGCGACGGACTCGAACGCCTGCTCGCGGGCTACGGCGCGTTCGTCTTCGAGAATCCCTACCTCATGCAGACTCTCGTCTCGGAGGCCAGGTACCTCCCCGATGCGGACCGGCAGCGCACCAAGGCGGCACAGCGGGCCTACATCGCCGAATGGGTGCATCTACTGCGTAGACTGCACCCCGGCTTGGACCCGATCCCTGCCCGGATGAGAGTCCAAGCCGCGCAATCGATGCTGAACGATCTCGCGCTGATCCCGCACCTGCGCGCGTTTCCCGACCTCGTGTCCGCGTCGGCGGCGCTGGGCGCCGAGGTGCTCGGCCTTCGACTATGCGGCGCTTCGGGATAACAGCGCCACGGGCCGCACCGCGACGGCTTCGACCCCGCGCGGTCGCAATTCACAGGTGAACACGACCGGCTGGCCGGTGGTGAGCGTTTTGAAGCCGGGGGAGTCGATGCTGGAGTACTCCACGAAAACACCACCCGGATACTCCGCGGCTTCAAGAAAGCCGAAGCCCTTCTCGGTGTCGAACCAGAGCACCGTGCCACGCACCCAGGTCTCGCCCTCGGGCATCACACGGCCTCGTATGCGCCGTGCTCGCTGGAACCGGCCTGCATCACCTGTTGCCACCAGGACGCGAGCGGGCTCGGGTCGGGCCACACGACGGTGGGACCGGTTCGGACCGCACTGCCGGTAGGGACTTTGCTGCTATGTGTGAAGTTGTCTGGACGGACCACGACGGAGGATCTCCTCAGAATCGGTACGTTACGCGGGCACCCCGCGGTAGCCGGATGCCCACAACGGCGTTACCGAAACTGTAAGCAGCCGAACGAGTTTTCGTCACCGATTCATAGCCGATCGGTACTACGTCACATTCCGTCGACGACCCGGCGGCCGCAGTTCAGGCCTTAGCCGCCCAGTATCGCGATGACGAAGACGATCAGACATCCGGTCCACAGGTAGCCCAGAATCAGCGCGGCGATGGCGAGTCCGTCACCTTGCTCGCCTGTGGTTCGTATCTCGGAGCGAGCGATATGCCCCAACGGGATTGCGAGCGGGGCGATCAGGAAAACGCAGACGAACGCTGCCACCGCCCAAGAGTTGGTGCGAGTTGTCGATGGCACGACGCGGTGGATTTTGTCGGCCGGCACCGCCGTGCCGTCTCGGGTGTACCCGGCGACCGCGAATACCGGTTCGCCGTCGGCGGTGAATCCGACCGGTGCGGGCGTCGATACGAGTTCGACGGTTTGGTTCGAGGAGACGCGCTCCGCCCAGTCCGGGTCAGCCGGGTCGCCGTCTCGACCGGTTCCGCACTTCCAACAGGTGTCGAAAGCGGACGTATGACGTTCCGCACATGTTGGACAACTCCATTCGCCTACAGCCGTTTTCGCGAGCGACTTGCGGTCTGGTCGGCCGCGATCTGCACGAGTTCTGGGGCTCATCGGTTATCTCTTCTCACGACGCGCCCGACAGCCGTCAGCTGGTCGAGTTTCCGGTGTTTGTGCGTCGGCGACTAACCGGACCGCCGATGAGCAATTTTATTGCTTGCCATCCGAGCGACGCCGTCGATCGATCAACGGACAGGTTGTCAACGGCGGAATGCTCGACGTACGAGACCCGGATGGGTACTGAACAGAACTGGCCGGGCCCACGTGGGCCCGGC
This sequence comes from Nocardia sp. NPDC060255, assembly GCF_042727395.1. Classification (NCBI taxonomy): domain Bacteria; kingdom Bacillati; phylum Actinomycetota; class Actinomycetes; order Mycobacteriales; family Nocardiaceae; genus Nocardia; species Nocardia sp. NPDC060255. Next base: position 378,226 of record NZ_JBHXAU010000005.1, on the reverse strand, counting down.
CAGTAATGAACTGTGCGGCTCGCTGATCGGCGGTCGATCAGGCGGACCAGGGGCCGATGCCGCCGACCTTTTCGATGCGGATGCGGGTCAGTAGGCCGGGGGGTGCGTCGGGGGGTGGGAAGGTGGCATCTGGGCTGGCCAGTGTCTTGGCCAGTTCGGTGAGGAGTTCGGGGGCGCCGCCCTCGACGATGCGGGCGGTGCCGGTGATCGAGAGGTAGGGGCGCATGACTTCGCCGCGTTCGGCGGAGAGGATGGTGACCGCTACCCGGTCGTCGCGGCGGACGTTGCGGACCTTCTTGTATTCGCCGAGGTGGGCGGTGACGAGTTCGTCGCCGTCCGGCGTCGATTGCAGGGCCACCCACACCACGCTCACCTGCGGGCTGCCGTCCGGGTTGATCGTGACCAGCGTGGCGTCGGCACCGGCCCCGATGAGTGCGCGAGCAGAGTCGTCGAGTTGCATGCTGTGTTCTACCACCGGGTCGGCGGATTCATTCCCGGCCGACATAGCCGAGGATCGTGTCGGGCCGCTGTACTAACGTCGCTGGCATGCGGCTTCACGTGGGCTGTGCGATGTGGACGCACGCGGCATGGCAGGACTGGCAACCGGCCTCGGGGGACCGGCTGGCCGCCTATGCCGAGCGGTGCAACTCGGTCGAGGGCAACACCACCTTCTATGCGATACCGGCGCGGCGCACGGTCGAGTCGTGGGCCGCGCAGACCGCGACCGACTTCCGGTTCGTGATCAAGTTGCACAAGTCGATCACGCACGAGCGCAGACTCACCGGCGTCGATGAGGAGATGCGCGCGTTCCTGTCGGCGATCGAACCGCTCGGCCCGCGGACACACGCGCTGTGGGTGCAGCTGCCCGGTTCGTTCGGTCCGAACGATCTCGGCGCGCTCGCACTCTTTCTGCGGCGGCTGCCGGAGCACTACCGCTCGGCGGTCGAGGTGCGTCATCCCGCGTTCTTCGAGAACGAGCAGGCCACTAGGCAATTGGAGAGCGTGCTCGGTCGCGTCGGCGCGGAATGGATTCCCTTCGACACCACCCTCCTTTTCGACGGGCTCCCGGTCACCGCCGCCGAGCAGGAGGCGTATTCGAAGAAGCCGCGCCTGCCGCGCCGCACCCGCGCGCTCACCGAGTTCCCGATCGTCAGATACCACGGCCGCGACTCGACCGAGCGCACGGTCGAGGGCTGGCAGCCGTGGATCGGCACGGTCGCCGACTGGCTGCGCGAAGGCCGTTCGCCCACCGTCTTCATCCACACTCCGGACAACGCCCAGGGGGTGACGCTGGCCCGCCGTTTTCACGCGGAGGTGGTGGCGGCGGTCCCAGAGTTGACGCCGCTGCCCGAACCGGCACCTACCGAGCCGATGACCCTTTTCTGACCGCCGAGGCACCGTAGGCGACGGCGAGAATCAGTGCGCAGCCGATGATTTGGACCGGCGCGGGCCGCTCGCCGAGGATCAGCGCGCCCAGCAGCAGCGAGCCGACCGGCGTCAACAGCAGCAGCGCCGCGCCGACCGAACTGGGCACGTGCGGCGAATACCGGGCGACGAGCAGCCAGCCGATCACCCCGTTGGTGAGCGCGGTGAGCGCGATCCAGCCGAGTGCCGCACCGCCGATGGACAGCGTCGACGGAAACCCGCGGAACAATGCCCAGGCGAGCGCGGCCACCGCAGGGACGGCGATCGACACCGCATAGGTCTGCAGGTTGCGCCCCTGTCTTCCGCTGCGCCGCAACAGAAACAGGAAACCGGAGTAGCAGATCCCCGCCGCGATGGCATGTACGGCACCGGCCATCGGCGCAGGCCCGGTACTGCCCTGCTGGAGCACCCCGCTGGCCGCGGTCAGCCCGACGATCATGATCGGCAGCGCCAAAAGCACACGCCTACTGGGTGTTTCGTGATCGATCAGCAACGCGAGCAGCGGAACGACCACCACCTGCACGTTCACCAGCACAGTGGTGAGCCCGGCACCAGCCTCCAAAATCGCCGCACCCCACCAGAACATATCGGCCGCGAAGAACGCCCCGCACAGCAGCGCGAGCCCCCACTCGCGCGCGTCGAGCCCGCCGCTACGCCGACTCTCCACCCACGCGAACACCGCGAGCGCAGGCAAGGCCAACGCGCAGCGATAGAACGTCGACACCTCGGTCGGCGCGCTCGCCAACGCGATGAGCACCCCCGACGTCGAAACCGCCAGCGCGCCAACGGCAATGGCGATCGTCGCGCCGGTGGTTCCCTCCGCCGCGACGATCTGCTGGACGGGTGTGTCCGTCCGCTGCCCGGTCATCCCACGACTGTGGCACGGTCGGCCAGGGATCGCGACGGATTATCGAGCGGGCTATCGGCTGCCGATGGGCTGTTGCAGTAACCCGGCGAGCAGCGTGCCCGCGCCTTGCAGCCAGATCGGCCAGCTTGCCGGGGCCAGCGCCATGGAGCCCTCGTCATGGATGGAGCAGCCAGGCTCGGCGGGGACACCGTCGAAGCGGTCCTTCATCCACAGCAGCACCCGCGCGATGCTGTCGATTTCCAGCGTGATGTGCTCGCTGAAGTGGTCGCGGGTGTAGTGGACCTGGGCGTTCGGGTCTCGGCAGTACTCGTCGACCAGGGTGTTGACCGGGCCGACCGGGGCGATCCAGTCGGGGTTGGAGTTGAAGATGAACATCGGCATCTTCGGCACCGAATGACCCATCCACAGCGCGTCGAACACCTTGGCAGGGATCGCATCGTTGAGTGCGTTGGGCACGTCGTACATGCCGTCGGTCAGGTTCATGAACGGGAGCAGCGCGGCGGAGTAGAGACACAACGAGTTCTTGACCGGAGCGAGCGCCTTGCCGATCGGTTTCATGTGCTGCTCGTTGTAGGCGGCCAATTCCGGATACTCCCGCGCGACACCGAGCAGTCCCGAAAAGATCAGTCCGGCACCCAGATTGCCGCTGGCCATCTGATACATCGCCTTGATGTCGGCCGGAACGCCGCCCTCGGACACGCCGACGATATTGAGCTCGGGCGCGTAGGACGCGGCCAGCTCGGCGGTATGCCCGGTGGTGATCGCGCCGCCGGAGTACCCGGCCAGGCCCACCTTGGTCTGCGGTTCGAGGCCCATCGGCTGGAAGTTCTCCGCCGCCCGGACACCGTCCAGGGTGATGCGCGCGCCGAGCGGACCGGCGGCGAACGCGGAGTCCGGACCCTCGTGGTCCGGCATCGCCACCGCCCAGCCCGCGCCGAGCGCGGTCAACGGCAGCACGAACTCGAACGGGATGTCGAACTGCCCGGTGATATTGCCCGGGATCGAAGCCTGTTGCAGCACATAGGATGCCGCGCAGTACTGCGCGTTCGAGTCCTGCGGGAACTGATACGACAGCAGCGGGCGGGGCGCGCCACCGTTGTCGCCGCGCGGCTTCATCAGCGTGGTGACGGCGGCGATCGGTTCGTCCCTGGTGTTGGTGGACCGGTACGACAGCTGCCAGGCGTCGATATTGAACGGAATGACCGAATAGAACGCCAGATGCACCTCGCGGGCCGCGATGATTTCGCCCGGCTTTTTCGCGGCGACGACGTCTGCGGGCGGTGCGTAGAATCCCGGATCGAGTTCCGGCGGTGCCGGCGGAATCGGGAACGGCAGCGGCGGTTGTACCGGAACCTGCTGCGCGGCAGGGTTTTGCTCGGCCGGTGCCGCAATTGCCGGTATTCCGACAGCTACCTGCAGGGAAGTCGCGATCAGAGCGATACAGGCCGCAGTGCGGAATCGCCCGATGCTTCCGGGTACGACAATATTCATTGAGCTACTTTCGCTGGTGAGCTGTGCTGATGAGATCCGAAATGGGATCTGTCGGGCGCAGAAATTATTCCGGCCACGACCGCGCGCCGTGCTACGGCGCGCCGCGCGTAACCCACCAGAATGTCTGTAAGGCTAAGTAACAGCAAATGCTAGAAGCGGTCACGGGTCCAGAGGCAAATTACTAATTTCTCCAGCCTTCGACTGTGCACATTGCACATATCGAAGATGGTCGGTCCGGTCTGTCCGAAGTCGATATCGTGCCCGCCCAATTTGCCCGATACCGGATATTGCTCGGCCGACCGGTCCCGAAAATTGGTATATCCATGGGTCTTTCGATCTCGGCGCGCCCGATCTTCCGGCCCGCGGCCGGAGCAAGGCGCGGACGGCGCGGAGTTGTGCTCGATAACAACCCAGCGTGACAGCGTTGGTGACTGGGCCAAGAGCCGCGGCCCCTGCTCTGGCACGCTCATAGGTGCGCTATCCCGGTTTTCGGTTGAGGCCATCCCCGAGGAGCCCCTCTTGTCCACGCTCGATCGCACCCATGACCAGATATCTCGCTTCGAAGCAGCGGCCGAGCCGCGGGTGGACCGGTGATGCTCTCCACGATCATCCGGACGATCGAGGTGAACGGCGCGCCGATCGGCTACACCGACACCGGCGACCTGAACGGCCGATCCGACACTCCCGTCATCGTTTTCGGGCACAGCCTCCTGTTCGGCAGCTGGATGTTCCGCGCACAGATCGCCGTGCTGCGCGAGCATTACCGCTGCATCGCCATCGACTGGCGCGGGCAGGGCGGCACCCAACCCACCCCGGACGGCTACGACATGGACACGCTGACCGCCGACGCGGTCGGGTTGATCGAGGCGCTCGGCCTCGCGCCGGTGCACTGGGTCGGCATCGGCATGGGTGGTTTCGTCGGGCAACGGGTCGCCGCCCGGCACGGCGAACTGCTGCGCTCGCTCACGCTGCTGTCCACCAGCGCGGGCCCCCAGGACCGGAGCAAGATCGGCAAATATACCCGGCTCACCTGGGCGGTGCGCCTTTTCGGCGTCGACGCGGTGCGCGGCAAGGTCGCGCGGCTGCTGTTCGGGCCCGCGTTCCTGGCCGATCCCGCCGCCGCGGCCACCATCGACGAATGGGCCGAGCGGCTCGATCGCGTCGACCGCGTCGGCACCCGCCGGGCGATCCGCGGCGCGATCGGCCGCGCGCCCGCCGATCGGGAGATCTCCGGCATCACCGCGCCGACGCTGGTCGCCGTCGGCGCCGATGACGCGGTGACCCCGATCGCCGACGCATGGCGGCTCACCGAGCTGATTCCCAAGGCGCGGTTCGAGGTGATCGAGAAAGCCGGGCACTGCTGCGTTTTGGAGCAACCCGGCGTCGTTACCGCACTGGTGCAGAGCTTTCTGGCCGATGTCGACGGATAAGGACCGGCGTGCCGCGTTTTCGTTCCTCAGGCAATTGCTCGATCCGGCTGCGGGGTAAGGATTCTGTCGCCATACGCCTGTGCGCAGCGCAGCGCCAATTCGATATAGGTCGCGCGTTCCTCGATGGAATGGCCGAGCAATTCCTCGGATTGGTTGATGCGATAGCGAACAGTGTTGGGGTGCACGTTCAATTGTTGTGCGGTGGCCGGTGCGTTGCGACCGCTGGCCAGGTAGGCGAGCAGCGTTTCGCGCAATCGAGCGGTGGTCTCGTCGGCGCTCGTCAATGCGCCCAATTCCCTGGTCGCCATGACGCGCATCGCCTCGACGCTGCCGTCACCGGTGGTGAGGCAGACCAATTCGACGTCGGCGTAACGGATCACCATCGGCACGTAATCGGTGGCGAGCGCCACCCGCTGCGCGGCGAGCGCCTCGCGGTGACTCTGCCGGAACCCGGCGATGTCCGGCGCCGACGAGCCGATGGCGGCATGCAGGCCCGGCTGCCCGACGGTGGGCAGGGTCGAGGGGTCCGGCACGCCCGTCGTGGCGATCCAGGCCCACATTCCGCGCACACCGGACGAGAGCATCAGTGGTCGCGGCGCGTCGAGCAGTGTGGCGATGTCGTTGCCGAACTTCTCCAGCGTGCGCACCGGATCCGCGGTGGTCACCGACTCGTCGGCCCACAGCACGATCGCGGTCTGGTGCCTGCGCAGCGAATGGCCGAGCTGCGTTTCGGCGTGATCGATGTCGATCGAGTCGCCGCGCAGCAGCGAACCGGCCAGCCCGAACCGGCGCGCCAGGGCGCCGCGCTGCCACTGCTCACGCTCGTCGGTATAGACGGCGACGGACGCCTCGACGCAGGTGTCGGTCCATTCGAGCACCCGATCCCAGAACAGCAGCAGGACCGCGCTGCGCAGCTGGTCGTCCTCGATCGCCTTGTTCAGGAAGTCGGTGATGAACTGCCAGAGCATGGCCTGCCCGACCCGGTAGGTGCGCATCACCACGTCGATCCCGAAGCCACGCCGGGCGACGGTCCGCGACAGCGCGAGCACCTCCGCGGGCGGGTGCACCTCGAAGACTTCCCGGCTCACCATGGCGAGGAAGCTGCGCCAGTGCGCGCGGGTCGCGGCGTGCAGCATCTCGTCGAGTTCGGCGTCGCCGGGCAGTTGCGCGTTGACCTCGTTGATCCTGCCGTCGACCAGGTCGACCAGCTGTTGGGTCTGCTCGTCGTTGCGAGCCTGCTCTCCGAACTGGACGAGCCAGTCGAGGGCTTCCTGATCCAAGGCAGTCATAGCCCACATTCTGCTGCGCTGGCTGCTCGGGCGCGGCGCATTCGTCCTATCGGTGCGACGAGATGTCAAGGAGTACTGCCTACTTGGGGCGTCGGCCGAGTTGTCGACGGCGATTACCGACTGGTCGGCATCCATGGTTGATTTTCCTGTCTGAAAAGTTCGCGACGCACACCGCGGAATGCGCCTCCGCGTACGGCGGATAGGTAATCTGAGCACGTTCCATTCAGCGCTGACCCAACATGCGGAGGGCCGTAATGAACGGATCGTCGATCAGCGAACTACCCAGCTCCGCCGAAACATATTGGTCGGTTTGTCAAGCGGACTCACGGGCATAACCCCGCCATGAAACCGGAGGAAGCCGCGCGCCGCTTGCTAGCCGACATTTTGGTGCGCTATACGTCGTTGGAAGAATTCATCGGCTTACTACGTGTCGACCCCCTTGTCGACACCACGGAACTCCCTCCGATATCTGCCTACCTCTGGACTATTCCGTCGTAGCGCGTGGCTCGAGGAAACTATCGGCGCCCGATGGATCGGGGTCGCCGCGACTCGATGTCGTGCGCGAGATCGGTCCACTGGATCGCGAGCGCGGCGAGCCGGGACCACGCGGCGTGCACCCGTTGTTCCGGCACGTTGTCGGCGGTCATCAGCAGGTGATCGGCGAGGATCTGGGCGGCGGCCATCCGGTCGACGGTGCTGCCGAGGGACTCGGCGGGCCGGTCCTTGGTGCGCCGCGGCGTCACCTGTTTGGCCACCCATTCGTCGATCACGGTGACGACTTCGCTACGGCGACAGTCGATTTCCACCAGGCGCTCGGGTTGTGCGCGGCGCGTGTGGTGCAGCTGCGCCAGGGCTCGCGCCAACTGGATGACGAGGTGGTCGCCGGGTCGGTCGCCGGTGTGTAAGCGCAACGCGGCGGACAGTTCGTGCCAGTCCGGCAGCAGCGGCGGGGTGCCGCCGTCTTCGATGGACATCGCTCGCGATCTCGGTCCCTCGGCGGTCTGCACGGTCACGTGACGGGGTCGGCGCTACCCGGTGCGTGCACCTGGCAAATGCGACCAGCTCGTGCCTCACTGCGGAGACTCTGCGTCATGGTCCGGACGCGCTGCCGCGCGTCCGCCATCTCCCGGTGGTCCAGCTGCGTGGGCAAGGTCGGCCTTCCCTAGCGACGGTCGAGGTGCATCCGACGTCGGCGACCAGCCATATTCCTCTGGGCAGACCGGCCGTTCTGCGCGTACCCGAGATAAGGGAGCAAACGCCCGGCGCCGGATGCACCTTCAAGTTTCGGCCATCGGGTGGCGTTGTGTAAGCCGAATTCAGGTCATTTCGCGCTCGGTTTGGCCTCTTTGGTTATGCCTGGGCAATCCGCGTCGAGTTGCTAAGGTAGGTTGATAAATATGCTTGATCAGGTAGCCTTAGCATGTGACCGACGATCTGGACGCCGCTGAGGTTGCCGCCGCCCTGCTGACGGGCCTCGGCGCGCTGTTGCGCAGGCTGCGTCATCTGCAACTGGAGGACGCGCTCACGATGCCCGAGCGCACCGCGTTGTCGCGGCTGGATCGGGAGGGGCCCGCCACCTCGGCGGAACTGGCGCGCAAGGAACAGATCACGCCGCAGGCCATGGGAGCGACGCTGAGCGCGCTGCAAGCTCGTGGCCTGATCGAGCGCAACTCGGACCCGGCCGATCGCAGGCGGGTCGTCCTGGCGGTGACGCCCGCCGGTGCCCAGGTACTGACTGAAAAACGCAGTGCGAAAACCGAATTGATGGCGCGCGTGCTCGCCGAGGAGTTCACGCCCGCGCAGTTGAAGCAGCTCGCCGTGGCCGCCCCGCTGATCGAGCGGCTCGCGCACAACATCTGATCCCTGACGTTCGATAGGCGCATTTGACGATGATCGATCTGCAACAGCAGCGCACCGACGATCGCGCGACCGACGGATACAAGTGGGCGGCGCTGACCAATACCACTGCGGCAGTGTTCATGTCGGCGCTGGACGGTTCGATCGTGCTGATCGCGCTGCCCGCGATCTTCCGCGGCATACATCTGGATCCGTTGGCGCCCGGCAACATTGCCTATCTGCTGTGGATGATCATGGGGTACCGGCTGGTGCAGGCGGTCCTGACGGTGACGGTCGGCAGGCTCGGCGACATGTACGGCCGGGTGCGGATCTACAACGCCGGGTTCGCGGTGTTCACCGTCGCGTCGATTCTGCTGTCGGTCGATCCGCTCGACGGCGGACACGCGGCCATGTGGCTGATCGGCTGGCGGGTGGCGCAGGCCATCGGCGGGTCGATGCTCACGGCCAACTCGGCCGCCATCCTCACCGACGCGTTTCCGGAGCGCCAGCGCGGTTTCGCGCTGGGCATCAACCAGGTGGCCGCGCTGGCCGGGATGTTCATCGGCCTGGTCGCGGGCGGACTGCTGGTCGCGTGGGACTGGCGGGCGGTGTTCTGGGTGAACGTGCCGATCGGGCTCTTCTTCACGGTCTGGGCCTACCGCACGCTGCGCGAGACCGGCCGGGCCGGCGGCGGGCGCATCGACTGGTGGGGCAATATCACCTTCGCGGTCGGGTTGAGCGCGATCCTGGTGGCGGCCACCTTCGGTTTGCAGCCGCACGGCGGGCACACCATGGGCTGGACCAGCCCGGTGGTGATCGGTCTCGGCGCGGCCGGACTCGGGCTGCTCGCGGCGTTCGTCGTCATCGAGCAGCGGGTGTGCATGCCGATGATCGATCTGAGCTTGTTCCGGGTGCGCGCCTTCACCGCGGGCAATCTCGCCAGTCTGGCCATCGCGATCGGTCGCGGTGGGCTGCAGTTCATTCTGATCATCTGGCTGCAGGGCATCTGGCTGCCGCTGCACGGCTACGACTACGCCGACACCCCGCTGTGGGCAGGCATCTTCATGCTGCCGCTGACCGCGGGATTCCTTGCGGCCGGACCCGTTTCGGGCTATCTGTCGGATCGGTTCGGCTCGCGTGGCCTGGCCAGCAGCGGCGCGTGGCTGTTCGGCGCCAGCTTCATCGGGTTGTTGCTGCTGCCGATCAACTTCAGCTACTGGATCTTCGCGGTGCTGATCGCGATCAACGGGATCGCCAGCGGCATGTTCGCCTCACCCAATTCCTCGGCGATCATGGGCAGCGTGCCCCCGGATCAGCGCGGCGTCGCCTCGGGGGTCCGCTCGACCTTCCAGAACACCGGCACCGCCGTGTCGATCGCGGTGTTCTTCGCCCTCATGATCGCCGGACTGGCGAACAGCTTGCCCAGTACGCTCGCCAATGGCCTGGAGCAGCAAGGTGTTCCGGCCGCCGTTGCCACCCAGGCCGCCACCTTGCCGCCGGTGGCCACCCTGTTCGCCGCTCAGCTCGGCGTCAATCCGATCCAGCACACGCTCGAGCCCAGCGGGGTGTTGCCCACCCTCACCAGCGCGCAGCAGCAGACCTTGACCGGGCGAGAGTTCTTCCCGCAGTTGATCTCCGGTCCCTTCCACACCGGCCTGGTCATCGTGTTCGCCTTCGGCGCGGTGCTGGCCGCCCTCGCCGCGATCGCGGTACTGCGCGGCAGCCGACGCAAACCCGAACCGCCACAGCGCGACTCGGTATCCAGCCCGGATCCCACGATTGTCTGACAACCATCTAGGAGAAATCGCCCATGGCACTCAGCACCCTCGACGCACGCACCGCGCTCGTCCTCATCGATCTGCAGCAAGGCATCACCGTGATGCCGGGCGCGCCGCACTCGATGCCCGAGGTCATCGCGCGCGCAACCGAACTCGCCGATGCTTTCCGTACCCATCAGCTGCCCGTCGTCCTGGTGCGGGTCAGCGGAGCTCCCGATGGCTCGGACTTCGCGCCGGGCCGCACCGCCGCCCCGCGCCGCACCGGCGGCATCCGCCCCGACGGCTGGGACCTCATCGTCGACGAATTGGCCGGGCACGCCGAGGATCTCGTGGTGACCAAGCGCAACGTCGGCGCGTTCTACGGCACCGACCTCGAACTGCACCTGCGCCGCCGCGGCATCACCCAGATCGTGCTGGCCGGCGTCGCCACCAGCATGGGTGTCGAATCCACCGCCCGCGCCGCGCACGACCACGGCTACCACGTCACCCTGGCCACCGACGCCAGCACCGACATGGACGAAACCATCCACCAGCACAGCATCGACCGAATCCTGCCGCGCTTCGCCGAAACCGGCACCACCGCCGAGATCCTCGAACTGCTGGAGAAAACCCGCTAGTCGACAGTGTCGGTCCGGCAGCAGCGCATTCGCGACACCGGGTGTGCTGCTGCGCGACGCAGGGCTCAGGGAGCGGTCTCGGGCAGGACCGTGAAGTGGCGGACGATGCCGGAGAGATTCGGCAGTTCGGTGGGGGCCGTCCAGGTGCGCAGGTCGGGGCTGTCGCTGTAGAAGTATCGGGGATTGTTCTCGTCGTAGTCGTCGAAGTAGATTCGCCAGCCGCCGTTGGGCATGGGGATGACGCATTGGCCCTCGCGGGGCGCGCCCCAGTTGGCCCAATCTCCGGTTGCGACAAAGACGTACGGGCCGAGCGGGTCGCGGGCTACCGCGAGTTCGATGAGTTTGCTGGTCTCGTTTTTGGTGAAGGCGAAGTAAAAGCCGTTGGTGTGCACGACGGTGGTGTCGATGTAGCCGAAGCCGTAGCCGGAGGTTTCGCAGATCTTGTGGTCGGTCGGGGTCACGTAGCCGGGGGCGGGGCCGAGCCCGGCCAGCGGGGTCAGTGGCGTCCAGGACCGCAGCGCCGGGTCGGTCGCGGTCATCAGGTGCGGCGTGAAGCGACAGCCGTCGGACAGGGACACGATGACGTTGACCCGGCCCTGCGCGTCGACCAGCCATTCCGGCGCCCAGCTCGACGTCACGTCGAACGCGCCCACCCGGGTCGGGTAGTCGTACATGTGCTGCCAGTCGACGCGGTTGGTGCTGCGCGCGAAGCCGATCGTCTGGCCCTCCCACCCGGTGGTGTAGGTGAGGTAGTAGACGCCGTCGATGTGCCGGAAGAGGCTCGGGTCGCGCAGCAGCCCGGACGGTGGGCGGTAGGCCGGGCCGCGCAGTAGCCGGAAGTTGGTCGCGTCGGTGGATTCGTAGACATACAAATCGGATTCGCTGTCATTGGTGAACGAGGTCATCGTGTACCGCACCACCGGCCCGGCGGCCGCGGCATGCTTCAGCGTCAGCAGGCTGAGGGGCAAACCTGCGGCCAACGCCAGCGCGGACCTGCGACGCATCGTCACCATTGCCACCTCCCGGATTATCCAGAGCATATTGCTATCGACCCGGCGACACGCCGCAGATGGCGTAGCGCCGAGTGGACCGACACGGCTGCCTGCGCCGTCGGCCGATCTGCGGCGAACGTCCGGGAGCGGCCCCGGCGCTGCACTGTCTGAGTCGAGCAATATCGAATGGCTGTGTCGGAGAACAAGTTACGCGGCCGATCTTGGGCGCCAGCCCAAGACAACCGGCCCACGGACCTGCGACGCTCAATGCAGGTAAGAGGTTCCGCCCGGCACATCGCGCCGATCCCCGGTCATCGACCGAGCCGAGCCCGCCACCTGCCTCGCTCGTTCGCCGAACGCCCACTGTATGGAGTCGGAACCATGCCCGAGCTCGCAGACCTACCGCCCCGCGGGGAGCGGCCATCGCCCATCTTGCCGACCGCCCGCGAACTTCTGGACGCGATGCATGACGTTGTCCCCGAACGACATCCGTCCGCGTCGATCCTGCGCGCCGCCTGCCTGCTCGCCGCGGTGGACGAGTGGATCCACCGGCACCGCGTCGAGATCGAACGCACGGCGCCCGCCTCGCGCCGGGTGAACGGTCCCGGGATCGAACGTGCGGCCCGCACGCTGCGCCGCTATCTGATCGAAGGCATCGCCGACGCAGCCCCCGGCGTCGACGGCGTCGGCAAGGCGGTGGACCAGCTGGCCGCCGCCTGGGTCGACTGGCGCAGCGTGACCGGCAACGACGACCCGTCCCGTCAGACCGACACCAGGAAGGCCCTGATCGCCGCTTGCGACGCCTACAACGACCTCACCGGGCACGGTCCACACGAGCCGTAGTGTCGGTCCTCATTCGTACTGCCTCGCGGAAAATAGGCGAAGTAACCGTGATTCGGGATCAGCACGGTTCTTGTTACTGATTTGCGTCAAGCGTTGCGTGTGTCGGTGTGTCACTTTTTGCGGAATGCAAGATTGCGTTTATCTAAGGCCGCACGGGTCAGCAGATCATTCCATCCGGAATCGCCACGCAAGAGCGACCGGCTATGTAATCTGATGGGGTCCCACGAACTTCGGGACAGCTCCGCAGAGTGAGTCGTGGTCGCCCCTGCGGCTCACTATCGCTGTACACACAGTCCAATGAGGTCCGGGAGACCCCCGGGCCTCATTGGTCGTGTATCCAGCAGTGGATATTGCGGCGCGGCCCGGTGTACTCGGGCAATTCAACGGCCCCAGCGAATATTTGTGCCGAATTCTCCGATCCATACCCGCCGTGGATCCGAATATGCCGTAGTGCCGACAAGTGTCTGACTTGCCGTCGGCCGCATGTACCGCATTCGATACGACAAGGGGTTACCTATGTTTCACAAAACCGCGACCGCCGCGGTGACCGGTCTGCTCGCCGTCGCGGCGACGCTCGCCGTTGCCACCGGCGCGGCCAGTGCCGCCCCGACGCCACCGGCATCGGGTTCATCGCCCAGCGAGACCGCACCGGGTGAGCAGAGCGGCCTGCTCGGACTCTTCGCGCCGGAAGGCGGCAAGAAGTCGGGCGAGAAGGGCGCCGAGGGGAAGAAGGGTAAAGGCAAGGACGGCAAGGCAGAGGAGGAGACACCCGCCGCCGACCCGAAGGTCGCTGCCGCGCTCGATTCCGCGCTCCGGGACTTCCTGCGCCCGCCGCACGGCGGCGCCGAGATGGGGCCGCTCGGCAAGACCTCGGACGAGTGGCTCGATTTCTTCCTCGGGCCCAAGCCGAGCCCCGACGGCGGCACACCAAAGGCCAAGCCGCTCCGGTCATGAGTTGAGCTGCACGCGTTACTGATTCAACCGCCGGCAGGCAGGTCCACTTCGCTCCCATGAGCGATCGGACCTGCCTGCTGTCGATTCAGCCGAGAAAGTCGGTGTCCCAACCCGTTCGGACGATTCGTCGACGCCCCGTGTAGAGCAGGCACGCGCTCTCCGAGAGCAGCAGTGCCCAGACGACGTGCCGGCTCGCCGCCAGTCGCTCGGTTTGTGCCTTGGCGGATTCCGGTCGAAGGTGACCGTGGGCCGGATCGGTCTTGTCCACCCGCACCGCCGTGCCCGCCCCGGTCGTGGGGGCTTTCGGCTTCGGCGAGTTGCGGTGCGGGGGTGGCGGTTCGGCGGCATTGCCGGCCGCCGGGGCTTGGGTGTTCTGGTCCGGCATCGAGGCGAGCACGCTGTCCGGCTGGGCGACAACCGGTTTGGGTTGGGTCGGCGCGGGTAGCGCGCGGGAGAGCGCGATGAACCAGTCGGCGACGAATTGCACCGACGGGCGGCCCGCGGCGACCACGGTCAGCGCGTAGGCGCCGTGCCGGGCCACCGCGTCCTGGTATCTCGACCAGACCTGAGTGTCGACGAGTTCGAGGTTGTCGCTGACCAGCCGCCCGATGGCGTTGAACGCCTGGGTGAGGACCTGGGTGAAACGCGGTGCGGCGGAACGTTTGGGCATCGCGGCGAACATCTTGGCGCCGAGGGCGGCCAGCCCGGCCAGCGGATCCTTCGCGCCGATGGTCCCGATCTGGCAGACGTCTTCTGGGCTGAGGACGACGCCGACGATGCTGGTCAGGGTGTTCAGCGTGATGGTGGCCAGCCGCACCGCGGCCGACTGCGCGGTGGGGTCGTCGATCACTGAACGCGGGTCGGAGGCCTCGGCGAGCCGCTCGCTGAGCGACTTGTCGCGGTTCAGTACGAGACTGCCCGGGGTCAGGCCGTGCAGGTCCTTGTCGACCACGTCGGTGGCGGTCTTGCTGACGGTGGCCTCCAGTGCGTCGGAGATCGAGGACAGCGCGGTCAGCGGGTCGTCCAGCGGCAGCAGTGCCTGGCCGGCGATGTTGGTGATCATGTGCAGGATCGGCGCATTCGACGGGGAGTCGCAGGCGAGATCGCCATCGATGCAGAACGACGCGACGCGACCGGTGAGCGCGCCGAAGTCCGGGGCGAGGTCGCGCAGCGGTCCGATCCCGCCACCCGAGGCGGGTGCGGGCTGGGCCTGCAGCGCGGACAAACCGGCGGCGACCGTGCCCGGTGCGGGATCGGGCGCGAGTTGGCCTGCGGCACCGGGGAACAGCGACGCGCCGGGGTAGCGGGTGGGGTCGGCGAGCAGGGCGACGCCGGCGATCCGGTCGGCCGGAATGGCGGACTGCCCGCGCCCGATCTCCTGCGCGAACAAGGAGGCGACGTGGGCGCCCTGGGAGTAGCCGACAAAGGCGAGGCGGGTGTTCTGGCATCGGTCGACGACCGATTGCGCCATCGACCGCAGTTCCGTCAACCCGCCGGTCACCGATTGCGAGTACGGGACCTGGCCGCCGGGCACGGCACCGCCGAAACCGGCTTCGTAGGGGACGTAGGCCCGATCGG
Organism: Nocardia sp. NPDC060255; assembly: GCF_042727395.1. NCBI lineage: Bacteria > Bacillati > Actinomycetota > Actinomycetes > Mycobacteriales > Nocardiaceae > Nocardia > Nocardia sp. NPDC060255. The sequence goes on along the minus strand of NZ_JBHXAU010000005.1, from coordinate 363,125 downwards.
TACGGTCGGGTTCGGCGGCCAGCATCGGCAGGAAGATCGATGACAGCATGCCGTGGTCGTCGGAGGGGTTCGCATCGGGGGAGGATTCGCCGGTGCCGGGTACGCCGATGGCGTAAAGGGCTGGGCAACGCAGTGATTGGCCGGGTGCCGGCTGTGCCGCGACCAGGCCGACTCCCGCGTTCATGACGAAGGCCGTACCTGCGACGAGTGTTCCTAGTCTCCGAATACCTGTTCTGGAGAACAGCATTCGACGCAACGTCCCCACCTTCACATAGATCCGCTCGGCCTGAGGCTGGTTCTGGTCAGGAAAAGTCTCCGGCGTCCGCCGGTCCGGGGTGGGCTTCGCCGCCACCCCGGACCGTGTCGAATCAGCCGCCGAGCAGCGCGGTTACGACGCTGGTGAGTCCCGAGGTGAGGGCGGTGACGACGGCGGTGAGGAGCGGTGCAAGCATGATCTCCCTTTCGTTTTCCTGTGGTTACAAGCCGTCCGGTCAGTCTTCGTGCGGTAAATCCGGCACCAAGTCTGAAATGCCGGTGGTGCTCCGCTGCGAAAACTCCAGACGGCGGGAACAACCCGGGTGGGTGTCCAACGCTGACCATGCCGGGAACCGTCAGTGGCAGGCGTCGATAGTGTCTTCGTTACCCAAGTGCGTTCGGATGGAAGAAATTTCGAATCAGTTTTGAACGGGCTGTGAGCTGGGGCAATGCCTGCCGCCGTTGGCCGGGTCGGCGAGGAACGCGCCGACGCAGGTGTTTTGTCCTTTTGGGGACCGGTGCGCTAGCCTTCCTCGGCGATCCAACTCGTGCTCTCGTTCGGCAAATGACACCGATCCGTCAATGGCGTATCACAGGAGCAAGTCATGTTGAGTGGTCTCTTCGGTCTAGTGAACAGCGTGCTCGCGGTAACGGAGAACCTGGTGGGGATTCTTACCTTCGGTATTTTGGGCTAGTCGGTACGCGCGCATTTTCGTTGGCTCCGGAGCGAATTCGGACAATCCGGAGATGCGCGCATTCCGCTTTCCGCGCTACCGCATTCGCCGGGGTTCACCGGCACCATCGTCGATCGAGGAGGTTCGCTGTGACGCGTCTGTCGAAGGAGCTGGCGGCGTTGGCGGTGCTGGCAGTCGTCATCTATTGCGCCGGAACGGATTCCCTGGCCTTCTGGAAGTCCGGCGCCGGGCCGGAGACCGCCGGTTCGGACTGGTTCGACGCGGACGACGACGCGGAGCAGCTCGACCACATCGGCGGGTTCCGTTGGTAGGCAAGGTCATTCCGCTGCTACCCGGCGGTGCCCGCGGGATCGCCGTGCTGGCGGCCGACGCCACCGGGGAACTGCTTGCCCAAGCCCATGCCAGGGCGAGCAGCGCGGCGGGCCGCGCCAGTGCCGCGGCCAAGCGAGCGGTGAACCGGGACAAGGCCGTCGACCACGTCGCGCGTGCGCACGGTGCCGCGCGGGCCGTGGCCGCCGCGGACACCACCCGTGATGCCGCGTGGCACGCCTATGTCGCCGCGAACCACGCGATCAAGGCGACCTTCTATGCGGTCGTCACCGCCGATGCGGCGGTCACCGTCCAGGAGGCGGCCGCCGCCGCGCTCGATGCCGCGAAGGCCGCCGCCTTCGCCCCCGACGACGTCACGGTCGCCGATGCCGCCGCGGCGGCCGAGGAGGCCGCAGCGGGTGCCAGCAATGGAGCATATGGCGCCCCGCCCATCGCGACGATCGCGCGGATCGGCCACCGCCTGTCCGTGAATTAGCCACCGAAGGTAGGCGTTCCTCGGTCGATACTCGCCGCAGGGACCGGAGTTGACGGGGGTTCAGCAATTAGTCGGTTAAGTTCTCGGTTTATGCGCACATGGACTCGACGTGCCGCGGTAGCGCTCGCGGCCTCGACGGCCGCGCTGCTGGTGCCCGGCGTGGGTGTTGCTGCTCCGCCGGGGCCGGTAGCGGGGGATTCCGCGCTGGGGCCCGGGTTCCTGTGGGGCGTCGCGGAGTCCGGCTTCCAGTCGGAAGGGCACGCGCCCGGCGGCGATGCGCCTAGTTCGGGCTCGCTCACCACGGGTTCGCTCGGCCCCAGTGCGCCGCCTCGGAAATCGCCGGGCAACGATGCGCCCGACAGCAATTGGGTGCGCTACATCGAGAATCACCCGGAGTACGACAGGTACCAGAGCTCGATCGACTTCTACAACCGGTACGCCGCCGATATCGATCTGGCGAAAGCGCTGGGGGTGAAGGTATTCCGGATCGGGATCGAGTGGGCGCGGCTGCAACCGACGAGCAGGCTGGAGTGGGACGCCGACGGATTCCGCTTCTACGACAAGGTGATCGCCAAGATCATCAATTCGGGGATGCGCCCGATGCTCACCCTCGATCACTGGGTGTATCCGGGCTGGGCTTACGACGGGGCGTTCCACGGGCAGCATTCGGATACCCCGGACACCGGTTGGGACAACCCGGAGATGGTGGACGCCTGGCTGACCAACATGCGCAAGGTGGTGGACCGATACGCGCCACGAAATCCGCTGTGGGTCACCATCAATGAGCCGGTCGCCTACATCATGCACGAGGTACGCAACAACGCGACCAACCAGCAGCGGATGGAGGACAAGATCGCGGACGCGCACAACCAGATCTACGACTACATCCACCAGCTTCGCTCCGATGCCCAGGTGACCAGCAATATCGGCTACGTCGCAGGCATCGATGATCAGGTCAACGGCCCGTTGTTCGCGAAGATCCGGGACCGGCTCGACTACATCGGCGTCGACTATTACTTCGCCTTCGAACCGCCGATGTCGAGCCCGCCCGCCACCGTCCGGTCCATCGCGGCCGTCGGGTCGCCCGGCATGTGGAATCTGCCGATCCGCACCGAGGGCATTTACTATGCGGTGAAACGCTATTCGGACATGTTCCCGCAGGTGCCCGGCAAGCCGCGCATTCCGATCTACGTGGTCGAGAACGGCATGCCGACGGAGAACGCCAATTCCGACGACGGCAACGTCCCCGGCACCGGAAACTACAACCGCAGCGACCATTTGCGCGACACCGTCTACTGGCTGCAACGCGCCAAGGCCGACGGCGTGAACCTCATCGGCTACAACTACTGGAGCATCACCGACAACTACGAATGGGGTAGCTACAGTCCACGATTCGGCCTCTACACGGTGAATGTGCGCGACGATCCCAAGCTGGAGCGGCATCCGACCAAGGCGGTCGCCACCTACACCGAGACCATCGCGGCGGGCGGTGTTCCGGCCGACTATCGCCCCACCCGCCCGCCGTCCGGTTGCCTCGTCGTCGACCCGACCCCCGGCTGCGTCGACCTCGCGGTGCCCTGAGCGCGGGCGCTACCGGCTGCCCGCCACCAGCACCGCGATCAGCGCGATCGCGCCGGGCAGCGCCTGCACCACCAGGATGCGGCGGCTGGCGGTGGCCGCGCCGTAGCAGCCCGCGACCACGACGCAGGCGGTGAAGAAGATCATCGCGGCGTGCCCGACCGGGTCGGCCGCGATGATGCCCCAGATCAACCCGGCCGCGAGGAACCCGTTGTACAGGCCCTGATTCGCGGCGAGCACCTTGGTCTGCTCGGCGAATTCGACCGTGCTGCCGAACGCCGCGCGCACCCGCGGCGTCGTCCACAGGAACATCTCCATCACCACGATGTAGACGTGCAGCGCCGCCACCAATCCGACCAGCACCTCGGCTACTACTCGCACGATCGACTCGCTTCCTCATGTACAGGCCGGGACCTGCCCGGATGGCCGATTTCAGGATGACCGCCCGGCGGCCGATACCGAGGCAGGCGCGCGGTGCGGGCCGGTCATCGCGGATACGGCACCTTGGACACCGCATTGTAGATGGAGACACCGCCCCAATGCGGGTACAGATCGTGGAACCACGTGGGCACCAGCACCATTCGCCCGTAGTCCGGGTGATGGTGCCAGGTCCATCCTTTCGGGGTCTCCGCGAGGCCCGCGGCCTTGTTCGCCGCCGTGAAGTCCTTGGCCCGGGTGCCGCGCAGCATGCCGATGTTCACATCCTTGATCGCCTGCTTCTCGAAGCCCTCGAACGGCGCACCGAACTTCGCCAGTTCGCGGCGCGCGTTGTTGTAAGCCTGCTTGAAGTCCAGGAAGGACCGGACTTCCTCCTCGGTGGCCGCGGCCTGGTAGACCCCCTCGGTCTTGTTGACTTCGTCGATGAGGTCGGCGGCGCGGCTCAACTCCTTCTTGTCGTAGCCGACCTTCAGCGCCCCGACCTCGTCTTTCGCGACGTCGGTCAGGGTGTGCCGCCCCGCGCCCTTGACGGCCGATTCCACGATCCCGGCCAGCGCCTTCACGTCGAGCAGCAGGAGCACCGTCGTGCCGACGCCCTTCGCGAGTTCGCCGAGGCCCTTGCCTGCCTGGCCGTGCATGTCGTACCAGATCCACCGCTGGGCATACCGTCCCGCCGTCGGCAGCGCGTTCAAGGTGTTGCGGAGCGCGGCCTCGCCGATCGCCAGCGGGGTGAGCAGGGTGGCATGCACTCGATCCTTCGTGGAACCGTGCTTCAGTTTTTCGCGCTGGTCGGTGTAGCCGTGCGGGCCGCCGTCGAAGTCCGGCACGGGCGGCGGACCCGACGCGGCGGTGGGCGGTCCCTCCGGCTCGTCCTTGGCGACGACGGTTTGTTTCACATCGATCGCGTAATCGCCGGTCTCGGTTCCCGCGGTCGGTCGCTGGTAGCTGCGCAGAATGTCCTTGATCTGCTCGCCGACGACCTCCGGGCTCGTCGGTGTCGATTGCGTCCCCTGGCTGTCCACGTTGCCGGTCGGGCAGTTCCGGCCATACGCATAGACATTCGTGCCGTCGGCCAATCCGGCCGGATCGGTACTGAGCCACCGACCGAGCCAGGGCAGCAGGTAGCGGGCGCTGTGATAACCGAACCCGGTCTCGTCGTCGCGCTCCTTGCCGGTGTAGCGATAGCGCTTCAGGCCGACCTCGGCGGCGCTGCGTCCGGCTTGGAACGCCGCGGTGCCGTACGGGTGGTAGTCCTCGTAGGCGATCAGCGCGCCGTTCTGGTCGAGCTCGACGCTCGCCGAGCCGAGGTTGTTGCCGAGCTGGTAGCGGATCCGTGGCGAACCGAGTGCGGTGGCATCGGTTTCGACCAGCGCGATGCGCTGATGATCGTCCATCACGTGCAGGGATCGGCGTTCGAGGGAGACGGTGCCGCCGCTGTGCTCGCGGTAGATCTCGAAGCCGCCCAGATATATTCGCTCGTTCTTGGGCGTGCCGTTGCGCGTCTCGGTGACCTTACGGATCCGCTCGCCGTTGGCGTCGTAGAGGTAGTAGGTGGTTTCGCGAGTGCCGCCGTTGACTACCTGCTGTGCGGTAGCGCTGAGCTGATCGCGGTAGTTCCATTGCATCAGCGGGAGGTGCGACATCTCCGCGATGTTCCCGCGGGTATCGTAGCCGTACTTTGCGGAATAGCCGCCTGTCGCAACATAATCCGGTAGATCATCCGGGTCGCCGGGGAGGCTGGTCGCGAGCAGTCGATTGCTGTCGAGCGCGTATTGATAACGGCGCTGCCACAACGTCGCGCCGGGCTGCTCGACGTTGCTTCCGGCGTGATGGGCCAGCTGAATGATGTTGCCGACGGCGTCGTAGCGGTAGCGCTCGATATAGCCGCGCAGCCCCTGTAGGTCGTTGGCGTGTACGCGGGCACCGGCGAAGGGGTAGTCGCGGCGAATGCTGTCGCTCGGGTTCAGCGCGAAATCCGTTTGGCCGCTGTGCTCGCGACCGCTCGCCGCGATGAGCTGGTAGCGGGCGTCGTACACGTAATCGCAAGTGGCACCGGCCTGTACGGTCGTCGCGAGTGCGGTGTCTTCGATACGGGTGACATTGCCGGAGGGGTCGTAGGTGTAGTGCAGGTCTTGGACCACGGCAGCGTTGGTGAACAGCAGGGAGGCGGTGGTGTCGGGGTCGGCGGGGCGGGTCGTGCGCAGCGTGGCCAGCCGGAAAGTGAACGGGTCGTGGGTGTATCGGGTGGCGGCACCGTTGCCGTAGTCGATGCCGGTCCGCTGGCCTTTGGCGTTGTAGTCGATGTTCGTCACGAATGGGGTGGCCGCCGCGCCGCCGGGCAGGGCGACCTCGACTCGTTCGATCAGGCCCGCCTCGTTGAACATCGCGCGGTAGACGCTCTCGTCCGGTGCGGTCACCGTCATCGGGCGGTTGAGTGCGTCGTACTCGGTACGGCTGGTGAGTGCTTCTGCGGCGAGCAACGGTGCTGCGGCAGCTTCGATTTCGTCGATGCCGGTCACGTGGGCGAGGGCCGACCAATCCGCGACGGTGGTGTAATCGCGGGTGAAGCGGCGGTCGCTGGTCAGCAGGTTGCCCTTGAAATCGTAGCGCGCGCTGGTCGCGACGCCGGCACTGTCGTAGATGCGAAACGGCTTGCCGCGCAGGTTGTTATCGGCGTTCGGGTGGGCTTCGCCGTAGATCCGTCGCTCGACGAGCACCTCGGCGGCAGGCAGTGCCGGATCGCGTGGTTGGCCGCCCGGCGTCGAATCGCCGGTAGCGGCGACGAATACGGCGAGTGGGCGGTGTAGTGCGTCGTAGGTCATCCGGTGGCGGAATCCCCGGCTGTTCCAGGCGAAGAATGGTTTACCCGCGGCGTCGGACAGTGTCCGGCGCTCTCCGGCGTCCATGGTGTGCCGGAACAGCTCTGCTCCGCTGATGTCGTAGCATGGCGCGAACCCTTGCAGGCTGATGTTCTGGGTGTCGTCGAACGGATGGACGCCACCCGGCAGCGGCGGGATGACGTATTGCATCACCCGGTTGCCTCGCGCATCTTGGATCCACAGCGGCTTGCCTTCGGCATCGAGTCTGGTGAAGGTGACCTGCTTTTCGTCGACGCCGTCGGTGCGATTGTGCACGACCGTCAGCACCGTGCGCGCGAGACTGTCCAGCACGGTCCGCGCGGGCGTGCCTGCGTGCGCGGCGGCGAGCTGTGCGGCGCGGCGCTCGGCGGGCACCGCGGACGTGCTCATCCGGGCGTACCAGGCGTTGCCCGGTTCCAGCACAGTGTCGTTCGCGTCGTAGGCGGCGAACTGCCACGGCGTATATTCCACCCTGGTGACGCTGCCGTCGGGGGAGTCGGTGCGGATCTGCCGTCCGATCGCGTCGTAGAAGAGTATCGGGGTCACGCCGAGGTCGACCGGTTCCTCATAGCGGTGCCCGACCTCGGGTGGGCTGAAATAGGGCTCGTATTGCTTGACCGGTTTTCCCTTGTTGTTCAGGATCGTCTTGCCATTCGCGATCCAGCGCAGCGGGCCGCCGGGTGTCGCGGGCTCGGCCTGAACCTTCGCGACGAGGACCGCCCCGGCACCGTCGGAGTATTCGAACTTCGTCTGTACCACGCTGTTCGGGGCCTGCGCGTGGTGCTGCTCGCGCATGATTCCGGCCGCGCACGGCGGGTGGGCGCCCCAGACCACGGTGCCGTTCCGCACGGTTTCGCCGAAGTAGTACAGGTGGCGGGCGGTCGCGCCACCGAGCAGCGTCTGTGCCGCTGCCGCGCGGTAGTCGTCGGTCACGAAGAATGCGAGCAGGGTGGCATTGTCGACATCCGTTGTCGCGTCGTCGAATCCGTCGAGGGTGTCGCCCTCGCCCTGCTTTCCGCTCAGTGCCGATGCGGTCGGCATGCCGAGTGCATCGAACTTCAGCCGGGAGTGGTTGCCGTTGATGTCCTTGACGTGGATCGGCGCCAGGACGCGAAAGTCGAATTCGATTGTCTCGGTGCGATTGCCGAGGGCGTCGGTGCTTGCCGACGGGAACAGATCACGCGAGTCATATTCGAGCACAGTGACATTGCCGAAAGGATCGATGTAGCGCTGCGCGAGATAGAAATGCTGCGCCGCGTCGGTACGGTAGCCCGCGACTCCGGCGCGCCGCCAATACTGGCCTGCGGCGTCCGGGCCGAGCAGCCGGACGGCTTCCGGTCCGCTCAGATAGCCGCTGACGGTTGCGTTGCCCAGTGCCGCAATCACCTCGGGTGTCAGCAGGTCGCCGAAGACCGTCGTCACGAGCGCGTCGGTCGATGCGAGGGTGTAGGTCTCATAAGGCAGGGCTCTGGCGTTCAGTGATCCGAACGGAAGTGGATCGTTCAGTACGTCGGAGCAGAACAGCGTGCGCGTGTGCTCGACCTGTCGTCGCTGAGGATGCGCGCGGTCGGGCAACTGCTGATACGGAATTGTCTCGACCGGTGTCCCGTTGCCCGGATAGTTGTCGCTGATCTCGAACCCGCGCAACTGGTCGATGTCGAAGTATCGAGCGCCCGGCGTTATCCCGGTGAGCTCGTAGGTCGTTGTCTCGCAGGATATGCGAGGCCGATACTGATCCGGGTCGGGGATCGCGTCATTGGTGAAGCGGTTCTCGACGTAGGCGAGGTGGAGCTCGTTCTGTACTGCGGCAACCAAGGTTTCGACCCCGGCGGGCAGTAGCGGGTCGTTCAGCGGTACCGCTTGCCACCGTGGGTAACCGACCGTGACGCTTTGCAGCACATTGCCGTACTCGTCGAAGCGCAGATTGAGCGTGTGGCTGATCCTGGGATCGGGCGTCAGCGTTGCCGGACGCAGGTCGAGTTCGTAGTGGTAGCTGACCGACTCGGCCTCGGTCGTGTGAAAGACCGCGTGCTGGTTATCTTTTCGTGGCTGGACCAATCGAACGTGTTGCCCGTGTGCGGTCGCGGAGAACAGCCGGATCGGTCGCTGCGTGCCGGTCGCCAGCGCCTCGACCGTCAATTCGTAAACCTCTTGGCGTACTGCCGTTCCGCGGCACGCGCGCAGTGCTTCCCGCCGCTCATCGGCGGTGAGGCCGAGTGCGTCGAGGTCCGGCTCCGGGACGGCACGCTCATGGAAGGTGCCGAGCACCTGGGTGCCGGGCTGCTGGTCTTCGAACCAGCGCGGGAAGTATTCGCGCTCGAACTGCGGCAGTGCCGGTGCACCGGTGTGGAACCAGGTGACCGTTTTGACGGGGGGTTGATAGAGCCGGTGGTCCTGAGTCAGGTACGGGCTGTCGGTGTTCGCATCGCCGAAGGTTCCGTAGTCCTCGGTATCGATCTGCTCGATGCGTCCGAAGCCGCGGAATTCGCGTTCGGGTCCGTCGAAGTAGCCGTGGTGATAGCTGTAGGTGCTCGCGAAGGTGGTGTTGCGCCAGCGATCTCGCACCGTGACCCGGTCGACGACGTGAACGGGGAAGGGAAGCTTTGTGGCCCAGGGATTTCCGGCCAGCTTGTCGGCTAGATAGAACGCGGTCGACGGTGTGTAACTGATCTCGGTTTCGGCCCCCAGGTTGTTCTTGACCGAGACGAGCAGGTGCGGCTTCTGCCCGCCCATCAGATCGAGGTAGCGCAATGGGGAGTGCGCATCACCCGCCAGCGGCGAAGACCACACCAGGCAGGCGGTGCCGTTGCCGAGCAGGTCGAGCGCCTGCACTCGAATCGGCTCGGCAACAGGCGGAAAGACCGGCAGTGCCACTGGATTTCCCCAGCTGTTGCCGGACTGGTTGCGGTAGACCCGGACGCCGTCGGCGTGCAGGTAGAGGAGATCGGTGGTGCCGGAACCGTCGATGTCGGCCACCAGGACGCGCTGGCTGTCGAACTGGTCCGGATTGTCGAACCACGGCGCGTGGTCCATGGTGATCTTCCCGCCGAAGCGACCGTAACCGAGGTTCGGCCAGTAGCAGACCTCGCCGTTGCGGATCCGGACCAGGTCGATGAGGCCGTCGCCGGTCATGTCGGCGAGCTGGACGGTCTGCTCGCCGTCGGCGAAAATCACCGCAGGACCGCGGTTTTCGTCCCCTCCGGTGGCGACGCGCTGTTCCGGGCCGAACCCGTCCTCGCCGAGCGACGGATACCAGACGAGGGCGTCCTGCTCGGCGATCAGCACATCGGAACGGCCGTCGCCGTCGAGATCGATGAAGCGCAGATTCGGGTCGTGCCAATTCTGGTTGGGCAGTTGGTCGAACAGTGTGAACGGCGACCAACTGTCGTCGGTGCGTCCGTAGAAGCCCGGATCGGGTCCGTCGAACCGTACGACGTCGGGTCGCCCGTCACCTGCCAGGTCGACGAATCGGGCGCCGGCGGCCGGCGAGGCTGCGGGCAGCGACGCGACGAGCTCAGGTGCCCCGAGGCGAGCATTTCCGGTGTGACCAACCGCGTTGGCAGGAATCAGGTTTCGCTTGTAGAACCAGCCGCCGCCCTGCTCGGTGAGGACGCCCGCGACGCCATCACCGTCGAGATCGACCCACTGATATCCGATACCGTCCAAGCCGATCGGCAAGCCCGACAGGCTGTCCCGGTCGAGTTCGCGCAGCTCGCTGTGAATCCGCGCCTCGCTGTAGCCGAATTCGACCGGCGGCAGCGCCCTGCTGCGGTATCCCTCATCCTGCCGCCGGTAACCGCGCTGGGTGACCGAAACGAGTTGGGCGTAGATCGGATTGCGCTCGTCGGCCGGGTCGGCGTCATGGGCGTAGCCGAAGTCGGTGGAACGGACCAGGCAGTCGGCGCCGACTTCGGCTTCGCCGGGAAAATGATGAAACATCAAGGCGCGCCGGCACAGTCGGTGGGTGCGCACCTCGAAACCGGAGCGGTAGGACGAGAACGGGTCCGGCCGATTACCCCAGCCCGGCCCGTCGGCGGGCAGCGGGTGCGCGAGATCGTGTTCGCCGTAATCGAAGACCAGCTCGAAATACCACTGGTCGTCGGCGGGCGGCGTCGGCCAGGCGGCTATTGGGTCGAGCGCAGGGAAGTACGGCGTGTGGTTTCCGTAGCGAATTCGCTTCGGGTATCGGTTGGCCCGGCGCTCGCGCGGCAGTTCGCTGGCCTGGCCGGCCGGGATCTGCTCGTTGTTCTCGGATTTGTACTCGTAACTGATGACGTTGCCTTTGTCGTCGTAGCTCAGGCAGATCAACCAGCTGAAGATGTGTTGCGGATGCGCAGGATCGGCGATACGTGACCGAGCGTCGCGGCCGTACCAGGTGGTGACGTTGTCCCGGGAGATCGAACGCCAGCTCACGTCGCGCGCGTCGGCGAGATTTGTCCAGCGCTCGATGCGCGCGAACAGCCCTTCGACGCGCGGCCGGTAGCGCTGAACGCGGTAGTCGTTCCCGCCTACGGTGCGGATCGGCAGCTCTTCGCGAACCCAATTCCCTTGTCGTTCAACCAGAACGGGGACCAGATCCTCCGCGCCGGACAGAATGAACACATCCGAATCGCCGGCATCGTCGTATCTCGGCAGGCCCTTGTCGGTTTTGCGGGTGATCGCGGGCAGCCCCAGACTCCAGCCCAACCCGAACGGGCCGTTGCCCGACCCCGAGTCGTAGCCGAGCGACAGTTGCGGCCCGAAACCGCCGCGGCCGGGGCTCACACTGATCGGGACGGTCAGCGAGCCGGTCCCGGTCACCGGATTCGCCGCGAACTTCTCCCCGATCCCTTTGATCGCGCCGCCGCCCTTCGGCAGAGCGATCGAGGGCGCCTTCGGTCCGCTCGGCTCGCTCGCCGCATCGGTCCGTGCCGCACCCTGCTTGCCTCGCCCGAAGTCGTCTGGCATCCCGCTACCCTCCATTGCCCACGGCCACGTCAGCAGCCCTGGCGCAATTCTGGGGAGCCGATCACCCTTGCCGGAACCCTCCGGTTCGCTGACCGGATCGGATCGATCCGCGGCGGGATCGGGCAAACAAAAACGGGATGCCCGTGCTGGGCATCCCGTTTATGCGATGAATGGAGTTACCGGATCACTCCACGACCTGGACGACATCACCGGGCTCGAGGTGGCGGTAAGTGGCCTCCGCGGCGTCCGGGTTCATCCGAATGCATCCGTGCGAGTTGGAATCGAGCGGTCCGATGTGGGTGGCGATATCGCCGTCGAAGAAGACGGCCCACTCCATCGGCGCGTTGTGCATTGTGCTCCAGAAATGTTCGCGCTTGAAAGCGACGTTGAAGACGCCGACGTGCGATTCGTATCCCGGCCTGCCGATCTCGATCGGCTGCGGACCATAGATGGTCTTGCCGTCCTCCATCAGCCACATTTCCTTGGTCGACAGCCGCATGCACGCGCGTGTCTTCGCCGCGGTGCACGGCGCGTAGACCGGTGCGGGCGGCGGCGGCTGAATGATGGCAGGAACGCCGGGAATGTCCGGTCCGCCGGGCCATAGCGGTTCGGCCTGTGCGGTTGCTGTCATTGCGAATCCGGCAATTGCGACCCCGGTGAGTACCGCGAATCTTGCCGACCACTCTCTAAAACGCTTGCTGCTCATCAATTTCAGGCCTCTCTTCGCCTTGCCGCCACGCTTGGTGCCGAATGCCAGGGTGAATAGGAGTACCTCGTCGCGAGAAACTGGAGAATGCGAGGTGATAGGGATCATCGCGGACCATGCGCGCCGGGTCAATCGCGGCGCGCAGGTGTTTCACTATCCGAACAATCCGCCGAGCGCGCCGCCGCTCTGTCCGGCCTGCTGGCCGCCGCCGGTGCCGCCGATGAGCCCGCCGGGCGGCAACTCCGAGGGCTGCACGATGACGAAGCCGCGTCCGGAGAAGGCGAGCGTGAGTCCTTCTCCGGTGCTGCGGCCGATCAACCGGCCGAGACCGAAGGAATCGTTGCGCTTGATCCCGGTCTGCAGGCTCGACGACCACGCCACCGCGGCCTGCGGATCGGCGTAGGTCGGCTGGTCGACCTGGAGCACCACCGGCGACCCGTGCGTGGTGATGGCGATCCGGCCGCGCCCGGTGAACACGCAGTTGAAAAGCCCGGCGTTGCTGGCGATGCCGGCCGCGCCCTGCACCCGGGCGATCCGGTAGGACAGGCTGGTGTCGAAGGCGAGCACGTTGGAGCCGTTGATGGTGAGACCGTCGCTGCCGTCGAGGTCGATGATGTGCACGTCGGCGGCGCTGTCGGCGAGGAACAGGTCGCCGCGGCCGGAGACGTTCATCAGCGGCACGCCCTCACCGGTGAGCCGCTGGGTGATGGCGCGGCCGATGCCGCCGGAGCCGAGCGCCTTGAACTGCATGTCACCCTGGTAGGCGACCATGGAACCGGCCCGGGCCAGCACCTCGCCGTTGACGGCGACCTTGATCATCTTGCCGCCCTGCTTCTGGATGCCGACGCCGTTGACCTCGGCGTGGTTCGGGTTGAACAGTTCGCTCTGCATCGGCAGTGCTCCTTGCTGAGGTGATGATGGTGCGGGCGGCGAGTATGCGGGGGCCGACGGGTACGACGGCGGGGGAGCGGGCGGCGGGTAGTTCTGGGCAGGCGGCGGGTAGTTCGGCGCGGCCTGCGGTGCGTAGGTGGGTGCCGAAACCGGTGCGGCGGCAGGTGGATTCGGCGCGGCGGCCGCCTCGGGCTCGTCGTCGATGTTCACGCCGAACGCCGTCGCGATGCCGGCCAGCCCGTTGTCGTAACCCTGGCCGACCGCGCGCACCTTCCAGGCGCCACCGCGGCGATAGATCTCCACGCACACCACGGCGGTTTCGGTGGTGAGCCCGTCCATCGGGAAAGTCAGTGCCCCCGAATCGGATCCGATCGTGGCGAGCAGCGTGCCCGCGGCGGCGAAGGTGGGCGGCCCGCTGCCGTCCAGGCTGGCGGTGACCACCACCTTGTCGACATCCGGTGGCAGCGCGCTGGTCTGCACGTCGACCATGTCGCCACGACCGCTGCCGTGCCGATAGGTGACGCCGGGACCGACCGGCTGATTGAAGAACACGAAGTCGGCGTCGGTCCGGACCCGGCCGTCGGCGTTGAGCAGCAGCGCGGAGACGTCGACGCCGGCCGCGCAGGTGACGGTGACGGTCATCCGGTCGGCGGGCGCGGGCCGGTTCTCGCCGCGGGCGAGGGCGGTCACCGCGGACCGGCCCGGTCGTCGGCGATCGGCCCGAATGGCATGCGATTCACGCCGTCAAGTGTGTCCCGAGTCGGGTCCGCGCGCTACCGAGTCGGCCGCACGCCACGCCGAATCGTTAGCTGGCAGCGGTTGTCGCCCGCCGTTTCTGGGCGATGGCGACGCCGACACCGAAGGTCGCCGCGACGAGGGCCAGCAGGGTGGTCGCGACGATCGCCGAGCTGCCGACCAAGGTGGTGAAATTGCCGATGACCAGGGCTGTTACCACAAATAACCCGGCCGTGCCGAGCGCCGGTGCGAGCACGGTGTGCCAGCGCCTGCGGTCCAGTCCGGTGCGGCGGAAGAAGGCGATGACCGCGACGCTGGTGAGCAGCATCAGCAGCAGGATGGCAACCGTGGCCAGGCCGGACATCCAGGTGAACAGCTGCCGCACCGGGGCCGCGCCCGCGAGGGCGAACGTGCCGACGACCAGTGCCGCCGACAGGGTTTGGGCGAGTGACGCCTTGTGCGGGGAGCCGTGGCGCGGATGGATATGGCCGAGGGCCGGGTGGCCGACGCCGTCGCGGGCCAGTGCGTAGCCGTAGCGGGAGATCGCGTTGTGGAAGGCGAGCAGGGCGGCGAACAGGCTGGTCACCAGCAGGATCGACATGAGCTCGGCGGCGGCTTCGCCGAGAAACAGCCGCGCGGCGGTGAAGGTCAGTCCTTCGGGATCGTTGCCCGCGGCCGCCGCGACGTCGTCGCTGCCGAACGCGAGCACCACCGCCCAGCTGGCCAGCGCGTACAGCGCGCCGATCGTGAGCACCGCGAGGTAGGTGGCCCGCGGGATGGTGCGGCGCGGGTCGCGGGTCTCCTCGCCGTAGATCGCGGTGGCCTCGAAGCCGATGAACGACGCGATGGCGAACATCAATGCCACGCCGGGCGAGCCGTCGAAGAACGCCGACGGACTGAAGGAGACGGTGTCGATGCCGTGCGCGCCACCGTGTATCAGCACGGCGGCGGACAACGCGACGATGATGCCGATCTCGACCACGAGCAGCACGCCGAGAACCTTCGCGCCGAGCTCGATGTTGCGATAGCCGAGCACCGCGACGACCGCCAGCAGCGCGAAAGCGTAGATATACCAAGGTAAGTCGGGCCCGCCGTAGTGCACGACGAGCTCTTCGGCAGTCGATGCCGCCAGTCCGTAGATTCCGGCTTGGATGGCGGTGTAGGTGAGCAACGCCAGCCCGGCCGCGCCGATTCCGGCGCTGACGCCGAGACCGCTGCGGACGTAGGCGTAAAACGCACCCGCCTCGTCCACATGGCCACTCATCGCGGCGTATCCGACGCTGAAGACGAGCAGGACGGCCGCCGCCACGAGGTAAGCCGTCGGCGCGCCCGCCCCGTTGCCGAGCCCGATCATCAGCGGCAGCGCGCCGCCGACGGCGGTCAGCGGGGCGGCGGCCGCGATGACGAGGAACACGATCCCCGTCACCCCGATCGAACCGCGTAATCGTGCACCGGCAGTGGCTGATTCAGTCATCGGGAGCTCCATGGCAGCAACTGGTCGATGCCGCGCCGTGGCTGGTGCGCGGCACATCGAGGGTGGGATTGCGGTCGAAGAAGCCGACCGGCTTCAGCACGAATCCGGTGTAGTCGACCGGCATGATCGGCCAGTCCTCCGGTCGCGGAAAATGGGTGAGGCCGAACGTGTGCCACACGACCAGGTCCTCGTTGTCGAGCGGTCGATCGGCGGCGACGTACTCCGGAAGACCGGCGCCGCCCGGGTGCTGGTTCACGAAATCCCCTGCGGCATAACGCTGTGCGGGATCGTAGCGGGTGACCCAGAGGCTCTTCGTCGCGAAGGCGGCCCGCTTGGCGATCGGTGCCGCGTCGTCGGCGAGCAGCGTTTCCTTGCCCTCGGGGTAAAGCGCGTAGGAGACGGGCAGGCCGAGGCGGTTGCGTACGTCGGGATTGCTGATGCGCCAGGTGCGGCCGACGCGGTTGTCCGCGAGCCGCTGCGCCGTCGATTCGCGGGCGAGCGTGGTGCGCCGCAGCGTGAAAGCGTTGCCGTGCGGGTTGTCCGGGCCGATCGGCACACGGACGCTGTCCACCTCTTCGACGCGATTGCGATGCCCGTCGACCATCATGTCCAGGCGCGCACTGAACAGATGTTGGTGATGTGGCGCGCCGAGACCGGGCGCCACCTGGGTGGAGAACGGGTGGTCGAGGCCGGGATAGGCTGCGGTGAAGACGATTCCGGTCGCCTTCACCTCGAAGCCGATGGTGCCGTCGAGGTACAGGTACCAGAAGAAGCCGTAGTCGTAGTTGCCCACCGTGGTGAAGAACGAGATCACCAGCCTGCGTTGCCTGCGCACCTCGCGCGACCCGGTCCACAGGTCGGTGTGCTTCCACAGCACGCCGAAGTCCTCCTCGTGCATGCAGATCGCGTTGCGCAGTATGCGCGGGTTGCCGGTCTCGTCGGCGATGACGGCGTCGAAATAGGTGATGTCGCCGAGGCAGTCGCAGCCGAGCTCGAGCGCGTTGGCGTAGCGTCCGACGAGGTACTCGCCGGTGTCGAAGTAGTTCTGCCAGGAGCGGATCGGCGACGGATCGGCATAGGGCACCACCATTTCCGCGATGGACGCGCGGTGGATTATCGGCCGGGTCCGGCCATGGTCGTGAAAGCCGATCTGGTGCAGCACAAGTCCCTCGCGCGCATCGAAACCCACTCGCACCGACCACTTTTCCCATTCGACGAGATTCCCGTGCACGGTGAAACTCGGTCCGTCCGGCTGGGTGATCTCGATCGGTTGCTGTGTGGTGCGCGGCGGGCCGGTGACGGCGGGGTCATCGAAGTTTCCGGATTCCTGCGGCACGTCGACCGGCCCGGTGTCGAGCACCCGCAACACCTCGCGGGTCATCACGTCGACGAACGCCACCAGCCCGTCGACCGGATGTGCCCAGGGATGGTCCTTCTCGTGCTGTTGATGGAACGCCAAGCCGCGCAGAATGCGGCGGCCTTCCTCGCCCGCGTAGTCGAACACGCCCGCCGACAGCGGGGCGACGCGCACCTGCGCGACGTCGAGCCCGCGGGCGGCCAGCGCGGCCAGCCAACCGGGGTCGGTCGACAACACCGCCTCGACCAGCTCGAACTCCTCGTCGAGCACGGGCAGTTGACCGTCGACGACCGCGTCCAGTCTGCGCTGGGACAGCACCGTTCGACGGCCGAGCGACACGAGCAGATCGATGGCGTTCGGACGGTCGATGTCGTGCAGCAGCACCCGGAAGCGGCGATCCAACGCACCGGACCACCGGTAGACCTCGTATTTGTCCGGCTCGTCCAGTCCGACGTAGACGAAACGTGTTGTCGGCGCGATCAGCCCGGCGTCCGCGACGACGGCGCGTACCTCGGCGATCTCCGTCTCGGTGGGCAGTGCGAGCGGATGATCGGCACGTCCCGGTGTGAGCGTGGGCATGGCCCCTCCATCTCATTGCTACGAATGTGGGAAACACAGGGGGTATTCGCCGAGAAAGTTGCGCCCGCTCATCATATTCAGCAACTATTCGGACAATTGGGTCGGAAATGCTACTTCCCTGTTCCTACATTTGCTGGTTAAGAATGGCGGGTATTGGTTGCGGCGTAGCGAGCCAGAAGTTACGGAGCAGCAAATCATTTCTCGCCGGTCATCGCGGTGAGGTGTGAGAACTGACCCTTGACGGTTAGCAACCGATCGGTTGCAATGTAGGAGTGAGCTACGACACGATCATCAAGGCCGGGCGCTGGTTCGACGGCGCCGGTTCGCCCTCCGGCACGCGCCACCTCGGCCTTCGCGGCGATCGGGTCGTCGCGGTATCGGCGGAGCCGCTCGACGAGACGGGCTGCCCGAATGTCATCGACGCCGCGGGCAAATGGGTGGTCCCCGGCATGATCGACATCCACACCCACTACGACGTCGAGGTGCTCAAGACGCCCGAGCTCGCCGAGTCGGTGCGGCACGGCATGACGACGGTGCTGCTCGGGTCGTGCTCGCTGTCGACCGTGCACGTCGGGGCGGTCGAGGCGGGCGATCTGTTCGGCCGGGTCGAGGCCATCCCGCGGCGGCACGTGATCGAGGCCATCGAGGAGACCAAGACCTGGCACTCGGCGCGCGAGTACATCGCGGCGCTGGAGGAGCTGCCGCTCGGTCCGAATATCGCTGCGATGCTTGGCCATTCGGATGTCCGCACGGCGCTGATGGGACTCGATCGCGCCACCCGCAAGGATGTCCGTCCCACGGCGGCCGAGCAGGCGGCCATGGAATCGGCGCTCAATGACGCGCTCGATGCCGGCTTCGTCGGAATGTCGGCCCAGCAGCTGCTTTTCGACAAGGTCGACGGTGACACCTGTCGCTCACGCACGCTGCCGTCCACCTACGCCAAGGCCCGGGAACGGCGTCGCCTCAACGCGATTCTGCGTCGGCGTCGGCGCGTTCTGCAGGCCGGTCCCGACATCGCCTCGGTGCGCAGCATCGCCGCGATGACGCTGAGCAGCTTGGGCATCTTCCGCAAAAATTTGAAGACCACGCTGCTGTCGGCCGCGGACATCAAGGCGAACCCGGCCCTGGTCTACATCATGGGGCCGATCGCGCGCGTACTGAACGCGCTGGGCGGCGACTTCCGCTGGCAGCACCTGCCGGTGCCGTTCGAGGTGTACGCCGACGGCATCGACCTGGTGATCTTCGAGGAGTTCGGCTCGGGCGCCGCGGCGCTGCACCTCGCCGACCAGGTCGAGCGCAACGCGCTGATGCAAGACGAGTCCTATCGGCGACAGTTCCGCAAGGACTACGACTCGAAGTTCGGGATGCGGGTCTGGCATCGCGACTTCTTCGACGCCGAGATCGTCGCCTGCCCGGACGATTCCGTGGTCGGCCAGACGTTCGGGCAGGTCGGTCTCGATCGTGGCGGCGTGCATCCGGTGGACGCGTTCCTCGACCTGGTGGTCGAACACGGCACCAAATTGCGGTGGCGCACCACGATTTCCAACCATCGGCCGAAGTTCCTGACCAAGCTCGGCGCGGATCCCGGTGTGCAGCTCGGCTTTTCCGACGCGGGCGCGCACCTGCGGAACATGGCGTTCTACAACTTCGGGCTCCGCTTCCTGCGCCGCGTGCGCGACGCCGAGCAGTCCGGCGCGCCGTTCATCTCGCTGGAACGCGCGGTGCACCGGCTCACCGGTGAGCTCGCCGACTGGTACGGCATCGACGCGGGTCACCTGCGCGAGGGTGACCGGGCGGATCTGGTGATCATCGACCCCGCACATCTGGATGCCTCGCTGGACGCCTATGCCGAAAGCACGGTCGCGCAGTATGACAACCTGTCCCGCATGGTGAATCGCAATGACGGGGCGGTCTCGGCCGTCTTCATCGGCGGCAAGTACGTCTTCGGCGACGGCACGCCCGCGCCGCTCCTCGGCACCGACCGCACCGGACGCTTCCTCAGGTCCCAGGTGCGGTGACCGAGCCGCGCCGCACCCAAGCCCAGCGCCGCGCCGCCACGATCGGCAAACTTGTCGAGGCCACCATCGAGGCCATCGCCGAGGTCGGCTACCACAACGCCTCGCTCGGCGAGATCAGCCGCCGGGCAGGCGTGTCCAAGGGCGGCATCTTCCGGCACTTCGACTCGCGCACCGACCTGGTCGTGGCCGCCGCCGAAGAGGTCGGCCGCAGGCACATGCGCGCGTTCGACAATATCCATCCGCGCGAAAACACCGGCCAGCCACTGGATTTGACGCATATCCTGCACCGTGCCCGCAATCAGATCCGCCAGGAAACCAACACGGTCTGGTTCGAGCTGCTCGTCGCCGCGCGCACCGAGCCGGAGCTGCGGGCCAGGCTCGCCCCGGTCGCCGAGGCGCTGCTCGATGATGTCGAGCGGGTCGCGATCGCGGCGCTGTCGCCCGCCGTCCCGCCCGATATCGCCCGCCTGCTGGCGACCTCGATTGTGCACATGTTCGACGGCGAGGCGATCTTCCGCTCCACCTACCCGCGGCCCCAGCTCGAGGACGCGCGAATCGAGTACGTCGCAAGCACCTTCCAGCGGCTGGCGGGCGAGATTCACGTCGAATCCGGTGCCTGAGCGGCCGACCTGATACTGATTATGGACTATTGCATAATTAATAGTCCTGTTGTTGACTGAGCTCATGGCCGACACCGTTACCGTCGAACGCGACGGACATGTCCTGCTCATCGGACTCAACCGCCCCGAGAAGCGCAACGCCTTCACCCTCGACATGCTCGCCGAGCTCTCCCGCGCGTACGCCCTGCTCGAGCACGACGACGAGCTGCGCGCCGGTGTCCTGTACGGGAACGGCGACCACTTCACCGCGGGCCTCGACCTGGTCGACGCCGCGCCCGCGCTGGCGACGGGCGCGATCAGCTATCCCGAGGACGGTCTCGACCCGTGGCGGCTGAACTACAACTGGACCAAGCCGGTGATCGCGGTGACCCAGGGGTGGTGCATGACGCTCGGCATCGAACTGCTGCTGGCCGCCGACATCCGGATCGCCGCCGAGGGTTCCCGATTCAGTCAGCTGGAGGTCCGGCGCGGCATCTGCCCGTTCGGCGGTGCGACACTGCGGTTTTGGCGGGAAGCGGGCTGGGGCAACGCCATGCGCTGGATCCTCACCGGCGCCGAATTCGACGCCGCCGAGGCCCACCGGATCGGCCTGATCCAGCAGGTCACGCCCGATGCCGAGTCGGCGCTGGCCGCAGCACGCACCCTCGCCACCGAAATCGCCGAGGACTCAGCACCATTGGGCGTCCGCACCATCCTCGCCTCCGCCCACCGAGCCCGCGACGAAGGCAACGCCGCCGCCGCCGAACACCTGGTCGGCGACGTCACCAAGCTGTTCGCGACCGCCGACGGCGCGGAGGGTGTCCAGTCGTTCGTCGAGCGCCGGAAGGCGAACTTCACCGGAAAGTGACGCACCGGTTGGCTTTTCGGCTGCCACGCGGAATCCGGCCGCTCAGGTCAGGCGCATGTCCATCTGAATGGTGGTGCCGTGTACGCCGGTGTGGATGCGGACCAGGTCGGTGAGGTGGTTGACGAGAAGCAGGCCGCGGCCGCCGAATTGGAAGGGTTTCGGTGGTACCCGGCCCGCCAGGGGGTTGGTGATGTGGCCCGCGTCGCGGACCTGGGCGCGCAGTTGCCTGCCGTCGATCCAGAGGGCCAGGGCGCCGCTGCCGCCGCCGTGCACCACCGAGTTGGTGATGGTTTCGGCGACGACCAGTTCCAGATCGATGATGCGGTCCTCGAGCATGCCCGCCTGGCGGGCGTATTCGCCTGCCCGGTGCCGGGTTTCGGTGAGCGAGGTGGCATCGAAGGCGAAGACGCGGGCGATCGCGGGCGGTGGGGACAGCGGTTTGTTGTACGAGGCGACGATGCGGTCGGGATCGTAGGCGCTACTCGGTCGTTCGCCGCTGCGGTCGATCAGGGTCGGGTGGGTGGCGTGCGCGTCGACCAGCACGGTCGGGTCGAGGCGTTCGGTGTCGTAGGGGCACAGGATGGTGACCGCGCGACCGGTGAACGCGGCGTTGATCAGCGCCTCGTGTTGGACGCAGGCCGGATACTCCGTCGCGGAACGGCCCGCCCAGATGGGTTCGCCGATGATCCGCACCCGTCCGGCCGGATAGGTGTCGGCGAAGGCGCGGAGCACGCCGGGAATGATCCGGCCGGGGTTGCGGCCTTCGACGGTCATGTCCATCAGCTTTACCGCGTCGGCGTCGCCCCCGAGTTCGGCGCGAATCAATTCCAGGTTCGGTCCGGGGACCGACACCGCGACAGGTTCGTTGTTGGCCAAGCCTTCTCGGATGAACCCGACGGTGCCCGCCAGGTACTCATCGGTGTCGCGGTAGAACAGAGCCGGATGCACGAAGGGATCGGTGTGGGGTGGTCCGGCGGTGGTGGCGGCGGTCATGGGCGGTCTACCTCGATTGTGGGGAGCGACGGCCAGAACAGCTCCAGGATGCGGACCAGGGTCTCGGGCGGGTTGTGCAGCACGACCCGGCGTCCCTGCGCCGCCTGGTTCGTCGCTTCCACCAGTATCAGCGTGCCGTGCGTGTCGATGAAAGTGAGCTCGGACAATTCCAGGTGGATGTCGGGGGTGCCGGGTAGCTCGGCCAGGGCCGTCTCCCACGCGTCGTGCGTCGAGAGATCGATCTGACCGACGCAGCGCAGGCCCGGCGGTCTGCTGGTCGAAAACGTCCGCAGCCTGGTCGAATCCGGCGAAATAGCGGGAACCCGATCGGCGGGTCTCGCTGACTCGGCCTGCACCCTCGCACCACCCTTCTGCCTGTTCGCGGCAGGGAAATTACCTACGCAACATACGCTCTCGCCAAGCCGGATCGATCAGGCGGCTATCCGGATGTCCGCAAGTTTATGACTTGGGCAGGATCGACGGATCGGTGCAGTACGCCCGCAGTCGGCCGAGCATGGCGGCGCGGGCCTGGGCGAACGCGGCGTCGCGATCCAGCAGCCTGGCGCGGGTGACCGCGGCGAAGCCGAGTGCGTCGAGCTCGAAGGCGAGGACGCCGGGGTCGGTGTCCGGACGCAGCTCTCCGGTGTCGAGTGCGGTGCGAATGATGGAGTGCACGAACGCATCCCACTCGTGGGCCAGGGTAACGAGCAGATCGTGTACCGGCCCGGGCTGGTCGTCGAATTCGTGCTGGATGGCCACGAAGAAGCAGCCGCCGGGCAGCACCAGGTCGGTGTAGAACGAGAGGCGCGATTGGTGCAACGCCCAGAGTTGGCCCACGCCCGCCGGGGCTTTGAGTGCGGGCGCGACGACCATTTCCGCCCACTGTGCTCGCGCCCGCTCGATGGCCGCGAGTTGCAGCTCTTCCTTGTCGCGCCACAGCGAGAACAGGCCGGACTTGCTCACGCCTGCCTCGGCGGCGACCTGTCCCATGCTCAGCGCGCCGAGTCCGGCGACCGAGGCCATCGAGACCACCGCGTCCAGCACGGCGGTTCTGGATCGTTCGCCGCGTGCTCGGCGCCCGTCGGCGGGGTGCCTGTTCGTCATGTCGACATCCTATCGCAATAAGTCCGACCGATCGGACGTAATAGCCGTGTGGGGGGCGAAGCGGCGTGCGAGTCGAGTCATGGAACGTGGCCGACGGGTTGCCCGGCCGTGTGATCCATCGGAAGGGTACGTCCCACGATGGATGGTGAAATGGGGGATTCCCCTGAGGCGGAAACGGATTCGTTTCGGATAAATTGGATATATAGCGGTTGCTGGCTGAAAACCACTGCAACCCAATGCATTAGATGCCTTGCCGCGACAGGAAAAGCTTCCGGTGGGAAGGGTTTATGTCGAATCCGAACGCGGTGTGCGCGTTCGCGGTGAACAAGAGGTCGATGGAGTCGATGGGGCGGACGGCTTCGGCAGGTTCGGCTACGACCGGCACGGCTACACGGCTCAGGGCTGCGCCCGAAACGGCGCGGACCGCCCCGACGTCGACCATGCCTTGTGGCGAGTGGCGGCGCTCGCGCCCGTCCACCGGCAGCGGCTCCTGAGGGTCAGGAGCCGTCTCCCGCGGCAGATCGGCGTTTATGGAGCAGCCGAGTTCAGTCGCGCGCGGCTACCGCTCGGGCGGCCGCCGCATCGAGCCGTCGCAGAATCGCATCGGGTACGAAACGTTCGGCGGTGCCGAGCAGTCCCTCGATGTCCATGAATCGGGCGGCCAGGCGCGCGCCGCCGGGCGAAACCCGGCCCGCCGTGCACGCCAGTCGCGCCTCGAAGGGGGTCGGCGCGACCGCGGGATTGCGCTCGGCGATCCGAACAATATTGTGCGCCACCGTTTCCGGGCTGCGGGCCACCAGGCCTGCGGCGAGCACCGAGATGTTTCTGCCGCGAATGCCCTGCTGCTCGTCCAGGCCGACGATCTGTGCGTTGGGATAGAACCCGGTGTTGATGAACGCGGGCAGTACTGCCGTGACGCCGACGCCGGTACCGGCGAACTCGAGCCGCAAGCACTCGGTGAGCATCTGTGCGGCGGCCTTGCTGGTGCAGTAGGCGGTGCTGAGTGGGATCGGCAGCACCGCCGCGGGTGAGGTCACGTTCAGGATGCGCCCGCCGCGCCCCGCATCGATCATCTGACGCCCGAACAGCTTGCTGCCGTGCACGACTCCCCAGAAGTTCACGCCCATGATCCGGTCCCAGTCCGCGACGCTGTGCCCGAGAAACGGTCCGGCCGTGGTGTAGCCCGCGTTGTTGATCAGGACATCCGGCGCACCGTGTGCGTCGTAGACCGTGGCGGCGAAGGCGGTCATAGCCGCATCGTCTGAGACGTCGACCGCGTAGGGGAGCGCGCGCCCGCCTGCCGCCTCGATCGTGGCGACCGTGTCCTGTGCGGTGTCTTTGTTCAGATCGCTGGCCACCACGCGGGCACCGTATTTCGCGAATCTGATGGCGGTGGCCCGGCCGATGCCGCTGCCCGCGCCGGTCACGATCACCAGCTTGTCATCGAACTTGGTCATCTCTTACCTCGGTTCCTGACGGCACGCCCTCGTGCTACTGTCCCAGACAACCTACACTGTGTTACACAGTGGGGACAACGGCAATGCTGCCGGGAAGAAGGAGACGCACATGCCGACCGCGCCACGGGCCCTGGCCCGGCCTCCCGCCTCGTCTGTGACGATCGAACTGCCACGCCGCGCGAGCCTCGTGCTGCGCATCGCGCACCCGCTGTCCTATGCGACGCTGCGGCTGGGGATGAATGTGATCGTGGCTCTCGTCGGCCGCGGGATTCCCTACCGCGACGTGCGTAATTTCCACCTCAGCAACCTGCTCGATCCGCTGGCCGCGCTGCTGCTGCCGCCGCGCGGAACAGTCCGGCGGTCAATGCTTTTCGACCGGTTCCGGGCGGAGTGGGTGTGGCATCGCGACATCCCGGACCCGACGCGGGTGAAGGACAGCGCCATCCTCTACTTCCACGGCGGCGGCCTGGTGGCGTGCGGCCTGAACTCGCATCGCCGGCTGGTCGCGCGGATCGGCAGGGACAGCGGCATGCCGGTGTTCAACGTCGACTATCGGCAACTGCCGAAGGCGCACCTGGCCGAGACCATCGAGGACTGCGTCGAATCCTACGAATGGCTGCTGTCGCAAGGCTTTCCGGCCGAGCGCATCGTCGTCGCCGGTGATTCCGCCGGTGGCGGACTGACTTTCGGGCTTGTGCTGGCCGCGCGCGAGCGCGGGCTGCCCATGCCGGGCGCGATCGTGGCGATCGCGCCGTGGGCCGACTACGACTCGACCCGCCGCAGCGCGCACCCCAACGACCGGCGCGATCCGATGCTCAGCGCTGCCGCGCTGGCGCTCCCGGTGCGGCTCGGCATGCTGGTGGACGGTGTGCTCGACCCGAAGTGGTCGCCGGTCAACCACCAATTCACCGGCCTGCCACCGGTATTGATCCAGGTGGGCGCCACCGAGGTGCTGCGCGCGGACGCCGAGGCGCTCACCGAACGCTGCGCCGAAGCCGGGGTGCCCTGCACGATGCAGGTCTGGGACAAGGGCATTCACGTCTTCCACGCCGCCGCCGACCTGCTGCCGGACGCCAGGCAGGCGATCGGCGAGATCGGCGCGTTCAACCAGCGCACCCTCAACGGTGCGGTGCAGCGGGCGTCGGCCAAGCGCCGGTTCACCCGCCGCACCCGCGTCGCATAACACCCCGTCGAATCGAGGACGAACATGAAACCCTTCTATCCGAGCATCGCGGTGGTCACCGGCGCGGGCAGCGGTATCGGCCGCGGCACCGCCAAGGCGCTGGCCGGCGTCGGCGCGGAAGTCGTTGTCGCCGATATCGATCTGGACTCCGCGCAGGACGCCGTCGCGGAAATCCGCCGGCTCGGCGGTCTCGCCGTGGCGTATCGGCTCGATGTGGCCGACACCGCCGCACTCGAGGACTTCGGCAAGGAGATCCGCAGCACGTACGGGGTGCCCGACGTGGTGGTCAACAACGCGGGCATCCTCGTCGGCGGGCCGTTCCTGGACGTCCCGATGGCGGACCTGCGGCGCATCATCGACATCAATCTGATGGCAATGATCCACGGCTGCCGCATCTTCGGCGCGCAGATGGTCGAACGCGGCCGCGGCGGCCACCTGGTGAACGTGGCGTCCATGGCGGCGTTCGCCGCCGCCCCGTACACCGCGCCGTACAGCATCAGCAAGTACGCGGTGAAGCATTTCAGCGAATGCCTGCGGGCCGAGTTGGCGGCGCACCAGATCGGCGTGACCGCAGTCTGTCCCGGCCTGATCGCCACCAACCTCTCGGCGACGGCCCGCATGTCGTCCGTGCTGGACGAGGAGCGATCCTCGACCACCCGCAAGACGATGCTCAAAGGACAAGCGCTGCTCGGCATGCACCCGGACAAGGCGGGCCGCATCATCGTGCGGGCCATCCGGCGCAACGTCGCCGTCGAGCCCATCCGCCTGGAGGCCCGGATCTCCTACCCGCTCGCCCGCTGGTTCCCCGGACCGGTGCGTGCGTTGATGACCGCGGCGGCCAAACCCGACATCCATGCCGCCGTCGCGGACAACGGCCTGCTCGACCGGCTCGACCGCCTCGCCGATCGGGTGCCGTTCCGGGCCGACCACGGTGTCGACCACCCGGCGGACCGTGGATGATGAATATCCCGGGCGCGATCGCTTCCAGCAACCCGTCACGAGAAAGACAACGACCGTGAGCTTTTCGACTCCTCTGTCCAATGAGACAAGCACGCCCGATCATCAGGTCGCGGTAATCGGCGCCGGGCCGGGCGGACTCGCGGCCGGCGTGAAACTGAAGCAGGCCGGGGTCGGCGACTTCGTCCTCATCGAGCGGGCCGACGAGGTCGGCGGCAGCTGGCAGGAAAACACCTATCCCGGTCTCGGCGTGGATATTCCGGCTATTGCCTACCAGTACTCGTTTGCCCGCAACTCCAAGTGGAGCCGGGTATTCCCGTACGGCGCCGAGGTCAAGCAGTACCACATGGACGTGGCTCGAAAGTTCGGGCTCTATCCACATTTGCGTTTCAACACGAACGTGCTGCGCGAAGAGTGGGACGACACCAACAGCTACTGGAAGCTGCACACCGACGACGGAAAGACCATTACCGCGCGATTTTTGATCAGCGCGGTCGGCGCTTTCGTTCGGCCCAAGGAAGATCCGGGCATCGCGGGCTGGAAGTCGTTCAAGGGCAAGATCCAGCGCCCGTCCAACTGGGACCACGACTACGACCACGCCGGTAAGAAGGTCGGCATCATCGGTACGGGCGCCAGTGCCGTGCAGATCATTCCGTCCATCGCGCCGGAGGTCGCCGAACTCGGTGTCTTCCAACGCACTCCGGTGTGGTCGCTGCCCAAGCCGGACTTCGCCATCCGTAACGTCGGCCAGCGCGTTCTGGGCGTGCCAGGGCTACAGGCGGCCGTGCACGGCGGTGTTCTCGTCGTGGCCGACCTCGTGCTGCGGGCCGCCGTCGCGGCACCGATGCGGGTGGTGCGCCCGACCGTCACCGCCTTCGACCGGTGGACCATCGCCGCCTATCGCCGATACCTGAAGATGATCATCGACGACCCGGCCACCCGGGCGCAGCTCGCGCCGAACTTCGGTGTCGTCGCCAAGCGCCCGACCATGTCCAACGGTTACCTCAAGGCGTTCAACCGCGACAACGTCACGCTGACCACCGACCCGATCGAGAAGATCACCCCGCGCGGCATCAAGACCCGCGACGGTGTCGAGCACAAGTTCGACATGATCGTGCTCGCCACGGGTTACGAGGTGTTCTCCGATCCGGAAACCTATCGGCCGGGAACCATCGTGGGGCGCAACGGATTCGATCTCGGCAAGTTCTACACCGAGAACGGCATGCAGGCGTACCAGAGCGTTGCGGTGCCGAGCCTGCCGAACCGGTGGACGCTGGTCGGGCCGTACTCGTGGACGGGCAGCGGCTGGCATGCCTTCGTCGAAATGACCGCCGACCACGCCGTGCGCGCCATCAAGGAAGGTATTCGCCGCGGCGCGACCACGGTGGAGGTGCGCCAGGACGCGCACGACGCCTACCACCGCAAGACGTTGCAGCGTGCCGAGGCGGTCCGGTTCTACTTCAACGAACTCAACGGGCACGTGCCGACCTACTACCGAAACTCGCAGGGGGACAGCACCTATCTGCGTCCGTCCGGCTTCTTCGAGGCCAGCCGCGGCAATCGCAAGTTCCCGCTCGACGACTACCGCTTCGAGCAGTCGCAGGTGGTCGCCGGGGAACTCGCGTCGGGAGCATAGGGATTCCGCCGGTGACCACGACGAGCTGGGCGGGTCGCGCGACACCGCCCGCTCGCTCGTCCGCGGCGGCCCGGGTGGCGCAGCCTCGACCGGAAGGCTGGAAGAATCCCGGCGTGGCAACACCAACGGTCGTGGACGACATCACCGAGCAGCTGGCCTATCGCATCGCGGCAGGCAGCTACCAGCCCGGTGAACTGCTGCCGTCGGTGCGCCAGGTGGCCGCCGAATTCGGCGTCAGCACGCCGACCGCGAACAGCGCCCTCGGCAGGCTGGCCGCGCTCGGTTTCGTCGAGGCGCGCCGCGGTCTCGGCTATCTCGTGCGCGACATCCAGCTCTACGGCGGCATCGACACCTGGCGTTTCATGTTCCGGTTCGCCCATCGGGTGCCCGACCGTGCCGCCACGATCTTCGCCGACATCATCGACGTCGACCACATGCTGGTCATGCAGGCCATCCGCGCGGTCGCCGCGGAGCCGCGTCGCTACGACATGTCGCGGGCCGTGCACGCGCTCGACCGGCTCGAATTGCTGGTCGGCGAGGACACATCCGAGCTGACCGAGATCATGGCCGCCGAGTTGCACATGCTGCGCTGCATGTTCGCCGCCCTCGGAAAGCCCGGATTCCTGAGCCTGTTCAACACGGTCGGCGAGATGCTGATCTCCATTCCCGAAGCGGGACAGGCCTTTTACGATCCGGTAGCGCCTGCGGGACACGTCGTGCTCTGCCGCAATCTCCTGGAGATCTGGGAGTCTGAGGTCGACATCGACCTTCCCGCGATCGGCATGATCGAGACACTGGTTCGGGAATACCATGATCAGGTCGTGCAGACTTTCGGTGAGCTCATCGGTGCGAAACCGGCGACCGATCCCGCCGACTGAGCGCTGACCGCCCGCGACAGAGAGGCTCCGCGATGAACGCTGACAAGCTCCGGTGGTGTGCGGGAAGACGCGGATTGCGGGTCGCGGTGGTCGTCGCCGCGATGGCGGCGGTGTTCAGCGGTGTCACCGCGTGCGGCGACGAGAAGGATCGACCGGCGACCGACTCGGTGGTGGTCGGGACGCAGTCCGGTCCGGTGCGCGGGAAGCTCGCGGGGGACACCCGATCGTTTTCGGGGATTCCCTATGCGGCGCCGCCGACCGGGGAGTTGCGGTGGAAACCGCCGGTGGCACCAGCCCACTGGACCCAGGAGCGGGATGCGACCACACCGGGGTCGCAGTGTATTCAGCCCCAACTGACCGGCGAGCTCGGTGGCAGTGAGGACTGCTTGTTCCTGAACGTGTCGACGCCGAGCGGTGCGGCCGCGCAGCGGCGGCCGGTGCTGGTGTGGATCCACGGCGGCGCCTTTGTCTCCGGCAGCGGTGCCGAGTACGACCCGTCGCGGCTGGTGCACACCGGCGACCTGGTGGTGGTCACGATCAACTACCGGCTGGGTGCGCTGGGATTTCTCGGGCACTCGGCGGTGGCGCACGAGGACGGGCAGGTGGGCAATTTCGGGCTGCTGGATCAGCAGGCGGCGTTGCAATGGGTGCATGACAATATCGCCGCGTTCGGCGGCGATCCGGCCAAGGTGACCATTGCCGGTGAGTCGGCAGGCGCGATGTCGGTCTGTGATCACCTGGTGTCGCCCCGGTCGGAGCGGCTGTTCCAGGGCGCGATTCTGGAGAGCGGGCCCTGCGAGCTGCAGGTCGACCGGCAGACCGCGGTCGACAAGAGCGAGCAGTACGCGACGTCGCTCGGCTGCCCCGGCACCGATGCCGCGACCGCGCAGTGCTTGCGCGCGATCCCCGCGGACAAGCTTGCCGCGACGACGTTGCAGTACACCGGATCGGACGGGAGCGGGCTGCCGAGCCCGGCCTTCGGCCAACCCTTGCTGCCCGAAGACCCGGTGACCGCTTTCCGGGAAGGTAAAGCCGCGAAAGTGCCGGTGTTGATCGGCGCGAACCACGACGAGTACACGAGTTTCGTGGCCAACCGGACGATTACCGCCGAGGAATACCCCCAGCTGTTGCAGACGTTCGGCGCACATGCCGACGCCGTGGCCGCCCGGTATTCACTGGACGCCTATCCGCAACCGGCGCTGGCCTGGTCGGCGGTCATGACGGACCACATCTTCGTCTGTCCCATCGCCGACGCGACCAAATCCCTCGTCCGCACCGGCCCCGTCTACGCCTACGAATTCGCCGACCAGAACGCGGCACCCCTGCCCGGCTTGCCATCGCCGCCGCCGTTCCCGCTCGGCGCGTCACACGCCTTCGAACTGCCCTACCTGTTCGACTTGGCGCACGCCACCCCGCCGGCAACACCGGCCCAAAAGATCCTGTCCGACAAGATGATCCGCTACTGGTCCGCCTTCATCCACACCGGCGACCCGAACTCCCGCGGCCTCCCCGACTGGCCCCGCCACACCGGCGACCAGTCCCTGGTCCTCAACCCGGAGAAGATCACCACCACCGACACCGCCCGAAACCACCACTGCGAACTCTGGTCCGGCATCCCCATTCCCTGACGGTCGGTTGCCGCAGCGACGTCCCGCTCGTCAGCCGGGGAGGGGGATGGGAGTGGTACAGGTGTTGTCGCGGAGGAGTTTTGGGGCGGTGTCGAGTGGGATGTCGTACCAGAGGTCCATTTCCAGGCGGTTGCCTGCGCCGATGGTGATCTCGTTCGGTTGGCGTTTGATTTCCATTGCGTCGACGCTGGTTTGGTGGGGGTGGTCGGCGGCGTCGTCGAGTTGGTAGTCGGTAGGGCGGGTGGTGTGGAAGGTGTTGTCGGTGTTGGTGATTGCTACCCGGATGCGGATGTACTGGCCCTTGGGGAGCCATTCGGCGTGGGTGCCGAAGATGTAGCCGATGCCGGGTTCGACGGTCAGGGCGGTGACCGTCAGCTTGCTGCAGTCCAGCGGTGTGCGGACGTACGGGGCGGCCGTGGTGGTCGTCGGGGGCGGTGCCGTCGTGGCCGGTTCGGAGCCGCAGGCGGCGAGGGACAGCAGCAAGAGGGGGAGAAGCCGGCGCACGAGATCAAGAGTAGGAGTGGTATGTCCCTGCTGTACGGCATATCAGGGACATCCAATTCGGCAGTGTCAGTTGACTTGTCGGGCCCGGCCCGCCCAGTACGGTGCGCGCAGTGCCTTCTTGTCGACTTTGCCGGACGGGTTGAGCGGGAGGGCTTCGACGAAGTCGAGGGTTTTCGGGGCCCAGACGCTGCCCTTGTCCTTGCCGGCATCGAGGTAGCCGGACATCCGGCCGGGCTGGCGGGCGCAGATTTCAACGACCTCGCCTACGGGCAGGTGCCTGTCGGCGTCGTCCTGGATGGAGATGTCGACGTGGAACAGCGGTCGGCCTGCGGAACTGAGGCGCGCCAGCGCCTCCGGGGTGTCGAGCCGATGGTCCTCTTTGCGCAAGCAGATGCGCCTCGCCTATCCGCTCGTGCCGTTGGTCATGCGGTCGCCCGCGCTGCGCCGCGCCGCGCCGCGATGCTGACCGTTGGCGAGCGCGGCGACCGGGTCAGCGCGCAGCAGGCGATTCTCGCGAGCCGGAACACGTTGCGCTGCACGGCGATCAGGGACTATCTGGCGCAGGTCATCGCAGCCGATTTCAGGGCGCAGAGAGATACCGTGCGCCGAAAGTGGTTGCTATTCGCACGGTTTGGTCGATGATCTCCTGACCATCGCAGTCGATGGTGCCCGCCTGCCACGCGCTGATCAGTTCGACGAAGCCGCCGACGCCGACGATGGCGTCCATCCGCAGCCCCATCCGGTCGACATCGGGCTTCAGAAACGGTTGTGCCGCAGCGACAACCAGTCCAGCGGTCAGCTGTAGCGCCGTGCTCCGGCACTGCTCGAGCGCGGTGCTGCCGCCGTGGTGCATCAGCAGGATGCGCGCGTAGTCCGGGTCTTCGGTCATCCGAGTGACCACCACCTCGGCCGCGATCCGCGCGATCTCCTGCGGCGTCCGATCGATGTTCTCGGCGAAGGCGACGGTGAGCCGGGACAGCATGTCGTCGCGCACCTGCTCCCAGGCCGCGACCAGCAGGCCGTCGCGGTCGGCGAACTCCTCGTAGAAGTAGCGGTCGTTGAGCGAGGCGCCCGCGCAGACAGCCCGCATGGTCACCGCGGTCCAGCCCTGCTCGCGCCAGAGCTCGATGGCCGCGCCGACCATGCGCTCGCGCCGCTCGGCGCGGCGTTGCTCGGCGGTGCGCCCGCCCCAAGTTCCTGCTCGTGCCACGTTTCCATCTTGACAAGCGGGGCGGCCGACCACAAACTGGTGGCACGCGCGGACAATGGTGTCATGCGACACCAAACTGGTGTGGGGCCTCGGTTCGCTCGACTCGGAGACGCGGGTCATCGCGGATCCGCCGTCTGCTCGAACAGGAGACTCGATGGCTGCCACCACGTACGACCACGACGCCGCGCCCGCCGATCCGCGACCGAAACCCACCGGGCACACCAGCACACTGGTCGCCACCATCGAGGCCTTGACCATCGGCCTGGACTACGAGGGCGGGATGATCGGCCGGACGAAGGGGCACGACATCCTTCGATTCCGGGCCGGCACAAGACGTTTCGTCGCCTTCACCAATCCCGACTACGTGGATCACGTACTGCACGCCGGTCGGCTGAAGTATCACAAGTCGTTCGAGTACGAGCTGCTGCGCGCGCTGCTCGGGGTCAGCCTGTTCACCGATGAGGACGAATCCTGGCAACGCCATCGGGCGATGATCACGCCGATGTTCGCCAAGCGGCACCTGCACGGGCTGATCGATCTGATGATCGAGCCGATCGAGGCCAGCGTCGCCGGCATCGACGCGCGGCACGGGCGGGTCGAGGTCGACATGGTCGGCGAGATGGTGGAACTCACCCTGAATGTCGTCGGCAACGCCCTGTTCGGCCAGCAGTTCGGGCGCATCGCGGTGGGCATGTCGCACCTGGTCACCGACGGGCTGCGGTTCGCCGAGCGGCTGGAACGGCTGTTCATCGTGGCCGCCCCGCCGAAGCAGGTCTGGCGCGCGGCCGCCGCGGTGGCGTTGACACCGATCCCGCTGCCGCCGCCGTTTCGCCGCATTCAACGCGTCGCGCAGACCCTCGACAAGGAGGTGTGGGATGTCGTCAACGAGCGGCGCGCGCACCCGACCGACAGCCCGGATCTGCTCAACCATCTGCTGAACGCGTCCGACGAAGCGGGCGGGCTGCCGGTGCGGCGCGTCCGCAACGAGGCGCTCACCTTCATGCTGGCCGGACACGAAACCACGGCGAACGCCCTGTCCTGGATGTGGTACCTGCTCGCGCTGAACCCTGATGCGCGAACCCGATTGCTGGCGGAGGTCGACACCGTGCTGCAGGGGCGCCGCCCGACGGCGGCGGATCTGCCCCGATTGCCTTGGACCGCAGCGTGTTTCCAGGAGTCGATGCGCTATTTCTCACCGGCGTGGGCGATTCCGCGGGTGGCGATCGAAGACGATGTGGTCGACGGTCACCACATTCGCAAGGGCACCACCGTGATCATCCCGACGCACCACATCCACCACGACGCGCGATGGTGGCCCAACCCTGAGGAATTCGATCCCGCGCGCTTCCTGCCCGGCGCGGGCCGGGACCGCGCGCGCTCGGCGTATCTGCCGTTCGGCGGCGGCAAACGGATCTGCATCGGTTCGAGTTTCGCGGTGATGGAGTCGGTGTTGATCACGGCGATGCTGAGCCAGAAGTTCGTCTTCGACCTGGTGCCAGGTCATCCCGTCGCGCCGGAGGCGACGCTGACGCTGCGGCCGCGCGATGGACTGCGAATGATCGCTCGGCGCAGGGTAATACGCCCGGTCGCCGAACAAACCGTTGCCGCGGCGCAGTCATGACGCGCGTCGACCCGCGCGGAGCGGTCGTCGTGATCACCGGCGCGGGCCGGGGGATCGGCGCGGCTACCGCGCGCAGATATGCCGCCCTAGGTGCCTGCGTCGTCGCCGTCGACATCGATGAGGCCGCCGCGAAGGCGACCGCGGCAGCCTGCCACGGCTCGGCTTTCGGCTGTGATGTCGCCGATGCCGCGGCGGTGGCCGACCTGGCCTACCAGATCGGTCCGGTCGACATCTTGGTCAACAACGCAGGCGTCGGCGTCGGCGGTCCATTCCTGGAGACCACCCTGGACGACTG
The DNA here is from genome assembly GCF_042727395.1 of Nocardia sp. NPDC060255. Classification (NCBI taxonomy): domain Bacteria; kingdom Bacillati; phylum Actinomycetota; class Actinomycetes; order Mycobacteriales; family Nocardiaceae; genus Nocardia; species Nocardia sp. NPDC060255. The sequence goes on along the minus strand of NZ_JBHXAU010000005.1, from coordinate 328,856 downwards.
GGCCTGGCTGCGCTCGATCAATCTCGACGGTGTCGTCAACTGCTGCCACCTTTTCGGCGCGGGGATGGTGGCGCGCAGGCACGGACACGTGGTCAATATCGCCTCCGGCGCGGGCTACCTGCCGAACCGGCGAATGGCGACCTACTGTGCCTCGAAAGCCGCGGTGATCATGCTGTCGCGGTGCCTGCGGGCCGACTGGGCGGCACGCGGAGTCGGGGTGAGCGTGATCTGTCCCGGCGTGATCAATACCTGCATTCATACCCGAAGCCGGTTGCGCGGCAGCGCGATTGCCGAACAGGACTGGATCGCCAAGGCCTTCGGATACAGCCACGACCCCGACGTCGTCGCCAAGTCGGTGGTCGCCGCGGTCGCGCACAATCGCGGGCTGGTGTCCTCGGGGTTCGAGGTGCGACTCGCCTACCAGGTGATGCGAGTGCTGCCCGGTCCGATCGTGGATTTGGTCGCGCGCGCGTGAGTCGAGCTCGGCCAGCGATCTCGCCGCGAACCATGTAGATATAGGGTGTAGACCTACGCTGTTGACACAACGCTCCGGACGGCGTGTACTCAATGAACGGCCGATTCGAGCGTTGGTTCCGGCCACCACGGCCACACCCGATCGGCACCGTTGTCCGCCGGAGCTGGCCATCGTCGACCTCAGCTGGATCCGAGGTAGCACCGTGACCGAAACGTCGACACTGACCCGCGCGCGAGCGCCTCGCACCTATCGCAGTTCGGATGACTACGCCCAGCTGGAGCCGCTGTTCGCCCGGCTCGCCACGCTGGAACCGAACGACCCGCACCGGATAACTCTGCGGGCCGACCTGATTACTCGATGTCTGCCGCTGGCCGAGCACATCGCCCGCAAGTACGCGGGCCGCGGCGAGAACTTCGACGACCTGTTGCAGACCGCCAGGGTGGGCATGGTGGCCGCGGTCGACCGATACGACCCCGACTACGGCGCGTCCTTCGTCGCCTTCGCGGTGCCGACCATCATGGGCGAGGTACGCCGCCATTTCCGCGACTACACCTGGTCGGTGCGGGTGCCGCGGCGGCTCAAGGACATCCAGCTGAGCATCGGTCCCGCGATCGACGTGCTGTTCCAGCGACTCGGACGGATGCCGAAGGCGGGCGAGATCGCGGCGGAACTCGGGGTCGACGTCGTGGACGTCACGCAGGCGATGATCGCGCACAACGGCTATCAGACCTCGTCGCTCGACGCGCCGACGGACAGTGCCGGGCCGGGCACGTCACTGCTGGACGCGCTCGGTGACGAGATGCCGGACTACCGGACCATCGAGGACGTCCTGGCCGTGCGGCCATTGATCGCCGCGCTGCCCGAGCGTGAGCGGGAGGTGCTGTTCATGCGATTCTTCGAGGCGAAACGGCAAATCCAGATCGCCGAGCAACTCGGCATCTCCCAGATGCATGTCTCCCGCATCCTGTCCAAGACCCTGGACACGTTGCGCGAAAAGGCTTTACGCGATTGACCCGTCAGTACCAGTGATGTATTTGCCAGAATTCCCAGGCGCCGATCGGGCTGCCGTAGCGCTTGTTCATGTAGTCGTAGGTCCAGCGGATCTGGGTCACCGGGTTGAACGGCCAGTCGGCCCCGTGCGTGCCCATCTTTTCCGGCGGCAGCGCCTGACCGAGGCCGTAGGCGCCGCTTTCCGGATTGACGGCGAAGACATTCCAGCCGCTTTCCCGGGTGATGATGTTGTCGAACGCCCAGAAATGATGCGGCGGCACGAGTGTCATCGCCAACGCCTTGACGGCGGCCCGCGGCATCGAGAGGACCGAGCCGGCCGGCTGGGTTTTCCAGGTGCTCGACGGCGTCGCGCAAATCGGCGGTGCGTCGGGCGCCGCGCAGTCGGTAGCGACCGCGTTTGCCGGAGCGGCGCAGAAGAAAAGGGCACAGACGGCTGCTGCGAGGGTAGGAATGAAGTACCGCATCGTCGATTCGGTCCTTTCGTATCCATGGATGAATCTCGAAGCCGGTAGTGCTAATTCAGCAAATCACTAGTGACCGTCGTTGCCGTGCAGCCGCTCCGGAGTGTCCGCCAAATGAATAGAATTCGCGCATGCGGGTATAGTCGGTGATCCGGCTCGGGTATGAAATCCACCCGCGTGCAATTGACTTGTGCGAAGCGGAATTGGTGCTTGCCGAGCGAAACCCCGACTTCTCCTGCGCTTGCCGCGGCGATGGTGGATCCGGCGGCGCGAGCCGGGCAAGCGCGTACGGCGTGTCGCAGCGCGAAGTGGAGGTGGGGAGCGGGCGACACGCCGGGGTCGCCGATCTTCCAGTGGTGCAGGTCAGCAAGTTCCGGCGTTCGCGGAAACCGTTCACTACCTGCGAAAACACTGCCGCGCGGCGGCGCGCGGCAGTGATGCTTTTCAGCTATTGTCCCTGTTCATGATGACTACCCCGGGTCGGACGCGAATTCGAAACCGTCTCGCCGCGTCGGTGGTGGGGGCGATCGTGGCAGTGCTGGTTTCGCCGTCGTCGGCAACCGCGGACGGCGCGCCGGAGCCGAGCACGGCACCGAATGCGGCACCGCCGAGTGCGAAGACGGAGGCGACACCGCCGCGCATTCGCGGCACGAACTGGGCCGGATATGTGGTCACCGGGAACTTCAAGAGTATTTCCGCGGAATGGATCGAACCGGAAGTGCAATGCTCCGATACCGGCGTGATTCAGCGCGTGGTGCCGTGGGTCGGTTTGAACGGGACACTGGTCAACGGAAAGCAGGCCTTGCCGTTGATGCAGACCGGTTCCGAGGCCATTTGCGTGAGCGCGGCGGGCGCCCTGGCGTCGCTGCCCGGGCTGGCGATCGTGAACCTGGCGAGCGCGACCGTGGCCAATAATCCCGCGTGGTTCCGCAATGCGATCCGGGCCGCCGAGAGCGTGAACACGCAAATGGGTCAGGCCGCGTCCGGCGCGTGCGCGACCACCGGCACCGGCTCGGCACCCGGCGCCGCGATGTGTGCGCAGCAGACGTATCGGATGGCGCTGTGGGAGGCGTATCCGGCGAACCCGGTGATCTACCCGGACGTGACGTCGGCCCCCGGCGACAAGATGCAGGCCTCGGTCGACTTCGATGGTCAGACCTACACGATGACGGTCGCGAACGTGACGCAGAATTGGACGCGGACCACGGTCGCGCATTCCGACGCGCCCGCGCAGACCGCGGAGGTCATCGTCGAGGGTCAGCTCAACAGTGCGCTGCCGGGATTCAGCCCGGTCGTGTTCACCAATGTGAAGGTCGACGGAAAGCCGTTGTCGGCCTTCAAACCGGTGAGCTATTCGATCGGCGCCACGAACGGTGAGCTGCACCCCGGGCCGATCACCAAGGACGGCACCAGCTTCACCATCGCCAAATAGGCCGCTACTTGCCCGCGGCGGCGGGCGGCGGGCCGGTCAGCGGCCCCGCGGCGTAATAGGCGCGGCAGACTCCGTCGCTGTCCAGATCGGTCGCGGCCTCGATGACCGACTTTCCGTCCGGTGCGGGCAAGAGCGCCGAACTGTAGTTCTTGCACGGCGCGTCGGTGATGCCGTCGATGACGATCGGTGCGGGGATTTCATACCAATCGCCTGCACCCATGGTGTCGTTGGCCAGGATGGTCCGCCCGGTTTCCGGCGTCACCGTGCCGTCCACGCTCGACACCATCTGACCGGACAGCAGGATGGTGCCGTTCGGGCCGGGCCCTGAACTCCAGGCCGGGTAGGGCGCGTGCTGGGTATAGCCGCCGTCGGTGCCGGTGCGCACCACCGTGCCGAGGAATCGTGGATCGCCGTAATTCCAACCGTCCGTTGATTTCCGGAAATAGGCCAGGCACTGATGCACCTTGTCGGTGTTGCAGATTTCGTAGCTCAGGAAGTAGCTGCCGTCCGGCAATCGGATCGCGTTGGCCATGCCGGGCCGGACGTATTCGACGTCGCTGACCACGGTGTCGGTGTGATTCACCCAGTGCACACCGTCGGGGGAGCGGACCTGCACCAATTTCTGGCTGTGGTCGCGGCTGTCGGTCTCGTCGGAGTAGAAGGCGACGAGTTGCCCGTCCGCCGAGATCGACAGGCTCGGTTCCCACGCGCTCGGTAGCAGCGGTCCCCAATCGGTGAAGCTGAACAGGCTGTTCGACGTCGCGATACTGGACACGAATTCCCACTGCGCGCCATGATCCCGGCTGGCCCATAGTCGTTGTTCGACATGGCGCAGCACGACGTCGAGCACATCGGAAAACACCGTGTCGGCCCACAGCAGGGTGCCCGCGGGCATATCGCCGACCGCCGTCGGCAGTTCGAACAGGGCGGAACAGCACAGCTGGCTGCCCTTCCTGGAAACGGAATCGCTGATGGTGCCGCGCTGCCGAAAGGTCTTGCCGCCGTCGATACTCGCCATGATCGCGCCGGTTTGTTGCAACGTATTGACGCTCGCCACAATGGTGCCGTTGGCGGCGCCGCTGTGTTCGAGGCGAATCATGCGCGGATAGAAGCTGCTCTCCGGATACAGCGCTTGGCGAGGCGGTGCGGCAGGCGGCTCGGCGCCGGCCGATGGCCAGCTCAGGCCGACACCGATAACGATCAGCAGCACACCGACTCGTCGCACAGACACTCCCTCGAGTTCGAAACAACGATGGCTCTGGCGAAATTCACGCTGGCGGAGATCAGTCGAAACCTTACCCAATCGCGGGCCCGCTCCGGCTGACCCGAACGGGTACTCGTGTGCCGTGTCCAGCGGAAATGGGTTATGGCGTGGCTAGCCTTCGGCAGTGGCGGAAACCGTTGATTCCGCCGATATTTCAGCGATCACCTGCGCGGCGCTGATAGCGTTGGCTTCCCTGGGCCGACAGCAGTACGGCTACCCGAGACCTGGAGATCACCGTATGCCCCATGCTGGAATCAAGGAACTGATCACCCTCGGTCACGAGCAGAAGTACATCACCCACGCCGAGATCAACGAATACGTTCCGGAGGCCGTCGGAGATCGCGATCAGTTCGTCGGCATCATCCAGATGCTGGACGCCAGGGGGATCCCGGTCTATGAGACGGATCCGGTGGACTAGCGCTCGACCCGATCGTCGCGCCGAGGGTTTTGTGCGCGAAACACGTTCCAGTTCAACGATTCTGGTTCGCCAGTAGGTCTTGCCGCAGCCCACTCCGAGCGTTGCGATGGACATCGACCCACTGCACCCGGTTTTCATCGCGGAGAAACCGCACGCACTGATTCCTGACTCGATGTTTCCACGTCGGTGGTGCTTCCGACCAGTGCGGTTGCCGCAGGATTGCGCATTTCCCCTCCGCCCGCATCGAACGCAGTGCCAAGTGCCGCCGATCCGAATGCCTCGCAGGTTCGAATACGGAATGGCGGTGATCTTGGCCGGGCAGGTTTTCGGTGCGACGGAGGGATGAGCTGTGGTGATTCGGGCGCGGTCGATCGTGGGAGTTTCCGCGTTGCTTGCGGGGATGGTGTTGGCCGGTCCGGCGCAGGCCGAGGGTTTGCCTGCCGGGTGCAGGGGAGCGGTGACGCCGAGCAACGACACCATTACCTGTACCGATAATCTGCCGGCCGGGGCGGTAATCGACGCGGGGGACGGCGACGACACGATCGTGATCGAGGGTGACGTGCTCGAGGGGGCGGTCGTGTTGGGCGGCGCGGGCAAGGACAAGATATCGGCGCGCAATGTCGGTCGATTCCTTTGCCCGGCAGACGGTCTCGGCGCCAACGACAGCAACGGCGGCGTCCTCGACGGCGGTCCGGGTGATGACGAGATCACGGTCGGCGGGCAAGACCGTCCCGCCGCCTGCGACGCGGCGATGCAGAAGGGCGCGGGCGGTAACGTCGGGCGCCACGGTGCTGTGCTGGGCGGCCCGGGCAACGACGTCATCAAGGTCGGCAGCGTCGGCTATGTCTTCCAGCCCGATCCGGCCAAGCCGGAGACCACTGCGGGCGCGCATGGCGGCCGGGTGTCCGGCGACGAGGGCGACGACACCATCACCATCGACACCGTCAGTCTCGGCGAGCGACCGCCGAGCGCCACCGCGCCGGACGCACCCGACGCGGTGTTCGGCGGTGTGGGCAAGGATACGATCGCGATCCACCGAACGGTCGGCGCGGCCGACATCTACGGCGACGCCTTCGCACCCATCCCGGACGCGGGCAACGACACCATCACGGTGGACGAGATGACCGGCGGCTGGATACACGGCGGACCCGGCGACGACACCATCACCGGCGGCACCCTCGGCGGTTCGGGCTCCGCGCTGTGGGGCGACGACGGCAACGACACCATCAAGGCCGGCGACATGTACCTGGGCGCCAGCGTTTTCGGTGGCGACGGCAACGACGTGCTGTCGGCGACCTCGCTCAACAAGGACGGAAACTCCCGCGCCGCCACCGTGATCGGCGGCAACGGCGACGACAGGATCGACGTCGGCACCGTCGGCACCACCGACTCCGTCGTCCTCGGCGACGGCAGCGACGTCGCCAGCGGCGCCGACCCCAACAGCGGCACCGGCAAAGACACCATCACCGCAATAGCCAACAACGGCAGCATCTTCGGCGGCAACGACGACGACACCATCACCATCGACGTCAACAACAACCTCGTCGACGGCAGCGCAGGCAAAAACACCTGCACCATCAAAGGCCAGGGCTCACGAGGCTCCGTCACCGCCTGCGAACAGAACTGACGCGGGCGACGTGCCGTGGCACAGTCTGTCAGGGTGCGGGTTCGAACCAGGTCGGCTCGTCGGACATCGCGTGCTTGATGCGCAATAGGTCATGCTCGGGCAGTTCCGGCAGCGCGGCGGCGTCGAACCAAGCGACCTCCAACGATTCGTCGTCATTGACCCGCGCCGTGCCGCCGACAGCCAGGCATCGGAAGGTGATGTCCATGAACTGGCAGATATCACCGTTCGGATAGGTGTGCGCCGGCATGGCTCGGACCAGGATGATGCGCTCGGCGACGCACCGAACGGCGGTCTCCTCGTACACCTCTCGCACCGCACAGGCCGCGGGCTGCTCGCCGGGTTCCGGCATCCCGGCGAGGATCGCCCAGTTGCCGCTGTCGGCCCGACGGCCGAGTAGCAATCGGCCGTCGTCGTCGAAGACCACGGCGCTGACGCCGGGCAGCCACAGCAGCTGTTTGCCCGCGTCGGCCCGGATGGTTCGGATGAAGTCGGGAGTTGCCATGGCTACGACAGTATTCGTGCGGCTGTTCGTAAACCATGGGCGAGCAGCCGCGATGGTGGATATTGCTCAGATATCTGCGCGTGATCGCAACGAAATGAGCGCAGTGATTAGTTCGTTATAGATCGCGTGTCGCGCTTGCTGTTGGCTTGAAGGTGCCGGAGAGTGGCATTCGGATCCGATGGAATTACGAACACCCGGTGTTCTCGAAATCCATTCAAGGCTCGGTGATCTTTTCGCACCGAGCGTCGACGGAGATCGGAGTAACGCACCATGGCATCCATCGATGAAGGCTCTGAGCAGGGTAAATGTTACCGCGCCCTGACGATATTGGTCGTCGCGACCGCCGCGACGAGTTCCCTGCTGCTGGCCGCGACGCCGGCGCATGCCCGGCCGATCGGACTGCCTGATATCGGAAGCCTCGAATTGCCCGGCGAGGTGACAATTCCCGTTATTCAGAACCCGCTGAACTCGGTCGCCGAACGCGCCTTCGACGCCGCACGCACTAAACTCGGCGCGCCATACGGCAGTGGCGCGGCGGGTCCCGACGCCTTCGACTGCTCGGGCCTGGTGCAATGGGCCTATCGCCGAGCGGGCCGCGAGGTGCCACGCACCAGCGGCGCGCAACTCGCCGCAGGCATCCCGGTCGCGCAGAGCGAACTGCGCGTCGGCGACCTCGTCTCGTTCTACGGCGGCGGCCACTCCGGTCTCTACGCGGGCAACGGCACGGTGATCCACGCTGGCACCGAGAGCACCGGAGTCGAACTCGCGCCGATCTCGTCGATGCCTTATGCGGGCGCGCGCCGGTTGTGATTCGCCGGACGTAGCCGAAAGTCGGCGATTGGATTCGATGTTTGCGGGGTATGCGGCCGGTAACGGGCTGTCTCGGACTCGGTCGGCAGATATGCGGGCCGAGTCCGCGGCGGCAGCGGTCGAAAAGATGCCCCCGGCAACGTCAACGGTGACGAGCCACTCGACGGCGAGCAGGCGCGACGGGAGCTATCGTCGACCGAACGCGGCTGAGCCCGGGCAAGTTTCGAGATAGTTAGGCGTTGCGGTAGCTGGATACCGTGGTCGCCCCTGAGAAAGGGGACACGGTTGTCCTTCCCGTTGCAGAATCCCGATGGCACGTTGCCCGAGCATGTCGCGGTCTCGTTGGGTTGGGATCCGTCCGACGAAAGCCTGTGGGTGGACGACGACGGCACGGTCACGCCCGGCGGCAGGATCGACTTGAACTCGGCGGCTTTGCTTTTCGCGGGCGAAGTACTGTTCGACGCCGTCTACCACGAGCAACTGGTGTCCCGAGACGGATCGGTCTCGCACAGCGGCGACAGCCCGATGGGCGACGGCGCGGGCGACAACGAGGTGATCACCGTCGATCTGACCCGGCTGGCGCCGGAGGTGACATCGGTGATCTTCCTCGTAACCTCCTACTCCGAACAGAGTTTCGCGCAGATCGAGAACGCGTACTTCCGCCTCCTCGACACCACCTCCGGCGCCGAGATCACCCGCTACGTGCTGAGCGGCGGCCCGCACACCGGCCTGGCGATGGGCAAACTCGTTCGGACACCGCAGTGTTGGTACTTCGTCGGAATCGGTGCAGGCCTCTACGCCCATCACGTGGCCGAAGCGGTCCCGCAGCTGGCGCAGTTCCTGCCGTAGCCCGACAACGTCAGAGTGGTTGGTACCCGGCGCCGATATCGCCGCGTGCGTTCAGATCGTTCATGATGGCGCTGATGTTGGTGCCGACCTCCGGCCCGAAGCAGCCGACGCCGAGATAGGCGTTCACCATGCCGACCAAGGTGCTGCCGATCACTACGGGCGCCCCGGAATCGCCCTTCATCACACACATTTGGGTCCAGGTCTCGGTGGCGGTCGCGCGGACATCGCCCCAGACGACACCGCAACTCGTCCCGCTGGTGCTGCCGCGTTTGCACACGACGTTCGGGAAGGCGGCGGGGCCGCCGAGACCGGTGATGGTGGTGCCGCCGACCTGGTTCACCGGAGTCACTCGCGCCGAATCGAATTCGATGACCGCGTAGTCCAGGGTGTGATCGGAGTAGACGAACCGGCCCACCGCCGCACCGTCGGGATCGCCCTCGACGACCACGGTCGCGCCCGGCTGTCCGCAGTGTCCGGCCGTCAAGCCGACCAGCCGTTGCGCGCTGTCCCGGCCGATGGTCGTCAGCGTGCATCCGACATGCGTGTCGACCAGGATGCCGGAACCGCCGCCGACGGTCGGCGGGACTTTGTCCGTTTGCGCTGCGGCGGAGGCGGTCCCGAGCGCCACGGCGGCGGTGGCGGCGGCGGTGGCGGCGGCGGTGGCGGCAAAGACGAGTGCGGTTCGTGTCACGAGCATGACTCCTCTGGTCGATCTCCCGGTACCGGCTGGCCGGGGTCTTCGCGTCATTCCCGCGTTGCGCGTTTCCAAACAGGCTACGCCACAATCGAATTCGCCTAGGCGTTATTGATAGCCAACAGCTTTCGAGCACCCGCGGCGAAGGCGTCGGGGTCCTCCAGCTGCGGATAATGGCCCAGGCCGGTGAGTTCGAGCACCGTGGCCGCGGGGCGCAGCGCGCGCAGTCCGTCGAGGACCGCCACGGTGGCCACCGGATCCGCAGTGCCCCACAGAAAGCCGAGCGGTTTGGTCCAGTCGCGGACCGCGCCGTGCCAGCGGTCGGCATAGGTCACCCGCTCATCGAGATAGGCCGTGAGCAGGTGCGCGATCCGATGACCGGCGTCGTGCGAGAGCAGTTCCCACTGCGCCCGAGCCTCGTCCGCCGTCAGCGGGTGAGCTGCCGAGAACAGTTGCGCGAACTCGCGAGTGAAGACGGGGCGGTTCGCCAGCCGCGCCGCCACCGGCCCGAGCGGGCCGCGCAGGATCTGCTGAATCGGGCGCAGCGACGCCTTCTCCAGGATCACGCTGCCGTTGCTCAGCACCGCGCGTTCGAGGGTGCAGGTCAGCGCGCCGTCGATATCCCTGGCCAGCAGCTCGGTGGCGACGGAGGTGCCCATGTCGTGCGCCAGCAGCACGATCGGGTCCGTCGTGGTGGCGGCGAGCACCTCCTCGACGATGTCGGCCTGCTCGAACAGGCTGTAGCGGTGCGGGCGCGGCTTCTCCGACAGGCCGAAGCCGAGGAAGTCGATGGCCAACCAGGCCCGGCCGCCGAGCCGCTCGACGACCTCGCGAAAGTCGTAGGAGCTGGACGGATAACCATGCAGCAGTACGACGGTCGGCCCGTCACCTGGCGCGGAGCGGACGAACACCGAGCCGGCCCGCGTGCGCAGCCTGCGCCCGCCGTCGCGCCACTCCCGCACTCGCATCAGCTGATCAGTCCGCGGCGGGTCAGTAGCGGCTCGATCTGGGGCGCGCGGCCACGGAAGGCTTCGAAGGCGACGAGCGGATCGACCGATCCGCCGCGGGCGAGCAGTTCGCGCCGGAAGACCGTGCCCTTCTCGCGGATCGAGGCGGCACCGTCGTCGAACCAGTCCACCGTGTCCGCGTCCAGCACCTCGCTCCAGATGTAGGAGTAGTACCCCGCGGCGTAGCCGCCCGCGAAGATGTGGGCGAAGTAGCCGGTCCGGTAGCGCGGCGGGATCGCCTCGATCGCGAGGCCCGCCTTTCGCAGCGCCTCCTCCTCGAACGTCTCGGCGTCCGTCCCGGCCAGCGCCGCGGCCCCGGGTACGCGGTGCCACGACCAATCCAGCAGCGCCGCACCGAGATACTCGACGGTCCGGAAGCCCTCGCCGAACTGTTCGGCCGCCGACATGCGCTCGACCAGTTCGGCGGGCATCTGCTCGCCGGTGTCGATGTGCTTGGCGTAGTTCGCGAGCACCGCCGGCCAGGCCATCCACATCTCGTTCACCTGCGACGGGAACTCGACGAAGTCGCGGGGCACCTCGGTTCCGGAGAAGAACGGGTACCGGACATCGGAGAACAGGCCGTGCAGCGCATGCCCGAACTCGTGGAACAGGGTCCGGACGTTGTCCCAGGTGAGCAGGGCCGGTTCGCCGGCCGGCGGCTTCACGATGTTGAGGTTGTTCACCACCACCGGCAGTTCGTCCAGCAGCCGGGACTGGCAGACCAGTTCGTTCATCCAGGCGCCGCCGTGCTTCGACGGCCGGGCGAAGAAGTCGCCGAGGAACAGTCCGAGCGCGCTGCCGTCGGCGTCGAAGACCTCGAAGACGCGGACCTCGGGGTGGTAGCCGACCAGGTCGTCGCGCTCGCGCAGGGTGATGCCGTAGACCTGTTCGGCGGCGAAGAACACGCCGTCGCGCAGTACCCGTTCGAGTTCGAAGTAGGGGCGCAAGGCGTCGGCGTCCACCGAGAACCGCTCGGCGCGCACCCGCTGGGACCAGAATTGCCAGTCCCACGAGCGGAGTTCGTCGCCGGCCTGCATTGCCGACGCCAACTCGGCGGCTTCTCGTTCCGCGTTGGCCACCGCGGGCGGGACCAGGCGTCCGAGCATCTCCTCTACTGCCTCGGGGGTCTTGGCGGTCTGGTCGGCCACGGCGTAGGACGCGTGGTCGGGGTAGCCGAGCAATGCGGCGCGTTCGGCGCGCAGGGCGGCGATGCGGACGGCGAGGCTGCCGTTGTCGAGGTCCGGGGTCAACCCGCGTTGCAGCGAGGCGGTCATCACGCGGCGGCGCACGTCCCGGTCGGCCAGCTCGGCGAGGACGGGCTGATTGGAGACGTTCTGCAGGCTCAGCGCCCAGGCGTCCGCGCGGCCGGCCGATCGGGCATTCTCGGCCGCGGCGGTCACCGCGTCCGGGCTGAGTCCGGCCAGTTCGTCCACGCTGTCGAGGACCACCGTCGCGGCGTTCCTGGCGGCCACGTTGTTCTGGCCGAACTCGGTTGTCGCCGCGGCGATTTCGGTATTGAGCTCGCGTAACCGGGCCTGACCCGCGTGGTCCAGCCCCGCGCCGGCGCGGACGAACCGGAGGTGATACTGCTCGACCAACCGCAGTTCCTCGGCGCCAAGGCCCAGCTCGGCGCGGCGTCGATAGAGCGATTCGACCTTGGCGAAGAGCGCGGGATCGAGGTAGATGGCGTCCCGGTGCGCGGCCAGCTTCGGGGACATCTCCGCCTCGATCGCGTCGGTGCCCGCGCTGGAGTCCGACGACGCGATATTGAAGAAAACATTGGACACCCTGGTGAGCAACGCCCCCGAACGCTCCAGCGCCTCGAGGGTGTTGACGAAGGTCGGCGCGTCGTCCACAGCGGTGATCGCAGCGACCTCGGCCAGTTGCTCCACCATCCCACGCTCGAACGCGGGCACATAGTGTTCCTCGCCGATCTCGGCAAACGGGGGCAACTGGTAGGGCAGCGCGCTGCGCTCGAAGAACGGGTTGCTCGTCATACCGAAACCCTATGCCGGATCGGCGTCCCGCCGCCGGTGGAATGTGCGCTTCGAGCTGCTGCGGCAGCGTGATTACGCGGCGCTGGCCAGTTGCTCGAGCGCTTCGCGATGCACGCCCGAGCCACCGGCGATCACCGGCTAGCGGTCGACTACGCCGCGCTGGTGTGCGGCGTGAAGCTGACCTGCGCGTCATCCTCGTCGATCGCGATATTGAGCGAAGCATCGAGGGCGCGCACCAGTTTCGCCAGCAGTGGGAGAGTGGGGACGGCATCTGCCCCCTCGATCCGGGAGATTTTTGCCTGAGTGAGTCCCGCGCGGTGGGCAAGCTCGGTCTGCGTCAAGTCGAGCTCGGTGCGGCGACGGTAGACGGCCTCGGCCAACGCCATCGACAGTCGGATCTCCTGCCGTACCTCGGTGACAGCCGCAGATTCGGTCAGCTCGCCGTCGTTTCGCCTCGTCCATCGACTGTGTGTCATCACAGCTCTCCTTTTTCGATCACGCGAACGAACTCGTCATGTGCGGGGCCATGTTCGGCCTCGCACACCATTCGCGCACGGATGGCACGCTTCACCTCAGCGTCCTCCCGGTCCTTGGTTTTTCGGAATGTCGTGAGTAACACGATCGTGCGGTCGGACCGGAACCAGTAGGTGATCCGGGTCGCGGCCCCATCGAGCGTCGGTCGTAACTCACGCACACCCTCGCCTAGGTGGCGCGCGAACGGTTCGCCCAGCGTACGAGCGCGCTCGGCGAGCAGGCCGACGTATTCGTCCACCTTGAGGAAGTGCTTAAGCTGCTCCAACCAGTCCCGCACTTCTGGCTCGATCTCGATCGAGTACGGCTTCACTCAATCAGTCTATATGTCGTTGGCGACATATGGGTGTCAGGATGCCCGGCGGGGTGAATTCGACGGCTGAGGGCTTGTCGCCTGCACTGCTGTTCTACGGTGAACGGCTCGTCGCGGACTGCGTGGCTCCGCCGGTCACCTCACAGCGGGCGGTGTGGGGTTGTGAGGTTGTCGACATCTCGAAAAGGGTTGATTACCAGTGTGTTTAGAAATGTAACGAGTGGGGTGTTTGTCTGGTTTTGCGTTGACAGGGGGTGGGGGTGGGCGGAGGCTGCTGCTGACTTTCCGTGTGCTCTGCGTGGGGCGATCGCGGTGTCGATCAGAGGAGCAGGTTGTGCGTTTGCCTCAGCGTTCGGAAATTCTCGGTGGTAGCACGGAAGTTGTTGCCGGAGTTGGTGGAGCGCGCAGCAGGATTGTGCGGCCCCGCACTATTCGCGGTCAATTGAGTCGAATTCTGATTGTTTCGCTGGTGCTGGTGTCGGTGCTGCTCGGTGTGATCGTGGTCCGGGAAGTCGGGTCGTATCGGCAGAGTGGGGACACCGTGGCGGGGGTTTCGCTGGCGCTGGCCGTGCAGGACCTGGTGCAGGAGGTGCAGCGGGAGCGCGGGCTGAGCAATGGGCTGCTCGGTGGTGACGCTCGGCTGGAGAAGTCGGTCGCCGATCAGCGGGTGAATACCGATCGGGCGTTGAACGTGCTCGATAGTGGCATCGGCGATACGCCGGGCGCGGCCGAATTGCGTTCGGCGCTGGACAGATTCGCCGCGCTGGCCAACACTCGCTGGCAGATCGATGGCCGCCAGATCAGCAGGCAGGCGGCCTTCCAGTTCTATACCGACGGCATCACCGTATTGAATCGCCTGACGCTCGGGCTGGATTCGGCGCGCGACTCGGAGGTCAGGCACGGACTGCGGGCGCTGTACGCGCTGGGCGACACCAAGGAACAGACGGCCAAGGAGCGCGGCTTCCTCAACGGAGTCTTCGCCGCCGACGAGTTCCGGGTCGACGAGTACGGGCAATTCCAGGAGATCCGTGCCGCCAAGACGGCCGGCCTCGCCGCGTTCGCCCGCGACGCGACCAGTCGGCAGCAGCATCTGCTCGACGCCGCGCTCGGTAGCGAAAACGCTACCAAGGCAGCGGAATCGGAGCAGATCGCGATCGCGTCCTACGCGGGGCCGCTGCTGCGCTCGATGGATCCGGTGACCTGGTGGGCGCAGATGACGGCGGTGATCGATGAGCAGCGCAGGGTGCAGCAGGCGATCGGTGATGACGTGCGCCAACGCGCGGTGGTGCTGCGCAAGCAGGCCGCGTTGATCCTCGGCGGTGTGTTGCTTGCCGCGTTGATCGCGGTAATCGCCGAGGTGACAATGGTTTTCGTCAGTGTGCGAGCGATCGTGCGCCCGCTGGCCATGCTGGCGTTCGAGGCCGACGACGTTGCCGATCGCAGGCTGCCCGGCGTCATCGCGGCCTGGCACACCTCCGACCAATCCCAGCCGCCCCCGCCCGAGCCGGTGCGCGCCGCGCCGGGGGCGAGCACCGAGATCACCGCGCTGGCAGCGGCATTGGACGGGGTGCAGAGCACCGCGTTCACCTTGGCTTCGGAGCAGGCATTGGTCCGGCGCAATACCGTCGAGTCGCTGGCCAATCTCGCGCGCCGCAACCAGAACCTGGTCCGCCGCCAGCTCAGCCTGATCAGTGAATTCGAGCGGCAGGAGCTCGATCCCAAGGGCCTGTCCAACCTGTTCGAGCTCGACCATCTCGCCACCCGCATGCGCCGCAACGCCGAGAACCTGCTGGTGCTGGTCGGCGAGGCCAGCCCGCGGCGCTGGGCCGAGCCGATCGCGCTCACCGATGTGATCCGGGCCGGACTGTCCGAGGTGGACGACTATCACCCGGTGGTGGTGCACCGGGTGGACGACGTCGCGATCGTCGGCGGGGCGGTCACCGCGCTCGCGCACATGCTCGCCGAGTTGATCGAGAACGGGCTGGCCTTCTCGCCGCCGGATCTCGAGGTGGAGATCTACGGGCGGATGCTGCCGACCGGTTATCTCCTCGCCGTGGTCGATCACGGCATCGGCATGCCCTCGGACCGGTTGGCCGAGGCCAACGCTCGATTGCGCGGCGAACAGGACTTTGTCGTCGCGCCGACGCGGTATCTCGGGCACTACGTGGTCGGGCGATTGGCGCGGCGGCTCGGTATCGAGGTCGAGCTGAATGTATCGCCGGTCAGCGGAATCGTCGCGCGGCTGCATCTGCCCGCGGAAATCATTGCGGGAGAAAAGGATCGGCGAGCGCCCGAGGGGGACGGTCAGATTGTTTCGGCCCTGCCGCCTGCTGTCGGACCCGAGGTCGACAGCCGCGTGCCCGGCGGGATGATTCTGCACCGCTGACCGGGCCGGTCCGGAGTTCTAGTTCAAGCAGTGTGATCGAGGGCTCAATGCCGGCCCGGATATGTCGTATGCCATATTGCTGACTCGAAATAGTGCCTGTTACCGTGCGTCACGGCAATACGCCGCCCTCCGCAGATCTCCGTGACTGTCGAATCGGCTGCCGACGTGTTGGCGAAACGAGGCCCGCACCGGAGTGCCGCGAACTCTGCGGAACAAAAGGACAAAGGGCTCGAACAGATAGCGGAGACCAGCATGAAAAGTGCCTGGGTATACGGCGTCGTATTCCTGGTCCTGGGTGTGACCACGATATTCATCGCCCGGCTGCGACTGAGTGAAATTCCCGATCTGGCGATCGGGCATTCGAGCGCGCCCCCGGTACTGGGGCGGCCGAGCGAGAAGGTCGTCGACTATGAGATCGACGGTCCGAGCGGAATGCCGGTACGGCTGTCATATCTGGACGGACAGGGCAACGTCAAGGATGTCTCGACCGATCTGCCGTGGCGGACTTCGCTGCGTACGCACCGACTGACGTTGTCGACCGGTGTGGTCGCACAATCGGAGGCCGACCGAGTCTCGTGCCGAATTGTCGTCGACGGGAAAGCTCGTGATTCGCAGGTGTCGAGTGGGCGCTCTGCCGCCGTCAACTGCGCGGTACCGGTGTCATGAGTACGCCGCAGTGGGTGCCGCGGGCTTCGATTCGCGCGCGTGAAGTGCTGGTCCGACTGCGCGCGGAGTTGTCGGTACCGTTCACCAGGACGCTGGCGCGGCGCGCGCCCGGCCGACCGTTGCCCGCGCGGCTGCTGTACAAGTTTTCGCTGCCGATCATCGCGGTGTGGTTGTTGGCCGCCGGTGGTCTCAACCTTTTTGTCCCGCAACTGGAAACAGTGGTCAAGGGACATGCTCGGTCCTTTCTGCCGGACCAGGCTTCCTCGGTCCAGGCGATCGCCAAGATGGGCAAGTCTTTCGGTGAGGCGGGGACGAACAATTTCGTCTACGCGCTGCTGGAAGGGGACAAGCCGCTCGGCAATGACGCCCACCGCTACTACACGACGCTGCTCGACCGGCTGGCCCAGGACAAAAAACACGTCAACTCGGCGATGGACCTGTGGTCGAACCCGAACTTCGCTCCGGCCAACGAGAGTTCGGACGGGAAGGCGTCCTATGTGCTGCTCAATCTGGCCGGAAATATGGGCACCGCGCTGGCCATGGAATCCACCCGGGCGGCCAGGGACATCATCGCCGATACGCCGCCACCGCCGGGGATCAAGGTGTACCTGACGGGTCCGTCCGCGGTCGTCAACGATGAACTCGTCGCGATCAACGACTCGATGCTGCTGCTCATCGGCGTGTGCGCGGGGCTGGTCGGCGCGGTGCTGCTGTGCGTCTATCGTTCGCCGATCACGGTGGCCATGCCGCTGCTGACGGTCGGGATGGGCTTGGCGGTGGCCAGGCCGGTGGTCGCCTACCTCGGCGAACATCAGGTGATCGGTGTCTCGATCTTCGCGTCCGCGCTGCTCGCGGTGATCGTGCTCGGTGCCGGCACGAACTACGGGATCTTTCTGCTCGGTCGATATCAAGAGGCCCGGCGTGCGGGCGAGGATCCGGAAACCGCGTATCACACAGCGCTGCACGGGGTTCTGCACATCATCGTGGCCTCGGGTTTGACGGTCGCGGGCGCGACGGCCTGTATGTCCATCACCAGGCTCGCGATCTTCAGCACCTCCGGCCTGCCGTGCACGATCGCGGTGAGCGTGACCCTTGCCGCCGCATTGACGTTGGGGCCTGCATTGCTGGCGCTCGGCAGCCGCCTCGGCTTTCTCGAGCCGCGCCCGCAGTCGTCGCAGCGCCGGTGGCGGCGGATCGCGACCACCGTGGTCCGCTGGCCCGGGCCGGTGCTGGTGGCCGGCCTCGCCGTGCTGGTGCTCGCGATACTCGTGCTGCCGACATTCCGGCCGAGCTTCAACGAGCGCATCGCGCAGCCGAGTGATTCCCTTGCGAACCAAGGGATTGCGGCGGCGGACCGGCATCTGCCGCCGAACATCATGGCGCCGAGCATGTTTCTCGTCGAATCCGATCATGATCTGCGCAATCCGGCGGATCTGATCGCGCTCGCGAAGCTGACCAACGCGGTGTTGCAGGTGCCCGGAGTCAGTGCGGTACAAGGTATTACGCGGCCGTTGACGACTCCGCTGGAGGAGGGCACGCTGACCAACCAGGCGGGCTACATCGGCAACCGCTTCACTCAGTTGAAGAGCATGCTCACGCCACGGCTCGACGACCTGACCGGCCTTGCCGGGCGCATCGATCAGTTGAATCTCACGATCAAAGGGGTGCAGACCGCGCTCGACACCGGCGAACAGGGGTTCGCGCAGGTGAACAGCAACGCCGTCGCGTTGCAGTCGGCCGTCGGCGGCGTGGTCGAGAAACTCGACTCGTTGCGCGATACCGCAGAACCTGCAAGGCAATTCGTGACGTCGATCCCGAATTGCCAAGATGTGCGGCCCTGTCAGGCGGCGGTCACCGGGTTCTCGCTGTTCGACGATGTGGGGCAGCTCGACAGCACTGTCGACGGGCTCGTCAGTGGTGTTCATGCTGCGTCGCAAGCACTTCCGCAACTCGGCGCGCAAATTGCCAGCCTGCGGGATTTCATCGGTCAGGTGAACGGTGTGCTCGCGCCGCTACAGGGCACCCTGAATATCCTGTTGCCGCAGATATCCGAGATGACCCAGTTCCTGGACGAAGTCGGAAAGGGCTTCACCGCGGGCGATCCCGACGGGTTCTTCTTCTTGCCGAGCCAAGCGTTCGACAGTCCGCTGTTCAAAAGCGCGCTGCCGTACTTCTTTTCGCCGGACGGCAAGGTGACGCGGATGGTGGTGACGCCGCAGATGGAGGGGTTCAGCCGGGAGGCGATGGATCTCAGCGCCAAGATCATCCCGGCGTCGTTGCAGGCGATGAAGGGTACGTCGCTGGCCGGAAGCACGGTCAGCATCGGCGGTCCCGGCGGCACGCTGCTGAATATCGAGGCCTTCGCCCGCGAGGACTTCATCACCAGTGTGGTCGCCGCGTTCGCCTTCGTGTTCTGCGTGGTCTTGATCCTGCTGCGCAGCCTGGTCGCGGCGGTCGCGGTGATCAGCACCGTCGCGCTGTCCTACCTGTCCGCCCTGGGGCTGACTGTCCTTATCTGGCAACACATCATCGGCAATCCGCTGCACTGGTCGGTGGCGCCGGTATCGTTCATCTTCCTGGTCGCCGTGGGTGCGGACTACAACATGCTGTTGGTGAGCCGATTCAAAGAGGAACTCGTGGCCGGGGTCAATACCGGCATCATCCGTTCGATGGTCAATACCGGCGGGGTGGTCACCACCGCGGGGCTCGTCTTCGGCGTGACGATGTTCGCCATGCTGGTCAGCTACGCGCACAATATCGCCCAGATCGGCACCACCGTCGGCATCGGATTGTTCCTCGACACCCTCATAGTGCGCTCGTTCGTCGTGCCCGCCATCGCGGCGCTGTCCGGTCGCTGGTTCTGGTGGCCGATCAATATCCTGCGGATTCAGCGATGAAGGTCAGGACCGGGTGGCGAGGTAGATCGTGTTGGTCGACCGGCCTCGGGTGAGCGGGTTGTCGAAGGGCACCTGTTCGGCTGTGACGTCGGTGAAGACGGATTCGAGGACGGACAGGAATTGGTCGTCGGGGGCGTCGTCGGACCACAGAGCGAAAGTGCCTTGCGGGGCAATATAATTGGACAGCGCCCGCAGGCCGTCCTGGGTATAGAACGCGGTGTGCGGGTCGTGCAGCACGTGACGCGGTGAGTGATCGATGTCGAGCAGGATCGCGTCGTAGGTCCGCCCCGGACTCTGCGGATCGAAACCCACCGTGCCCGTCGCTGCGGCGAAGAAGTCGGCCCGAACGAGGGCCACTCGACTGTCCGCAGCCAATCCGACTGTGTCAGGCAGCAAGTCGCGGCTGTGCCAATCGATCACCGCATCCGAATACTCGACAACAGTAAGAGTCCTGATCCTGGTGTCCCGCAACGCTTCCTGCGCGGTATAGCCCAACCCCAACCCACCGACAATCACATCCAAATCCGCCCCCTGAGTCCGCGCCAACCCCAACCGCGCAAGCTCACGCTCCGCCACAGTGAACAAACTCGACATGAGATACTCATCCCCAAGCTTGACCTCGAAAACATCAATACGCGCAGTCGGCTCGAACCGCCGCCGCAAACTGATCTCCCCCATAGCCGTCTGCTGCCAGCCCAATTCCTCGAAGTGTGCGCTCATCGCAGTGACAATAGGCCCTGCACGAGGCCCGTTTGCGCAGGTTGCGCAACGCGAGGGCCGACCGCTTGGTGCATGGTGGGCCGCAGTCGATTCGGTATGACGCGGCACGCCCCTTCGGCGCCGCAGTAGTTGGTCGACTGCTCAGGGGGAACTGATGCTGGTATCGCCCGAGAGGCTAACAGCACCAGTTCCTCGTGAGCGATTGTCCAGCAACGTATCTCGGGCGTTGTTAGATCAATGTGCGGAGTTCGGCGGTTACGGCTGCGCCGGAGGGGGCGTGGTCTGGGTCCAGTAGCCATTGCATCATCAGGCCGGTCAGTAGGGCCAGGGGGACTGAGCCGCCCACAGTGGGCGGTGGGTGGTGAAGTTTCGATCAGTGCTTGCCAGTGTTGCTCGGGTTCGTCGGTGGGGTCGCGCTGACCGAGCATGACTCGGGTGTCACGGTCGAGTTCGAGCACCGCCCTGCGCGCGAGTTCGACCTGGTGTTCGGCGCGGATGGCGTCTACTCGAAGGTTCGGCAACTGGTCTTCGGCCCGCACGACGAGATGGTTTGTCACCTAGGGCTTTCCGGCGCCGGTTTCAGCACCGGCAATCACCTCGGCCTCGACCGTGCCGGACTATTGCAGTCCGCGGGGAACACGGCGATCTACCTCTTCAGCGCGGCCGACCGAGACCGGCTGACCGTCAGCCTCTCGTTCGCCACCGACTCGGCCGAATTGGATCGGCGGGACCGGGCTGAGCAGGAGCGGGCGGTGCGCGACGCATTCGCCGGGAATGGTTGGCAGACACCACATCTGCTGGACGCGATGACCGCCGCCGATGACTTCTACTTCAGCTCGTCCGGCCAGGTCGGCCTCGACAGTTGGTCACGCGGCCGGGTCGCGCTCATCGGCGACGCCGGCTATTGCGCGGCGCCGACCAGCGGCGCAGGCACCTCGCAGGCCTTGATCGGGGCTCGTACGCTGGCCAGGGCGCTGGCCGACGCGGACGGCCACTACCCGGTCGCGTTCGACGCATACGAGCGGGAACTGCGCCCGTACGTCGCCGAGAACCAGAGCAACGGTCGAGCGGCAGCCGCGATGTTCGGCGGCCAGGCGGCTACTGATCGCGTTGACACCCAAGGAGATTCGATCCGGTCGACACGTATGACGAGCCAAACGAAAACGGGAGGAGTCCGATGGACTCCTCCCGTTCAGTGATCGACGATCAGTGCGGCAGTTCCATGCCCTGGGCGAGCATCGGCCACGAATTGTGCAGTGCCTCTTCCCAGTACGGCCAGTAGTGGGTGCCGACGGGGTTGAACTGGTAGGTCGCCGGGATGTTCAGCGAGTCGAGCCGGTTCTTCAGGTTGTTCGTGCAGCCGTTGACGGCGGCCTCGATGATCACGCCGAGGCTGAGGTTGACCGCACCGGAGGGGCCGGGCGAGCTGCCGAGGTAATACTTGACGTCGTCGAGCACCGGGATGCCGCTGCCGCTGGAGACGTAGAGCAGGGTGCCGCGCAGCTTCTCCGCGTTGATCACCGGGTCGTTCTCGGCCCACAGCGGGCTGTCGTCGGGGCCGTACATGTTCTTGGTGTCGCCACCCGCCCACGTCTCGGTGGCGAGCTTCACGAACTGCTTGCCCGCCGGGTCGGCGATCTGCGCGCAGCCGCTGTACGCGGCGACGGACTTGAACAGGCCGGGCTTGGCCTCGGCCAGCTGCAGCACCGAGGTGCCCGAGGTGGACAGGCCGGTCAACGCGTTGCGGCCGGTGGACTGCAGCGTCTTGTCCAGCAGCGGCGGCAGCTCCTCGGTGAAGAAGGTCTTCCACTTGTTCACGCCGAGCGCCGGATCGGGCTTGAGCCAGTCGGTGTAGTAGCTGCCGCGACCGCCGATCGGCTGGATGACGTTGACCGACTTGTCGGACAGATACTCCAGCGCCTTGGTCTGCGCCTGCCAGCTGGCGGTACCCTCGCCGCCGTCGAGGCCGTTGAGCATGTACAGGTTCGGCGCGGGCTTGGACTCGTCGGCCGGACGCTGCACGTCGATCGCGACGTCGGTGCCCATCGCGGCGGAGTAGACCTTGAGGTGCCAGGTGCGTCCGTCCTTGGTGATCGACGAGACGGCCGACGGTTTCTGCGGCTCAGCCGACGCGGTCCCGCCGAGCAGGCTCACGGACAACGTGGCGGCGAGCGCGACAACGGTGGTGCGCAGCGTGGCGGTGCTGCGTAGTGCGGTGAGCTTCATCGAACATGCATCTATCTAGTACTCCCTATCGGCTGTGCTTCGACCGGCGCGGGCCGCCCCAATCCCCACACAGTGCGTCTTCCGCAGCGGCAAAACTGTTACACAACAGCGCCGCTGAGTGACTGTACCCACGTCGGCGGCCGCATCGGGTCTCGGCGCCGGAACCGGGACACTCGGCTGCGGACTCGCTCCGCCCGCGGCCGCCCGGCGCGCGCAAGACTCGCGCTGAAAGGCCCTGACTGTCTTTTGCAGGGGTGTGCTATCACTTGGATTGATGGACGTAATCAAATCATCATAGAATCCTAATTATATCCAAATGGTATATGTGGGCTCAGTCACGGAGTTGCCCTGTAATATTGGTTATGGCAAATAGCAAGCAATGGAGCCTGCATGGAAGTGTTAGTAAATAGGATGCGGGCCGTTAACCTGATCCGGACGTGATCGCGCACGTCAGCCTGTCCGGTGCCTTCTGGGAATCGTTCCGGGACGATCATGGTTGGTGGCGGCCGAGATTGGGTCTTGGTTAACTGGCAGCGGTCGGCCCGGCTGTCCGCGATGAGCCATGACGCGCTGAAGCCGGGTGGCACTCAGGTGCCCTTTCGGTGCGGAATCCAAACCATTCCGGATAACATTCTGAGGAAAGAGCTATTGAGTGGCTACTTTCAATTGGAAGACACGGTGTGCGGTAGTGGGTCGGGTTCGTGATAGGAATCCGACGGTTGTGGGCGACGGCGACGCCGCTGACCCGGAAAAGTCTCCGTGTCGCGAACTGGTCAAGTGACCAATAGCAGGCGATGAGTTATGAGCAATCTGCTGGGGTAAGGCAAATGTGTAGGGGAGATAGGTGTGACGGATAACGCGTCCGGGCCGGTGCGAAAACCAGTGCGCACACGGCCGGTGCATACGCGACGGCGCAAGGCAGCGATCCTGCCGCGGCTGTTGGCGGTGGCGGCGGAGGCCGATCCCGACGGTGTCGCCGTGCTGCTGCCGGGCGCGGTGCTGCGTTATCGCGAGCTCGACGAGGTGTCGTCGCGGTTGGCCAGGCTGCTGATCGGGCGCGGCGTCGGGTCGGGGGACCTCGTCGCCGTGGCGATCGCCGCGCCGGTCGGGGCGGTTTCCGCGATGTGGGCGGTGGCGAAAACCGGCGCGGGTTTCGTCGTGGTGGACGCGAACGCGCCGGGGGAGCAGGCCGAGTACCTGCTGTCCGACACACGACCGGCGCTCGGTCTGACGGCGGGTACGCCGTGGCCTGGATCGAGCCGGACTTCCGGCTCGCTCGAGTGGCTGACGGTCGACGATGCCGGGATGCTCGCCGAACTCGATCAGCTGTCGGGCGATCCGGTGACGTACCAGGATCGCTTGCGCCCCATCCAAGAGGACGACATCGCCTATGTGACCGCAGGCTCAACGGGCATCTTCGACGCCGTGCCGGTGACCCAGGCGCAGGTCGCCGCGATCGGCGCGCAGCCGGATCCGCACCTGCCGGAACCACTCCGCGAGTTCTTCGCCACCGTGTTCCCGCGGGCCACGTCACCAAGGCCGGACCTGACGCTCACCGGGCTGTTCGACAGCGTGGTCGCGGCGCACCCGAACGCGACCGCGGTCAAATTCGGTACCGGAACACTGACCTACCGCGAACTGGATGCCCGGGCAAACAGGCTGGCGCGCAAGCTGATCGCGCTCGGCATCGGTCCGGAAAAGCTGGTGGCGGTGGCATTGCCCCGATCGCTGGACCTGGTGGTCGCGCTGCTCGCGACGGTGAAGGCCGGGGGTGGCTATCTACCGGTCGATCCGGCGTATCCGGCCGATCGGATCACGTACCTGCTCGCCGATGCCGATCCGTCGTGTGTGGTGACAGAGCCGGGCAGCACCCTGCCCACTGTGGCACCCTCGATCACGGTGCACGACAGCGACTTTCCGGATGACACTCCGGTGACCGACGCGGACCGGATCGGCGCGCTGCACCCGGACAACCTCGCGTATGTGATCTACACATCCGGGTCGACCGGGCGTCCCAAAGGCGTTCAGATCCCGCACCGCAATGTCGTGGCGCTCTTCGCGAACACTCGCTCGCAGTTCACCTTCGACCACCATGACGTGTGGACGATGTTCCATTCGTACGCGTTCGACTTCTCCGTGTGGGAGCTGTGGGGACCACTGCTGCACGGCGGCACGTTGGTCGTGGTGGACTACGAAACCTCGCGAGCGGCCGACCAGTTCCTGGAGTTGCTGCGCGACGAGCGGGTGACCGTGCTCAATCAAACCCCCTCGGCGTTCTACCAACTGGCCGAGGCGGACCGCGCGGTGTCCGCCGATCTCCCCGCATTGTCGTTGCGGTACATCGTGTTCGGCGGCGAGGCGCTGGAGTTCCGCCGACTCGACGACTGGCGCGTCCGCCACCGCGAGACGCAGCTGGTGAACATGTACGGCATCACCGAAACGACCGTGCACACGACCATTCATCGGGTCTCGGCGAGCAACCGCAGCGTAATCGGCACTGCCATACCGGCTTTGCGGATCTGGGTGTTGGATGACCGGTTGAATCCGGTACCGACGGGAGTGCCGGGCGAGATCTACGTCTCCGGCGTGCAGTTGGCGCGTGGCTATCTCGGCAATCCAGGATTGACGGCGGGGCGGTTCGTAGCGAATCCCTTTGCCGCGGACGGATCCCGGCTGTACCGCTCCGGCGATCTGGCCTCGTGGAACTCCGACGGCGACCTCGTCTACCTAGGACGGGCCGACGATCAGGTGAAGGTGCGCGGCTACCGCATCGAACTCGGCGAGATCGAGGCCGCCGTCCTGGCGTCGGCGCCGGTTCGCCAGGTCGCGGTCGTCGTTCGCGAGGACGTACCGGGTGACCAGCGGATCGTGGCGTATCTGGTCGGGCGACCCGAGGTAGCGACGTTGCGCACCGAGGTGGCGCGGGTGTTGCCCGAGTACATGGTGCCGTCGGCGTTCGTTGTCGTCGACGCGATACCGCTGACCGCGCACGGCAAGTTGGATCGCAAGGCGCTACCGGCGCCGGTCGTCGAGACCGCGGTGTTCCGCGCGCCGGCGAATGCCATCGAGGAAGCGGTGGCCGATGTGTTCGCGGCGGTGCTCGGCGTCGGCCGAATCGGCTTGGACGACAACTTCTTCGCGCTCGGCGGCAACTCGCTGCTGGCCACGCAGGTCGCGGCCCGGCTCGGCGCGGCGTTGGACGCGCGGGTGCCCGCGCGACTGCTGTTCACCGCGCCCACGGTGGCCGCGCTGGCCGTGGCGGTGGGGCGGCAGCTCGGCACCGGGCGCCAGGCGTTGGTGGCCGGGCCGCGGCCGGAGCGGATCCCACTGTCGATGGCGCAGCAGCGCATGTGGTTCCTCAACCAGTTCGATCGGGAGTCGGCGGTCTACAACATCCCCGTCGCGGTACGGCTGACCGGCGACCTGGATGTCGCGGCGCTGCGTCGAGCCATCGGCGACGTGATCGCGCGGCACGAGATCTTGCGCACGGTGTACCCGCAGCACAACGGCGTTGCCTATCAATCGATCCGGCCCGCCGAACAAGCGGCTGTCGACCTGGTACCGGAGCTGGTCGCGGTGGCCGACGTGCTGCCGCGGACTATCGAGGTGGCCGCCGCCGGGTTCGACGTGGCGGTGGAGATTCCGTTGCGGGCCAGTCTGTTCCGGGTCGACACGGACGCCGAGACCGAGTACGTGCTGGTGTTCGTCGCGCACCACATCTGCAGCGACGGTTGGTCCATGGCGCCGTTGACCCGGGACGTGATGGTCGCCTACGCGGCCAGATCGGCTGGTGCGGCGCCGGATTGGGCGCCGCTGCCGGTGCAGTACGCCGATTTCAGTATCTGGCAGCGGGAATCGCTCGGTGCCGAGACGGATCCGGACAGCCTGATCGCGCGGCAGGTCGACTACTGGCGTACCGCGCTGGCCGACCTGCCCGACGAGCTCGAGCTGCCCTTCGACCGCCCGCGCCCGCCCATGCGGTCGTTTGCCGGTGGGCACGTGCGGTTCTCGATCGACAGCGAAGTACAGCACGGACTGGCCGAGCTCGCCCGTGCGCACAATGCGACGGTGTTCATGGTGCTGCACACCGCGTTGACGATTTTCCTGGCCAGGTGGTCGGGGACCGACGACATCGCCGTCGGCACGGCGGTGGCGGGGCGGGGTGAGTCCGAACTCGACGCGGTGATCGGCATGTTCGTCAACACGCTGGTGCTGCGCGCGCGGGTCACCGGGCAGGAGGACTTCGGTGCGCTGCTGGAGCAGGTGCGCGAGGTTGACCTGCGGGCGTTCGAGCATGCCGATATCCCGTTCGAGCGGCTGGTGGAATCGCTGAGCCCGGATCGGTCGACGGCGCGTAACCCGCTGTTCCAGGTCGGGTTCGTCTTCCAGAATCTGCCGGAGGCCACCTTCGAGTTGCCTGGATTACGCGTTGCCGCAGTCGATTTCGAGGCCGGTATCGAGAAGTTCGACCTGTCGCTGGCGATCCGGGAGACGGCCGAGGGGATGGCCGCGCAGTTCTCGTTCGCGCGAGAGCTGTTCGACGAAGCGACGATTCGGGTGCTGGCGGACCGGTTCGCGCGATTGCTCGCCGCGATCGTCGCACGGCCGAACCTGCCGGTGGGGGATCTCGCGTTACTGGCCGACGACGAGTACGCCGCGCTCACCCGGGTCCATCCCGAGGCGACGGCAGGCGCGGTGATGCCGGATCTGCTGCTCCGCGGGATGCGGTGCGGGCGCGACCGTATCGCGGTGCGCGACCAGGGCCGATCGATCACCTACGGTGAACTCGACGAGTATTCGTCTCGGCTGGCGCGATTCCTCATCAGCCTCGGGGTGGGGCCGGAACGTCTTGTCGCGTTGGCTTTCCCGCGCTCCTACCAGATGCTCGCGGCGGTCTTGGCGGTCACCAAGGCCGGTGGCGCGTATGTGCCGGTCGATCCGGCGTATCCGGTGGATCGGGTGCGGCACATGGTGACCGATTCGGCGGCGGTGCTCGGCCTGACCACCGCCGAGCAGGTCGATCGCCTCCCCGAGGACGTGACCTGGCTGCTGCTCGATCATCCGGCCATCGAGGTGGTGTGCGCGCGCCGATCCGCCGCGCCGATCACCGACGCCGACCGGATTGCCCCACTGCGCCTGCACAATCCCGCGTATCTCATCTACACCTCTGGTTCGACCGGTGTGCCCAAGGGCGTCATGGTCACCCACGCCGGGCTCGCCGGGCTGATCGAACACACCGTCAGGGTCCTGGAACTGGAGCCGAATCACCTTCTGTTGCATTCGATTTCGCCGAGTTTCGATCCGGCGGCCTTCGAGTGGCTGTGTACGTTGTCGGTCGGCGCGACCTTGGTCATTCTGGCGCCCACCGTGGTCGGCGGTCCCGAATTCGCGGCGGTACTGCGTACCGAGCAAGTGACGCACTGCAGCGCCACACCCGCGGTGCTGAGCACCGTCGATCCGACCGGCGTGACCACCGAGACCTTGCTGGTCGGTGGCGATGTCACGACACCGGAGCTGGTGGCGAAGTGGCAGCCGGGCCGCCGCTATATCAATGCCTACGGTCCGACCGAGGCCACCATCGCCGTGACTCTGGGCGCACAGACCGCAGGCCGCGACATCACCATCGGCGGGCCGGTACCCGGCGTATCCGCGCTGGTGCTGGATGCGCGGTTGCGACCGGTGCCGCCCGGCGTCACCGGCGAATTGTATGTGGCCGGAGCGAACTTGGCCCGCGGCTACCACGCGCGAGCTGGGCTCACGGCGGATAGGTTCGTCGCGAATCCATGGGGCGAACCAGGTTCGCGGATGTTCCGCACCGGCGACCTGGTGCGCTGGAACGCGCCGCCGGAACAGCGGGCCGCCGCCGCCACCTTCACCCGAGTGCCCTGGGACCTGAAGTACGTCGGGCGCTCGGATTTCCAGGTGAAGATCCGCGGCTTCCGCATCGAGCTCGGAGAGATCGACGCGGTGCTTAGCGGTCACGAAGACGTCGGGTTCGCGGTCACCATCGGACACGAAACACATACCAGGGAAACGGTTCTGGTGTCCTACGTGCGCGCCGTGCCCGGCCGTGCGCTGGACGTGGATCGGCTCACCGAGTACGCCGAGCGCAGCCTGCCACGGCATATGGTGCCCGCCACGATCGTGCTGCTCGACGAGATTCCGCTGACGCCGGTCGGCAAGCTGGATCGAAAGGCGTTGCCGGAGCCGACCTTCGCAGCCGCGACCTTCCAGACGCCTGCCACCCGGACCGAAGCGATAGTCGCGGAGGTGTTCGCGGAGGTGCTCGGAGTCGAGCAGGTCGGTGCCGATGACGATTTCTTCGCCCGGGGTGGCACCTCGTTGCTCACCCTCACCCTGCAGCACGCGCTGGCGGCTCGACTCGGCCTCGAGTTGCCCGTCGCTACCCTCTTCAGTGCGTCCACCGTGCGCAGCCTTGCCGCACGCATCGATGGTCAGGACGTCCCGGTGCACAGCCCCGCCATGATCACCGCCGATGCTGTACTCGGACCGGAGGTTTCGAGCGTAGGCCTCGAACCGGTCCATCAGGGTCGTGCCCGCGACGTGCTGCTGACCGGCGCAACCGGTTTCGTGGGCGCCTACCTGCTGCGAGAACTGCTCGACCGCACCGACGCCGTCGTCTGGTGTCTGGTGCGTGCCGACAGCATCGATGCGGCGCGCGACCGGGTCTACCGGGCGTTGCGGCGATACCAGCTGTGGGGCGACCTACCCGAGGCCCGAATCGTGCTCGTGCCAGGCGATCTCGCCGAGCCGTCGCTCGGACTGTCCGAGGCGTGCCACGCCTGGCTCGCCGAGCGGATCGAGGTCATCTACCACAACGGCGCCCAGGTGAACCACCTCGAGCCGTACCCGCGCCTGTGTGCCGCCAACGTCGAGGGCACCCGAGAAGTGTTGCGCCTGGCGACAACTCACCGGGTCAAGCCGGTCCACTTCGTCTCCACGATCAACACGGTGATCTCGACCGTCCAGCCCGGTATGCCGGTCGTCGAGGCCACCCGCATCAGTGCCGACGAACTACCCGCGCAGGGATACATCGCGAGCAAATGGGCGGCGGAGCAACTGGTCCTGCAGGCGGCCGAGCGCGGCGTGCCCGCCCGGATCTACCGCCCCGGGCTGGTTTCCGGCGACCTGCAGATCGGCGTCAACAGCGCTGACGACTCGTTCTGGAACATGATCCGCGCGGCCGCCATCCTCGGCATGGCGCCCGAGGTCGGCGACGCGACGATCTCACTGGCGCCGGTGACCTACGTGGCCCGCGCCATCGTGGAGATCTCACTCATCACGACTCGCGATACTGCGTACCACCTGGTCAACGAAACCCCGCTGGCGATCCACGACATCTTCGCGTGCCTGCGCGAACACGGCCTGCCCATCGAGACCGAAACGCTGGAAACCATCCAGCTTCGCCTCGCCGACGAGGCCAACGCCCGCTACCTGGCCGGCGACGACTCCCTGGTCCGTGCCGCCCTTCTGGGCGGCAACTACGCGGCGGGCGCGGCCGACCTCGTGGTGGATTGCACCAACACCAGACGAGCCCTGGCCGGGAGCGCGATCACCTGCCTGCCGATCGATGCGAGCGTGCTCCACACCTATATCGGCGCCTTCCTGAAGTCGGGATTCCTGCCGACCCCGATCGGCAGCGCCAACGAATAGGTCAATCCACGACGCGCAGGTTTTCGATCTGCTGGCGTAGGTGATCGAGCAGCTTCTCGGGGTCGTCGAAGTCGGCCGGGTCGATGGGGTCGCCGAAATGGATCGTCACCTGTTGGCTGCGGTCGAAGGCGGGGCCGGTGCCGCGAGTGCGGCGCATGGGCAGTACCCGGTCGGTTCCGGTCGTCCCCACGGGGATGATCGGAACCCCGGTTGCCAGCGCCAGTTTCGCGACGCCGGGCTTGTAGGGTTCGTGCTCGCCCGGGGCGACGAGCCGCCCTTCCGGATAGATGAGCAGGACGCCGCCGTGGCGCAGGATCTGTTCGGCCTGAGACAGTGCGGACCGGCCGGATTCGCTGTCCCGGCGCAACACCGGGATCTGGCCGAGCCGGCGCACCAGCCAGCCCACCACCGGCCACGACCACAGTTCCGCCATGGCGATGGCGACGGCTCGGCGCCGCAGCGCACCCCAGAGGAAGACCGCGTCCAGCATCGAGATGTGATTGCTGGCCACGATCACCGGACCGGTCTTCGGCACCGATTCGCGGCCGATCACGGTGACCCGCACGACATTCGACCAGGCCAGCCCGCGCAGCAGGCGGCGTACCAGTTTCGTGGTCACCCACGCGCGCTTACCGAGCCCCTTCGGCCGCCGCACCGGTTCCTCGTTCATTGCCACCCCCACACGATTCGGCGTTCCAGCCCTCGAACCAGCCTACCGACGGGCTACCTGCTTTCGCCTCGTACGTGCGGTCGCGCGGGATATCACGTGCCGGAGAATGCCTGTGGCACAATCGATGCGCACCGTACACCGCTGTGCGGAGGGACGAATTATGGGTTCACTGATGTCCAGGCGTGTCGTCATCACCGGCGGCGGTCAGGGCCTCGGGCTGGAGATCGCCCGCGGCTGCGTCCGGCGCGGCGCCTCGGCAATCCTGATCGATATCGATGAATCCGCTCTCCGGGACGCGCGGCGCGAGTTGGGCGAACAGCACTGTGCGACGTTCGTCTGTGATATCGCTGATCGTGGGCAGGTCGCTGCCACGATGTCGGCAATCGCGGCAGCGGATTCCGGTGGTATTTCGGCCTTGGTGAACAATGCGGGAGTTTTCACCAACGACGCCATCGAGGCGGCCGACCCCGGTCGCGCTTCGCTCGCCATCGCGGTCAATATCAATGGCACCATCAACATCACCGATGCCGCCCTGGCGCATAACATACTGTGTCGCGAAACCGGTCAGATCATTTTCATCAACTCGTCCGCCGGAGATCCGCTGCACACCGGAACCGGCGCGAGTGAAAGAGTCTATGCCGCAACCAAAGGCGCGCTGACCGGGTACTCGAAAGCCATCGAAGGCGTAGCCAAAGGCACGCCACTGCGGGTGACAACGATCTTCCCCGGCGGCATGGACACGAACCTCTATGTGAACGCGGGTATGTCGGTGGCAGATGGTCACAACAAGCCATGGCTCATCCCACCCAGCCGTGTCGCCGAAGCCGTCACCTTCGTGCTCGAATTGCCCGTCGATACGAACATCAGCCGTCTGGCAATCGGGCCCAACCTCTGAGGGACGCCGGTAGAAAACGACTGCGGCGGGCCGTTCTGCTGGCCGGAACAGCCGGTATCCGGCCGGGCCCGGAACCGCCATCCTGGATCGACGGGGACGCCGCAGGCAGGCCGCGGCTGCGAGGAAGGCAGCTGTCACGCCGCCAAAGCCCATCCGCAACATCGGAAGGTAAAAGCACACAAGGAGATTCACCATGCCCGAGATCGCCATCCCGACCCAGGTCGCCCACCCCTGGCAGGCCACCGCCCGCACGGTCTTCGCCGTGCTGGTCGCACTCGCCTCTCTCATTCCCGTCGTCGCGGTCGCGGGCGGTGTCGATACCGTGCCCGCCGTCGCGCAACTGATCACCGTCTGCGCCGCGGTAACCCGCATCCTGGCGCTACCCGGCGTCGACGACTTCCTCTCGCGGTTCCTCCCGTTCCTGGCGACCGGAAGCGGCCGACCGGAACGGACCTCGGTGTACTGACTGTCTGGTCGCGGTGAGCAGCGAAATCGTCGGCTGGTGGCCCCAGCGCGCCGCTGTCCAGTCCGGGGCCTTCTCGAGCGCGCTCGAGGGCCGACAGGAGCTACACCGCTGGTACAGTCCCGGATTATTTTCGGACCAGCCGTTCACCGTGCAGGTCTGTCGCGGAGGAAGACGGCCAGTAGGGCCGCGGCTGCGGCGATGACGGCGGTGGCGGTGAACACGGTGCCGTAGGCGTGGGCGAGGTGGGCTGGTGGGGGTTGAGTGCCGGAGTCGCCGGTTACGGTGGCGATGGCGAGCAGTCCGGCGAGTCCGAGTGCGCCGCCGATTTGGCGGGTGGTGTTGATCAGGCCGCCGGCCAGTCCGGTGTGTTCGGCGGGGATGCCGGTGGTGGCTCGCGCGGTGAGCAGAACGAACGCGATGCCTTGTCCGGTGCCGATGAGTAGTGACGGGGCGGCGATGTCGGTGAGGAATCGACCGTCGACGGAGGTGCGTGCAAGCCAGGCCAGCCCGGCTGCGAGCAGTGCTAGGGCGGTGGCCAGCAGGGCGCGGGTGTTGAGGTGTCGAGTCAGTTTCGGTGTGATCGTGGAGGCTGCCGTGATCATGATCGCCAGCGGCAGTTGGGTGAGGCCGGCTTGGATCGGTGTGTAGCCGAGCACCTTCTGCTGGTAGAGCGGCAGGAAGTAGAACAGGCCCAGCCATACCGCGCCGAGCATTGTCATGACGATGTTCGCGGCCAGTACCCCGCCGATGCGCAGGATCGCGGGCGCGACGAGCGGCTGCGATAGCCGCCGCTGCGATCCGGCGAAGAGGATGAGCAGTAAGACCGCCGCGATCAGCGGGACGATGACGCGGGGCGCGGTCCAGCCGTATTGTCCGCCGACCGAGAGCGCGTAGGTGAGTGCGGCGAGGCCACCGGTCACGGTGGCCGCGCCCCATAGGTCGATCCGGCCGCCCGCCGGACGGTCGGCGGGCACCAGCGATATCGTGGCGGCCAGCACCGCGAACGCAACCGGTGCGCCGATGAAAAATACTGCGCGCCAGCCGAATACGCCGGTCAGCAGGCCGCCCGACAGCACACCGGCGACGCCGCCGATTCCCGATACCGCGCCCCATACGCCGATTGCCCGCGCGCGGCCGGCGCCTGCGGGAAACAATGTCAGCACCAGTGCGAGTGCGGTCGGGGCGAGCAGTGCCGCGCCCACCCCCTGTCCGACTCTGGCGGCGAGGAGAACCGCGGCGGTGGGGGCGAGTCCCGCCGCGATCGAAGTGGCCGTGAAAATCGCTGTGCCGGTGAGGAATACCCGTCGCCGTCCGAAAACGTCGCCGAGTCGACCGCCCAGGAGCAGCAGGGCCCCGAACGCGAGTACGTAGCCGTTGACGACCCAGGAGAGCCCGACGGGTGACAGTTCGAGCCCGCGCCCGATGTCGGGCAGGGCGACATTGACGATCGAGGTGGTCAGCACGACCAGGAACTGTGCGGTGGCCAGGACGGTGAGCCCGATCCATGCCCGGGCCGACAGGGTAGGGGTTACGGGGGCGGGCTGTAGTCGGGGATTCATGATCTGTCTCCGGGTCCATGCGCATGTGGCTGTCCGGCGGCTCGGTCGCCACCGGACGGCCACATGCGGTTGTCCTAACGAATTCGGTTGTGCCGCAAGGAGAAACGTCGATCAGTCCGCGATCCAGGATCCGTGGATGCCGCCGGGCACGTGCCGGGGCAGTTCGACGACCGCGACCGGCGGCGCGGTGAAGTCGTGGGCGTCGAGAACGAGCAGCTCCGACGCCTTGCCCGCGCGGTCGCCGACGAGGGTGAGCAGGTAGCCGTCGTCTTCGCCCGTGGCGTCGGTGGCTGGGACGAAAACGGCTTCACCGGGGATACGGCCCGCACCGGTCGGGGCCAGCAGGCGTGCGCCGGTGTCGTTGTCGTACTTGACGATTCCGACCCCGTCGTATCCGGAGCCGGGGTAGGCGACCGCGTAGCTGTAGCGGTTGCGGCGCCCGAGGTACTCGTGGTTGATGGTCGGGAATTCGGTGACCAGCGAGTCCATCATTTCCTCGCGTGCGGTGGTCTGCCCGGGGTCGAGGACCCAGCGGTACTGAAGAGCCCCGGCGACCGGGTCGGTCGAGTATCCGGGTGCGCCGATCCACCACTTCCACGTCGTCTCCCAGGCCGACCGGTCCAGCCGAGGGCCTTCCACGACAACCCGCCCGGCGGCGTCCTCGTAGGCATTCGAAACATGCAGCATCGCACTGGGTTCCACGTCGAACCAGCGCACCGGACCGGTGCTGGTGCGGGGCAGGATACCCATGCGTGCCTGGTAGGCGTCGTCCCACCGGTAAGGGATGCCGGAGGTTTCGGCGAGGTTGAAGGTCACCGACAGGTCCAGCCACACCGCGTAGTGCTCGGTGATCGCGAAGTCGTGCATCAGCGACGGGCCCGCCCCCTCGACGACCTGCTGGTGACGGATGTCGCCGTCGGCGGAGGCGATGTAGTAGATCAGGTGCGGCGCGACCGGGGAGTAGGCGAAGAAATGCAGTTCACCGGTGACCGGGTCCACCTTCGGGTGCGCGGTCATCGCGGTTTTCAGCTTCCCGCCGAAGTCGTAGGCGCCGACCGTATCCAGCTCCGGAGTCACCTCGAACGGCAGGTTCGACTCCTGCAGCGCCAGGATGCGGCCGGCGTGCTCGATGATGTGGGTGCCCGCCACACTGGCGGTCAAATCGATGCTGCCGTCCTCGCGGATATAGGGTGCGCCGTCGAGGGCGGGCGTCTTCACCCACCGGTTGCGATACCACTCGGCCTGACCGTCACGCAGCCGCAAGCCGTGCAGCATGCCCGCGCCTTTGAACCAATGTGTCGGTGTGTCACCGGGTTTCGGGTTGTGGCCGTTGCGGAAGTAGCGGCCGTTCAGTTCGGTGGGGATGGTCCCGCGCACCGGCAGGTTGTGCGCGGTCACCTCGTCCGGCACGGGCCGGTAGTGGCCGGTCAGGTAGGGCTTGGCAAGCGTGGTGTCGCTGTTCATCGGGTTTCCTCGTGATTCGGTCGAGCGGCAGGGGTGCGTTCCGAGCTATCCGGCAGTGCCCTCGATGTGGGCCTTCAGCAGTTCCAGTCCGGGCTGGATCCGTGCCGGGTGTTCGACCGGGTGCGGGCCGGGCGGCTCGGTGTCGGGGATCAGCCGCTGGAACAGCCGGCAGAACAGGGTGGTCCCGTCGCCGAGGTCGAAGGTGGTGAAGGTGGCGATGGCGTGCATCGCCCGGGCCAGGGCACCGTCGTCGAGCACGTCGCGGCCGACCACCGTCCACAGCTTGCCGGGCACCCGCGCCACCACGGTGTATTCCTTCGGCTTCTCGTTCAATTCCGGAAAGATGTACTCGAGCAGCACATCCCCGAGTTCGGCAGGGACGCCTTCCGTGCCGCGCCGCACCTCGGTTCCCGACGCGAATGGCAGCCACTTCGGCAGATTCGACCAGGTCGTCGCCCAGTCGTAGACGACCTGCGCGGGGCGGTCGACGACGATGTGGTTCTCGACGAACCGGATGTTCAGGTTGTCCGGGATCTGGGGCACGTACAGGTCAGACATGATCTCTCCTTGTCGGTTGGGCACGGAACCCTCAGGTCCCGCCTTCTGGTCGGTGGGTAGGCCGCTATCCGGCGTGGTGTGCGCCGGTCATCAGGGCGGCGAGGTCTTCGGGATGTAGGAACGACGGTGGCGGTGGCGGGCCCCAGCTGAACAGGCCCTGGGCGCCGGTGAAAACCTCCGGGGTCCAGAGTTGGTCGTCGATGATCGTGTCCATGTCGGAGTAGTACTCGGAGAAGTTGCCTGCTGGATCCTTGAGGTACCAGAAGAAATTCGAGCCCGCGTGGTGGCGCCCGAGCCCCCAGACGTGTCGCTGCGGGTTGCCTTCGAGCATGGCGGTGGCGCCGCGGCCGACGTCGTCGATGTCGTCGAGCTGCCACGAGGTGTGGTGCAGGAAGTTGACCGGCGCTTTGAGCACCAGCACGTTGTGGTGGTCGGTGGAACAGCGCAGGAACGCGCCTTCGCCCTGGATCTCGTCGGAAAGCTTGAAACCCAGGCCCTCGACGAAGAAGCGCCGGGTCGCCGCGTAGTCCACCGAGCCGAGTACCGCGTGGCCGAGCTTGCGCGGGCGGATCGGATCCTCGCGCAGCACACCGGGAGCGCGGGTGCCGCTGCGTTCGATGCGGCCGGGCCCGTTGTACGGGGTCGCCGGTGTGACGGGTTGGCTGAGGTGGTTCGAGATCCCTACCACGGCACGGAAATTGGCGATCGGTTCGGTGGTGGCGACCGAGTCGGCGGTGCGCTGCACCGGCAGGCCGAGCTTGTGCAGGCGGGCGGCCACCGCGTCGAGATCGTCGGAATCGTCTGCGCCGATGACGATTTCGGCCAGCCGCCGGGACGGTGCGCGGATGAGCCGGAGTTGGTCGCCGCCGTCGCGGGTGGACAGCCAGCCATCGGGTCGGGGTGCGAGCCCGAATTCGGTGTAGTAGTCGCGTGTCGCGGCCGGGTCGGGCACGCCGATCGTGACCGAGGACAGTCGGTGCAAAGCCATTGTCTCTCCAGGGAATTCGGGATCAGTGCCCGGCGACCATCAGGTGACGCATCTCGCCGACGCCTCGCACGTAACTGACCAGTTCGTCGCCGGGGGCGAGATAGCGCTGCGGGGTGCGGCCCAACCCGACACCGGCGGGGGTGCCGGTGAAGATGACATCGCCGGGCAGCAGCGGCGTGATCGCCGACAGCCGCGCGATCAGCTCGGGGACCGGGAAGACCATGTCGGAGGTCCGGCCCTTCTGCATCTGCTCGCCGTTGATCAGGCAGCCCAGTTCCAGATCGTCGGGGTCGTTGAACTCGTCCGGGGTGACCAGCACCGGTCCGATCGGCCCGAAGCCCGGATAGGACTTGCCCATGCTGAACTGGGCCGCCGGGCCCGCCTGCTGCCGGACACGTTCCGAAATGTCCTGGCCCACAGCGACACCCGCGACGTAGCGCCACGCGTCCGCGGCGGCGACGCGATGCGCCGGGCGGCCGAGCACGACGACCAGCTCGACCTCCCAGTCCACCTTGCCCGGCACCAGCGTGATCGTTCCGTACGGACCGGCCAGCGAGGTCACGAACTTGGTGAACACCGGCGGCTCTTCGGGCACCGTGAACGACGACTCCGCGGCGTGGTCGGCGTAGTTGAGGCCGATGGCGAATATCTGCCGGGGGCTCGGGGCCGGATTGCCGAATTTCGTTGCCGGAACGTCCGATAGCGGTATGCCCGCCTCGGTGACGGTCGTGCAGAACTCGAGCAGTTCGTCCCAGAGCTCGTAGGCGTCCTGGATATACGGGCCGAACCGGCCGCGGCTGGCGCGGGTGATGTCGATGACGGTGTCGGACGCGGTGATCAACGACAACCGGCCCGAGATGGTGGCGAAACGCATGGTGTGAACTCCTGACTGGTGTGAAAGGTCATCGCTGGGACACGGAGTTGCCGTGGCCGCCGAACACGAGCACGTCGTGGCCTTCGAGCACGGTACGGACGGAATCCGTGGTGAGGACGGTCCCGCCGCGGAGCACCGACGGACGGTGCAGGGTGCGCGAGCTCATGGCAACTCCTCGAATGACGGTGCTCAGCAAGGGTTTCCGGCTCTCGATCCGCCGAGCGGTGACACTTTCGAAACTAGACGCAAACTTTCGAAAGTTCAAGAGATATTCGTAAACTGCTAGAGTGTGCGCATGGCGAAGAGCGGCGGGACGACCCGCACCGACGGCATCCACCAGGCGTTGCGGGCCGACATCCTCGGTGGTCGGCTGGTGCCGGGCGAACGGCTCAAGTTCCCGGACCTGGCCGACCGCTACCAGGTGAGCGTCGGCGCCACCCGCGAGGTATTGACCCGGCTGGTCGCCGAGGGATTGGTGGTGACGAAAGCACATCAGGGCTACCAGGTCCGGCCGCTGTCGCATCGAGACCTGGCAGAGCTGACGCAGGCGCGAGCGGAGATAGAATCCCTGGTCCTACGGCTATCCGTACTGGAGGGCGATATGCCCTGGGAGGCCGAGGCCGTTGCGGCACACCACCTTCTGGAACGCACGCCATACCGGGACCCGGCGGATCCGGACCGGCTGACCGACGAATGGTCGCAAGCCCACGCCGCCTTCCACCACGCGCTGCTGACGGGCTGCGCCAACCAGCGGCTGCTCGACACGGCGCGGTCGCTGCGGCAGGAGGCCGAGCTGTACCGGCAGTGGTCGGTGTCCCTGGGTAACGAACCCGGCCGCGACGTGGCCGCCGAACACCGGGCACTGCTCGACGCCGTGCTCGCCCGCGACGCCGACCACGCACAGCAACTACTGCGCGACCACATCACACACACCACCCAACTACTGATCAGCTGCGCAACCGACCAACCGAACCGGACGAATGATTGAAAGATCTTCGAATCAGGGGTGATCGAAAAGTGTGACTACGCTCTGCGGTGCGTCCCGGCCGTAGAAGATCTCCAGGTTCTGCGCCGAGCGGCCCGCGACCTCGCTACTACGCAGGAATAGCCGCTTTTCGTACGCGGCGAAAGCGACCTCGATGTCGAGTTGCTCGACCAGCTCGCCGGCCAAGTCGGCGCCGTCGTACATGGCGAGGTTCGCGCCCTCGCCGGCAAAGGGCGACATCAGATGGGCGGCGTCGCCAACGAGCGTCACACCCGGTGTCCGGTCCCAGCTGAGCCCGACGGGAAGGGCATAGATGGGTCGCAGCAACGGTTTTGCATCGCTCTCGGTCACGAAGGCGGTGAGCAGCGGTGACCAGCCGTCGAACTCCTTGCAGACTTGACGGAGGCCAGCGGACGGGTCGCCGAAGTCGATAGACCGCATCCATTCCTCGGGCTTGTTCAGCATCACGTAGCCGCGCACGAGCCCGTTGGCGTAGCGATGGACGGTGATGCCTTTGCCCGGCGCGGCCGCAATCAGCGTGCCGCTGCCGATCGCGGCCACGCTGGCCCGATGGTTCGGATCGCCTGCGGTCAGGGCGATCTCGATGAAGCAGGTGCCGCTGTAGCGAGGCGTGGCGGGGGTTAGCAGCGGACGCACCGTCGACCAGGCGCCGTCCGCGCCGATGACGATGTCGGCGCGCGCGGCGGAACCGTTCGCGAAGGTGAGGTCGCAACCGCCCGCCGGACGTTGCCGGATCGAGGTGAGCTTGTGCCCCCACCTGATCGTCTCGGGCAGCAGCGAGTCCATGAGCAGGCGCCTGAGTTCGCCACGATCCACCTCCGGACGGGCCGAACCGGGGTCTGCGGGCCTGTCGAACAGGATCGTGCCGTCGCGGTCGACCACGCGCTTGGCGTCCTCGCCCGGAAGGATCAGCGTGCGGAACTCGTCGTACAGACCGGCTGCGCGAAGTGCGACCTGTCCGGTCTCTTCGTGGATGTCGAGCAGGCCGCCCTGCACGCGGGTCGTCGCCGAAGCCTCGCCCTCGTAGATCGTGACGGCAACGCCGTGAGCCTGAAGCACCCGGGCAAGCGTCAACCCGCCCAAGCCCGCTCCGACAATCGCGATGGTCTTCCGCATGATGCGCTCCTCTGTTGCACCGGCAAACGCCGGTGCTGGTCAGCGCCGGGAGCGGGCGGGATGCCCGATCTCGGCAAGGGAGACGCTCATCGAACAGAACCATCCTGCATCGATGTATGCGCGATGTTCGGCGGGCGTGAGACCCTGCGGAGCATCGTTTTTCGCGACCTCAACACTCTATCTCGGCATCCGCCTCGCCGGCGACCTGGGCCGGTGGATGGTCCGCCCCGCACGCCACCCAGCACCCAAGCGCGTCGAGCATGTGCTTGTCAGCGAACCGGCCACCTTCACTGACGGCCGACACTCTGGAGAGGCGGCAGGCTCTCGGGAATGAATCTCAGGGTCTTGTGGCTGTCGATCAGGTCGGGTGATCACAGCTGCCCGGCTCCGTGTATGCAGATTTGAGGGAGTGTCAGCACAATGTCGGTCACACAGCCTGCCGCCGAGCGCGTGCGCGTTTCCGCGGAACCCGACTGGTATGAGTCGGCGGGCATTTCGCTCGGCGTTCGGGTCGGGAACTTGGTCTTCACCTCGGGGCAAGCGCCGATTGATGCCCAGGGCGCCACGGTCGGCGCGGGGGACTTCGAGAGCCAAGTTCGTCAGGCGCTGGCGAACCTCTCGACGGTCCTCACCAACGCGGGCTCCAGTCTCGCCGAGGTAGTCAAGGCCACCGTGTTCGTCACCGACATCACACAGCAGGACATCTTCGCGAAGTTGCGTGCCGAACACTTCCCGGGCAAGCCGCACCTTGCGGAGTCGTTCGTGGAGGTCTCCGCACTCGCTGACCCTGAGTGGATGATCGAGATCGAGGCCATCGGGCTCGTCCGGTGATGCGGGGTACTACCCGCTCGTCGGCGGGCTTACGATCCAAGCCAACGGCGAATCGCTGAGATGTAGGCCCTCGTGGCCACTGCTCGGAAGTTCCTCAGCGCCTTGACCGTCACTCAACTTCGTTCCCGCGCTGGTAGATGAAGCTCTGACCAGGGGGCGTGCGCGACCGCGAAATGACCGCTCGTCACCGCACCGGCGCACGCCCTTCGACCTCACTGGGGCGCGATGGAATGAGACCCTAGATCGCCTGGCAGACGCTGCCGGTATTGATGCCGGTGCCGACGGTGAGCATGATGCTCTTGGAGTCGTTGCTCTGCGTGATCACGATCTCGTGGGTGCCGACCGTGGCCGGCGTCCATCGCGCCACCTGCGTGGTGTTGCCGCCCGGCGTGATGGCGAACCGGAGGCCGTTGTCGTAGAAATTCATGCCCTCGGGATCGGTGCCGTTGGCGACGACGCTGTAGGTGCAACCGGTGCCGTAACCGGTGCCGATGACACCGCTGGCGATCACCACCTGAATGCCGATCTCGGCGGACGCGGCGGGGGCGTTCCAGGCCACGCCAACGGCGGCCAGCGCGATCGTGACCGACATGGACCTACGCAGATTTCGCATCGAGTACCGACTCCTTTGGATTGGTGACTGAACGCCAGTCGTGCTGCCAGACAACGGCCCTGGACAGCTGCCCGCATTTCTGACGTCGTGCGGGCCCGGGTGTGATGATCCAGGGCATCGCACGGCATGTGCCGACGTTCGGCAGGTCTCCTGTCCAGGACAGCTGAACCAACGTATCGATATCCGAGCGATCCCCCCAGCCCCTACTTTTGCGGGCGCAGACCCGGCGCGACCGCTGTGTAGTGTCACCGCACGTGGCGCCGGATGTGACCTAGAATGTCGTTGTCTTCCAACTGAATACGAGCGAAACCTCATTACCGCGGCGGCGCCCGCGCAGGCTTCGAGCGTCCCGAGGATCGCCGAGCGCCCCGCCGGTAGCGGGCGGTCTCCTCAGAGCCGTGCATCACCCCCGGCGGTTCGGCATGACCGCGTATAGCAGCAGCGCCCCGGAATCGGTAGTGGCTACTTCCAGGAGAATGAGGTGAGCGTTTCTGTCCGGGGATCGATGTCCGCTAACGTGGGCGGCTATCTGGTTGGCCCGGTCGACGGACGACCCGTGTCCAATGGATCCTCGGCACGCCTCTTTGGCCACGACGCAGCAGTGGGTGGGCGAAACCCTCAGGCGGAACGGCAATTTCGGGTCAGGACAGCACGGCTTCGATCAGGTGCGGTCCTGGTTCTCGGGTCGCGGCGGCGAACTGGTCGGCGAGTTGTTCGGCTGTGGTGGCGCGGGTCGCGGGCATTCCCATGCCGTGGCTGAGGGCGACGAAGTCGAGATCCGGATGGGAGAGGTCGAGCATTCGGGTGGAAGCGCTGCCATTGCCTTGTGCGCCGACGCGATCGAGTTCCGAGCGCAGGATGGCGTAGGACTTGTTGTTGAGCACGACGGTGGTGATGTCCAGGTTTTCCCGGGCTTGGGTCCATAGGGCGGAAATGGTGTACATGGCGCTGCCGTCGGCCTCCAGGCACACGACCGGTCGATCGGGACAGGCCACCGCGGCACCGACCGAGAGTGGAAGGCCTTGGCCGACAGCCAATCCGACCAGTCCGAGTGCGTCGTGGGCAGGTGCGCCCGCGGTGGCCGCCGCCAACGTCTGCATGCCCGCGGTGATCGATTCGTCGCAGACGATCGCGTCCGGTGGCAGCAGTCCGCCGATGACCCACGCCCAGTTGGCTTGGGTGAGTACACCTTTGGGCAGGGCGGTGCGAGTCGCGGGTGCGGGGCGGGGTTTCAGCTCCGGTGCGATCCGGTCGGCGATACTGGTCAGGCCGGAGAGAATCGGGGTGAACTCGTCAGCAAGGACGTGCAGATCGATTCCCGCGGGAACGAGGTTTCCGTCCTGGCCGGGATAGCCGAAAGACGCTACGGGCGAACGGGCTCCGGCCAGTATCAGATGACGCACTCCCGCCATCTGGGCGCGCACGTCTTCGCTGCGGTAGGCGAGCGGAGCCACCGTCGGTATTCCCGCTCCTCGACGCAGCGCTGCGGGCCAGGTCGGACAGAACAGGAGTGTTCCGGTGGCCTGGGCGATGCGGTCGGCCGCGTTGAGCCCGTCCTCGGTGAGCGCGTCGCCGTCGAGCAGCAGGGCGGTCTTTTCGCCGGAACGCAGGATCTTCTCCGCGGCGTCGGAGGCGACGACGGCATCCCGGGCAGGCCGGTTCGGCAGTGCGGGCGCTGCCACGCCGCCCGTCGACCACGACAGGTCGGCGGGTACCACCACCGTCGCTATCGATCCGGAGGTACCGGTGCGCTGCGCGACCGAATCCTCGAATCCTCTCGTGGCGGCGATCGCGGCGGCGATGTCGCGGCCGAGTCCAGCGCTGTCGGCCGGACGGTACAGCCAGGCGGAGACCGATCCGGCGACCGCGTCGATGTCGGAGTCGAGCGGGGAATCGAGGGGTTTGTGGTCGCGCGAGTGGTCCCCGACAATATTGAGCACGGGGGTGCCGGCGCGGCGGGCGTTGTGGAGATTGGCCAGTCCGTTTCCGAGGCCGGGGCCGAGGTGCAGCAATGTCGCCGCAGGCCGTCGCGTCATGCGGCCGTATCCGTCTGCCGCGCCGGTCGCGACCCCCTCGAACAGGCAGAGGATGCCGCGCATCTGCGGGTATCGGTCCAGCGCGGCGACGAAGTGCATCTCCGATGTGCCCGGGTTACCGAAACATACTCGGACATCGCTGTCGAGCATCGTTTCGATGATTACTTCAGCGCCGTTCATTCTTTGCTCCAGTTGTTCCGCTTCACCAGCTCTTCCGCTCCTTGGCAGCGAACTATCCACCGATAACACCGGAGTCACCTGCCGAGGCCCCTGCCGCCGACCAGGAAACACCGTGCCGTAGCGGCACACTCAAACTCTGACTCCGCATGCGACAGAGCACATTTCACGCCGATTGAAGGTCGGACCTGTTGACCTTGCCGTTGCGGCACGGTCGAAACTGTCGTCCGAGCGTCGGATGGTTCGAGGGTTTCTTCGACATGGCCGAGGCGCATCGATCACGAAAGGCCCATAACTGTATGACTCGGAATTCGTCGGTTGTCGTGTTAATCCCCGGAGCTTGGCAGGGCGGCTGGGCGTGCAGCCGGTGGCTCGACGCCTTGTCGCGACGGCATAGCCCATCGGCGATTCGGACCGGC
This sequence comes from Nocardia sp. NPDC060255, assembly GCF_042727395.1. Classification (NCBI taxonomy): domain Bacteria; kingdom Bacillati; phylum Actinomycetota; class Actinomycetes; order Mycobacteriales; family Nocardiaceae; genus Nocardia; species Nocardia sp. NPDC060255. Next base: position 285,224 of record NZ_JBHXAU010000005.1, on the reverse strand, counting down.
AAGATCATCAATTTTACCAACTTGACCACGCCGTAGCAGCAAGTTGTGTACTCCCGCAATGGGTTTCCACGACGACCATTTCCACGACGACCAGGAGTCATCATGAATGAGTATCCCGCTCCACCTTCGGTATCGCAGGACCGGCAATTCGTTCTCGGTCAGCATCTTCGCTTGTCCATCCTCATCTCGGCCCAGGAAACCGGTGGCCAATTCGACCTGAGCGATGTCACGTTGCCCGGTGGGGCGTGGACTCCGTTGCATCTGCATACTCGCTACGAGGAGCGGCTCTGGGTGGTCTCCGGTGCTCTGACCGTGTGGTCGGGACCCGACACGTTCACCCTGGGGCCGGGCGACTTCTACGCGATTGCGAAGAATACTCCGCACACCATCAATGCCGGTCCTGATGGTGCACGTGCGCTCAATCTGACCAATCCCGGTAAGTTCGCTGAACTCATCAGCAGGACTGGCACACCTGCGCACTTGGCGACGTCGGAGACCGAATGGGATATGGCATTGTTCCAAGCGGTGACCGACGAATTCGGCGACGTTATACTCGGCCCGCCCGGAATGACCCCGGCCGAGCTGGATTCGACGGCGCGTCAATAACGGGTCCGCGCACCGTCGGACCACGGTGTCCCCTCGGATCCGAGGGGCGACCGGCATGTTTGCGCCGATTTCTGACGCGGCATAGTCGATCGGTAATTCGGGTGGGCGCTCACCGCCATGACCGAGTTCGTCCGGTCAGGTCGACTTGACCCTGCCGTGGCGGCAGGGTGTGCACTCCCCACCAGCGAGCGTTCTCGTGCGACAGCGGGACGGCTGAAACATTTCTGGGAGCAACGAACTGATGTGGAGACTCCGGTGACCGAGAGTGAAGACCTGCCGACCAATTGGGGGAGATGGGGCGAGCACGACGAGCGGGGCACCCTCAATCTGATCACCGCCGAGGTGCGGGCCGCCGCAGTCGCCGAGGCGCGCAGCGGGCGGACCGTGTCGATCTCGCGGCCCATGCCGACGTCACCCTTGGTCGCCGGGCCCGGCGCGCCTCTGGGCGCGGACTCGATCGGGGTGATGCAGGCGGGGCTGTTCACCGGTACCGCCCCGCTGGCTACGGCCGAACTGGTCATCATGATGACGCACCATCCCGAAGTGACACACTTCGACTCCCTGGTGCATCAGGTCGTGGACGGCAAGGTGTACCCGGGGATCGCGTTGGAGCAGGCCGGTGGTGCGGAGGGCTACCGGCACGGGTCCACCGCGATATTCGCCCACGGTGTGGTAACCCGCGGCGTCCTGGTCGATCTGGCCGCCGATGGCCCATTGCCCGACGGCCACGGGGTGACCGGCGCGGAGCTCGAGCAGGCATGTGTGCGGGCCGGGGTGCAGGTGCGTAGTGGGGATGCGTTGGTGGTGCGGGGCGGCTGGGACTATGCGGCCAGCCGGCACCGGCGTATTCCGGGTCTGACTCTTGACGCGGTCGCCTGGATGCACCGGCATGACGTGGCTGTCTATGCCGGTGACATCGGCGACGGGCGTCCGCCGGTCGATCCCCGCGTTCCCGGTCCGTTGCACCGAGTGGCTCTGGCTCGCTTGGGGATGCCCTTGATCGATGTCGCGGACCCTGCCGAGCTGGCGGTCGCTTGTGTCGAGGAGGGCCGGTCGACCTTCCTGTTCGTTGCCGCGCCGCCGAGGCTCGGTGCCGCGAGCGGCGTGCCGGTCAATCCGCTCGCCATCTTCTGAAGAAGAGACTGTTTGTGAGTTTGATCGGTGGCTCCGTGTTTCCGGTGCGGTCCGATATTCCGGCTGCGGCAGGCTGACCTCGGCCGGGGCAGCTCGGTCAGCACGGTCGGGATGTTCCGCTGGTTGGAAGACGCATGCTATGAGTTGCTGGGTTGACTGTGCCGCAGCGACACAGTGTCTGCTGGTGAGGTGTGTTCGCGGCGGGCGGATCTGGTTCCGAAGGAGGGATTGTGATGGCTTGGAGTACGCGTGAGATCGCCGATCTTGCCGGCACCAGCGTGCGGGCGGTGCGGCACTATCACGAGATCGGCTTGCTGGCCGAGCCCGAGCGGCGGTCCAACGGTTACAAGCTCTACGGTGTGCCGCACCTGGTGCGCCTGCTGCGGATAAAACGCCTTGTCGATCTGGGTTTCTCGCTGGCCCGGATCGCGGAGATGGGCGATATGACCCACCATCCCGAACAGGCGCTGCGCACATTGGATGCCGAGCTCGCGGCGACCGTCGAACGACTGCAACGGATCCGCACCGAACTGGCCCTGAGCCTGAGCCAGGCCACACCGACCGACCTGCCGACCCCATTGGCTACGGCCGCCGTCGAAGTGGACCTGTCCGACGCCGATCGCGCACTGGCTGTCGTGCTGACCCGCGTGCTGAGCCCCGCGACGCTGGATGCTTACGCCGACATGCTGCAGTCGTACTTCACCCACCCTGCGGTCACCGAATTCGGCCGGTTGCCCGCCGATGCCGACGAGTGTGTCCGGCATGAATGCGCGGAGCGACTGGCCCGGCTCGTGCGTCAGCTGTTCGGTAGTCATCCGGACCTGAAGGACCTCACCGTCGGGGCGCCGCGTGGGGCACGGGTCGCCACGGAAACGATCGGCCTGGCTCTGAACGAGCTATACACCCCCGTTCAGCTCGATGTGCTCCGCCGCCTCGCCGAGCTGCTGGCCGCGAGTTCCAGCGGGGAGCACTGACCGGACTGTGCAATTCAGCCACCAACCCCGGGAGAGAACTCGGTGGGTTGATCCAGACCGAGCCGGATCAGGTTGCTGATCGAGTGGGATTGCGTAAGTGCTTCGACGGAGTCGAGATCCAATCGGGAGAGATAATCCGGGATTCCGCTGGTGTGCTGCAACAGATTTCGGACGGTTACCCGATTACCGTCGCCGCCGGGTCCGGTGACGATGCCGGGGAGATAGCGCGCCACGGGAGCGTCGAGTTCCACGCGGTTCTCCGCGACCAGTTGCAGCACGACCGAGGCGACGAATGTCTTGGTATTGCTCGCGATCCGCGCTCGGGCGGCGGCGGGGAAGACGGCTCCGGTGGTCGTGTCGGCCACACCGCTGGTGAGTTGGACATCACGGCCGTCGCGGGTGAGCACCAACTGCGCTCCGGGAACACCGGCGTCGCGCACGAGCTGATCCAGCAGTGCCTGCAGACGTGTGGGGGATTTCGGTATGCCGCCGTCGGCACACGCACCGATCCCGGCGGGTACGGCCAGCACAAGGACTGCCGCCACGGCGAGGGGCCACTTCAATTCTCTTTACCTCCAACAGATTCCGACCGTACCCAAGAAGTCCTGCATCGCCGAATTTCCATTCGAAGAGTCAGAGGTCGGGTTTGCGGACGAGGACGAGTCGTCCCAGTGGATTGTCGATGATCTCGGGGCGTTCGAACCCGGCTGTAGTTGCCTCGGCGGCGAGGGCTTGCGCGGACAGCCCGAAGGCAGCGTCCTGCTGCCGGAAGAACAGCCGGTCGAGCACAGTGCGGAGAGCCGGTTCGCCCGACGGCAGCGGTGGGAAGTCCTCTTGCATCAGCAGCAGACCGCCCGGGCGCAGTGCGCGCAGGATGACCGCGAGGGTGGCGGCGCGGGCGTCGGTGGTGAAAAAGGCTTGCGCCCAATAACACACAGGGAAGGCGGCTTCGTAGGTCAGGACACGGGCGTCGACGGTTCGGATCTCCACGCGGTCGGCGACATCGGCGTCTTCGGCGCGGCGGCGAAGCTCGGCAGCGACCTCCGGGACGACTTCGACTCCGACGGCGCGCAGTGTGTCGAACAGTGACAGCGTCGTCAGGAGCCCACCTCCTATTCCACTGCCGACGTCGAGCACGGGACCGCCCTGGTCGAGTCGGTCCCGAAATTCCGGTAGCGACTGGAACAGGAGCCGGTACAGCTGCTGTGCCCCGCCGTCGGGCCGCACGCCCCAGTCGCGGGCGAGGACCAGCGCGTGCTCCCCGGCGAGGCCGGGCGGGCCGGCGATCGGCCGCACCGCCCGCCCGACCTGGTGCCGTGCCAGGTCCAGCGCATCGAGTACGGCCGACATCTCGATGCCGGACACGCCCGCAACAAGAGCATCGAAGGTGGCGGTCAGCCGAAACGAGGCCTCGTCGGCCTCCACTATTCCGGCCACGGTGAACACTGCCAGGACATTCAAAGCCTGCTCGACCGCAACGCCCTGTGCGGCGGCTAGTTCCGCAGAGGTGGTCGCTGCGCGCAGCTGGTCGAGCCAACCCGCCTCGTGGGCGGATCGAACGAGCTCGAGCAGTTCCATACCCTCGGCCCAGCTCTTCAGAGCGGCTTTTGCCGCCAGTCCGGCCTGGATCCTGTCCACATCTTCTGTCTGTCCAACGTTTTCGTGCACTGCCACGTCCTCTCCACGGGAAATATCCGCCGACACCGGATGCTCACCGAACCCGGTCACAGTTCAGAACACACCCAGCCGCAGCGGCACACTCAACCTCGACTTCGCATGTGCTAGTGCGCATTTGCGTCAACTGACCGCTCCGCTGTGGGGCACCCGAAACTGTCGTTACTCGAGGTGCGGTACCAGAGGGTGTGGGCGTCGATTCGCTGGGTGCCCGGCGTGACCGCGGCGTCTTGACCGTGCCCCAACGGCATGCCAGACAGTGTCGTTTGGGGACAGGACATATAGGAGTCGAATTTTCATGTACGACGTCATCGTGGTCGGCGCGCGCTGTGCTGGTTCACCATTGGCCATGCTGCTTGCCCGCCGCGGGCACCGGGTGCTGGTGGTCGACCGGAATGCTTTTCCCAGCGACACCTTCGCACCCGGGCTGCGGTAGCGAAAGTCGGGAACGCTGCCTGACCTGCTCGGCACTATCCGGATTCAACGAGCGCCGACAACCTGCAAACGTACGCCGGCCTCCGCCGAAAGGCGGACTGTTCCAGCCGTTCAGCGGGTGTCTGGCCGCCTGCCGGCCTGGCTACGCTTCGGTTCGATCGCGGTACCGGCACCTCGATGGGCTGCGGTCAGCTTCCTGCACGACGCAGCGAAATGCGGGTGCAACTCCGGCGGTTCACTGCTCGCGCGGAGACGGACCGCGCCGCGCCCGGATACGAAGGATGAGTCGCAACAGTGAATCCGCACCACGACGAGGCAGACGAGCACCACGCTCATCGCAGGAAGCCCTCGACCGACACCTCGCCACACCAGAGATCAAAGCGCTCTTCACCAAATGGAGCCCCCATATGCGCAATGAGGTGCGCAAATTCGACGTGACCAACGAAAGAGACCCGCGTTCTCTCTGATCGTCGGCATTCACTCACCAGATGCACCGACACCGGAAAGCAGGAACAAAGTGGACAACTTCAAAGGCCGGACGGCCTTCATCACCGGCGGTGCGCGGGGCATCGGGCTCGGCATAGCACGTGCCTGCGCCAAGGCCGATATCACCGTGGCCCTCGTCGACGTCGACGAGAACGCACTCGCTCAGGCAAGGACCGAACTGTCGGACCTGACCAGAACCGAGACATACCTCCTCGACGTCCGCGACCGCGAGGCCTACGAACGCGTTGCCGACCAAGTCGAATCCGATCTCGGCCCCGTGTCGCTGCTGTTCAACAACGCCGGTGTGCACGAATTCATCTCGCCTACCCAGATGAACTACACCCTCTGGGACTGGGTGATCGGTGTCAACCTCGGCGGCGTCTACAACGGCATGCAGACCTTCGTGCCACGCATGATCAATCGGGGCGGTGATTCCTACATCGTGAATTCCGCGTCGGTAGCGGGATTGGTACTCGCCGGAACCGGGTTCCTGTATGAAACATCGAAATTCGGAATCGTCGGCCTGACCGAGTCGATGCGCGCGGAACTGGCCAGATTCGGCATCGGCGTTAGCCTCCTGTGCCCCGGCGCGGTCGCCACCGACATTCTCCGCAACGCCCATCGGCTGCGACCGGAGCACGCGCCCGCCCAGTCACAGCAGCACGCGGAGACACTCGAAAAAGCCCACGCGGTCCTGAACAACAGCAAGGTAACCAACGACGAGGTCGGGCAGCTGGCCCTCGACGCGATCCGCGAGGAGCGCCTCTACATCCCCACCGACGATTCCGTCGTGCCAGCTCTCACGGCCCGGACCGAGGCAATCATTGCCGCGATGTCGTCGGCTCGGCATGTGGCCGAGTTCGCCGGATGGGACGGGTCGACGACATGACAGTGCCAGCTCAACGGATCAGCTCATAAAACCGGTAAGCCACGCGCACCGCTTCACGAACTCGCCAGGTTCTTCCCCGGTTTCACCCCCGCGTCACCGCAGATCTCGGCCAACACGGGGTGGCCCGGCGACAACCGCTTCAAAGGGTGCTGAATTCAGCGTGGCGCAAGGCTGTTCAATTCGTCGGCGTACAGGAGAGCGGGGTCGAACTCCATGCCAGTGAAGTGGCCGGCGAGTTCGAGGGACAGAACGCCGTGAGTTCGGGTCCAGAACGACAGGGCGCGGTGCACGGTGGTGGTCGGTACGGAATCGTCCGGGGCCCAATGGCGATGGTGTTCGAGGTTGGTGTCGAACGGTGTCGCCTGCTCGTCGATGGGCTGCGCGGCGAATGCCTCGATCAACACCGCCATGATCTCCTGGGCAATCGAAACGGTGTCGTCGGGGGCGCGATAGCCGGGGATCGGCGTGCCGTACATGAGAAAGTATCGTTGAGGGTCGGCCAGCGCCCATTCCCGCGCGGCGTCGGCGAGCCCGACCACGTCAGCGCCGGAGTCTCGGGCCGTGCGGAGGGTGTCGGCCAGGCTCCGATAGGAATCGCGAATGAGCGCGGTGATCAACTCGTCGCGGCTGGCGAAGTACCGGTACAGGGCAGGGCCGCTCATGCCCATGCGCTTGGCGATCGCCTTGAGCGACAGCGCGGATGGACCGTCGGTAGCCATCTGTTCCCAGGCGCACTGCTTGATCTCTGCCTGCATCTGCACGCGATAGCGCTCGCGTGGACTCTTCACCGGCGTGTCCGTCACGACTGCCCCCTTTGCCTGGCTGTCCACCACCGAGGTTAGAGGCTATCACTTCGATGATTGCCTCAAACCAGATTTGATTATAGCCTATAACTTAAGTAATCAGCTATTACCGAAGCCTGATCGGCTCAGTGACAAGGAATGAACAACAGTGACCGACAACCACCCTTCCGATACGCCGGACGCGCAGTCCGCCCCCACTGACGCTGGCCGCGGCAGGCCGACAACCCTGCTCGGAGTCATCCTGACCGCCGCCATGAGCGGTACGCGACCGTCTCGTATGCCCTCCTCGGCGGCCCATCGGCGCGCGTCCTGACCAGCACTCTCACCAGCTGGAGGGCGGGTCCAGCTGCCAGCCGATCCCGTATGCGTGCTTGTTGTCGATCGCCGCCGCGTAAGCCCGGCCCGGCGTCTCATAGCCGGGGTTTCGCCATGTGAACGGCACCGCTGATGTGGTTGGGCGGGAGGGGATCCGGTGTGGGGAGGAGTCGGTAGCCCGCGTTCTGGTACATGCGGATGTTGCGTTCGCTGCGGGCGCCGGTGAACAGGATGAATTGTTCGATGTGCGGGGGTGCGAGAGTTTCGATCAGGTGCAGCAGATGGCGACCGATTCCCCGGCCGGTGAGGTCGGGGACGACCATGAGTCGGCCGACGTGCCAGTCGCTGTCTTCGACCTGGCCGCGTACCGCGGCGACCAGACGTCCGTGTTGTCGCACGACCAGAGTCGTCGATGTGGTCGCCCACGCCAGTACCTCGTCGTGGGTTTCGTGCAGTGGGGGGAGGTCGAGCATGTCATTGAGCACTGCCTCTGGGACCCAGCAGCATCGTTGCAGGACAACGAGTTCGGCGAGATCGTCGGCGGTGAAGGTGGACAGTGTGGAGTCAGGGAGTGCGTTCGACAGGGCGTCAGGGGGTAGATCTGTCTGGTTCGGCGACTGTGCGGCCATGAGCGGTTCCCAATCAGTGGTGCGGATGGACAATGCGGCGGGGGCGTCGACTCTGAGCGGTCGTCGGCAGCCAGTGCCTGGTCGAGCTGTGGCGAGATCGGTGCCTTGTACTGCCGCACTCAGCACGGTCTCCGTCGACTCGACCGACAGTGTCGGCCGTGACGTAGCGGCATGGTCAAGCAATGCTGAGCGAAGCGGGCCGCCGTGCGGAGGGTGCGCTTTTCTCCGTTACCGTGCACTTGCTCACCCGCCATACGCGCGCTCTGATCTTGGATCCCTGGTGGCTGTCAGCTGCTGACGCGATTTGACCGTGTCGCGGCGGCATGGTTTTGACTGTCACGCGAGGCGGTGAGCGTGGCTGACGCCCGGTTGTCGATACGTGAAATGGACAGGCGCACCTGGACGCATCCGCATGCGTGGGCTCCGTTTCCGCCGCTCCGACCGGTGACGATTACGGCGTGACCAGCACAATCTCTGTCCGGAAATACGTCGTCGGTCCACCGAGTGGCGGCCGCACGACAGGGAGAAGCAGGAAGGAATCGGATGTGCAGGTCAGCTAATTCAAGGCAGCACGCGCTGAGCGGTGGATCCGACGGCAGCGCACTCGTCGAGCTGCTTACCCGTGACCTCGAACTCGTCCCCAGAGAAGCCGGAAGTCCTGTGCTGCGGGCGGTGGTCTACATGCAGGATCAGATGGGGCGGACCGTGACTCTCGCGGAGCTGGCCGGTGTGGCGCGATTCAGTCCCTACCACTTCTTGCGAATGTTCAAGCGAGCCACTGGCCACACACCGCACCGCTATCTCACCCTGCTCCGCATCGCTGAGGTCAAACGACTGCTGGAACGGGGCGTCACGGTCGTCCGGGCAGCGCAACTGTGCGGGTTCTACAGCGCTGCACACCTTTCCGCGGTCTTCGTCCGCGAGACCGGTGTCCGCCCGTCACGCTGGCAACCGTCAGCTAAGCCAGCACGGCTCTAGCGATCGCGGACCTGGCGGAAGGCGTTTCTGAGCTCACCGACCAGCACACCGGGATTTTCCCAGCCTGGATAGTGGCCGCCGAACTCCATCTCGTTCCAGCTGATGAGATTGCTATAGCGCCGTTGCGCCCAGCTCCGGGCGACGGGGAACGGCTCGGCCGGAAACAATGTGCAGGCAGTAGGAACCGTCACCGTCTGCGCGTTCTGCGCCTCCGCGCTGCGCGGCGTCCATCGCACCGCCTCCCAGTACCAGCGAGCGGTGGAGGCGCCAGTGCCGGTGAACCAATACAGAGCAATGTCGTCCACTTGCTGCGCCACACTGACACCACCACCCGCTTCGGGCCGGGTGTCGGAGAAGGCGACCAGCGCCTGGCTCAGCCATGCGGCGAGCCCGGCTGGAGAGTCGAGCAGGGAGTAGCCGAATGTCTGCGGGAGCATGCCTTGGACAATCACATGGGTGGGGCCGGTCCGCATGAATCTGTCACGTTTGGCGAGCATGGCTTGTTCCGCGTCATCGGCTGTCGCCACATCCTCGGGCAGGGGAGAGGCGATCGGCATGGTCAGATGCAGGGCGGCAACACGTTCGGGTGCCAGGCGAGCCAGCTCGGTGCTTACGTGCGCGCCCCAGTCACCGCCGTGCGCCCCGAAGCGTTCGTACCCGAGCCTGGTCATCAGCTCTGCCCAGGCCCGTGCGGTGCGACCGGGGTGCCAGCCGGGTTCCTGGGGCCGCTCGCTGAACCCGAAACCGGGCAGGGCGGGTATGACCACGTCGAAGGCGTCGTCGGCGGAGCCGCCGTGCGCGACCGGGTCGGTCAGCGGTCCGATGACGCTTTCGAACTCCAGCACCGAGCCGGGCCAGCCGTGGGTCAACACCAGAGGAAACGCGTCGGGCTCGCGCGAGCACACATGCCAGAACGCGATGTTCAGGCCATCCAGACGAGTTCGGTAGTGCGGCAACGCATTCCATCGCTTCTCCAGAGCTCGCCACTCGTGCTGCCGCCAGGCGGCCAGCAGGCTCTGCAGACGTTCCAAGCCGATGCCCTGCGTACCGTCCTGAACCGTCTCCGCTTCGGGAAGCCGAACACGGTCGAGACGCTCGCGCAGGTCCTCCAGGTCACTTTCGGGAACGCTTATCGGAAAGGGTTCGATCTCAGTCACAACCGCGACACTAGGACGAAACTCCGAGGCGGACGATGCACAAAATTGCGCCAATCGGCGTCACAGCAGGGACAACAGGCGCTGGTCGACCTACGCCGCCACGAGCTGTCCGACGCCTTCCTGCGCCGCGCTTCCTGTTCCCCGCTCGAGCCGATGCCGACCACCTGCGACTGCTGAGTGCGCTGGTCACCGCCGCGCAGCAGGCCTGAACGACAACGAGGACGGCGTGAAGTTCTGATAGTGCAGGGTGGTTGGATGATCGGTTTCGATCGATCTTCGAATCCGATTCTGCAGCTTCTTGACGTACGCGGAAATCTTTGTTTGACTCCAAGGGGCGTCGAGTTGTATTCGACGCCCGAGGTGCGCCCAGCCGGTAATTGGTGAACAACCTGAGCCCGGCCCCAGTCGCCAGGATGGATTCTGATTCCGTCCGAGGCGGGGTCGCCACCCGCAGTAGTCAATGGGAATCAAGATGAGCATCAATCGTGTTCGGGTGGCTGCCGCAACTGCCTCGGCTATCGCTTGCGTATCGATCGTCCTCCTCGCTTCGGCCGGGCCGGCATCCGCTGCGCCACCCGTGGTGCTTCCGCCGCCGCATGCCGAATTCGATTACCAAATCGGCGCGCCGTACACCCCGCCTCCCGGAGTCGGCGTGATTTCGCGTGACTACACCAAGGAGCCGGCGCCCGGCGTTTACAACATCTGCTATGTGAACGCATTTCAAACCCAACCAGGCGCCCAAGGGCAGTGGGATCCAGATCTCTTGCTGCGCAACGAGAACGGTGAGGTCATCGAGGACGAGGGATGGCCCGGCGAGGCGATCCTGGATCTGCGCGAGGACGGCAAGCGTCAGCGCATCGCCGCGAAGGTCAACGGCTGGATCGACATCTGCGCCGCAAAGGGTTTCCAGGGTGTCGAACCCGATAATTACGACAGCTACGAACGGTCGCAAGGCCTGTTCTCCACGCAAGAGGCGCAGCTGTTCGTTCAGCTACTGTCGGCGCACGCACACGATAAGGGTCTGGCGATCGCACAGAAGAACACCTCCGATCTCCTCGGCGCCGCCCGGAAGAACGGCCTCGACTTCGCTGTCGCCGAAGAATGTGGGCAGTTCGGTGAATGTGACAAATACGCGGCGGCTTTCAATGATCATGTGGTCGTCATCGAATATACTGCCAAAGGTCTGACGGATGCGTGTGCGGGTTTCAAGGACCGGCTGAGTATTGTGCGGCGCGACAAGAAGGTGACCGCGCCCAATAGTGGCGAATATGTCCGCGAAACCTGCCGTAAGTGAATTCGGTGACCACGCTGAATCGTCGCACTGCACTTCGCGGCGGCGCCGCGATTGCGCTGGGGATGGTTTCGGCGGCGTGTAGTGGCGGATCCAAAGGCGGTGTCGGGCCGGACGGCCGGGTGACGATCCAGCTCTGGCACGGGCAGAACGAACGAAACCGTGTGGTGGTCGAAGAACTGGTCGCCGATTTCGAACGGACATATCCGAACATCCGGATCGACCTGGGCGGCGGCGGCGTGGTCGCCGACGAAATGCTGCAAAAGGTGCTGGCGGCCTTGGCTTCCGGAGCCTTCCCGGACGTCGCCTACATCTTCGGTTCGGACCTGGCCAGCATCGCCCGCAGCCCGAACGTCGTAGACCTCACCGACGCATTGCCCGGATGGAACGACCTCTGGAAGCCGGTGCAGACCGCGCTGACCCTCAATGGCCGGGTGCGTGCTGCTCCGGCTTTGACCGATTCCCTTGCGGTGGTCTGCAACAACGCGGTATTCGCCAATGCTGGTGTCGCGCTGCCGATCCCAGGGTGGTCGTGGAAAGACTTCACCGACACCGCCCGCAAGCTGACCGATGCCGACCGCGGAACCTTCGGGACCGGCTGGCCCGGCGTAGGCGACGAGGACACTACGTGGCGGCTCTGGCCGATGGTGTGGGATCTGGGCGGCGACGTGATCGCTGCCGACGGCAAGACCGTCGGGTTCGCCGACGTCGGCGAGCGCGCGCTACAGGTGGTTGCCGATCTCGCCCGGGACAAGAGCGCCTACATCGACGCCAAACCGGGCACCGACCAGATGTATCAGGTGTTCAAGTCCGGCCTGATGGGCATGGTGATCACCGGACAGTGGCAGCTGGCCGAGATCATCGACGCGAAGGTGGACTACACCGTGGCGCCGATGCCCAGCTTCAGCGGTAAACCGATAACGATTTCGGGTCCGGACACCTGGACACTGTTCGACAACGGCAAGGCCCGGGTCGACGCCGCACGGACATTCGTCACTTGGCTCAACGATCCGCAGCAGGACGTGCGCTGGGATATGGGGGCAGGCAGCCTGCCACTCAGTCGGCCGGCGCAAGCGCTGCCCGAATGGCAGCACCAGATCGAAGACATCAGGGGCCTCGATGTGTTCACCCGCGCCTTGGAGTATTCGCGAGCCCGTCCGGTACATCCGGCCTATCCACAGATCTCTCAGGCATTGGGCCAGGCGATCGTGTCTGTTCTGTACGGCCGGCGTAGTCCCGCGGAGGCGTTGCGTCGTTGTCGTCGCGATGCCGATGCCGCTTTGCATATCCCCCGTTGAGGAGTCCCGTGTCTCCCGTTCCTATTGCCCTGACACCGCGGCCGCAAGATATGCGCCGACGTCGGCGCGAGTCGAGGACCGCGTGGCTGTTCATCTCGCCGTCTGTGCTGATCATCCTCGGCCTGAGCATGATTCCGGTGATCTGGTCGCTGCTGTTGTCGTTCCAAGCCAACGACTTGGTCACACCCAGTCGCTGGGTCGGGATGGACAACTACAGCGCTTTGTTCCAGGACCCGAATTTCGGTCAGGCTGTGCGGAATACGCTGATATACACAGTGTTGTTCGTGCCGCTGAGCATCATCTTCGGGCTTGCGCTTGCGCTGGCGCTCAATCGACGCCTGCGGTTCGTAAGCCTGTATCGGACGCTGTTCTTCGTGCCGTTCGTCGTGTCGGCGACCGCTCAGGGCGTGTTGTTCTCGTTCATGCTCGACCCGCAGGTCGGCGTGGTGAATTCGTTGCTGCACCGCGTGGGGTTGTCTCCGCAGGGATTCCTCACCGACCCCGCACAGGCACTGTTCGTCCTGATCGCGATTACCTTGTGGAGCGGGTCGGGGTTTTGTGTCGTGGTGTATCTGGCCGCGCTGCAGGATGTGCCGCAGACCTTGCTCGAGGCCGCGCGTCTCGATGGCGCCGGTCGCTGGAACCTGCTGCGGCACATTGTCTTTCCCACGGTCATGCCGGTGACGATGTTCCTTCTGGTATGGCAGACGATCACTGCGCTGCAGGTGTTCGACCTGGTGTACGTATCGACCAAAGGAGGCCCGCTCGGCTCGACGACCTTGATCGTCTTCTTCATCTGGCAGCAGGCTTTCCGTAACTTCACCGCGGGCTACGGTGCCGCGGCGGCCTATGTCCTCGCGGTTGCCCTGTTCGGACTAGGCCTGGCACGACGGCTCATGGCGCGCCGCCGCTCTCCGGAAGGGAATTCGCGGTGATCACCCACGCGCGCAGTCGTATTCGACCGCCGTCCAACGGCGCCGCCGCTGCTGTTCGTCGGCTCCGGCTGCCGTTCAGTGCGTGGCACTTGCTGCTGGCTCCGTTAGCTTTGCTCTTCGCAGTGCCGCTGATCTGGTTGACGCTCAGCTCGGTGATGACCGACGCGGAGATCAACAAGTTCCCGCCCACGCTGTGGCCCTCGGGCATTCATCTCGACGGCTACCGGTTCGTGTTGTCGAACGCCAAGTTCCCGACCTGGTTCCTCAACTCGCTGATCGTTTCAGGTACTGCGGTCGTCTCGAATCTCGTCTTCGGAACGCTGGGCGGATACGCGTTCGCTCGGATGCGGTTCATCGGGTCACGAACGATGCTGGTGATGATGCTGGCGACGCTGGTCGTACCGTTCCAGCTCACGATGATTCCGACATTCATCGTGATGAAATGGCTGGGCCTCATCGACACCCTCGGCGCGCTGATCGTGCCGGCCCTGGTCACGCCGTTCGCGGTGTTCTTGATGCGACAGTTCTTCCTGTCGCTGCCCCGCGAGCTGGAAGAGGCAGCGTGGATCGACGGCTGCTCGACGTGGCGCGTGTTGTGGCAAATCGTGCTGCCACTGTCGCGCCCGGCGCTGAGCACCGTCGCCGTGCTGACCTTCCTGACCACGTGGAACGACCTGACCTGGCCATTGATCGCCCTCAACCACGACAGCACCTACACCCTGCAGCTGGGCATGACGACCTTCCACGGACAGCACCAGACGCACTGGTCCGCGGTGATGGCGGGCAACGTGATCACCGTGGCACCCGTGCTGCTGGCGTTCCTCGGTGCACAGAAGGCGTTCATCGAGTCCGTAGCCGGTAGTGGGCTGAAAGGATGACCATGATCGACCTGCTGGTCATCGGGGATGCCAACCCCGACGTGATCATCGGACCGATGGCCGGGCCGCTGGAATTCGGTCAGCGAGAACAGCTTGCGTCCTCCGGGGTGCTCACACTGGGCGGCTCCGGGGCGATCATGGCCTGCGGCGCCGCTCGCCTCGGACTGACCGTCGCTTTCGCAGGCCGCGTAGGGGCCGACGAAAGCGGGCGATTCGTGCGAGATTCCCTCGACGCGCACGGAGTGGACACCTCGGCCCTGATCACCGACCCCGAGCTGGCCACCCCGCTCACGGTGGTGATCACCCGTGACGACGACCGGGCGATCGTCACCGCGCCCGGGACGCTATCGGCGACCACCACGGCCGATGTGCCGCGCGCGCTGCTGCGGAGCTGCCGACACGTCCATGCCGCGTCGTACTTCCTGATGCCCGCACTGGCTATCCAACTTCCGGTGCTGTTCGCCGAAGTCCGGTCGCTGGGACACACCACGTCCCTCGACACCAACGACGATCCAGCCGGGCGGTGGCAGGTGCCGGGAATGTACTCCGAGGTCGATTTTCTTTTGCCCAATGCCGCCGAAGCCATGCGTTTGGCCGGCGCGGACACCGTCGAGGCCGCGGCCATCGCGCTTGCCGGGCATGGCCCGACCGTGGTGGTGAAGAACGGCGCCGCCGGAGCGCTGTCCTACGACGGCCGGAATCTGTTGAGAACCAAAGGAACACCTGTAATAGCAGTGGACAGTGTCGGCGCCGGCGACAGCTTCGACGCGGGCTTCGTCGCCGCAACCCTCGCAGGCAGCACGGCACAGCGAGCGCTCGAGATCGCGGCGATCTGCGGGGCACTGTCCACACGCGACATCGGCGGCACGACCGCCCAACCGACCTGGGACGAAGCGATGGCGACGTGCCACGGAATGGAAAGAATCCATGACTAAGATTGCATTCGTCGGCGCGGGCAGCGTTGAGTTCACTCAGGGATTGCTCACGGATCTGCTGGCATTTCCCGAGCTACAGCAAGCGCATATCGCATTGCACGACATCGACCAGGAACGGCTCGAAACTGCCGAGGCGGCCGCGAAATTCATCGCCGAGGCCCGCGGCGCCGCCCCGAACATCACTGCGCATATCAACCGGCGTGCCGCGCTGGAAGGCGCCGATTTCGTCATCAATACCGTCCAGATCGGCATGGGCGCGGCCACCGAGATCGACTTCGACATCCCGGCCCGCTACGGCTTGCGCCAGACAATCGGCGACACCCTCGGGATCGGCGGGATCTTCCGTGGCCTGCGTACGTTTCCTTTCCTGAAGGCGCTCGGCGCGGACATCGCGCAGGTGTGCCCGGAAGCGTGGTTGCTGAACTACACCAACCCGATGGTGATGAACGTGCAATACCTGCGCGAGGCCACCGGCCTGACCCGCGTTATCGGGGTGTGCCATTCGGTGTACTGGACAGTGCGGGGACTCGCGGAGCTGGTCGATGTGCCGTTCGAGGAGGTGTCCTACCGCGCGGCCGGGGTGAACCATCAGGCTTGGGTGCTGGAATTCACCCGTGCCGGGGAGGACCTGTACGACCGCCTCGACGCATTGATCGAGAAGGATCCAGAACTGCGTCGCCGCGTGCGCGTCGACATGTACCGGCGGCTCGGCTACTACCCGACCGAGACCAGCGAGCACTCGTCGGAATATGTGCCCTGGTACCTGCACCATGGCAGTGAAGTGCAGCGGCTGCGGATACCTGTCGGTGAGTACCTCGGCATCGTGGCCGAGAACGTCGCGGTATACGAACTCACCCGGCGTTTGCTGGCCGAAGGAAAACCGCTGGAGGTGCAGAACACGATGGAATACGCACCCCAGATCATCCACAGCATCGTCAGCGACACACCTCGAACCGTGTACGGCAATGTCCCGAACCGCGGCTTGATCACCAACCTGCCCCCCGACAGCGTCGTCGAAGTTCCCTGCATCGTCGACGGATCAGGCGTTCACCCCCAGCCGATAGGCGAACTTCCGCCGCAATTGGCGGCCTTGAACCGGGCTTACCTGAACATGACGGAACTGGTCGTGTCCGCCGCGCTCGACAACGAACCTCGCCACATCCGGCACGCGGCGATGGTGGATCCAGCTACCGCGGCGACGTTGACGGTGGAGCAGATCTGGGCCCTGTGCGATGAGATGGTCCAGGCTCACTCCGGTCTGCTGCAACCCTCGTTGCGCGGCACATTGGTGCCCTGAACTCGGACTATTCCGCAGGCTTCGGAAAAGGTGGTCCCACAAATGAACCGGCACGCGCGCCTGATCACACTGCTCGAGCTCATCACCTCGCAAGGGCATGCCGATGTCGACGACGCCGCCAAAAGGCTGGGTGTCTCCAGTGTCACGATCCGCCGGGACCTCAATTGCCTGCACGAACGCGGACTCGTGTGGCGCACGCACGGTGGGGCGGTCGACCGTTCGGGCGCACTCCAGGGTGCAGGCAGCGGCCAGAGTTCGAGTAAGCAGCGCATTGCTCAGGCAGCCGCGGACATGGTCGCGGCCGGTGCCACCGTGGGTCTCAACGGTGGTATCACGACCCTCGAAGTTGCCCGCGCGATCGCGAGTAGGGCGTCGCGGATGCCCGGGGACCGTCGTCGCGTCACTGTCGTCACCAACGCCATCGCCGTGGCCGCAGACCCGACGATCTGCGGGGGAGTGAAACTTGTGGTGACCGGTGGGATGGCAATGCCGGACTCGATGGAGTTGACCGGATCGGTCGCCGGCGACACCCTGCGCCAGGTCGACCTCGACCTGGCGATACTCGGAGTCGATGCGTTCGGCGTCGATATCGGGGCGCGAACGCGCTGGGCAGCCGAATCCAGCATCGGCAGGCTGATGACGACTCGGGCTCGCCGAGTCGTCATCGTCGCCGAAAGCCCCAAACTTGTCGCCGAAGCCGCATCGTTGATCTGCCCGGCGAGGGCAGTCCACGATCTCATCACCGACCGTGGCGCACCTGCAGATCTGCTCCGCCGCTTCGTGGGCATAGGCGTCGCTGTGTACGTGGTGTAGCCACGGCCGTTCCGCGACCTGCCCGACTCACGGTCCAGGTCGTGCGTGGCAACCACTCCTGGGCACGTCGAAACCCTCTCCCCGGCCGGGCATTTCATGCGCGAGCCCCATGTTTCATGGCAGCGGTTTGTTATAGATCATGAAGTCGCAGGGTGTGGCCAACAGCGGGGCAAGGTGCGGATAGTCGTCTTCGAGAGCACCGCGGCGGACGACGCGATAGCCGATGCGGGTGTACCACTCGGCAAGGAACTTCTTCGCCGGATGGGTCCAATCTCGCGGGACGAGAAGTTCCAATTGCATGGTGTGAGCACCATTTTCGGCGCTGCGCCGTTCCGCGAACCGGACCAGCTCGCGCCCGATACCGGTACCACGCCGACCGGGTGCGGCGACCAGCATGCCGAACTCACCGAGCCCGTCGCCGAGCCGCTGAATCCGCACCGAGCCCACGAGCTGCCCATCCGGATCGCGGGCCACCGCGATCTCACCCGCCGCGACGAGATCCGCCACCTCCGCGTGCGTGGTGCGGGCGGCGCCGTCCACCCATATCCCCGCCTCGGCGACCTCGTACACCTGATTGATCAGCGCGGTCAGTTCGGCAACCAGCTGGTCGTCCGAAGCCGCTGCGCTCGGAAGCATATCGATGCGAACCACGGTACCTCCACAAATGCGGGTGCGTCTGAGCGCACCTGGCCTTTTCACGTTTCTTAAACCCGAGCGTCGGCCACGTTCACCGTCTCGGGGAACAAGTTCAAACCACGCCGCAACGGCATGGTCAAGCCGTATCAGTAGCTGGCGTCGGCTGCTGCCCCGATGCGGGGGCCGATGAAAGTAGCCGGAGATGGAACCCCGTATATCCCTCGTCGGCGGCCTCACGACAGGCCGTCTGGTAGCCGGAACCCGATCCGGTGTAGACCATGCAAACCCGAGGTTTACCAGGAATATTGGCGCCGGTGTACCACGAGTTGGTGCTCGGTAGGAGTGTGCGTTCGGCCAGTTTGTTTGTGTGGGCGACCCATCGGTCCTGCGCGTGGCGTGTCGGCTCGATCGATACCGCATCGTGGTCGCGCAGATACGCGATGCAGTCGCTGATCCAGTCGACATGGTTTTCGATCGCGATCGGCGTGACCGAGAACGCGGCCGGACACTGTGGCCCGGTGATCATGAACAGATTGGGGAAGTCGTGGGTCATGAGACCGAGGTAGGTCTGCGGGCCCGCCGACCATGCCTCGTTGAGGGTGCGCCCGGCGCGGCCGGTGATGCCCATTCGGAGCAGCGGACCGGTCATCGCGTCGAAACCGAGCGCGAAAATCATTGTGTCCAGCGAGTATTCGGTGTTCCCGAGCTGGATGCCCCGCGCCGTGATTTCGGCGATGGGCTCCTTACCGACGTCGATGAGGTCGACGTGGTCGAGGTTGAATGTCTCGTAGTAGTTCGTCTCCAAGGGCGGGCGTTTGGTGCCATAGGCGTATCTGCGCGGAACGAGGAGTTCGGCGGTCTTCGGGTCGGTGACCCGCTCGCGAATCTTGGCCCGGATGAACTCGGCGGCGGTCTCGTTCGCTTCGCGGTCGCTCAGGATGTCGGAGAAGGAGCCGATGAAAAAGGCGAATCCGCCTTCGTTCCAACATTCTTCGTAGACGCGTTGGCGCTGTTCGGCGGTGGCCGCGAGCGCGTAGCCGTGTGCGCGGGCGTACGGGAGGCCGCCGAATGAGTCCCGCGAAGGCGCCCTGAGTTCCCGGTAGGAAGCCTTGATGCGGTCACTTCTGGCCCGCGCCAACGGAATATTGCGCAGCGGCGTGGCGTAGTTCGCCGTCCGTTGGAAGACCGTGAGATGTGCTGCCTGTTCGGCGATCTCCGGAATGATCTGAATACCACTGGATCCCGTCCCGATCACGCCGACTCGCAGTCCGGTGAAGTCGATCTGCTCGTGGGGCCATCGGGCGGTGGAGTATATCGGGCCCGAAAACTGTTCTACGCCTGCGAAATCCGGTTCCTTGATCGCTGACAGGTTACCCACGGCCGAGATGAGGTAGCGCGCCCGTGTCCGCTCGCCGTCATCGGTCTCGATATCCCACCGATCGGTCGCCTCGTCATAGGTTGCGGCGATGACCGCGGTGTCGAACTGGATATCTCGGCGCAGATCGAACCGGTCGGCCACGTGCTGTAGGTACCGCAGGATCTCCGATTGCCCCGCGAATCGCTCGCTCCAGGTCCACTCCTGCTGCAGTTCCTCGGAGAAAGAGTAAGAGTAGTGCCAGCTTTCGATATCACAGCGGGCACCGGGGTACCGATTCCAGTACCAGGTACCACCGACGTCGCCGGCGATATCGAAGACTTTGACCGTGAGACCGAGCGTGTCCCGAAGACGATGCAGCGCATAGAGTCCGGCGAACCCTGCCCCGACAACGACTGCTTCGTACTCGATGCCCCAGCTCATATCACCGGTATTCATCGACATGCCCTGTCTCCTTTGCGTGTGACCAGCACTCCGGTCGTGTCGAGCGATCCCGAGATCCGATGCTCGGACGACAGTTTGGAGTGTGCCGCGGCGGCATGGTCAACCGAATCGGTGCTGTTCGGTGCCGGCATCCTGGAGCAGCGCGTTCGTCGCCGAGAACATGTTCGTCCCAGGCGTGGGGACCGAGGGCCTTGCCCCCGGTCGCGGCCTTCAATGAGGGTGTCTGGAACAATCGCTGCGCCAAGCGCAGACCTTCGACCAGCCCGTCGCGATCGGCCTGAACGTCAAGGTTCGATTCCGCAGCCGTCGCCGCGCGGGCCGGGTCAAGACGCGCACTGGATCACGTCGACGACGCTGACCACGCTCACGGCTTTGCTGGACTAGTTACCACACCCCGCCGCGCCGACCGAGCCCGAGTGATCACGGAATAGGTTGCGCACCTTCGAGTATCAACAGCCGAACAGCGTGATCGGTTGCAGCACGATAGTTGTCGTAGAACAGAATGGAATCTGACTGTGGGACAAGCCTTTAGCATGCAGGTGACGTTGACCATCAAGCCAGAGTCGCGTACTGAGTTCCTCGCCGCACTGCGCGCGGTCCTGGTTCCCGCGCGATCAGAGCCGGGATGCGTCTGCTTGTACGCCAACGAATCCGTTGATGAACCCGGAAAGTTTGTCCTGCACGAGCGCTGGCGAGACATGGACGAATACGTCAACGAAGTCCTCCAGCGCGACTACTTCCAGCAGTACTTGAACCTCAGCGAAAACGCCTACGCGGCACCTCGTGTTGTTGTAATGCTCAATCCGATCGAGCCGCTCGATCAATAGAACACACCGTCGCCGCGCTGACATCGGCGATAAGTGGGTTCAGTCTCAGTCCGAGGAGTTTCGTGGCAGGCCCATGGTTCTGGTCAGGAGCGTGTCCATGGTTCGGGCCGGCAGCAGTCGCTTCAGCGCGACAGCTATTCGTGCGTCGGTACCGACGAGGTAGCGCGGTCGGGGACGGCGCGCGGTGAGGACTCGCTCGACGACGGTGGCGACCCGCTCTGGCGCTCCGGCTCCGGCCTCTATCTTCATGTTGAACTGGGTGGCGACATCCATGGCATCGCCGTACCGGTGCTCTGCGGTCTCGCCCATGATCGCGCGGTCTGTCTGCACCGTTGCCTCGGTCTTGGCCCGATTCCGCGATTTGAAGCTACCGGGGTTGACCACGATGACGGGCACACCCCATGGCGCCAGCTCTTGACGTAGCGTGTCCGCGATCGCTTCGACGGCGAACTTCGAGGCGCTGTAGGCGCCGAGGAAGGGTGTAGCTACGAGCCCGGCGGTCGAACTGATCATGACGAGGCGTCCGCGTCCAGCCCTGATCGCGGGCAAGAACGCCTGGGTCACGGCCAGGACCCCGACAACGTTGATCTCCAGCTGCTCGCGCAAACGATCGAGCGGTATGTGCTCCATGGGTCCGGAAAAGGTGACTCCAGCGTTGTTGATCAAGCCGCTCAGCGGACCGAGATCCTTCGCTGCCGCAGCCAGCTGCGCGGCGTCTGTGACGTCCAGCGCTACCGGC
The DNA here is from genome assembly GCF_042727395.1 of Nocardia sp. NPDC060255. NCBI lineage: Bacteria > Bacillati > Actinomycetota > Actinomycetes > Mycobacteriales > Nocardiaceae > Nocardia > Nocardia sp. NPDC060255. The sequence continues at coordinate 263,676 of NZ_JBHXAU010000005.1, read as the reverse complement.
CGGATGCGCGGGTGGGCCGGCGCGTCGGCAATTCGCCGCACTCCAGCCACAACCTCATGGCCGCCCTCAGCAAGTCTGACGGCAATCGCTCGACCGATGCCGCTGGAGGCACCCGTGACGAGGAATCTCATTGTTGACCTCTAGTCCGATATGCGTGTTGGAAGTGGGTGCTCTTTCATCGGCCTGGAGTGTTCGCGGGCGCGGCGAGCACGCATACGGCGATAGCGCAGACGCCGATGACGAGCTCTCGTGCAATGGATTTCATGAATCTCTTTCTCGATGATCGGAATCGCGTTCGCGCGCTTCTCCGGTTTCGGTGCGCCGGAGGCAGTGCTTCGTACGTCACGGCACGTGAGTGCCGGGCGCTTGGCAGTTCAGTCCATGCCGCTGCGGCACAGTCAAGTTGGACGGTGCGGCGCAGGGTTGTCGGGCGCGGATCAGGTCATCTGTCGGCCGAGCTTCTCTGATGACGCGTGACGGCTGAATCGGTGACCCCGGGCGTCGGGATGGGGCACCGCTCACGTCTTTTCGCGTCGATAGGGGAAGGAATTTTCCGCTCAATCCGGCTCCTCACTCGACACAATGCAGCACATGAATCCTGACTACTGCATCGATGTCCCGCGCGGCTTCGACGACTCCAACGAAGACTCCCAGGTCCACCCCATTGCCTGCCGACAGTTCTCTGCCGACACCGCCGCAGAAGTGTTCGGGAAGGCACAGCGGTGGATCAGTCAGCACAATGTCTTCCTGATAGACGTCTCGTGGACCTGGGCATACGGTGAGCCGGAGCCGTTCATGCTGGCCGTCTACTTCAACTTCGAGGACGCGGAAGAGGAGCCCGCCTCGGCCTGACTGCATGAGTTGGGTGGGTCAGCGAGAAAGCGGTGATGACCCCGACGTTCGGCACCGTGGTCAAGGGAGATGAGGCAGGCGCAGGCGCTGTCGTCGCTGCTGGCGCCGTTGCGGGATCCGCAGAACCAGAGGGTGATTCCCGTGCTCGGTGCGCGCAACGGCTAGAGGGCTAGCTGTTGCGTTGCGGTGCCCGTTTTGGGGAGTTCTCGGTGGGCTGAGTGCCGGGGTAAAGGAGGTGCGGCCCTACTACACCGATGGTTGCTGGCTTCGCATGGATTCGCGGAAATCGGCTCGGTGGGACACGCCGGGCTCGTCGGTCTTCGTCGGGTGTTGGATCAGCGACCACCCCGTTATCCGGTAGAGGCCAGTCGGTCGGGTATGGAGTCGGTTGCTCGTTTGCTTCAGCAAACATCTCGCGTGTCTCAAGTGCGTCGCGGCGTGTGTTCAAGAGCGCGCAAGGGTCCACTCGACCACGCCGAAGCGTCATCGGTGACCTGACGGTGCGCTGGAAGAGGCCTGAATGGCGCATCTGTGACGTGCTCTAGAGCCCCTGAACCCTGAACGGGACATTCGTGACACATATACGTGTCAAAGCTGTGCGCGAGAGGGGACTTGAACCCCTACGTCCGTGGACACCAGAACCTAAATCTGGCGCGTCTGCCAATTTCGCCACTCGCGCGTGATGGTACGACCGTGCAAACTCTACCGGGCTTGACCGACTTCGCGAAGCTTCGGGCGGGCGTGGCGTACTGGTCAGTAACTCTACCAGGGATTATAACGATTAGATAACTGTCAACATGAGGAGCGCTCATGTTTCGTACGTGTTAGTAACCCGGCAGACCAGCGTGTTCAAACATGAGGAAGGGTCATGTTTGTCATGATTCTGGTACGGACGTACATGAATACTCGGGAGTATGCGCTCTGGCGGCGGAACAAACGTGAGGATTTCCTCATGATTTTGGCTATCCTCGCCGTTATCAGGCCCCAACGCTGAGGTTCACCTGCGCACCGGAGGGAGCGGCGTGTCTCGCCAGGGCGCGTCGCCAGGAGAAGGAAGTCGAATCGTCTTGACGATCAACGAGAGCACCGAGACCGGTACTGGACAGAGCGCGAAGGTCGGTGCGGCCCAGGGGGCTGGGACCCGATCGCCACTGTTGGATCGCCTGCTGAGCGGGACGCCGTACGCGCTCGCCTTCGGCGGACAGGGCGCCCAGTGGCTCGACGAACTGGAAGAGATCGGCCGCGACAGCGCGCTGGAGCCCGAATTGACCGCTTTGGTCAACGAGGCGGAAGCGCTGCTGGAACCCGTTGCGGCACAACTGCTTGTGGTCCGTCCCGTCGGCTTCGACCCGATCGGGTGGATGCTCGAGGACGAACTGGTCGACACCGACCAGGGTGAGGTGTCCGAGGCGCCGTCGGCGCTGGAGCTGCGTTCGGCCGCGGTGTCGATGCCCGGCGTGCTGCTCTCTCAGGTGGCCGCGATGCGCGCGCTGCGACTGCAGGGCCTCGACCCGACCGAACACGCGCCGGTGGCGATCGTAGGCCACTCGCAGGGCCGCCTGGCGGCGACCGCGGTGGAGTCCGGCGGGCAGCGTGACGCCGAGATCCTGGCGCTGGCGCAGTTGATCGGCGCGGCCGCCGGGCTGGTGGCGCGGCGGCGTGGGCTGATGCCGGTGGGCGAGCGTTCGCCGATGGTCGCGGTGTCGAATGTCGATCCTGAACAACTGCGCGCGGTGGTCGCCGAGGTGGCCGAGGGCGTTGACCCGGCGGCGGCCGCGGTGGTGTCCATCCGCAACGGGCGCAGGCGCGCGGTGCTGTCCGGCACGCCCGCCCAGCTGGAGCGAGTTCGCCAGCGCTGCAGCCAGATTCATGACGAGCAGGCGCGGGAGCGGGACACCAAGCTCCGCGGCGGCGCCATCTTCGCGCCGGTCTTCGAGGACGTGGCCGTCGATGTCGCGTTCCACCACCCGGCGCTGGCCGACACGGTGGATCTGGTGACTTCGTGGGCCAATCAGTGCGGACTGGACGCGGCGCTGGCCGGTTCGCTCGCGCAGGAGATCCTGGTCGATCCGATCGACTGGGTGGAGATCGTCGACGGCGTGGTTGCCGCTGGCGCGCAATGGATTCTGGATCTCGGCCCCGGCGACCTGCTGTCCCGGGTGACCGGCGGCTCGCTGAAGGGCACCGGCGTCGGCATGGTCGCCGCCGCGACCCGGGCGGGGCAGCGCAGCCTGCTCACCCCGGGTGCCGCGCCGGAGACGGCCGCACCGTGGACGGCGTTCGCGCCGCGGCCGGTCCGGCTGCCGAACGGCCGGATCGTGGTGGAGACCGCGTTCACCAAGCTGACCGGACGTTCGCCGATTCTGCTGGCGGGCATGACACCGACCACTGTCGACGCGAAAATCGTTGCCGCGGCGGCGAATGCGGGCCACTGGGCGGAGCTGGCCGGTGGCGGCCAGGTGACCGAGCAGATCTTCGCCGATCGCGTCGCCGAGCTGAAGACGCTGCTGCAGCCGGGCCGCGCGGTCCAGTTCAACTCGCTGTTCCTCGACCCGTACCTGTGGAAGCTGCAGCTGGGCGGCAAGCGACTGGTGCAGAAGGCCCGCACCGCGGGCGCGCCGTTCGACGGCGTCATCGTCACGGCGGGCATTCCGGAACTCGACGAATCCGTCGCGCTCATCAAGGAACTCACCGAGGTCGGCATCTCGCATGTCGCGTTCAAGCCGGGCACCGTCGCGCAGATCCGCGCGGTGCTGCGGATCGCCGCGGAGGTGCCGGACTATCCGGTGATCATGCACATCGAGGGCGGCCGGGCCGGCGGGCACCACTCCTGGGAAGACCTGGACGACCTGCTGCTGGAAACCTACGCCGAGCTGCGCAACCACGACAACGTGGTGGTCTGCGTCGGCGGTGGCATCGGAACCCCTGAGCGCGCAACGGAATACCTGACCGGCGAGTGGGCGACCCCGCACGGCTACCCGGTGATGCCGCTGGACGGCGTGCTGGTCGGCACGGCCGCGATGGCCACCCTGGAGGCGACCACCGCGCCCGAGGTGAAGCAGCTGCTCGTCGACACCCCCGGCACCCCCGACTGGGTCGGTGCGGGCACCGCGTCCGGCGGAATGGCCTCGGGCCGTAGCCAATTGGGCGCCGACATCCACGAGATCGACAACGCCGCCTCGCGCACCGGCCGCCTGCTCGACGAGGTCGCCGGTGACGCCGACGCCGTCGCGGCCCGGCGCGCGGAGATCATCGAGGCGCTGAACGCCACGGCCAAGCCGTATTTCGGCGATGTGGCCGCGATGACCTACCTGGACTGGCTGGAGCGCTACGTCGAGCTCGCGGTCGGCCTGGACCGCCGCAAGGACTTCGACTGCGGCAGTGACATCGGTGACGCGATCACCGACGCGACCCGCTCGGTGTGGCTCGACATCACCTGGCGTGACCGTTTCGCGGAAATGATGCGGCGCACCGAATCTCGGCTGCACTCGGCCGATCGTGGCGAGATCCCGACGCTGTTCGCCACCGACGCCGAGTTCGAGAACCCGGTCGGCGCGCTGTGCGCACTGAAGGCGCAGTACCCGGTCGCCGAGCAGACGCTGCTGCACCCGGCCGACGTCCCGTTCTTCGTGACGCTGTGCAAGACCCCGGGCAAGCCGGTCAACTTCGTGCCGGTCGTCGACGGCGACGTGCGCCGCTGGTGGCGCTCGGATTCGCTGTGGCAGGCCCATGATCCGCGCTACTCGGCCGACCAGGTGTGTGTCATCCCCGGCACCGTCGCCGTCGCGGGCATCACCCGCGTCGACGAGCCCGTCGGCGAGCTGCTCGACCGGTTCGAGCAGGACACGGCGTACTCGCTGGTGCGCGCCGGTGTGGTGCCGGTGGCCATCGACGCGCGTCGCGTCGCGGGCGTCACCACCGGCCCGATCGACACGGTGATCGCCGCGCCGGACATCGAATGGTCCGGTCGCACCACCGTCAACCCGGTGCACCGGCTCGGCGATCTCGCCGACTGGACCGTGGACGGCAAGGGTGCGGTGCACCCGCCGAGCGGCGCCACGCTCACCGAGACCACCGGACCGGACGCCGACAACTCCTACGTCGAGCTGACCGTTCCGCTGTTGGGCGGCAAGGTGGTTCGCATCCGCGTCACCGTGCCGACCGCCACCTACAACGGCGGCGCTCCGGTCGTCACCGAGGCCGACGCGCACGAGGCGATGGCCGCGCTGCTCGCCGTCGCCGCCGGGCAGGAGCTGCCCGAGGTGAAGGGCAACGTCGCCCACCTCAACATCGCGTGGTCGCCGGACCTCGTCGCCGACCACGCCGGCGTGACCGGCTCGGGTCTGCCTGCGGCACTGAGCACGCTCGGCCGCACCGTCCCCGACGTGCTGGTCGGCGCCTGCTGGCCCGCCGTGTTCGCCGTGCTCGGTGCCTCGCGTGCCGCCGATGGGGCGAGCGTCATCGAAGGCATGCTGGACCTGGTCCACCTGGACCATCAGATCGTGCTGGCGGGCGAACTGCCCAGCAGCCCAAGTGTTCTCGCGGTGCGGGCGGAGGCGGGCGAGACGCTCGACACCGACCTCGGCCGCGTCGTCGAGGTGCGGGTGCACATCGCGGGCCTGCTGGACCGGCCGGAAACCGGTCTGTCCATGCCAACCGTGGCCACCCTCACCGAGCGGTTCGCCATCCGCGGCCGCAACGGCGCGGGCGAGCTCACCGATCCGCCGCGCGCGGCGGGCACGGTCTCCGACGAGGCCACCGACACCCCGCGCCGCCGTCGCCGCGATGTCACGGTCGTCGCGCCGCGCACCATGCACGCGTTCGCCGCGGTCTCCGGCGACCACAACCCGATCCACACCAGCGATTCCGCCGCCAAGCTGGCCGGTCTCGGCAGCCCGATCGTGCACGGCATGTGGCTCTCGGCCGCCGCGCAGCACGCGGTCTCGGCGGTCGACCCGGACAGCGCGGTTCCGCCGCGCACCGTGACCGCGTGGACCACCCGTTTCCTCGGCATGGTTCGCCCCGGCGCGGAGATCGACGTGCGCGTCGAGCGGATCGCGGTGGACGGGGGCAGCGAGATCGTGGAGGTATCTTGCCGCGCCGCAGGCGATTTGGTGATGACCGCGACCGGTCGCACCGCCGCGCCGAAGACCGTCTACGCGTTCCCCGGCCAGGGCATTCAGCGCAAGGGCATGGGCCTGGACGCGCGTACCCGCTCGAAGGCCGCCAAGGCGATCTGGGACCGTGCCGACAAGCACACCCGCGACGCGCTCGGCTTCTCGATTCTCGCTGTGGTGCGGGACAATCCGACCTACCTCAAGGCGCGCGGTGTCGAACACCGGCACCCGGACGGCGTGCTGCACCTGACCCAGTTCACCCAGGTCGCCATGGCGGTCCTCGGTGTCGCCCAGGTGGCCGAGCTGCGTGAGGCCGGTGCGTTCGTCGAGGGCGCGATGCTGGCCGGGCACTCGGTCGGTGAATACAACGCGCTCGCCGCGGCCGCCGGCGTGCTGCCGCTGGAGGCGGTGCTCGAGGTGGTGTTCCAGCGTGGGTCCGCGATGCACGAGCTGGTGCCGCGTGATGCCCAGGGCCGCAGCGATTACCGGTTGGCGGCCATCCGGCCGTCGCAGATCGGGCTGCCCGACGACGAGGTGATCGACTTCGTCACCGGCATCGGCACGGCGACGGGGGAGTTCCTCGAGGTCGTCAACCTGAACCTGCGCGGCTCGCAGTACGCCATCGCGGGCACGGTCGCCGGGCTCGAGGCGCTGGAAACCGAGATCGACCGGCGCCGTGCGGAATTCGGTGGCAAGCGGGCGTTCATCCTGGTGCCCGGCATCGACGTGCCGTTCCACTCCACCGTGCTGCGCAAGGGTGTACCGGAGTTCCGGCACAAGCTCGAGCAGCTGCTGCCCGCTGACCTGCACCCGGAAGTCCTGATCGGTCGTTACGTGCCGAACCTGGTGCCCAAGCCGTTCTCGCTGGAACGTGAATTCATCCAGGAGATCGCGGATCTGGTGCCGTCCGAGCCGCTCGCCGCGGTGCTCGCCGACTTCGAGGGTTGGTCGGCGCGTCCGGTCGAGCTGTGCCGCGTCGTGCTGGTCGAACTGCTGGCGTGGCAGTTCGCCAGCCCGGTGCGCTGGATCGAGACCCAGGACCTGCTGTTCACCGACACCGCGCACGGCGGCCTCGGCGTCGAGCGGTTCGTCGAAATCGGTTTGGGCGCAACGCCTACCGTGGCCAACCTGGCCACCCAGACGCTGAAGCTGCCCGCGTTCAGCGCCGCGACGGTGGAGGTGCTCAACATCGAGCGCGAGGCCGGGATCGTCTACTCGACCGACACCGATCCCGCGCCGGTCGACGAGCCCGCCGACGAGACCGTCGAAACCGCTTCGGCCGCAACGCCTGCCGCGGCCCCGGTGGCGGCCGCCGCGCCGGTGGCCAGTTCGGGCGGACCGCGTCCGGACGACATCGCGTTCACCGCCGCCGACGCCACCCGCGTGCTCATCGCGCTGTGGACCAAGCTGCGACTGGACCAGATCGGCCCGGTCGACACCATCGAGGGCCTGTGCGACGGCGTCTCCTCGCGTCGCAACCAGCTGCTGGTCGACCTCGGCTCCGAGCTCTCGCTCGGCGCCATCGACGGTGCCGCCGACGCGGACATGGGTGCGCTGTCGGTCACCGTCGAGCGGCTCGCCCGCACCTACAAGCCCTTCGGCTCGGTGCTCTCCGATTCCATCGGTGACCACCTGCGCAAGGTCTTCGGCCCGTCCGGCAAGCGGCCCGCCGCGATCGCCGAGCGGGTGAAGAAGGTCTGGGAGCTCGGCGACGGCTGGGCCAACCACGTCACCGCCGAGGTCTCCCTCGGCACCCGCGAAGGCGCCAGCGTCCGCGGTGGCGACCTCGGCGGGCTGGTCTCCGGCGCGCTGGGCGATGCCGCCTCGGTCGACGCCGCCATCGACACCGCCGTGCAGGCCGTCGCCGCTCGTCGCGGCGTCGCGGTCTCGCTGCCCTCCACCGGTGGCGGCGGCGGTGGCACCGTCGACGCGGCCGCGCTGGGCGAGTTCACCGAGCAGATCACCGGCCGCGACGGCGTGCTCGCCACGGCAGCCAGGGTCGTGCTGGAACAGCTCGGCCTGGCCGAGCAGGTGTCCGCGCCGGAGGCGACCGACAACTCCCTCGTCGACCTGGTCTCCGCCGAATTGGGTTCGGACTGGCCGCGTTTGGTCGCGCCCGCCTTCGACCCCCGCAAGGCCGTGCTGCTCGACGACCGGTGGGCCACGGCCCGCGAGGATCTGGCCCGGCTGTGGCTCGGCGACGACGCCGAGACCGCGGAACTGCCGGTGGCCGGCTACCTCGGTGCGGGCGAAGCCGTTGCCGCGCAGGCCAACTGGTGGCGCGAGCGGGCCAAGCACGAGGCCCGTTCGGTGCTGGCCGGTGTGTACGAGCGCGTCGCCGAGGCCGCGCTGAGCAGCGACGACAACGGCATCTGGTCCGCGGACATCGCGGTGATCACCGGTGCCAGTAAGGGTTCCATCGCGGCGGCGGTCACCGGGCGGCTGCTCGGCGGCGGCGCGACCGTGGTGGTCACCACGTCGAGCCTCAACGACGATCGCCTGGGCTTCTATCGGAAGCTGTACCGGGACAACGCCCGCCACGGTGCCGCCCTCTGGGTGGTCCCGGCGAACATGGCGTCGTACCAGGACATCGACGCGCTGATCGAGTGGGTCGGCACCGAACAGGTCGACAACGCCGGTGGCGCGAAGATCAAGACCAAGGACGCGATGACGCCGACCATGCTGCTGCCGTTCGCGGCGCCGCGGGTGGCCGGTGACCTCGCCGACGCGGGCGCACGCGCGGAAATGGAAATGCGCGTGCTGCTCTGGTCGGTGGAGCGGCTGATCGGTGGCCTGTCCACCGTCGGCGCCGATCACGACGTCGACGCGAAACTGCATGTGGTGCTGCCGGGTTCGCCCAACCGCGGCCTCTTCGGCGGCGACGGCGCCTACGGCGAGTCGAAGGCCGCGCTCGACGCGGTGGTCGCCAAGTGGCGGGCCGAGAAGTCGTGGTCGACCCGGGTCACCCTGGTGCACGCGATGATCGGCTGGGTGCGCGGCACCGGGCTGATGGGCCACAACGACCCGATGGTCGCCGCCGTGGAGAAGGCGGGCGTGACCACCTGGTCCACCACCGAGATGGCCGACGAGCTGCTCAAGTGGTGCACCTCGCGGGCGCGCCAGGTCACCGCGACCGGCCCGCAGCAGATCGACCTGACCGGCGGACTGGCCAGGGCCAAGCTCGATCTGCCCGCATTGGCCAAGCAGGCCGTGGAAGACGCTGCCGCCGCGGAAGACGTGGAAGACGATGCGGCGGTGACGATTTCGGCGCTGCCCGCGCCGCCGACCCTGTCCTCGGTGCTGCCGGTGCCCGAATGGGGCACGGTCACCACCGATCTCGCCGACATGATCGTGATCGTCGGCGCCGGTGAGCTGGGCCCGTACGGCTCGGCGCGCACCCGGTTCGAGATGGAGGTCGAAGACCAGCTCTCGGCCGCGGGCGTGCTCGAGCTCGCCTGGACCACCGGCCTGGTCACCTGGGAGAACGACCCCAAGCCCGGCTGGTACGACGCCGAATCCGGTGACTATGTCCCCGAGGCCGAGCTGGCCGACAAGTACCACGACGCGGTGGTCGCCCGCTGCGGTGTGCGCCGCTACGGCGACGACGGCGCGATGGTCGACAACAGCGCGCCGCTGATGACGTCGGTGTTCCTCGATCAGGACCTGACGTTCACGGTCGGCGGCGAGGCCGAGGCCCGCGCCTTCCACGCGGCCGACCCCGAGCACACGGTCATTGTGCCGGTGGCGGATTCGGCCGACTGGACGGTGACGCGCAAGGCGGGCACCGAGATTCGGGTGCCGCGCCGCGCCAAGCTGTCGCGCACCGTCGGCGGCCAGATCCCGACCGGCTGGGATCCGACCATCTGGGGCATCTCCGCCGAGATGGCGAATTCCGTTGACCGCGTTGCCCTCTGGAACGTCGTCTGCACGGTGGACGCGTTCGTCAGCTCCGGCTTCAGCCCGGCCGAGCTGATGAGCTGGGTGCACCCGAGCCTGGTCGCCAACACTCAGGGCACCGGCATGGGCGGTATGTCCTCGATGCGCTCGCTCTACGTCGACAACCTGCTCGGCGAGTCGCGGGCCAACGACATCCTGCAGGAGGCGCTGCCGAACGTGGCGCTGGCGCACGTGGTGCAGTCCTACGTCGGTAGCTACGGCGCGATGGTGCATCCGGTGGCGGCCTGCGCCACCGCCGCGGTGTCGGTGGAAGAGGGCGTCGACAAGATCCGGCTCGGCAAGGCCGAACTGGTCGTGGCCGGCGGCTTCGACGATCTCGGCATCGAGGGCATCGTCGGCTTCGGCGACATGTCGGCCACCGCGGACTCGGCGGCGATGAGCGCCAAGGGCATCAGCGACCGGTACTTCTCCCGCGCCAACGACCGCCGTCGCGGCGGATTCGTGGAATCGCAGGGCGGCGGCACCGTGCTGCTGGCCCGCGGTGACGTGGCGGTGGAGATGGGCCTGCCGGTGCTCGGCGTGGTCGCCTTCGCTCAGTCCTTCGCCGACGGCGTGCACACCTCCATCCCGGCGCCCGGTCTCGGCGCGCTCGGTGCGGGGCGTGGCGGGCGCGAATCCCGGTTCGCGGCCGAACTGCGCAAGCTCGGCGTCGGACCGGACGACATCGCGGTCGTCTCCAAGCACGACACCTCTACGGCGGCAAACGATCCGAACGAGTCCGAGCTGCACACCCGGCTGGCCACGGCCATCGGCCGCTCCGACGGGGCGCCGCTGTTCGTCGTCTCGCAGAAGAGCCTGACCGGACACGCCAAGGGCGGCGCGGCCGCGTTCCAGCTGATCGGCCTGTGCCAGGTGCTGGAAAACGGTGTGGTGCCGCCGAACCGGAGCCTGGACTGTGTCGACGAGAAGATGCAGGCGTACCCGCACCTGGTGTGGGCGCGCGAACCGCTGCGCTTCGGCGAGAAGTTCGCGCTGAAGGCCGGCCTGCTGACCTCGCTCGGCTTCGGGCACGTCAACGGTCTGCTCGCGGTGGTGCATCCGGAGGCGTTCATCCAGGCGATCGACCCGGAGCGGCGCGCGGCCTACCAGGAGCGGGCGCAGCAGCGTCAGCTCGCCGGGCGGCAGCGGTTCACCGAGGCGATGTGCGGCGGGGCACCGCTGTACGAGCGGCCTGCGGACCGCCGGATGGGCGGTGACGGCACGCCTGCCAAGCAGGCGCGTCAGCTGGAAGCGGATGTGCTGCTGTCGGCCGAGGCTCGCCTCGGTGGCGACGGCGCCTACCGGGCCGACGGCTTCGGTTGCGGCGCAGGCCACATTGCGGACAGTTCGCGCACCGACCGCCAGACCAGGTCGTAGGCTCCCGGCCTATGACGATCCTCGGTATCGGCCTGGACTTGGTGACCATCTCCGAGTTCGCCGAACAGCTCGAACGCGCCGGAACAACCATGCTCCGAGAGAGTTTCACCGCGGGCGAGCGACGCTACTGTCAGAGCAAGGGGACCGATCCGGCGCGCAGCTACGCGGTGCGGTGGGCGGCGAAGGAAGCGGTGATCAAGGCTTGGGCCGCATCACGTTTCGCTCGCCGCCCGCAGATCGGCGACAATCCCTACCCGCTGATCGAGGTGGTCAACGACGCATGGGGCAGGCCGAGCATCAAGCTGCACGGCCTGGCCGCCGAATTCTTGCCGCGCGCAAGGGTTCACCTGTCGTTGACGCACGACGGTGACACGGCCGCCGCCATGGTGGTGCTGGAAGATCCGGGCGAGCTGGTCGACCTGATCGAGGGCCGCGAAGGGTAAGGCGGACAGTCACTCTCGGTGCGCGCGCCGCAGCCGCCTGCGCTGCAGCGCCCACCACGCTTCCAGGGCGCGGTCGGGATCGGCGAGATCGATCCCGACCAGCTCCTGGTAGCGGCGCAGCCGGTAGCGCACCGTGTTGGTGTGCAGCTGCATCTCCTCGGCGACGTGATCCACCCGCATGCCGTTGCTCAGATACTGCTGGGCGGTGTCGAGTAGCGCTGTGGCGCCGTCACTTTCGCCGAGCGGCGTGATGTAGCGATGGAACAGTTCCTCGCCGACTTCGGTGTCGGCCAATACCGCGGGCAGCAGGCCGAGATCGGCGAGTTCGTGCACGCCGGTCAGCTCGAAGGCGTCGGCGGTCGCCATCGCCCTGGTGGCGCGGCGGAAGGACGGCTCCATCCGGTCCAGCCGGGCGGCCGGGCCGATGCCGACCGCCGTCTCGATATCGGTCGAGGGGGCGGCGTCGACGATGCCTGCGACATCGCCGTCGATGACTGCGAGCAGCCCGTGCGGGCGGTCGCCGCCGACCGGCTCGAGCAGCTTGGCCAGCAGGTCGGCGGCCAGGTCGGCGCTCGGCCTGGCCCGGATCGCGTGGAATTCCCGGTAGGAATCCAAGCCGTAACGTTCCACCTGCAGCCGGATCTCGCCGGGGCCGAGCGTGCCGAACAGGATGCCGCGGACCAGGTCGGTGCGGTGCTGCTGGTCGTGGCGGGTCTGCTGGAATTCGGCGTCGAGGTGGCCGCGGGCCACCGCCAGGATCGCCGTATCGGTCAGCGCGAGGATGTCATTGGTCAGCTCGAGTAGCTGACCGTCCGACAAACCGAGCTGGCGGCCCGTCGTGACCACCTCGTCCACCGCGATCCGGACCGCGAGCCGCCAGCCGCGCAACATCTCGGTCACCGGAATGCCTTGGCGGCCACGGGTTTCGCCGTGCGCGGTGAAGACGGCCAGCTCGCTGTCGGTCAGGTCGCGCTCCGCGGCCAGGGTCCGCAACAACTGCTGGACGGTGCGCACCGCGTCGGGCAGCAGCACCGTCGGATCGATCCGCGCGTAGGTCGGTATCTCGGCACGCATCTTGTCGATCGTTCTGGCGGTCAGTTCGGTGGCGTGCGAGAACAACCGAGCCAATAGGGCACGGCGATCCGGAGGAGGTGGACGGCTGACCATTACTGTGCAGGGTAGTCCGATTGGATTCAGCGACAAAGGATGGGTGGGCAACTTCGACGGTTGCACCATAGTCAGCTGGCGTTTATCGCGTAATACTGAAGAGTCGGCAACGATGCCACGCGGCGCGGTTGTATTTTCGGACAAAAGCGGCGGTCGTTGTCGAGCAGCGCAGGCGGATCGAGGCTTGCTCGATCGGACGACGAAGGGGTTGTCGATGACCGGATGGAATCGCATCGAACGTGGTGAAGGCCGTCCACTGGTACTGCTGCACGGTGGTGGCGCGTCGGCACGGTGCTGGTTGCCCGTGCTCGACCGGCTGAGCGTGGACCGTCGCGTAATCGCACTGGATTTCCCCGGCTTCGGGCGCACCTCGGCCCCTGGTCCCGACGTGCACGTCGGCATGGACTGGATCGTCGACGGGCTGGCCGCCGAACTGCAGCGGCTCGGGATCTCCACGCCGGTCGATCTGGTCGGCAATTCCATGGGCGGCCTGATCGGCTTGGAGGCGACCAAGCGCGGCATGGCGAGCTCGTTCGTCGGCCTCGCCCCGGTCGCGTTGTGGCACAAGCGGATGCCGCTGGCGCTGCGGGCGCAGTTCCAGGTCGGCCTGGCGGGCGCGCTGTTGACGCGGACGCCGTTGGCTCCGGTGCTCGGCTGGGCCAGGTCCGTCGTCCTGTGGCCCGCCGTCGGCCACCCTGATCGGCTGACGGCCGCCGAGGCCATCGGCGTCGCACGCGATCTCGACCGGTCCGGGCCGACACTGCGCCGCGCACTGAAGATCGCGAAGAAGCTGCGATTCGAGGGCGGGCAGGGCATCACCGTGCCGGTCACCATCGCGTTCGGCACGCTGGACCGGATGCTGCCGCCGAGCACCTCTCAGGTCCGCGATCAGCTACCCGCGCACACCAAGTGGGTCACGCTGCCCGACTGCGGCCACATGCCCATGTGGGACAACCCGGAACTGATCGCGAACACCATCCTGGACGGCGTCTCGGCGACCCGATCGATCGGGGAGCAGACCGCCTAGCGCCCACTCGCCGAGCGCGACTCCTTCTCCGCGACCAGCAGATACGCGACCATCAGGCGCTTGAGTTCGGACACCGCCTCGGCGTTGCTCTGCTCGTCCTGGACGGAGAAGTTCAGCATCGAATAGACGACGTGCACCAGCACCTCGGCCATCATGGTGCGCCGCGGCCGCGGGGTGCGCGGCGTGAGCGGACGCAGCATCTGCGCGACGACCTCGGCGAACTCCTTCTCGTGGATCGCGCCCGTGGCCCGCGTCGAGGGCGTGGACTGCATGGCGAGCCACACCTCACGCCGGGACGGGTCGGTCATCCACAGATTCGCCATATGGTCGACGAACTGGTTCATGTGCCGCAGCCAGTCCAGCGACGGGATCTCGCCGTGAAAATCGGCGAGCTCCCGCGAAACGGCAACGAGGTCTTGCCGATTCAGTTCACAGACGATGACGTACTTGTTGGCGAAGAACTGGTAGAGCGTGCCGATCGGAACCTCGGCGCGGGCCGCCACTTCCTCACAGGTGAACGACTCGAACCCCACCTCTACGAGTAGTTCCCTTGACGCCTGCAACAGCGCGTCGAACTTCCTTTTGCTGCGTTCCTGCGTCGGCCGTCGCCGCGGCATGAGCTCCTGTGGGTCGTCCTGCAGCTCCAACGCAGGGTCCAGCCGTTGCTTCGACCTGGCCTCCGCGCGTACTTCCACGTATCCAGGCTAACGGTACGGACACACACACGACACGCGCACGGCTACTGCGTGTTCATCTTCTGTCCGATTCACCACCCATCCGGATCGAATCTGGCACCGAACACATACCGAGCGCGCGTGGCTTCTGACGCGCGAACGGACCAGGAAGGCGCGACCAGTGGTAGCTCGATCAGTGGTAACTCTCGGCGTTTCCACCGAACGCGGCGCCGTGCACGCGGTAGCTTTCGCCGACACCGGCGCCCGGCTACCCGAGCGCGTGCTGTTGCATCGGGTGAAACGGACGCCAGGCGACACCAAGGCGGACTTGGCCGAAGCGGTCGAGCTGGCGATGGACGAACTCGCCACCGAACTCGGCCCGGACCATGAGATCGCCGGTGCCGCGGTCGCCTACCGGGACGCCGCCGAGCGGCGTGCCATCGTCACCCGCTTGGCGACCGGCCGGTGGCACACGGCCTCCCTGGTGTCGTCCAAGTCGGCCCACCTCAGCGTGGCCGGAATGATGACCTGGCTCGACGAATTCGACGACCTGCTGATCTGCGAGGTGGTGCCCGGGTATCAGGCGTTCACCCTGATCGATCGCGACCGTCGCAAGATTCTCGCCTCGACCAGCCAGGCGGGTGGCTCGACCGCGGAGTCGATGGGTGCGGCGGTGACGGCGGCCTGGGATCAGTTCGAGGCGGCGGCGGTCCGGCCGGACGCGGTGGTGCTGATCGGCTCGGCCGCGGGAAAGCCCGCGGTGGTCGCGGCGGTGGACGCCTTCGGCGCGCCGGTGATCCCCTGCAAGACCTCGGCCGCCGCGTCCGCGGCCGGTGCCGCGCTGTACGCCATGGCCGACGTGGACGGTGTCGGCGAGACCGAAGAGCGGGTGCGCCGGGTGCGTGGCGGCGCCGCGGTGTTCGCGGCGGCCAGCGTGCTCGCGGGCGGGCTGGTGGTCGGCGGTGTGTACGCGGCGGGCGGTTCGGCGCGGACGCTGCCGGGTGCGGCCCTCAAAGACGCGCACGTCACCGCGGAGTCGAAGGTTGTGCGGGGCGAATCGGGTGTCAAGCCGGATCAGGTGCGCAACGATCCGCACGGTGCCGACGGCCCGGTGGTGGATCGCCGCGCACCGGTCGCCGTGGCGGACTCGGAGATATCGGTCGTCACCATCGATCCCGTCGACGCCAAGCCGGAGTACTCCGTGCAGCGGTGGGGCAGCCAGCAGGATCGGCCGGAGTCGCTGGTGCCCGCCGAACCCGCGCACGAGGCCGAGACGAATGCCGCGTCCTCGCTGCTGTCCGGCTCGGGCATCCCGGCCGCCACCACCAAGGTCGGCGCACCGAACGGTGCGATGCTCTTCCCCGGCGAGCTGCCACCGCCGGAGGCCTTCACCACGGCGTCGTACACCTGGTGGGACAACCACTTCCGCATGATGCTGCAGTGGGCGGCCCAGCAGATCATGCCTGCCTGAGCAGGAAGCCTCTGCGGGTCAGGCCCGGCGCTCCCCTCTAGCGCCGGGCCTGACCTTGTTTGCTCGATCAGGTCAGTCTCGTGTCCTGCGCCGGAACAGCATGCCCGCGGCGAGATATCCCGCCAGCGCGATCCCGCCGCACCACAGCACCGCCAACAGCGCACTATTACCGATCGGTGTGCCCATCAGCAGGCCGCGCATGGTCTCGATCACCGGTGTGACCGGCTGGTTCTCGGCGAACCAGTGCAACGCGCTCGGCATCGACTCGGTCGGGACGAACGCACTGCTCACGTAGGGCAGGAACATGAAGAAGAACAGGCACAGATTCGCCGCTTCGGGATTCTGCACCAGCAGTCCGAACGCGGCCGCGAGCCAGGACATCGCGAGCACGAACATCGCGATGATGCCGAAGGCGGCCAGCCAGCGCAGCGGATCGCCGGTCGGCCGGAAGCCGATCGCGACGGCGACCAGGATCACCACGGTGGTGGTGATCAGATTGCGCAGCAGGCTCTCCGCCACGTGCCCGGTCAGCACCGACGACCGGGCGATGGCCATGCTGCGGAAGCGATCGATGATGCCGTTGGTCAGGTCGGTGGCCAGGCTCACCGCCGTTGTCGCCGAACCGAATCCGGCACACAGCAGGATGATGCCCGGCACCACGTAGTCGATGTACGCGCCGTTGACCTTCATCGCGCCGCCGAACACGTACACGAACATCAACAGGATCAGCACCGGCAACATGATGGACGAGAGCATGGTGTCCGGACTGCGTAGCGTGTGGCGCAGGTTGCGGCTCAACATGGTGGCCGAATCCTGCACGGCCAGGCGGGAGTTGGTGATCGCGATGGTCACAGCGCCGCTGCTTTCTCGGTGGTGGGATGCCCGGTGAGCGCGAAGAACACGTCATCGAGGTCGGGGGTGTGGATGGCGAGCTGGTCGATGGTGATCGCCTGATCGTCGAACTGGTCCAGCAGCTGCTTGAGGGCGCCGACGCTGCCGTCGGAGGGGACCAGCAGCATCAGCTGCTCGTCGTCGATCTCGGCATCGGGTATCGCCGAGGCAGCGGCGGCCAGTCCGTGCGCGTCGGCGAACCGGAGCTGGATGTGCCCGCCGGGGGCGAGCTGCTTCAGGTCCCCCGGCGTGCCTTCGGCGACGATCTTGCCGTGGTGCAGCACCGCGATCCGATCGGCGAGTTGATCGGCCTCTTCGAGGTATTGCGTGGTGAGGAAGATCGTCACGCCGTCGGCCACCAGATTCCGGATGACCTGCCAGAGTTCGCGGCGGCTGCGCGGATCGAGACCGGTGGTCGGTTCGTCGAGGAAGATGATCCGCGGTGTACCCATCAGGCTCATGGCCAGATCGAGCCGCCGGCGCATGCCGCCGGAATAGGTCGCGACGCGTGCGTCGCCGGCGTCGGTGAGGTCGAATTGCGCGAGCAGTCGCGCGGTGCGGCGGGCGATTTCCGGCTTGGCCAAGTGCAGCAGCCGACCCATCAGCCGCAGGTTCTCGGAACCGGTCAACACGTCGTCCACCGCCGAGTACTGGCCGGTGACGCCGATGATGCGGCGGACCGCGTCGGGCTCGTGCGCGAGATCGTGGCCGCCCACCCGGATCTCGCCGCGGTCGGCGTCGGCCAAGGTGGCCAGGATGCGCACCATGGTCGTCTTACCCGCCCCGTTCGGGCCGAGCAGCGAAAAGACCGTTCCCGCTGCGACTTCCAGGTCGATTCCGGCCAGCACCGGCTGATCCCCGAAGGTTTTCGTCAACCCGCTGATGCTGACGGCGGGGATGGATGGGACTGTCATGGGGTTCCTCGCATCGAAACTGCGTATGGGTTAAACTTTGTTTAAACGGTACACAGTTTTCGGCGAGAGGCAAGAGGTAGTCGAGCAGAGAGGTCGAACGTGGCGGACACGCCGGAGGCGAACGCGGCGACGGCGCTGGCCAAGTCCTTCGCATTGATGTGGGGCCTGGACGAGCCGGGAACTCGCGGACCGAAACGCGGGCTGAGCCTTGATCAGGTGGTCGACGCGGCGATCGAGGTGGCCGATGCCGAGGGCGTCACCGCGCTCTCGATGAGCCGGGTCGCCAAGCATCTCGGCTTCACCACGATGTCGCTCTACCGATACGTGGACAGCAAGGACACGCTGCTACTGCTCGTGTCGGATCGAGCGATGGGTCTACCGCCGGAACTGCCGACCGGCGTCGGCTGGCGGGCCGGGATCGAGGCGTGGGCATCGGGAGTGGCAGTGACGATGCGACGGCATCCGTGGTACCTCGATCTGCCGTTGGCCGCGCCACCGATGGGGCCGTACAACATGGCCTGGCTGGACGCGGGCCTGGCCATGTTCGCCGAGACCGCCGTACCCGAACCGGTCAAACTGCAACTCGTACTGAACGTTTCGCTGTACGTGATCGGCCGCATGCGCGTCGCCAAGGAGATGGCCGACGGCGGCGCGACCGACGAGTACCCGGCCCTGCTGAGCCAGGTCCTCGATCCGCAGCGTTTTCCCGCACTGACGCGTGCCTTCGCCGCCCAGGCCTTCGAGGACGACGACGTCGACTGGGACGACGCCGACCTCCGCTTCGGCCTGGACCGCCTACTCGACGGCTACGAGCAGTTCGTCGGCTCGTACGAGAAGAAGTCTTAGACGGGCTCGACCCGTACCGAGGCGTCGTCAGGGCTTCGGCACGGCTAGACCGACAGGTCGCGGCGCAGTTTGGCGACGTGGCCGGTGGCGCGCACGTTGTACTGGGCGACCTCGATCTTGCCTGCCTCGTCGACCAGGAATGTAGAGCGGATGACGCCGGTGACGGTTTTGCCGTACATCATCTTTTCGCCGAATGCGCCCCACGCCGTGAGTACGGATCGGTCCGGGTCGGACAGTAGCGGGAAGGTGAGCTGCTCGGCGTCGCGGAACTTGGCCAGCTTGGCGGGCTTGTCCGGCGAGATGCCGAGGACGTCGATGCCCGCGCCGTCGAGGTCGGCGAGGTTGTCGCGGAAGTCGCAGGCCTCTTTGGTGCAGCCGGGGGTGCTCGCGGCGGGGTAGAAGTAGACGATCACCTTGCGGCCGCGGTAGTCGGCGAGCGACACGTCCTTGCCGTCGGCGTCGGGCAGCGTGAAATCGGGGGCGGTGTCGCCGGGGGAGAGTCGTTGGTTGTCGGTCACGTCCTGCACCGTAACCGAAGGCTCGGACATCGCGGGGACAGACCGAACGACACTGTATGGACCGACAAGACCGGCACCGCGCAGCGGCCCGAAGCACTGTGCGGAAGGACAGACCCGGGGCAACTCCGCGCGGACCGATAGACTCGTCCGGGAGCTGAGGGTGACCCGCGAAGGCCGAACACGCACCGCGATTCGAGCCCTGGCGCGGCACATCAAACACAGGAGGCCTGAACGTGGCGAAGGATACCGAGCGGATCGAGCAGGAGATCGAGGCCGCGCGCACGCGGCTGGCGAGCACGCTCGACGAACTCGCGGTGCGCGCGGATCCGCAGCGGATCGCGAGCGACAGCAAGCAGATCGTGCTGCGGAAGCTGAACGAGCCCAAGGTGAAGTACAGCCTGATCGGCGCGGCGGCCCTGGTGGTCGGGCTGGTGCTGCTCAAGATCTTCCGCTGATCGGTCCCCGGACAGCAAAACACCCGGTGTGCCTCGCACACCGGGTGTTTCTGTTTCGTGAATATCAGACCGTGGGGCAGGCGAACCCGTCGCCATCGGGGTCGAGTCCCGGCTGAAAACCGGGCTGCCCGCGAAACAACGGTTGGTTGCCGTTGAGCCGGTGCGCCTCATCGCAATTCGCATAGCCGCCACCGGCCGAACCGGTCTGCGACAGGTTTGCGGAACCGGTTGCGGCCGAGCCGGTGTCGATCGCGGAGGAGCCGGTTCCGGAGGAACCCGTGGGAGGCTGAGCCAGCGCGGCCGGCGCCGCGAACAGGGTCAGTCCCGCCACGGCAGCGCTGAAGGTAAGCCGACGAACGTTCATGTATTCCTCTAGATAGTTGCTGCGGTGGATAGGGCGTCCGACCGGACGCCGCATCCACTGTCGTGACGCCTCGCCCGCTTGTCAACCGGATCGCCGGAGAACTAGGGCATTAGGGGATGACGTTCACTCGCCGAGACGATGGCCCGCCAAGTGCTCGGCGGGGATGTTTCCCATGCGTCCTGCCTGGTAGTCGTCCATTGCCTGGATGATTTCGGCGCGGGTATTCATAACGAACGGCCCGTATTGAACGACGGGTTCCTGAATCGGTTGTCCGCCGAGCAGCAGCAGTTCGAGCTCGCCGCTCCGATTGTCTTGGCGCACATCGGCACTCACCGTGATCGCGTCGCCGGGGCCGAAAACCGCCAGTTGCCCCTCGTGCAGCGGCCTGCGCTCGGCGCCGACCGTCCCGCTGCCGGACAGCACGTACGCCATCGCCGTGAAGTGTTGCGGCCATGGCGTTTCCAGCTGTCCGCCGGGGGTGATCGAGGCGTGCGCGTAGGCGATGGGGGTATAGGTCGAGCCGGGGCCGTCGAAGCCGCCGACCGTGCCCGCGATGAGGCGGACCAGTGCGCCGCCGTCGTGCGAGCTGACCAGGGTCAGTTCACTGCCGCGCAGATCCTGGTACCGCGGCGCGGCGAACTTGAGCGCGCGCGGCAGGTTCACCCACAGCTGGATCCCGTGGAACCAGCCGCCGGTCGTTACCAGGTGCTCGGTCGGCAGCTCGTCGTGCAGGATGCCGGAGCCCGCGGTCATCCACTGGGTGTCGCCCTCGCCGATCACGCCACCGCCGCCGTTGGAGTCGTGGTGCACCATGGCGCCGTCCATCACGTAGGTGACGGTCTCGAACCCGCGGTGCGGATGCCACGGCGCGCCCTTGGCCTCGTGCGGCTCGTAGGCGACCGGGCCCATCTGGTCGAGCAGGATGAACGGGTCGGCGGTGCGCAGGTCCACGCTCGGGAACGGCCTGCGCACTTCGAAGCCCGCGCCCTCGCGCTGTTTCGGCGCGCTGACCACGGTGCGCACCGGGCGCTCGCGCATGGTCTCGGTGGGCTTGGGCAGGCGCGGCAGCACCATGAGGTCGGGGACGGTGATGGCTGGCATCGGAACCTCCTGGGAGGGGAGTTGGTGTCCATGTCAACCAAAGGTGAGTAGACTTCATTCCCATGGAGTGGCTGAGCGACGACGAACAGGCGACGTGGGGGGCTTACATCCGCCTACGTCAACGGCTGGACGCGGTGATCGCCGCGGGACTGACCAAGGACGGCCTGTCCGCAGCGGACTACGAGCTGATGGTCGCCTTGTCGGCCGCGCCGGGCGACTGCCTGCGAGCCAAGGACCTCGCGGCCGAGGTGTGCTGGGAGAAGAGCCGGTTGTCCAAACATCTGGCCAGGATGGACGCCCGCGGTCTCGTCGACCGCCAGCCGGTGGCCGAAGACGCACGCGGAGTGCTCGTCCAACTGACCGCCGCGGGCCGCCGCCTGCTCGAACGCGCCGCCCCAAACCACGTACGACTGGTACGCGAAGTATTCATCGACTGCATCACCCCGGCAGAAGCCCACGCGATGCAGTCACTATCCGACAAAGTCGTTGTCGCAGTAGAGAACTCAACCCAACCCGCAATAGGTGCCTGACCCGCCGCGGGTTGATTGATTGAGTCGAGTCGAATGGTCGCTGTTGGAGATCATCCAGCGACCATTCGACTCTGCTCGATGCAGGTAACGGGGTGTGGTCAGGTGGCGCGGGGTTTGCGGAAGAGGGTGCGCCATCGGCTGGGGGGACGGTTCGGCTGCGGAGGGGTGGTTGTCGGCGGGGCCGGGCGCTTCGGCCGGCGTTCCGCGCGCCATTGGGCGACGGTCTGTTCGGTGTCGACCGGCGCGATGCGGACGTAGGGGCCGTGCGGCAGGCGCAGCCACTCGACCACCCGCTTGTTGAGTTCGCGCACTGTCTCGCGGACCGCCCGCTCGGAGTTCAGTTCGCGTACGGTCTCCGGCAGTCGCTCGATGTCCCGGCGCAGCAGTAGTGACGGCGGCAGTAGTGCGTCGCCGCTCACGCCTTCTTTCCGGAGATAGCCGTTCAGCCACCAGTTCTCGTCGTCGCTGCCGCGCGGAATGGGCTTGCCCGCGCCGGGCAGATTCTCGAATTCACCGCGAGCGGTGGCCTCGCGGATCTGCTTGTCGATCCACGATTCGAAGTCCAGGTTCGCTGGTTTGCGCTCGGTCATCTCGTCACCTTTGACGGGGCGGGTGCAGTGCCACCATGCTACCGAAAGCGCCGGACCTGCTGTCCGGCAACGGGTCACGACCAGGGCGTGATCGGCGGCTTCACCCACATCAGCTTCTCGTCGGTGTGCGTGCGCCGCGCCGCGGGATGATCGGGGTGCCTGGCGGCCCAGTCGTCCTTCTCGGCGAGTAAGTCCGCCACCGTCACCCAGGTCTCCTCGGTGCTCGGCGGGTTCGTGTCGGCCGCCCTGGCGAGCTTGCGCCGCGTCGCCGCGGGCATCGCCAGCAGCTCGGGCCCGGTGACGCCGAGGTGCCAGAGATAGCTCGCGAGGCGCCGGGCCTTCTCGGCGCGGCTCTTGGCCGCCGTATCGCTGTGCGCGTAATCGGTCATCGCGGGAGTCCAAAGGTCGGTGGTGAACGACCCTAGCCGGAGGTCGGGCCGGATGCGACGACGCCTCCCCGCGGTCGAGCGGGGAGGCGTCGTCGATGCGTGGCTCAGTATGCGCTGTTGACGTTGTCCATCGAGCCGTAGGTGCGCGCGGCGTAGTTGCAGGCGGCGACGATGTTGGCGACCGGGTCGTAGATGTCCCAGGAGGTGCCCTCGACGTGGTACGAGCGGAAGGTCGGGTCGATCACCTGGAGCAGGCCCTTGGACGGGATGCCCGCCGCGGCGTTGGAGTCCCACAGGTTGATCGCGTGCGGGTTACCGGTCGACTCGCGCATCACGTTGCGGTGGATGCCGTCGTAGCTGCCGGGGATGTTGTTGGACTGCATGATGTCGAGGGCCTGGCGGATCCAGCCGTCGAGGTTGTCCGGGTAGCTCGGGGCCGGCGCGGGCATCGGCGCCGGAATCGGCTCGGGCACCGGAATCGGCAGCGGCAGCGGCAGCGGCGCGGGCATGGGCGCGGGGGCCGCGACCTCGGCGGCCTTGTGCACCTCGGCCACCATCGCGATGCGAGACGGAACGCTGTCGTCGGCCACCGACACCGCCGAAGAAGCGGCAACGGCCACGACGCCTGCGGCGGCGATGGCGAAAGTTACGCCCTCACGAAGCGTCGAGCGGCGAAGAGAAGAAAAGCGTCTGTCAGGCATTACGAAATCGGTTCCTTTGTCGGGGACAGGTTTCGATCCGGGCGCGCGCAGGCAGCACGGATCCAGGGCGGGCGCGCGGTGGGCGCTCGCCGGTACGGGCTGATGTGCTGTTGTGGGGTTTTGTTGTGGGGGACGCTCGTGGTCCCCGGAACGCGACGTTCAGTGGTGCGGTGCCGGGGCGCTCAACAGCGAGCCCGGCCGCGATGTCGCGCGGGACTCCGCATCTCGATGCGGAGAAGAAACGGCCTCTCGGCGCGTCCACTCGGCGGAAGGTTGGGGTTAGCGGGTCCATTGCCGGATCCCGATCCGCCGACCGCGGCGGGCATAGGGCCTGCCGTTGCGGTCGTTTTCCGAATGTGGGTGAAAAACTCCTCGGTGTTACCAAACTCCAGGTCGCTTTATGACCTGATCGCAGAATGGTCACAGTAAGTTAACGTGAGGTGAACGAACAGTGAATGCAAGGCGCAACCGATCTTGGAACCCGCCCCGGCTAGTTGCCGAACCGTTACCTAAGCAGGGAGTTTGCTGCTAAACCCAATGTGCGCCACGTCACAGAAGTTTTCGGGTAACGCAACCCACTTCTGTTGTCGGAGCGCGCTGTTGGTCCGGATTGGGACCCGTGAGACCGCCGCGGCCATCGCCCATCAGGTGGTTTGAGCCGGAATCGATCCGGCGCGTGCCCGGGACCGAATACAGGGGAGCAGCTAGCCGTCGACGCCCCTTTACCGGGGAGACAGGGAACTCCCGTCCATGAACTCGAACAGCCTGGTGTGCCGCACCGGCGCCCTCGCCGCGGGAACCGTGATCGCGATGCTGCCGTCCCTGGGCGTCGCAGCCCTCACTCTCGGCACCCTCGCCGCCGTGGACCTGCCCGCCGGAACCGGCCAGGACCTCGCCGCCCGCCAATACGCCGTCGTCCCCATCGCCGCCCCCTCCGACTTCTGCCAGACCAAGAACGAGGGCTACTACGCCGACCCCGACGACCGAGCCGTCTTCTACCGCTGCCTGACCTCCCGCACCCACCGCATGGCCACCTACCAATTCCGCTGCGCCGACGAAGCCTGGTACGACGACGAACGCTCGGTCTGTATCGCCCATCCCCACTGAGGGTGAAAGTTGACTGATGCCAAGGTGTTCCAGCTGAGGAAGAACGTTTGATGCGTTAGACGAGTTGGTCGAGGGCGATCTCGAAGGCCGTGCTCGCCACATTCGTGGTCAGGTTCGAGCGGGCGTGGCAGCGGTCCAGGGCGGTGGCGATGGTGGCCGAGATATCGCCGAAGATGGC
Organism: Nocardia sp. NPDC060255; assembly: GCF_042727395.1. Lineage (NCBI taxonomy): Bacteria > Bacillati > Actinomycetota > Actinomycetes > Mycobacteriales > Nocardiaceae > Nocardia > Nocardia sp. NPDC060255. The sequence goes on along the minus strand of NZ_JBHXAU010000005.1, from coordinate 239,028 downwards.
CTCGTCCGATACCTCGACATCGCCTTGCATCAGCAGCGCGAAAGCACGTGCCATGCCGCAGTTGGCGATGAAGTCCGGCACCACCGCGACGCTCTTGTCGGCGTGTTCGTAGATCGGGCCGTAGAAGATCTCGGAGTCGGCGAAAGGCACGTTGGCGCCGCTGGCGATCACCTGCAAACCGTTCGCGGTCATTCGATCGATCTGGTCGTGGGTGACCAGACGCGACGCCGCGCACGGCAGGAACACCTCGGCGCCGAGATTCCAGATGCGATCGTTGATCTCGTCGAACGGCAGCGCGTCGTCGGCGTGCAGCGCGTTACCTTGCTTGGCGGAGAACAACTCTCGGGTTTCCTCGAGGGTGTAGCCTGCCGGGTTGAGCACACCGCTGTCGCGGTCGATGATGCCGACGATCCGGGCGCCCGCCTGCGCCGCGTAGTAGGCCGCGGCCGCGCCGACATTGCCCCAGCCCTGCACGATCACCCGTTTCCCGGCGAGATCACCACCGTAGATCCGGTAGAAATGGCGGACCGATTCGGCGACGCCCCAGCCGGTAATCAGGTCCGCGACAGTGTATTTGCCGTTCGGATTCGGGGTGAAGCGCCGATCCTCGACCACCTTCGCCACCCCGAGCCGAAGCTGACCGACCCGCTGGACGAGTTCGCGGTCGTCAGTGCCGTAGTGCCCGTTGACCACGCCTTGCTGCGGATGCCACAGCCCGTAACTCTCGGTGATCGGCACCACCTCGGCCATCTCGTCGACATTGAGATCGCCGCCGGTGCCGTAATAGGCCTTCAGCAGCGGCGCGACCGCCCGATACCACCGGCTGAGCACCTCGCGTTTGCGTGGATCGCGCGGGTCGAAATCGATCCCCGATTTCGCGCCGCCGATCGCGGGCCCGGACACGGTGAACTTGATTTCCATGGTCTTGGCCAGCGATTCCACCTCATTGCGGTCGAGTCCGCGGCGCATCCGCGTCCCGCCGCCGGCCGCGCCGCCGCGCAACGAGTTGATCACCACCCAGCCCTTCGCGGTCGTCTCGGAGTCCTGCCACTCGAACACGATCTCGGGTGCCTTCTCCTCGAACTGGGCAAGCAGGTTCTTCATGCGCGTGTTCCTCACCGTTCGGACTGTGGCGTCGAGCAAAGGGGCAGGGCGGCAACCCAACTCGACATGGGCCGAGCCGAACGGCACCCGTTGTGTCAGCAACTGTGAATTCCCGACGATTTCCGCGCAACCTGTCTAGCGTCTCCCGCGCAACCTGCGCAGAATGCCTGCCGTAACCGCGATGTGGTTGGACAAGATGCCTAGCTATCCGGCGAAACGTTCGACCTGGCGTCCGCCGTGGCTCCCAGCAACTTCACGGCGGGCTCCCAGGGCGTTCGCCGTCGCGGTTGCGTCAATGGTGAGGTGACCACAACCATCGGGACGACGCCCGAGCTGAGTGCGACACCGCCGCGAATCGACCGGGATCGCACCGTCTGGGACCGGATCGCGCTGATGGTGCTGCTCGTGGGGACCGCGGTGCTGTATCTGTGGAACATCACCAGCAACGGCATGGGCAACCAGTTCTATGCCGGTGCGGCGCAAGCGGGTTCGAAGAACTGGGAGGCGCTGCTGTTCGGGGCGGTCGACCCGGAGAACTTCATCACCGTCGACAAGCCGCCGGTCTCGCAGTGGGTGATGGGGCTGTCCGGGCAGATCTTCGGATTCAGCAGTGCCAGCATGCTCATCCCCGAGGCACTGATGGCGGTCGCCGCCGTCGCGTTGCTCTACGGCGCGGTCACCCGGATCAGCGGCCGCACCGCCGGACTGCTCGCCGGCGCGTGCCTGGCACTGACACCGGTGGCGGCGTTGATGTTCCGATTCAACAATCCCGACGCGGTGATGGTGCTGTTGATGATGGCAGGCGCGTACTGCACGGTCCGCGCGCTGCAACGCGGGTCGACGCTGTGGATCACGCTGGCCGGAGTCGCCCTCGGCTTCGCGTTCCTGGCGAAGATGCTCGAAGGGCTGATGGTGCTGCCCGCGCTCGGGCTGGCCTACCTGATCGCGGCGCCGAACCCGATCCGGACCCGCCTGCTGCAGTTGGTCGCCGCCGCGGTGGCGTTGATCGTGTCGTCCGGCTGGTACGTGCTGGTCACCTTGCTGTGGCCGGCCTCGTCGCGGCCTTACATCGCGGGTTCGACGGACAACAACTTCATGAATCTGGTGCTCGGGTACAACGGGTTCGCGCGGGTGCTCGGGCGTAATCACGGGCAGGGACGTGGTGGGCCGGGCCCGACACCCGGTCGGAATCCGGTTGTCCCCGAGCAGAACCCCGTCGCCGTCGGCCAAGTCCCTAGTGCGACATCGGGTCCGGTTGCTCCCGGGCAAATCCCTGGTGTGACACCTGGTCAAAACCCTGCGGCCCAGCGTGGTTTCGGCGGTTTCGGCGGCGGTCAAAGCCACGGCTTGAGCCGATTGTTCGGCGGCGAGTTCGGTTTCGAGATCGCCTGGCTGCTGCCCGCCGCGCTGCTGGCCTTCGTCCTGGTCCTGATCGCCCGGCGCAAAGCCCCACGAACCGATCTAATACGCGCGGGCGCAATCGTTTTCGGCGGCTGGACGATCATCGACGGCCTTGTCCTCAGCTATATGCAGGGCACCATCCACCCCTACTACAGCCTGTCCATCGCCCCCGCGATCGCCGGCCTGTTCGCCATCGGCGTCTTCGAGATGTGGCACACCCGGCACACCTGGTTCGGCCGCATCGGCCTGGCGGCCCTGATCGCGGTCACCGGCAGCTGGAGCTTCTGGCTGCTCCAGCGCAACTCCGCCTGGCAGCCCGAACTCCGCATCGCAATTCTCGTCGTCACCGTACTGGCAGCGGCCGCACTGCTGATCCCATGGACACCACGGCTGCGACAGCGAATAACGACCGTAGCGCTGATCGCCGGTCTACTCGGCGCCATCGGCGGCTCAGCCGCCTACGCAGTCGAAACAGTCGCCACGCCACACCTCGGTGGCGGCCCGACCGTCGGCCCCGCCGCCCCGCACGACAACCGTGGCGGATTCGGCACCGGCCAGGACAACCCCCAACTGGACACCATGCTGGAACACACGACAACCAAATGGTCAGCGGCCACCAACGGCTCATCCACCGCGGCTGGCCTCGAATTGTCCACCAACACACCGGTAATGGCGATCGGCGGCTTCAGTGGCAGCGACCCGGCACCCACCTTGAACCAGTTCATCGACTACGTCAAGAACCACCAGATCACCTACTACCTGGTCCAGAACAACAACCGTGGCGGCAACGGCGCGCGCCCAAACCCGTCCGAAAACCCCAGTGGCACAACGCAACCCAACGTCACCCCGGCACGTACTCCCGGCGCCCCGGCATCCGGCAGCCCCGCCCCGGCACCTGGCGCTCCCGCCCCGGGCAGCATCCCCGGCTTCGGCCGCGGCCACACCGACATAACCACCTGGGTAACAACCAATTTCAAACCCGAAACCGTAGGATCCACCACCTTCTACAACCTCTCGACCTACCAAGGCAATTGAGCCACGTGAGGATCAGCGTGCGGGCAATTGGCGCGAGATCGCCTGGACACAGGGTGAATTCGAGGCCGAAACCAGGATCGATGCCGACCGTAGGCGCGGTCAGACCAGCAAGGCTCGGACCTGCGGTACCGCTTCGGCGGGATGCTGGGCGCGGATGGGGTCGCCGATCGACGCGAACTGCCACCCTCGGTCGGTCCGGAACACCTTGCCCATCACCAGGCCGGTGTGCGACCCACCGCCGCTCAGGTCGTACCGGGCGATCTCGACCCCGGTGACGCTATCGATCAAGCGACAGAACGCATTCTCGATGTGTTCGAAGGTTTGCCCCGTGTAGCACGTCACGATGAACACCACCGCGTCGATCCGCGGCGCCATCCTGGTCAAGTCGACGGTGATGATCTCGTTGTCGCCCTTGCCTTCTCCGGTGGTGCTGTCGCCGAGATGGCGCACCGCGCCGTCGCGTGAGATCAGCTGCTCGTGGTAGACCACGTCGACGATCTGATCGTCGGCGAACAGCAGCGCGGCGGCATTGAGATCAATGTCCTTGCCGGGCGCACCGAACCAGCGCCGGGCGCGGACCGGATCCCACCCGAGCGCCATGGTGACATAGTCGAGCGCGATGCCGCCCTCGTCGTGCAACGTGATGAACATGGGTTTCCCCCTCTTTCCTGGCGACCGCGGCGTCGCTGCCGCCCCGCCGAACCGTGCCTGACTCGGCCTTCACCACCACTGCGTCACCGCGCCGATCTGCCGGCCGAGTTCCGGCGCGAGTGTGCGGGCATAGCTGGCGGTGAGATGGTGTTCGTCGCGGTAGACCAGGACGTTGCCCTCGACGACGCGGCACCGATCCGCGCGGCAGACGGCGTCGCTCAGATCGAGCGGATAGACCTGCGGGTAATCGGCGGCGAGCGGTTCGGCCGGGTTGCCGGGTTCGAGGGCGTCGGTGCGGTCCATACCGCAGCTGTCGGCCGAGCCGCGGTGCGCAAGACAATCGACGGCGCGGTAGGCGACCCCGTCGCGACGCAGCCACGGGGTGTCGCGGATGGCGAGGGTATTCAGGCCGCGGTCCGACAGCGCCGACCAGACGTCCAGATATTCCGGCGGCACGTCGTCTCCGCTGTCGGTGCGTGGGCGGGTGGCGGTGACGAACACCCAATCCGGTCGCTCGTCGGCCAGCCGGTCCAGCACTGCCTCGGACCATTCATGGCATTCGGGAAACGGCGCGCGAGCGTAGGACGGCTCGTCGGAGAAAGTGAGTGGGCAGCCTTCCTTCAGGAAGGTCAGAATACGAAAATGACGTTCGCGCGCAAGCACTTCGAGCGCGGGCAACCAATGCTCGGAATGCGATCCACCCACCACCGCAATGGTGCGGGACGCGGACTCGTCGCCGTAGACACAGCTGCGCAGCTCCCGATTCGGCGTGATGCACCCGTCGAAGGTCGGTCGCGGCGCGTCTTTCGAGCCCTCGAAAACCGTGGGCCGCATCCGCTCCGGTGTGCTGCCCGCGGCGGCGGCGAGCACCGCCGCGCCGGGGTACTCGGCGGCATCCAGCGCGGCCGGCGGCCGGGCCGGATTGGCTTTCAGGACGGCTTGCCAACCGAACGCCGCGATCAGCACGCTGACGCCGAGCGTCACCACGATGGATCCGGTGCCGCGGCGGCGCCACTCCGCGACAGGCGTCGCCACGCGTAGTGGTGTTTCGATCAGCAGGTACGTCGCGTAGGCCAGCACGAGCGAGGCGGCGATCACCAGCAGCCCGCCCTCGAGGCCGGGAGCCGGTTCGCCGTATTCGGCCAGATAGAAGATCAGAATCGGCCAATGCCATAGATATAGGGCGTATCCCAGGTTGCCGAGTTCGGTGAGCGGCCGGGTAGCGAGCAGCTTGTTCACCACCGGTAGCCGCGCGGCGGGGGCGTTCATGCCGGAGACGATCAGCGCCGCCGCCGCGGCGACGGGGAACAGTGCTGCGGCTCCGGGGAATCGGGCACCGCCATCGATCAGCAGCCCGCAGGAGAGGACCCCGGCGAGGCCGAGTATCGCCAGCACGGCCCGCAGGCGTCCGGGTAGCGAGATCCATGGCGCCGCCACCGCGAGGGCCGCCCCGACGAGCAGTTCCCAAGCGCGGGCGCCGCTGTCGTAGTAGGTCCACGCCTGGTGCTCGGCCGTGCCGACCATCGCATACCAGAACGACATCGCTGCGACGACGCACAGCAGCGCGAGTAAACCGAAGCGGGGGAGGCGTTTCCGTGCCGTGCGTCGATACAGCCACAGCCAGATCGCGAGCACGGCCGTCATCGCGAGATAGAACTGTCCCTGCACCGCCATCGACCACAGGTGCTGCAGCGGGCTCACCGACGGATCGGGCGCGGCATAGTCCAGCCCGGCGTACGCGAGCTGCCAGTTCTGGTAATACAGCGCCGACGCCACGGTCTGATCCGCGATGTCGCCCCACTGGGTGTATGGCCGCAGCACCACCGTCCCGACGACCACTGCCGCGAGCACCACCGCCAACGCGGGCAGCAGCCTGCGCGCGGTTCGGCGCGCCACCCGCGCGACGTCGATCGTGCCGCGCGCATCACCGCCGCGCAGCAGCATGCCGGTGAAGAAGAACCCGGACAACACCAGGAACACATCGACGCCCCCGGAGACCCGGCCCATCCACACGTGGAACAGCACAACCAACGCGATGGCGATGCCACGCAGCCCGTCCAGATCATGCCGATACTCCGGCACCGGCGGGCCGACGGTTCGGTCGCCCGCGCTCGCCGAAGGCTGATCGTCAATATCGGATGCGACCCCGGTCTCCTGGATGCGCTCGGTGCCGATCAACGAACACGCCACCCCGAACACACACGAACAAGCAACAGAAATCTCCCACGACCAGCCTCCCGACCCGCGATCACGAGCCGGGTTCGCCGACCAGACTTCCCGGCACACCTCCTGTAAAGATGCCGTAAAAACGCAGCCAGAGCAAACAAGGCAGATGGCAATGAGGTCCCCGTCACGCTGACCCGGATCGGTCAGTCGGCCGTGGGCAGCCGGAGATCAGGTTCGGTCAACAGTGCACCGAAGCCGTCGCTGAACCCCCTACCCGCGGAGGTGTTCGCGCGCTTACTATCTCGGCCGCAGCAGGCAGTTGCGCCAGTGGGCGAACGATCCTGCGGGCATGGTCGATGAACGCACCGATCTCCGGACGACGGTTCGCACTCCAGATCAGGGAGGAGACGACAGACGGAGCGTGCTGCAGGGGAATGTAGGCAACGGCGGGGTGCTGATAGAAGTCAGCGGTCGAAACGGGGGTAATACCAAAGACCGAACGCGTTGTGGCGATGGTGGTGACCCAGTCCTCGACGTCGCTGGTGGTTCGGTCGCGCAGGGTGTTGTGCGGATGACCCCAAAGATGTTGCGGCGTGGTGCCACCGTGGGTGTTGCGGACCAGCCCATAGCCAGCGAGGTCGGCGAAGGAGACGGCGGCACGGGTGGCAAGCGGATCGACGGCGCTGATCGCGACGACGCGCGGTTCGCGGTCGATGGGGAGGTGTTCGTACCGCGGGGATGCGGTCCATTCACGCACGAGCGCCAGATCGGCGGTGGCGGTGTCGAGCGCGACGAGTGGAGTCGGTACCCGGACGAGTTCGATGTCCTGGTGCAGGTTCTGCGCGTGCCAGGTGCTCAGGAGCGTCTCCATCGCGGGGATCAGCCCGGACCAGGCATATGCGATGAGCAGGGGTGATGTCTGAGATGGTGCGTCGAGAGCACCATCGAACGCCTTCACGAGCCGGCGCGCGGTACCGGCGAATTCACGACCGACGGTAGTCGGGGTGGCGCCACGACCCGTGCGGATGAGCAGGGTCGTGGACAGTCGGTGCTCGAGTTCTTGCATGGCGCGGGTGATCGAGGGCTGGGTCAGGCCGAGCCGCTGTGCCGCACGGACCATGCTGCCTTCCTCGACGATGGTCACGAAGATCCGAAGATGCCGCATTTCTACCTGCATACCTGAAGTTATACATCCTACGTATCCGGCATTCGCAGATCGCCGTGTCGCCGGAAGTGCCGACGCGGCACCCTGATTGCGGAAGCACCACCTGGGACAACGGAGGGGAAGTCTCATATGCGTTCGCATGTCATCGCCCGCATCGATCTCGACAGCAGCCGGCTGAAGCCGGATCTCGAGTATCTGGCCATGACTCCGCGGCTCGAAGAGGAGTACGACGAGTTCGCCTCGGGCTATTGGAAGAATTTGTCGCTGGCCAACGCGAGTGGCACCGCTGAAGACAGCGCCTACCGCGACATCGCAGGCAGCGCAATCACTACCGACCACCGGAATGCCGGGGATGAACTGCTCGCCGCCAAAGCCGACATGCTCGCCGGCTACATGATCGACGACCGCGCGCTGACCGAGCGATTCTCCATCAACGACTGGGCGTCTTAGCTTCCATGACGACCGACGCTCGCGCGCTCGCATCGGAACACGCGAACAGCGCGAAACGAACAGCGCGGAATGCCTTGGTACCCGCGCTGTTCGTAGTGATGTGGTCCTCCGGGGCGATCGCCACGCCTTTCGGCCTGACCCAGGCCTCCCCGCAGGCCTTCCTCGCCGTCCGAGCCGTCGGTTCTGCCACGATCGCATGGCTGATCTGGGTGGTTGTGCGTGACCGGTTGCCGTCCACCCGGCGGCAATGGGCGCACACAGCCATCGTGGCGGTGCTCATGCAAGTGGCCTACCAGGGATGCTTTTTCGTGGCGCTGGACCGCGGCATTACCCCCGGTCTACTTGCCCTCATCGTGTCCGCGCAACCGTTGCTCACGGCAGTCCTCCTGCAGGCGCGGAGCCTGCGCGTGTGGACGGCGCTGGTACTCGGCCTCGTGGGCGTCACTATTGCGGTGTCCGCCGAGCTGAGCTCAGGAGCCAATACCGCCGCCGGGATCGGTGTTGCAGTAGGCGCGTTGGCCGCCATGACCGTCGGTACCGTCGCTCAAGCTCGGGCCGACGACAGTGTGGGGTTATGGGCGGTGCTCGCCGTGCAATCCACCCTGAGTGCCGTCATGTTCACGGCGGCACTACCGCTGCTCGGCACCGGTTGCTGGCAGCCGGGCCGCGTATTCGTCGAATCGGCCGCCTGGATGGTCTTGGTGATCAGCATCGGCGCTACGGCATTGCTTTACACGTTGGTTCGTACCCGCGACAACATCTCGGTAACCGGACTGTTCTTCACAATGCCTGCGGTTACCGCGGTACTCGACTTTTTTGTCAACGGCGCCAGATTGGCCGTTCCGGTTCTTTTCGGATTAATTCTCACCATCAGCGCGCTGTGGATCGTTCAGCATCGAGCGGGTACAGCACGACCGGCCTAGGGGTGTATTAGCGCCATGTTGATCGATAAAACCGAGGCGGGGACGGGATTCAGTCATCGTCAGGCCATGGGGCTGCTCGTGTTGTCCGCCGCATTGTTCATGGGTGGCATGGACAGTACCCTGCTCAACGTTGCGCTGCCGCAGCTGACTCAGGTGTTGTCTGCGAATCCGGCCGAAACAGTATGGGTGGTGAACAGCTACACCTTGACGATTGCGGCGACAATCGTTACTTTGACGGACATCGGATCGCGCTACGGTCAGAAGCGAATTTTTTTGATCGGCCTCGCCGGTTTCGCAATAGCGTCGCTCGCTGCAGCGTTCGGTAGTTCCCCGGTGGAAATTATTGTGCTGCGCTGCGTCCAGGGAGTATTTGCGGCAGCGCTGATGGCTACCGCAATACCACTGCTGGGCGCAGTATTCGCTGGGAGCGCACGACGGAGATTGGCGATTTCCATCTGGACCGCGAGCGCAAGCCTCGGTGCTGCGTTGGGCCCGGTTATCGGCGGCATGCTGCTCGAACACTTCTGGTGGGGTGCTAATTTCCTGGTGAATGTCCCCATTGCGGTTGCGGCCGCCATTGTCGGATTGATCTATCTGGAAGACACGCCACGGATCGCCCGGCGGGTCGACCTGCCGAGCCTGGTGTGCAGCATCCTCGGCATCGGCGGTATCGCCTATGCGCTGCAGTCGTTGACCGAACCAGACCTTCGCAATGCGGTCGGGGTCGTAGCGATTCCGGTGAGTGTGCTGGCCGCTGCGATATTTATCAGGCGACAGTTGGTTTCGCGAATGCCGATCCTGCAATTGCGGTTGTTCCGTAACGCCGCGTTCACCACCGCGACGGTGGCAATCATGCTGTCCTGGGGGCTGTATGCCGCGGCGATCTTCTCGATCACGCAGTATCAGCAGCTCGGGCTGGACAGAACTCCGCTGGTCGCCGGGCTGTTGATCGTGCCCTTGGCCGCCGCCAACACCCTTGGCGCAGTGACAACCTCACGACTATTGACGAAATGCCGACCGACGACAGCCTTGGTGATGGCGCTTGTCATGGGAGCCGCTGGATTCTTGCTCCTGGCCGGGTTGGGGCTGACTACCGGATTGTGGTCTATTGTCGTCATCGGCGTCTCGACGGGCATCGTCACCGCATCCGGCACCACATTGATGGTCGAAAGCGTCGGCCCCGCCGGCCAGTCGGATGTCGGTGCGATACAGGAGACAGCATTTTCGCTCGGATCCGGTTTCGGGGTCGCCTCGATCGGTCTGAGTGTCAGCCTCATCTCGAATCAGATCAGTGATCGACACGACACGGCCGTTATTCGAGAACTGGCGACACGGTACTCGTATCTACTTCCCGCGATCGCACTCCTCGCAATCTCGTTTGCGGTCCGGATGTCGTCACGTCGGCAGCAGCCGACGGCAGATGTGAATGTGTAGCAAGAGGGAGATCGAAATATGACAATAAGCACCTACGAAGGCGGCACCGTAGAAACTACGGAATCCGGTCGGGTCATTGTCTTCAGTCCGTCCCTGTGGGAGCCGCAGATGGGGTATTCGCGGGGGGTGCGACAGGGCGGTCATGTCTATGTTGCCGGGACGGTGGCAACTGACGGTGACGGCGTTGTCCAGGGTGTGGGCGCATATGAACAGACCATGTATATCCTCTCAAAAATCGAAGTTACTCTCCTGCAATTGGGCAGCCGCTTGCAAGATGTCGTCAGCACGACCACGCACCTTTCGGCACCTCGGTTAGCAGGAGTTGCGCAGTTCGATGTGGGCTGCGGCGTTGAAGTCCTCTGGGGCGTAGGTGGCTCGGAAGGCCCAGGGGTACTGGTGTTTGCTGCTGGGCAGGTTGAGGACGAATTTGGTGAGGTCGCCCGGAATGGGGTTGGCGTTGTTGATCGTGCTCAGGTATCTGTTGTCGGCGCTGACCAGGCGGGCGTGCATGATCCAGGCGTCGTTGTCGTCGCTACTGGTGACCTCGGCGTAGAAGTAGGCGTAGCCGTCGGCGACGAGGCTGAAGTTGGCGCCGTGGAACATCGTGCAGTCACCGGCGTGCAGGTCGTGGTCCCAGCGGAATGATTTGTGCGGCGTGTCGTCGGCCTGGGCGATGGGGGTCGGGCCGAGGGCGACGGCGGCCAAGAAGGCACACGCGGCCAGTCTGCTGATACTGCGGTGCACGGATACGGCCATGGCGGCCTCCTGAATTCGCTGCTACTGAGAGACATCCAGTATCGGTCGCGATCGCGCCGCCGACCTGCGTACCGGACTACCCGAATCTGTCGGCCCGGCGTGTTGGCAGTGGGCCGCCGATTACCCGGGGAGTCCGCGGCGCGGAATCGAGAAGTAGCGCCATCAGGACTTTGAGCTCGAATGGCGCACTACTTTTGACGATGGTTGGTTCCGTTCCCGCGCAGATCGGTTAGTCCCGTCACGATGAGTCGGAGCCCGAAGGCGAACTCGTCTTCGAGTGTCATCGTTGGCAAGGAGCCGGCGACGGCGATGGTGGCGGGGAACATGGTGGGGTCGAGCCCGCGGTAGCGGGAGCGCAGGTCGGTGGGGTCGACGTCGGCTGCGGTGCCGTGGCCGTGGAGTTGGGCGGCGAAGCCGAGCACGTATCTGGCGATGGTGGCGTAGGCGCGAGCGGCGGCTGCTGGCGCGAAGTCGTTGTTGAGCAGCATGGCGAGGAACCGCTCTCGGTAAGCCATCGCGTTGGGGCCGGTAGGCACCTGTTCGATGAGCAGGGGTGCCACGCGGCGGTGGCGACTCAGGGTGTCGAAGGCTGCCTGCCCGCCGATGAGGCAGGCTTGCTGCCAGTCGGCACCGCGGAACACTTGCGGGTCGAACTCGACTTTCCCGAAGACGTGATCGACGACATGGGCGATCAGCTCGGCGCGGTTGGCCACGGCGCGATAGAGAGTCGCTGTCCCGGTGTCGAGCCGCTGGGCGAGGGTGCGCATGGATAGTGCGTCGGCGCCGTCTTCGTCGACGATACGCAGTGCGGTCTCGATGATCCGATCGAACGGGACCCGAGGGCGGCCGGGGGACCGGCGCTGGGAGCTGTCGGGTTCGTTGGCGGATTGCTCGGCGGTGCTCACGCCCACATTGTCGCCAATCCGCGTCCATGACATCATTCCACCCCGCTATAACGGTTACATCGTAGCCGAATATTGACCAGAGCGGACCTTTGGGCTCTTGACGCTGGACATAATAACGGCAACACTGTAACCATTATGGTGAGAAGGCAAGCTGCAGACGACTACATCGACGCGGATTCCCGCTTCACGACCGTCGAGGGCCTGAATGTGCACTACAAGCGGACCGGGACCGGCTCGCCGGTGCTACTGCTGCATGGGAGTGGTTCCTCGCTGCACAGCTTCGATCGAGTGACGACGCTGCTGTCGTCGTCGTTCGATGTGATCCGCCCCGACCTGCCAGGATTCGGCCTCACCGGACCCCGGCCCGACCGCGACTACCGCATCCAGACCTTCGCGAAAACGATGGTGGCGTTCCTGGACTCCCTCGACGTGCGGGCCGCGTCGATTGTCGGCAACTCACTCGGTGGCAACATCGCCTGGAATTTCGCGCTGGACTTCCCGCAACGGGTCGAGCGGCTGGTGCTGATCAACGCAACCGGCTACCCGGACAAGTCACTGCCGCTGGGATTGCGGCTGGCACGCAATCCGTTGACGCGGGCGTTGTTGCGGCGCATGACTTCTCGGGCGGCAACCGAGCGCAACCTGCGTTCGGCGGTCGGGCCCGGTAGCGCGATCGTCAACGAGGCGATGGTGGATCGGGTGCACGCGATGCTGAACCGGTCCGGAAATCGTTCGGCATTCATAGATTTCGCCAACACCGATCAGCTCGATCGCACCGCCGACCTCACGCGCATCACTGCACCGACGCTGATCCTGCGCAGTGGCATGATCGACGGCCAGCACTTCGCCCACGATATCGCGGACAGTGCGGAAGCCACCTACGCAAACGGTGGGCACCTGCTGCCGGAGGAGGCGCCCGAATGGGTCGCGGGTGCGATCCGGGACTTTCTGACCGCCGGCTCCCTCGGCGCACCGAAAGGCAAACGGCCATGAGGTATTTCACCGCGCGCGGCGAGGACCGCCGCCTCGATCAGGTCGGTCGCGACGAACTGCGCGGCAGCTTCGTCCAGTGCTCCGACGGCAGCACCCATTACGAGCTCACCGGTCCCGGCGACGGTGCGGTGGTCATCCTGGCCGGCGGACTGACGATCCCGCTGTTCTACTGGGACCGGCTCGCAGAAGAGCTGCACGGCAAAGGCTTTCGCACGCTCGCCTACAGCGGCTACGGGCGCGGCTACTCCGAACGGGTCCGGACCGGATACGACGAGGCACTATTCGTGCGCCAGCTCTCGGAACTGACCGACCGGCTCGGGCTGACCGATCGTTGGCATGTGCTGGGGACCTCGATGGGTGCCCTGGTCGCAACGGCGTTCGCCGAACGGCACCTCGCGCAGACCGCGACGTTGACCTTGGTCGGGCCAGGCGGATTGGCCGCGAAACCACCGGCGGGGGCCCGACTGCTTCGCCACGACCGGTTGAGCGTGCTGCTCGGCAAATATCTGGGCAGCCGGATGCTGGAGCAGCATCTTTCGCACAACGTCCGCGACGCCGGGCAGTCCGCGGAACTGTCGGCGATGGTGCGCGACTGCTACCGATTCGAGGGCTCGATGTATGCCCTGTTCGCCACGATCGCGGACTTCCCGCTGACCGACCGCCAAGACCTCTACGCGCGCGCCGGGCACTGGCCCGTGCCGTCGATGCTGTTATGGGGTGCGCAGGACCAAGTCACCCCGATCGCCGGGTTCGACGAGGTGCGCAGCCTGCTGATGCCCGCGGAATGCCACATTTTCGAAGAGTGCGGACACATGGCCCCCTATGAGCGGCCCGCGCAGGTCGCCGCGAAATTCGGCGCTTTCGTCGAGCAAGCCGGACGGTGGTCACAGCGATGAGCGACGAGATGATCGATGTGCTGGTCGTCGGCGGCGGCCCGACCGGCACCGCCCTGGCTATCGACCTGACACGTCGCGGGCTGGCCGTGCGGGTCGTGGACAAGGCCGCGTACGCCTTCGACGGCTCGCGCGCCAAGGGCATTCAGCCCCGCAGCCTCGAGGTGCTCGACGACCTCGACGCGCTCGGCGAAATCCGGACCGGCGGCGGCAACTATCCGCTACTGGGAATTCATCTGGGGCCGTTGATGATTCCGTGGCGCATGCAGCCACAGAACGACGCCACAACAGATGTGCCGTACCCGAACACGTGGATGATTCCGCAGCACCGCACCGACGCGGCCCTGCACGCGCGACTGCGGCGACTCGGCCGCCACGTCGAATTTGGCTGCGAGTTAACGGGATTCGAACAACATGACGACGCGGTCGTAGCGACAGTGGTCGGCGCGGAAGGGGCACGGGAAATCGCCGCCCGCTACCTCGTCGGTGCCGACGGCGGATCGAGTGCGGTGCGTCGCGCACTCGGGATCGGCTTCCTGGGTTCCACCGACGAGCAAGACCGGATGCTCATCGTCGATGCCGCCGTCGAGGGACTCGCGCGGGACCGTTGGCATGTGTGGCCCGGGCCCAGAGGCCAGTTCATCGGCGCCTGCCCGCTGCCGCATTCCGACCAGTTCCAGTGGATGATCCGGCTGCGCCCGGACGAGGAACCCCCGCTGGACGAGGCCGGGATCAACGAGCGGATCCATGCGCACGTCCGCGACAAGCACATCCGCATCCACGACATCGGCTGGAAGTCGGTGTTCCGCCCCAACATTCGGATGGTCGACCGGTACCGCTCGGGACGGGTGTTCCTCGCCGGGGACGCCGCCCATGTGCACACCCCGGCCGGAGCCCAAGGACTCAACACGGGCCTGCAGGATGCCTACAACCTCGGTTGGAAACTGGGCCAGGTCCTGGCCGGCGCGCCCGACACCCTGCTGGACACCTACGAGGCGGAGCGCCTGCCGATCGCGGCCGCCGTGCTGGGATTGTCGACGAAGAAGTATCAGGGCATGTCGAAACTCGACCCGTCCAGCATCAAACGCGGCAAGGACGAACGCCAGCTGGGTCTGCATTACCGCGGTGGACCACTGACGCCGCCGAACAGTGAGCGCACCGAAACACTGCAGGTGGGTGACCGCGCCCCGGACGCGAAACTGCTCGACGCGCTGGGCGGGCCGCTGCGTTTGTTCGACGCGATGTCCGGCCCGCACTTCACTGCCATCGCCTATGGTCGCGAAGCTGTCGCGGATCTGAAAGCTTTACGCTGGAACGTATTCGGCGCGCAACTGAAGCGGCTGGCCGTCGACGCGGGCAGCGACGCCGACGTCGATATCGTGCTCGCCGACATCACCGGCATCTTCCGTCAGACCTACGGACTACAGACCTCGACACTGCTGCTCGTCCGCCCTGACGGCTACCTCGCTTCCATCGCGACCACCGACCGCGCGGCCGTCACCCAGGCGCTCGTGCGGTTGCTGACCCCTGCCCAGGATGAGGCCACCGGCCGTGCCGTCACCATCTGATTCGACGCAAGGCCGCCAGTTCGCAGCGGTCGTGTACGCCTTCGCCGTGGTGATGCTCGGCACGACGATGCCGACACCGATGTACGCCAGGTACGCCGACGAGCTCGGCTTCGGCCTCGCGATCTCGACGGTCGTGTTCGCCATTTACGCGGCGGGCGTCATCACCGCTCTGCTGGTGTTCGGCCGATGGTCGGACACCCTCGGTCGGCGACCGCTGCTCTTGGCCGGAATCGCCTGTGCGGCAGCTAGTTCCGCGGTCTTCCTGACCGCGGGCCCGGTCTGGCAACTACTGCTCGGCCGGGCACTGTCGGGGCTGTCCGCCGGGATCTTCACCGGAACCGCCACCGCCACCATCGTCGAGACCGCACCGCGGTCGTGGCGGTCCCGTGCCGTCGTAGTCGCGGCCATCGCCAATATCGGCGGCCTCGGCCTCGGGCCGACCGTGTCGGGTCTGCTGGTGCAGTACGCGCCCTGGCCGCTGCGCCTCGCGTTCATCGTGCACCTGGCGTTGGTGGGTCTGGCTGGGC
Organism: Nocardia sp. NPDC060255; assembly: GCF_042727395.1. NCBI lineage: Bacteria > Bacillati > Actinomycetota > Actinomycetes > Mycobacteriales > Nocardiaceae > Nocardia > Nocardia sp. NPDC060255. The sequence goes on along the minus strand of NZ_JBHXAU010000005.1, from coordinate 223,057 downwards.
TCGGGTTGATCCGTCTGAGCGAAACCTCAGCCGCGACGTCGGGCGCTCGACTGACCGTCCAGCGGATATCCGTGCCTGCCGAAGCGCGATCGGATTTCGCGCGTGCCGCGCTGACCGCGTTTGCGGGGTTCTGTGTGTTGGGGCTGTTCACCGCGGTCGTGCCGACCTTCCTGCGGCAATCCCTCGGGGTCGGCAACACTGCGGTCGCCGGGGTGCTGGTCTCGGCTCTGTTCGTGGCCTCTGCTGCGGCACAGCTGCTCACCTGGTCCGTATCCACACCCGTGGCAATGATTCTGGGATGCGCCGGTCTGATGGGCGGGATGGTGCTGATCGTCATCGCGCTGGCGGCGAACTCGATAGGTGCGCTACTGGCGGGGGCGCTGGTGGCGGGTGCGGGGCAAGGCGCGAGTTTCGGCAAGGGCCTGAACTCCGTCATCCGAGCGGCGCCGCCGCCGCGTCGCGGTGAGGTTGCCTCGGCCTATTTCGTCGTCGCCTATATCGCGATTTCCCTGCCCGTGGTCGGAGTGGGCTTGGCGGCCCAACGATGGAGCCTGGCCGGTTCCGGGATAGCCTTCGCCGCGATCGTCGCAGGGCTGGCCGCGTTTTCGCTGATCGTCACCCTGCGCGTGCACCGTGGGCGCGTCGCTCCGAGTTCTCTTTCTGGGTGATCGAGTCCAGGCCCTGGCCGTGGCAACGGTCAGTTGGCCGGCAACGGCGGCATGTCCGCGGTAGCGATCCGACGTGCCTGCTCCGCATCCACTCCGAGCGCCCGCAACTGCAGTTCCGCTGCGGAGGAGCCGGCTTCTCGCCAGCCTTGATGGCCTTCCAGAACCATCCAGATGGCGCTGACCGCAACGCCGATCATCAGCGAGGCGACCGATACGTCGGGCACCCCGTCCAGGACGTACCGGTGAGCGGCCTTCCCCGCGGCGACATCCTTCATCGGCGGGCCGGAAAGGATGCCACGCAGCGAGTCATCGGTGAGACCGAAGCGCACGATGAACTTGCCCATCGACGGATTCTCGTGGGCCATCCGCACGAACATCCGCAGCGCCATCGCCAAGCGCACCGCCGGATCGTCGTCACCGTGGTTGTCCAACGCCACCGCGATTCGCAGGTGCGTTTCCGTGGTCAGCTCCTGCACCACATCCGCATAGAGCCGTTCCATGGACTCGATATTGCGATACAGCGTGCCGCGCGCGACCTGCGCCTCGGCCGCCAGCTCGCTCATCGTCAGATCCAGCGTGCCTTTCTCGCCGAGTAGTTTGATCGCCGCCGTGAGGACTCGCTTATCCGTTGATCTCATAGGTGATTCCTCGTCGGTGTTGTGACGCTGGCGCCCTGGTCACGGTAGCTGGTTGTGTTCCAAAGTGATCATACTTGTTCAACACGAGACAGGCGGCACGCAGTCGCCTCCAGCGGACCCGGCGTGCGGCCGAGCGTGGTGGTACGCCTGTCCGGCGCGGCCTGAAACGCCGATCGGGCGCCGGACATGTTGTCCCGCACCCGATCCGCAACGCATTTCGTCGATATGGCTGGTCCGCACCATCTTTCACTTGCCGAAGTACATCAGCTCCCACACCGCGGTCGGGCTCGAGTACTCCTCGGCCAGATTGCCGCCCTGATAGACCCGGACCGTGGCCGGGCCGGTGAAGCGGTGGTAGGCGCCGTCGAAGCCGGTGATCCGAGCGACGAACCCTCGCACAACGGCGTTCGGGATCATCTTGTCCAGGAACTTGGCGACCAAGAGGTTCTTCTTGCGCTGCAGTGTGATCTCGTAGCGCACATCCGAGTCGGGCGCCTGGTACTCGAAGAGCAGGCCGTCGCTGATCGGTTTGGGGCTGTCGGGGCCGAACCTGGGATAGGTGCGATAGACGGTGACGTTCTCCTCCTCGTCGGCGACGGTGTGCCCGTCGCGCGCGAGGTTGAACACGACGATGGGCACATTGTCGAATTCGGACTCGGCGATGATCTCGGCGACAATGAAGGTGAACGGGCCGATTTCGGCGCGACCCCAATACCAATGGTTGATCACCTTCGGCATCATCACGGTGCCCCAGTTGTGGTCGTGGTAGCACGATCCCTGCGCGGTGAACGACGTCTGCGCGCTCTTCACGCTGACGTTCGCCTTGCCCTGTGGCACGGCGACGACCCAGCCGAAGAACTTGTCGTCCTCGCCGAAGGTGATGATGCCGGTCTTGGGTCGCCAGCTGTTGGTCGTGCGCTCGATGCTGACCTCGATGTCGAGCTCGGCGTCGGCAACCTTGATCTGGTAATGCTCGAGATCGCCACGGAAGTAGTTGTCGCCGACCTGTACATCGCAGGTGGTCTCGCTCGCCGACCACGCGGACGCATCGAACTTGAACTCCCGCTCGAGGTGCGTGCCGTCGGGCCGGTCGATCTCGACGGTGATCATCGGGCCCATGCCCTTGAACGGGGTGTTGAAATCCTTGGTGTAGAAGACGATCACGACGGTGCTGCCATCTTCGAGATGGCTGTCGAAATACCACCACTCCCAGGTGCCGGGCGCACCGCTGGTACGCATGCCGTCCTCGGCGACCGCGGGTGCGCGGTTGTCGGTCCCGATGTTCAAGGCGCGGTAGTGCTCGGCGTCGGACAGCAGGCCGGCGGGTAGATCCTTGCGGGCTCGGTGGAGCGGCAATGCGGGTGCGGGCATGACTTTCTCCTTAGGTGGGGTTTGCGACTGTGATTTCCAGAAAAGTCAATTGGCTTCCTTCGGTTAAAGGCATCTACCTGGAGATATGGCTGACGTATCGAGTCAACCTAAGCTCGAGCGTCGAAGCGAAACGACCAGTTTGCTGAATTTCGGCTCGCTGCCAGGGCCTGGCTCCACGATTACGCACCGAGGCCATCATCAATGGGTGTCTGCTCGGGTTTCAGCTCCAGCCCGGATGCCTGAGCCTGCAGGTCGAGCAGGATCGCGAAATCCTCGTCTACCCGCCCGCTGCCGACGGTGGCCTGCACCAGCTGAGCGGTGATCGCCGCTACCGGCATCGGGACGTCGAGCTCGCGGGCCGCCGCCAGGCCGAGGTCGAAATCCTTGCGCAGCAGCACCGGAGTGAACGTCGGCGTGTAGTCCAGATGCACGAATGCCGGCGACTTGTAGCGGGTGAACACCGAGCCCATCACGCTGTCGTTCAGGAACTCCAGGAACGCGGCCCGGCTCACCCCGCCTTTCTCGGCGAGCACGGTGATCTCGGCCAGCGACTGGGTGACGACGCCGAGCATCAGGTTGTGGCAGATCTTCACCAGCCGTGCCACCTCCCCTTCGCCGACATAGGTGACCGACTTGCCGATCTGGCGCAGCAGCGGTTCGACCCGTTCGTAGGTGTCGAGCGGTCCCGATGCCGCGATCGAAAGACCGCCCGCACGAACCACTTTCGCGTTGCCACTGACCGGCGCGGCCAGGAATTCGACGCCACGCTGTTCGCATACCGTCCGCAGTTGCGCCGATGCCTCGGTCGAGACGGTCGAACAGTCCACTACGACCGCCGGTGCGATATCCGGATCGGCCAGCAGACCGCCGTCGCCCAGCAGCACCTGTTCCAGATCCGCCGGGGTGGACACCATCGTGAACACCACGTCGAGGCCGCGCAGGTGCGCGATGTCGCCGGCGATGAGACAGCCGTATTCCGCCAGCGGCTCGGCCTTGCTGCGGGTGCGGTTCCAGACCGTCGGCGCGGAGCCCGCCAGCGCCAGCCGGGTCACCATCGCCGCACCCATCCGGCCCGTACCGATCCAGCCCACGGCGGGGCCGTTGCCGTTCGTAGTCATGCACGTCTCCTCGGCGTTGACTGTACAATAACGGATACATCGTATCCGAAAACCGCTCAACTGGGAAGATGTGTCGTTGAATGACCCTCGCGTCGCAGTCGTGCCGGTATTCGTAGGTCGGCCCGGTGGGCTCAGGTAGGTCAGATCGGCGTAGGTGGTCCGACAGTCCGGCGTTCGCCACGCGGTCGCGGCGGTAGCTTCGAGGTGGCGCTGGGATGACTGTCGATTGCGGACAGAAGACCTCCACACAGCTCATCGGGGTTATTGCCGGCGTCGAAGATGTAGTGATCTGGGCGTACCAGCACTGCGGACACCCGGCTTTTGGCGAACCAGCGCCGCAGTTCTCCTGCTGGGCAGTCGACGTCGTGTCCGATGACCCGGATCCGGCCCGAGAGACGGTCGGCAAACGCGTCGACCTGCGGGCCCAGTGGCGGCGAGGTCGTCAGTAGCAGGAAGTGGTTGCCGGCCACGTGATCGAGCGTGGTTGTCCCGTCGGGGGTGCTCACCTCGGGCGAAATCATCAGTGCCCCAGAGGTTTTGTGTGTGCCACCGAGCAAACCCTGCTTATACGGCTGCTTCCGCACTTCCGCACGGGCGCGCACCCGGACGGCGTAGTGGCTGTGGCGCCCGGCGAACAGCAGCACCGAGCGCAGGGCCGCGGTGGTGCGGCGGTGGGAGGTGATGAGCTTTCCGGTTGCCGCTGATGCCTTGATCACCGTCGCGCAGTTGTCCCACCGTTCCTGCTGGTAGGTGTCGAGCAGGTGGTCGGGAGCGCGACCGTTCAACACGAGATCGAGCTTGAACGCGAGGTTCATGGCATCGCGCAGCCCCATATTGAGGCCTTGGCCGGCGAACGGCGGTGTCTGGTGCGCGGCGTCTCCGGCGAGAAGCAGTCTGTCCTGGCGCCAGCGCTGTGGCATGCCCGCGTAGAAGGTGTAAGGCGACACGCGTTCGATGTCGATCATGGACAGATCGAGGTATTCGGTGATGTGGTCGTAAGCATCCGGGGTCCAGTCGGTCTTGCCCGGGGTGGGTGTGACCTGGAAGTCGAATCGCAGATGTTGTCGGCAGCCCTTCGCGAAGATCGCCGCGCTGCCGGGGCGGCACATGAACTCCGACCCGTCGGGCAGGGAGCGGAAGTAGTCCGCATCGCGGGCGCGGGCGTCTACGACGACCCAGGATTGGGAGAACCCGAAGTCGGTGCGCGCCGCTCCTATCGAGCGCCGGACCGTGCTGGCTGCTCCGTCGCAACCGACGACATAGCGCGCACCGAATTCGCCCGGTTGTCCGGTGGCAGTCTCGGTGGCGCGGACTCGCGCCGTGTCGGGGCCGCTGACCACCTGGTCGACCTCGTAGCCGAAGTACGCGTCAACCGCGGGATCGCCGATAAACCGCTGACGCAGAAGGGATTCGAGGGTCGGCTGGTGGAACATCCATCCGAGGGAAACGCCGACATCTCGCAGATTCACATCCAGCAGCGGTGTGCGCCGCTTGCCGACGATGCGATGGTTCTCGAGACGCACCAGGTCGTGCGGCACCATCGCGTCACGGATGCCGAGATCGCGAATGATGCGGTCGCTTTCATCGTCGAGAAGCATCGCGCGCGGCGCGTCGAACACCTCGGTACGGCGATCGAAGACGGCGATGCGGTGCCCGTTGGCACGCAGCAGGTTGGCCAGCGTCGCGCCGGTCGGACCGCAACCGACGATGATCACGTCGTGGTCGGTGTGGGCGGCTGGTGGTGCGGGTTCGTCCAGGTTCACGAACTCACCTCGGCCAGCGAGTCGGACAAATCGGGGTAGTAGTACAGGGTCAACGCCGCGCATAGCACGGCCAAAACCGTCACGCCGATCGTTTTCCAGGGTTTCCGGCGCGGGTAGCTGACGATGGCTGCGCAGATCATGACCAGGGTGAGGACCGCTGCGGCGGGCGCGACCAGCCACTGCACCCAGATTCCGGCGAGCAGAGCTGGGCCGCAGATGATTTCGGCGGCCGCAGACAGGTAAGCCGTTAGGTATGGCAGCCGCATCTGCTGGAAGTCCTCGACCATGTGCGGGTGTCGCGCCAGCTTGAAGCCCGCGGTGGCGGTGTAGAGCATGCCGAGAACGGACTGGATCGCGATCACCGTCGCCGTCATCGACGCACTGTCCTGGCGATGGACTGGAACATGTCGAAGCTCTCCTTTGAGTGGGTGTCGGTTGTGGTGCCGACCGCACCTGACTGAACACTACTGTTCAAATACTGTCAATTACTGTAGTCAAATAACAGTGTTGACCTATTATGTACAGAGATGTACCGTCAGCACTACTGGTCCTGGAAGGGCTGCGCGAGTTCGCAGGAGCCAGGATCGGCGGACTCGGCGTCGCCACTGCCCGCGCGGGCAAAGTCTCTGACGCTGAGCATGATTGACAACAAGGGAGTGGTCGGATGATCGACCAGCACGATCCGCACAGCGGATTGCACAGCGAGAACGGTGCGTTATCCGGCGAACACCCTGGTCGCGCGGCCGACCCGATGGTGAAAGTCCACGATCTGGCCTGGCTGGAGTTCGAGAAACCCGATCTTGAGCGGGCCGCGCTTTTCGCCGGTGATTTCGGCTTCATCGTCAGCCTGCGCACTGCCGACGAGCTGCATCTGCGCGGCACCGACGCGGGGTCACCGTGCGTGCTGATTCGGCGCGGCCCGCGCTCACGGTTTGTCGGACCGGCCTTCCAAGCCGCCGATACCGCAGATCTGGTCCGGCTCGCCGAGGCCACCGGGCAGCACCTGACGGCATTACCGGAGACGCTCGGCGGTTCCACCGTCGACCTGACCGATCCCAATGGTTTGCGTGTGCGCGTGGTCGGCGACACCCATCGGTTGCCCGAGCTGCCCGCGCAGCTGCCGCTGACCGTCAACACCGGTCACGGACTGCCGCGCGTCAATGCCACTCAGCGGCGGCCCCGCGAACCCGCGCGGGTGCAGCGGCTCGGGCACGTGGTCTTGCAGAGCACGCGCTACCGGCAGACGCTGGACTGGTTCCTGAAACATCTGGGGTTGATCGTCAGCGATTTCCAGTTCCTCGCCGATCAACGCGAACGCGGGCCGGTCATGAGCTTCATCCGGTGCGATCGGGGGGCGACACCGGCCGACCACCACACGCTCGCGCTGACGCTGGGCCCGACAAATCGTTACGTGCACTCGGCCTACCAGGTCTGTGATATCGACGCCCTGGCCGCCGGGGGAGAGTACCTGCACGACCGCGGGTATCACCGGTCCTGGGGCGTCGGCCGCCACATTCTGGGCAGTCAGATCTTCGATTACTGGCGGGACCCAGACGGGTTCATGGTCGAGCACTTCAGTGACGGGGACATGTTCGATTGCACGCTCGAATCGGGATGGTCGCCGATGACCGTGTCGGGCCTGGCGCAGTGGGGGCCGCCCGCGACGAAGGACTTCCTCGGGTTGGCAGCGAACCGGGAATCGCTTCGTGAGCTGCGCGGAATGCTCGGCACCCTGCGCGAGGACAACGAATTCGACCTCCGCCGCCTACGCGGCCTGATGAAAGTGACCAACAAATGAGCATCTCCTTGCTGCGTACGGCCGATTCCTGGTGGGTGCAGACCTCCTCGACCACCGCGGCCCGGGTCGACACCACCGCGACCACGACCGCCGAGATCCTGGCCGACCGTGCGGCGATCGACGCGGCCGGTGCGGACACCACACCGATCGGCGACCTCGCATTGCTGTCGCCGGTGACGGCCCCGTGCCGGGTGATCGCGCAGATGACGAACTACGCCTCGCACGTTCGTGAATCGGGCGGCGATCCCGAAAAGGTGCTGCTGACGTTCTTCCGTAAGTCGTCGGCCTCGATCAGCGGGCCCTGCGACGATGTCATCCGGCCAGGTCATGTCCGGCTACTGGACTACGAGGCCGAGATCGGGGTGGTGCTCGGACGTGCGGTGCCGGTCGGCACCGACCTGACGGCCGAGAACTACACCGGTTATCTCGCGGGCCTGGTGGTCACCAACGATGTCTCCGCGCGTGACGTGCAACTGCCGCAGACACAGTTCTACGAAGCCAAGTCCTACCCCACGTTCACCCCGACCGGGCCGGCCCTGGTGCTGCTGGACGAGGACGAGTTCAAGCGGTTCACCGACCTCCGGCTGCGGTTATCGGTCAACGGCGAAAAACGCCAGGATATGACCGCCCACGACATCATCTTTCCGCCGCTGCAGGCGTTGCGGTCGCTGACCCGATTCCAGCGGCTCGACGCCGGTGACCTGCTGCTGACCGGTACGCCCGGCGGGACGGCACTGCGCGCACCGGGCAAAGCCGCGCAACTGCTCGGCTCGCTGCTGCCCGCAGCTACGCGCTGGAAGTTGTTCTTCGACAAGCAGGCCCAGAATCCGAAATATCTGCGCGATGGCGACCTCGTCGAAATCACCGTCGCCACCGATGACGGTGCGATCGATCTGGGGCGCCAGCGAACCGTAGTGCGGACCGCGCGATGACCGAGCAAGCGAGCACACCCGCCATCGATGACGAGCCCCTGCTGTGGCCGCGCAATCTCGGCCCGCACGACCTGACCGACATCGAATCGGTCCCGCTCGACCACCGCGGGCTGCCCGCGTCGACCTATGCCTTGCTCGTCCGCGCGGCCACCCGGTGGCCCGACCGCACCGCCGTCACCGTGCTTCCCGACGCTGTGCGCTGGCGAGATCCTTACCAGCGCACCTACTCTCAGTTGCTTGCCGACGTCCATCGTTATGCCAATCTCCTGCACGCCCACGGCGTCGGTCGTGGCGACGCGGTAGCGCTGATCGGTCCTAACTGCGCCGAACTGATCGCGGCCACCGTTGCCGCCCAGCTGGCTGGAATCGCGGCACCCATCAACGGCGCCATGTCCCCGCCGCATATCGGTGAGCTGTTGCGGCGTTCAGGCGCGCGCGTGTTGATCAGCGCAGGCCCGGAGTTGTCGGCCTCGATCTGGGAGACCGCTCGGAGCCTTGCGAGCGCGGGCATGGTGGATATCATCCTGGTCCTGCGTCCGACTACACCGACGGAGACCCCGCCCGCCCTACCGGTCATCGATGGTGTGGATATCGGCTACCTCGACGAGCGCTCTGCCGACCACGATCGGCGAACCTTTGCCGGTGTGGCACCTGCCGCAACCGATTTGGCGGCGCTGTTCCACACTGGCGGCACCACCGGGGTACCGAAACTGGTGGCGCACACCCACGCCAATGAGGTCGCCAACGCGTGGATGATCGCGGCGAACGAACTGCTGGACCAGGATTCGGTCGTTTTTGCCGCACTCCCGTTGTTCCATGTCAACGCGCTGGTCGTCACCCTGCTCTCACCCCAGTTCAAAGGACAACCGGTGGTGTGGGCGGGTCCGCTGGGCTACCGCGATCCGGCGCTGTTCACCATGTTCTGGCGGATCGTCGAGCATTACCGCATCGCGGTCATGAGCGCGGTACCCACCGTGTACGCCGTGCTGAGCCAGTTTCCGGTCGACGCCGACATCACCTGCCTGCGCTACGCGGCGGTCGGCGCTGCACCGCTACCCCCGGCGGTGGGCGCGGCGTTCCACACCCATACCGGTGTCACGCTGGTGGAAGGCTATGGCCTCACCGAGGCGACCTGTGCCAGTGCTCGCGGCTTCCCCGAATACCCGCGGCCGGGTGCGGTCGGTCAGCGAATGCCCTACCAGCGCATCACCGTGATGCGCGGCCACGACGGAGATCGGAACGTGGCCGCACCGGGGGAGATCGGTGAACTGGCTATCAGTGGTCCGACCGTGTTCGCCGGCTACGTCGCCGGACGCGACGACAGTGGCGGCTACCTGCTCGACGGGATGGGCGCCCTGCGCGACGGCCGGCTCTGGACCGGCGATCTCGCGCATATCGACGACGAGGGATTCATCCACCTGCACGGTCGCGCCAAGGACCTCATCATCCGTGGTGGGCACAATATCGATCCGGCGATGATCGAGGACGCGTTGCTCGAGCATCCGGATGTCGTCGCCGCGGGCGCGGTCGGCCGGCCCGATGTGCATGCCGGGGAAGTTCCCGTCGTCTATGTCGCCTTGGCGGCGGGCGCGACCGCGACCGACACCGAACTGCTGGAATGGGCCGGTCGACGGGTACCGGAGCGTGCCGCCGTTCCGAAAGCGGTGGTGTTGGTGGACGCGTTGCCCGTCACCGATGTCGGCAAACCCGACAAACTCGCACTGCGCGCCGATGCCACCCGCCGCGAAATCCACACCGCCGTCGACGATCTCGACGGGATCGTCGCGATCGCCACCGAGATCGTCGACGGCACGATCCGCACCACCATCGACGTCACCGGCGGCCCGGCCGCGGTCACCGAACGCCTCGGTCGGTACGCCATCACCTGGGAACTGCGCGTCGGCGCCACGGATCGCGATCCCGCCCCTTCCCACTAGACCTGTCTTCGCCACACGATTCTTCGCACGGAGTACCTATGGACTTCTCGTTGTCCCCGCGCGCGCAGTCCTACCTGGAACAGCTCGACGCCTTCATCGACGCACACGTGCGAGACGCACTCGACATCTATCACGAGCAACGCCGGTCGCTGACCGACCGAGGTCGGCCGCACGAAGTGCCTCCGGTGGTCGAGGAGCTCAAAGCCGCCGCCCGTGCTCGCGGATTGTGGAATCTGTTCCTGCCCGAGGCCGACGATCCCGCACACGGCCTGACGGTCCTCGACTACGCGCCGATCGCCGAACGCACCGGCTGGTATCCCGATGTGCTGCCCGAAGTGCTCAACTGCAGCGCTCCCGACAGCGGCAACATCGAGCTGCTGCACCTGTTCGGATCAGCGGAGCAGAAGGCCCAATGGCTCAAACCTCTACTGGCCGGTGATATTCGGAGCGCGTTCGCCATGACCGAGCCCGATGTCGCCAGCAGCGATGCCACCAACATCCACACCTCGATCGTGCGTGACGCCGACACCTATGTCATCAACGGCCGCAAATGGTGGATCACCGGCGCCGCGGACCCACGCTGCCAGGTGTTGATCGTCATGGGTGTAACCGATCCCCAGGCACCGTCTCCTGCGAAACAGTCGTTCATCCTGGTTCCCCGGGACGCGCCGGGTGTCGAATTCGCCCGCAACCTCACCGCCTACGGCTACACCCATCAACCGGGCCACGCGGAGCTCATCTTCAGCGACGTGCGGGTCCCGGTCACCAACCTGATCGGTGAACCGGGCAGCGGATTCGCGCTCGCGCAAGCTCGGCTGGGCCCGGGCCGAATTCACCACTGCATGCGTGCCATCGGGATGGCCGAACACGCCCTGGCACTGATGAGCGACAGAGCAAAGGAACGCGTCGCTTTCGGACGCCCGCTCGCGCACCAAGGTGTGATTCAGCAGTGGGTGGCCGAGGGTCGCATCGCGATCGAGCAGGCGCGGCTGCTCGTGCTGAAGACCGCCTGGCTGATCCAGCACGGCGGCCCCGACGCCGCTCGCAGCGAGATCGCCGCGATCAAGGCGAGCGTGCCGCGCACGGTCTGCGGCGTCATCGATCACGCGATCCAACTGCACGGCGCGGCCGGTGTCGGCCCGGACACCACCCTGGCGGAGTTGTGGGTGCACGCACGCACCATGCGTTTGGCCGACGGTCCCGACGAGGTCCACCTGCGATCGGTGGCGCGGGTGGAAATGAGCCGTCGCTAACCCCGGTCACGTTGTACCACAGGAAAGAAGTTCCACATGACGACCCACGACACCTCGGTGATCGACGCCGGCAACGTCACCGAATGGCTGCGCCGGCGGATCCCGGATCTCAGCGACCCGGTCGAATTCGAATTGATCACCGGCGGCCGTTCCAACCTCACCTTCATCGTCCGCGATCGCACCGCGCGTACCTGGGTGCTTCGGCGACCACCGGTCGGCGCACTGCTGCCCACCGCGCACAATGTCGTGCGCGAGGCGCAGATCCTGACCTACCTGCAGGAAAGTGATGTGCCGGTGCCCGCCGTGATCGGTTCCTGCGCGGATCCGCTCGTCACCGGTTCCGATTTCTATGTCATGGAGTTCATCGACGGGATCGTGCTGGACAGCGCGGCCGCCGCCGCGAAGTTGCCAAACCCCGTCCGCCGCAAGGCCTCTCGCAATATCGTCGACACCCTGACTCGCATCCACGACATCGATTGCACCACACCAGATTTGGAATCCTTCCGACGTTCGGGCGGCTACGTCGAACGGCAGCTCGCGCGCTGGACCCGGCAACTGGCGGCGTTACCGGAGCAGCGTGCGGCGTTGACCACGGTGCGCGGCCTGCTCGAACAGCGCACACCCCCGGAGAAGCAGACCGGACTCGTGCATGGCGATTTCCGTCCCGGCAACCTGATTGTCGACACCGAGGGCAGCGTGCGGGCCGTCCTGGATTGGGAACTGTGCACCGTCGGCGATGTTCTCGCCGACCTGGGCTGGCTGGTGGCGATGTGGTCGCCCGGCGACCTGGTCGGCTGGGCGCCCGATCCCACCGAGGGGTTCGCCACCGCGGACGACGTCATCGAGTACTACCACTCGCGGTCCAGCCGCGACGTCTCCGATATCGCCTTCTACGAAGCGTTCGCGCTGTGGCGGTTGGCCTGTATTGCCGAGGGTGTGCACGCACGCTTTCGCGCCCAGGCGATGAGCGGTCAGGCGATCGACCTCGAGCGGCTCGACACCGCCATCGCCGAAATGGCCGAGCGGGCGCGGCGGCTGCTGGCCCATCGGTAACCCGGTACCCCCGCGTCACACCACCGGCGTTCGCGAGTTCGGACGTTCCGGACGGGCGAATCGAAAGGAATCACCATGATGGATAGCGACGAACGACGCGCGTTCGTTCGAGAGAACAGTTTCTGCGTGTGGGGCTACAACCGACAGAAACACGGGCCCGCCATGACCATCGGCTACTACGTGCTGGACGGCGAGGACATCTGTTTTCTGACGATGGCCGCTCGCGCGAAGGCCAAGGCGGCACGGCGCGATCCGCGAGCCTCGGTGTGCGTCATCGACATGGCTGAACCACCGTCCTATCTGCTGCTTTACGGATCGGTACAGGTCGAGGACGACCCCGAGTGCGTGCTGCGGATCGGCACCGAAATCGCCCGCATCGAACTCGTGCGCGAGGGAAATCTGGGACCGGACGAACCGCTGGTCCTCGACCGAGAACCCACGCTGGCCTGGATTGTGGCGGAAAGCCGAGTGGTACTGCGCTTCACCCCGGAGAGCACCTTCTACTCGCCCCCGACCCGCGGCAAGAGCGCGGAAGAGAAGTTCGAGTACCGGGCGTCCCTCGGGGCGGTCGAAGCCGGAAGCATCCGGATCGGTCAGAGCCTGTCCTGGTGATCAGCCAGCGGTAACTAAGCCGGAAGAGTGCGGTGTAGAGCAGCCGCACCGGACAGTTTCAGAAGCTGTCAGGTGGTCGTCGGTGCTTCGGTGACGATCGGGATGCGCGCGAAAAGGGTTGTTCCGCATCCGGGATGGCTGGTGATCTGCAGTTGACCGCCTAGGGCCTCGACGCGGTCGATCAGGCCGATGAGTCCGGACCCACCGGTGGCATCGGCGCCACCGACTCCGTCGTCGCGAACCGAAAGGTGCAGGTGTGAGCTCTCGGTCCGGGCTTCGATGTCGATCCCGGATGCCTGGGCATACCTCGCCGCGTTCGTGAGTGCTTCTGCCGCAACGTAATACGCGGCCACTTCGGCGGACTCGGGCATTCGCTCGGTCAAGTTCAGGTCCAGCTCGACCGGGACGATGGAGCGGCGCGCCAGCGCCTTGAGTGCGGGTCCGAGCCCGCCCTTGGACAGGATCGCCGGGTGAATGCCGCGGGAGATCTCGCGTAACTCCGCCGAGACGTCGACCAGTCCAGCCACCACCGCCGACAGCTGAGTGTGCAACGCGCTCAACTCAATTGGCACCGACGCCTGCGCGGTGCGCAATGCCAGCCCGAGCGAGACCAGGCGTTGTTGTGCGCCGTCATGGAGGTCGCGTTCGAGGCGCCGTCGCGCCTCGTCGGCGGCGGTGATGATCCGGGCGCGCGACGCGGTGAGTTGTGCGTGCGCTTCGGCATTAGCGATCGCGGTCGCGACCAGGTCTGCGAATTCGGCCAGGCGGGCCTCGGTATCGGCGGGCAGCGGTTCGCGCCGCGACGTGCCCGCGACGATCACCCCCCACAGCTGCCCATCGACGACGATCGGCGCGCCGACTCCCGCGCGCAGACCGAGCTCGCGGATGCGCGCCGCGGCGGAGCCGGCGGCCTGGTCGTGATTGTCCATCCGGGCCGGGCTGCCGCTGTGCAGCACCATCGCCGCGATGTTGTCGCCTTCCAGGGTGAGGCGCGCACCGACCGGCATCTTCGGCAATCCGGGTTCGTCGCGAGCCGCGACGATCGTTCCCGAGCCGTCGGCCTCGTAGCGGAACAGCGTCGCGTTCAATACGCCGAGGCAGCGGGCAGTTTCCTCGGTGACCGCCGAGAACACCAGCGGCGAGCTCGCCCCGCGCGCGACGAGCGTGGCTACTCGGCGCAGCGCGGCTTGTTGCTCGGCGACCAGATCGGCCTGCACGCGCCGTCGATCCGCTTCGGCGGCGTGGGCTTTTGCCAGTCCCGCGAGGGTATTGGCCAGCAGTGCGACGACCAGGAACACGGCGACGGCGGCCAGGTCGTCGGCACCAAGGACGAAGGGCGCGGGCCAGTTGCGGAAGTAGTCGAAGGCGATCGCGCTGGCCACCGAGGTGGCTATCGCCATCCCGAGACCCCAGATCGTCGATACCACCAAGACACCGAGCAGGTAGACCACACCGAACGCGTCCCCGGGGGCGAGCTGTTTGAGCCAGTAGACCAGCCCCGATTCGATGACGATCAGCGTTGCGGCGACCACGATTCCGAGCCAGCACGGCGGGGACATCGAGCGCAGCGACGACGACACCAACTGTCCGCGTAACGAGGTCGGCGCGATATCCGTGCGATGGCGCGCAGCGACTGCGGCTGGCGTGCCCGCAAGCCAGCCGCGCATCCGGGACAGCTTCTGCATCATGACGTGCTGCTCACATCGACTGTCGGCGAACTCGGACGACACATCGATGTCGATCGTAACCGTCCCGGCGGCCGCGGCTACCCGCGCACGAGGTCGGCGGTGGGCGTGGTGATCACCGAGGCGACGTCGTCGTCGCCATGTCCGGCCGCGATGGCCTCGTGCCAGCGTGGTAGCAGCGCACCGGTGAGGGCGAGCGCTATGCCGTGTTGTTGGGCTGCGTGTGCCGCGAGCTCGGCGTCCTTGACCGCGAGGTGCAGGGGAAAGCCGGGTGTGAAATCGGCATCGAGCATGACCGCGCCTTTGGCCATCGCGTAGTTCGAGGCCATCGGCCCGGCCGCGACAGCCTCCAGAAATCGTTTCGGGTCGAGTCCGAAAGCGGCACTGAGCGTGAGTGTTTCGGCCATGCCCTCGACCAGAATGCCAAGCCAGTTGTTGAGCGCGAGTTTGAGCGCGCTCCCCGCACCGGTGTGGTCCAGCCAGATCGTCCGGTGGCCGAGAACATCGAAAATCGGTTCGACGCGGGACCGGACCTTGCCTGCGCCCGCGGCCAGGATGATCAGCTCGCCCGCCTCGGCGGGGCCGGAGCTGCCCGATACCGGGGCGTCGACGAATGTGATGGCATGGCGCCGGGCGAGGTCGGCGAGACGAGCGCAGGCATCGAGGCCGACGGTGCTCATCTGGATCCAGATCGCTTCCGGCGCAACGGCTGACAGCGCGCCGGTCAGCACCACCTCGACGGCCGGGCCGTCGGTGAGCATGGTGATCACCGCGTGGGCTCCCGTCACGGCCGCAGCCGGATTCGCGGCGTGCCGGGCACCGTCGGCGACCAGTGCCGCGGCCTTGGCGGGGTTGCGGTTCCACACTCGCACTTCGTATCCCGCGCGCAACAGGTTGCGCGCGATCGGTGCGCCCATCGTTCCGGTGCCGAGCACGGCGACACTGTGCGCGGCGCTCATCGGACTTTCTCCGGGGATGGTCCGGCGACGGGGGTGGCCCAGGCCATGATCTTGTCGATCGCGTCGAGGTCGTCCTCGCTCAGTGACACGTCGGCGGCACCGAGGCTGTCGCGCACGTGATCGGCCTGGCGGGCGCCGACGATGGCGACCTGCACGGCCGGGTTGGCCAAGGTCCAGGCAATCGCCAACTGGCTCACGGTGATTCCGCGTTCGCCCGCGAATTCCTGCAGCGCCTGCACGGTTGCCAGATTGCGTTCGTAGGTGTCGCCGGTGAAGACCGAACTGTGGCTGCGCCAGTCGTCGTCGGCGAACAGTGAGTACGTGCTGAGTGTTCCGGTGAGCAGGCCGTGTGCCAAGGGCCCGTAGACCAGCACCCCGAGGTGGTGCGCGCGGCAGTACGGCAGCAGTTCGTCCTCGATCCCGCGCCGGAACAGGTGGTACGGCGGTTGCACGGTTTCCACCGGCAGGGTCGCCGAGAATTCCGCGATCTGGCCCACGTCGTAGTTGGAGACGCCGACGTGCCGGATTTTGCCCGCGGCGACGAGCTCGGCCAACGCGCCCGCGGTCTCGGCGGCGGGCACGGCCGGGTCGGGCCAGTGCACCTGGTAGAGGTCGATGTGGTCGATGCCGAGCGCGGTCAGGCTGGCGTCCACGCCGCGCCGCAGCCAGTCCGGGCTCGCGTCGCGCACCATGCCGGACTCGGTCCGGCGCAGCCCGCCCTTGGTGGCGATCACGAGTTCGTCTCGGGCAGTGCGCAGTTCGGGGCGCAGCGCCTTGCCGAGCAGGTGCTCGGAGGCACCGAAGCCGTAGGCCTGCGCGGTGTCGAAGAAGTTGACACCGAGGTCGCGGGCGCGGCGGATCGCGGCGATCGCCGCGTCTTCGTCGAAGTGACCCCATTCGCCGCCGAGTTGCCAAGTGCCGAAGGCTATTCGCGAGACCTGGAGTCCGCTGGTTCCCAATGTTGTTGTTTTCATAGCAATCACCCTCGCGCGCAGTCGGTCGACTGTCGCCACCGCTGGCGGCAATCGCTACTTCCGGCCAGCGGTAAACCTGGGCTACTCGCCAGCTGCAAGATCCAGACGATGCCCGCTAGCAGCAATGCGATCCCCGAGCGCGCGCAGGCAAGCTGAGGTGATGACGTGGGATTCGCCGCTCCGCTGCCTCATCGTCGATGACAGCGCGGATTTCCTCGCTGCCGCTCGTGGTTTGCTCGAGCAGCAGGGAGTCCTCGTCGTTGGCGTGGCATCGACCGGCGCCGACGCACTCGCGCAGGTCGCGCGGGCGCAGCCCGATGTCGCCTTGGTCGATGTCGATCTCGGTGTCGAGAGCGGGTTCGACCTTGCCGAGCGCCTCACTGTGCCGGTGATATTGATTTCGACGCACTCGGGGGAGGACTTCGCTGACCTGGTCGCCGAGAGCGTGGCGGTGGGGTTTCTGGCCAAGTCCGCGCTGTCGTCCGCAGCCGTTCGCGGTTTGCTCGGCGGCGGGGATCAGCTCAGCGCGACTCCAGGAACCTGACCACCGCGAGGACCCTGCGGTGGTCGTCGCCGGTCTCGGGCAGATCCAGTTTGGTCAGAATGCTGCGGACGTGCTTTTCGATGGTCCCCTCGGTCACCCACAGTCGACGGCCGATCCCGGCGTTGGAACGCCCCTCCGCCATCAACGCCAAGACCTCGCGTTCGCGCACGCTGAGTGCGGCGAGGGGGTCGTTGCGGCGTTGCGCCGAGACCAACTCGGTGACCAGTGCCGGGTCCACGACCGAGGCGCCTTTGGCGACGCGATGCAGGGTGTCGACGAAATCCTCGACATCGGTGACCCGGCTCTTGAGTAGATAGCCGATTCCTCGGCCGCTGGCCAGTAGTTCCATCGCGTGTTCGACATCGGCGTGCGCGGACAGCACGAGGATGCCGGTGCCGGGGAATTCCGCGCGGATCGCGCGGGCGGCATCGAGGCCCTCGGTGGTGTTGGTCGGTGGCATGCGAATATCGACCACCACCAGCTCGGGGGTCTGGTCCCGAACCAGTTTCAGCAGGTGCACGGCGTCGCCCGCCTGGGCGACGACCTCGAACCCCGAACGCTCGAGCAAGCTCGCCAAGCCTTCGCGCAGCAGCACATCGTCCTCGACCAGAATCACCCGCAAGCGGGTTCCTGCATCGTCGGGTCCGGGCGTCGTCGACGCCATCCAGTCACCTCCTGGCTGCTCGAATTCGAGCATATCCGCGCTCGGCCGCCGCGCTGCGGACCAGGCCGCAAACGTGCGAGTTGCAGCTAGCAGGTATGCGCGGTCTGTGGCTGGCGGGCAGCGGTAACGGCCGCCAGCACTGACGACATCGGCGCGGGACCGGGCGATTCTGAAAGTCGCACAGCGCAATTGAAAACCACAGCGCAATTGAAAACCACAGCGCAATTGAAAACCACAGCGCAATTGAAAACCACAGCGCAATTCGAGGAGTCGTGACATGGTCACATCCCAAGACATCACCGCAACCTCCGCCCGCGCCGCGACCAGTCCGGTGACCAGTGCCGCTCACCGGTTCGATGCGCGGTATGCCGTTGAACTGATCGGAACCTTCTTCCTGGTTCTCACTGTCGGCACCGCCGCCGGCAGCGGCAGCCCGTTCGCACCGCTGGCCATCGGCGCGGCACTCATGGTGATGATCTACGCCGGAGGGCATATCTCCGGTGGTCATTACAACCCCGCCGTCACCCTGGCGGTGCTGGTGCGGCACCGGATCGGACTGCGCACCGCCATGGGTTACTGGACCGCGCAACTGGTCGCCGGGCTACTCGCCGCGGTGGTGGTGCGCTGGATCATCGATCCAGCGCGGGTCGGGACCACACCGACTCTGACGCTGAGCGGTCGCACTGTCGGGGCTGCCTTCGTCGTGGAGCTCCTGTTCACCTTCGCCCTGTGCTACGTGGTGCTCAATGTGGCCACGAGTAAGAGTCATCCGGACAACTCGTTCTACGGGCTGGCCATCGGATTCACCGTCGTGGCAGGCGCTTTCGCCGTCGGCGCGATTTCGGGCGGCGCATTCAATCCGGCCGTCACCGTGGGTGCGGCCGTGCTGGGCATGTTCGCCTGGCCGACTCTCTGGGTGTACCTGGCCGCGCAACTCATCGCGGGCGCGGGCGCCGGAGCGGTCTTCCGCGCACTCAACCCCGACGACAAATGAACCAGCCGCATCTAGGCATCGAAAGGCACGAAAATGACTGATAACCAAGCTGTTCCGACAACGACGGACGCCGGCATCCCGGTGCAGAGCGATGACCACTCGCTAACCGTCGGCGCCGACGGACCGATCCTGCTGCACGATCACTACCTGATCGAGCAGATGGCCCAGTTCAACCGCGAGCGCGTACCGGAGCGCCAGCCACATGCCAAGGGCGGCGGCGCCTTCGGCCGATTCGAGGTCACCGACGACGTCAGCGCCTACACCAAGGCCGCCCTGTTCCAGCCGGGGGCCGAGACCGAATTGGTGATCCGGTTCTCCACCGTGGCCGGGGAGCACGGCAGCCCCGACACTTGGCGAGATCCCCGCGGTTTCGCGATCAAGTTCTATACACCAGAAGGCAACTACGACATGGTCGGGAACAACACCCCGGTCTTCTTCATCCGTGATCCGATGAAGTTCCAGCACTTCATCCGATCGCAGAAACGCCGCGCGGACAACAACTTACGTGATCACGATATGCAGTGGGACTTCTGGACGCTGTCCCCGGAATCGGCGCATCAGGTGACCTGGCTGATGGGCGATCGCGGTATCCCGCGCACCTGGCGGCACATGAACGGCTACAGCTCGCACACCTACATGTGGCTCAACGCGGCCGGCGAAAGGTTCTGGGTCAAATACCATTTCATCAGCGACCAGGGCATCGAATGCTTCACCCAGGACGAGGCGGACCGGATGGCGTCGGTCGATACCGACTATCACACCCGCGATCTGTTCGAGACGATCGCGCGGGGCGAGCATCCGAGTTGGGTCCTGAAGGTGCAGATCATGCCCTTCGACGAAGCGAAGACCTACCGGTTCAACCCCTTCGACCTGACCAAGGTGTGGCCGCACGCCGACTACCCACTCATCACGGTGGGCCGCATGACCCTGGATCGCAACCCGACCGACTACCACTCCCAGATCGAGCAACTCGCTGTCGAGCCGAGCAATCTCGTCCCCGGCATCGGTCCGAGCCCGGACAAGATGCTGCTCGGGCGGATGTTCGCCTACCCGGACGCGCACCGCGCCCGGATCGGTGCGAACTACAACCAACTACCGGTGAACGCACCTATCGCGCCCGTGCACAGCTACAGCAAGGACGGCGCGATGCGCTACAACACCGTCTCGGATCCGGTGTACGCACCGAACTCCAAAGGCGGACCCCGCGCCGACACCGCACGTTATGGCGAACCCGCGGGCTGGCACAGCGATGGCGATATGGTGCGCACCGCTTACACGTTGCGCATCGAGGACGACGACTGGGGACAAGCGGGCACCCTCGTCCGCGACATCTTGGACGACGCCGCACGCGCCCGGCTGGTCGGCAACATCGTCGGCCACCTCCGCGACGGCGTTACCGAACCAGTCCTGCAACGCGCCTTCGAATACTGGCGCAATGTCGACAAGGACCTGGGTGATCGGATCGAGCACGGGGTGCGTGCATCATGAACGAACAGATCGCAGGCATCGTGATCCCGGACAGCCGACTGGTCACCGAGGCCACCGAGTTGGTGCGCACCGTGGCACCACCGCTGCTGTTTCATCATTCGCGCCGCGTCTACTTGTTCGGGATGTTGCAAGGGCAGCTGCGTGGTCTGAAGCCCGATCCCGAACTGCTCTATGTCGGTGCGATGTTCCACGACCTCGGGCTGACCGATACCTACCGCAGCACCACCCAACGGTTCGAGGTCGACGGCGCCGACGAAGCCCGCCGCTTCCTCACCTCCCACGGCATCGATAACGAAGCAGCGCAACGAGTATGGACGGCCATCGCGTTGCATACGACCCCGGGCATCCCGGAACATATGGCCCCCGAGATCGCCTGCGTCACCGCGGGGGTCGAGACCGACGTGCTCGGCATCGGATACACCGATCTCGATCCCGCCGATCTCGAAGCCGTCACCGCGGCCCATCCGCGACCGGACTTCAAACGCCACATCCTCGCCGCCTTCACCAACGGCTTCGCCGACCGCCCG
The DNA here is from genome assembly GCF_042727395.1 of Nocardia sp. NPDC060255. Taxonomy (NCBI): domain Bacteria; kingdom Bacillati; phylum Actinomycetota; class Actinomycetes; order Mycobacteriales; family Nocardiaceae; genus Nocardia; species Nocardia sp. NPDC060255. The sequence continues at coordinate 202,079 of NZ_JBHXAU010000005.1, read as the reverse complement.
GACACCACCTTCGGGACCGTCAACGCCGACGTCCTCGCGCACTTCCTGCCCGGCTTCACCCGAACGGATTTCGTCGAAGTCATCCAATCCAACCCGTGGCCCGAATAGCCCACCACCCCAACAGATCAGGAGCACCATCATGACCACTCACCTGGAATCGGACATCGGTTTTCGCGCATCGGCACAACTGGCGGGCAACCTGCAGCAGGTCCTCGTCGACCTCATCGCGCTGCACTTGAACGGTAAGCAGGCGCATTGGAACGTCGTCGGTCACAACTTCCGCGACCTGCACCTGCAACTCGACGAAATCGTCGACTCCGCAAGGGAATTCAGCGACACCATCGCCGAACGCATGCGCGCCCTCGACGCCGTCCCCGACGGCCGACCACAGACCGTCACCTCGACCACTACCGTGCCGATCCTGCCGGCCGGTGAACAAGACACCACCGCCGTCGTCGACCTGGTCACCACCCAGATCCGCGCGGCCGTGGCGACCGTGCGCGCGGTGCACGACGACACCGACGCCGAGGATCCGTCCACCGCCGACCTGCTGCACGCCGTCATCGATCAACTCGAAAAGCAGGCCTGGCTACTCAGCAGTGAAAACCGCACTCGCGGATAACCTCTCGGATATCGAGCGGGATGCGTTGCTAACGCATCCCGCTCGATGTGTCTATCACTGAGTCGGCGGCGAGTTCCGTAGCGAACGGACTGCGCGGCCGGTGCGGCCAGGGTGTCCGCGCTGGCCGGTGCGTGGGTGCCGACCGGGAGTTGTTGTCCGGGTGCGTGCTGTACGTCGAAGGCCTGATAGATCAGTTCGAGCCGTCCGCATCTTTTGGCCTTGCGACCCAACCCCTGGACGTCGTTGTCGTGCCACAACGCCGCGAATTCGGTGCTGGTGGCAAGGAGTTGGTCGATCAGCGCCACCGTCCGGGTGTCGCGGAGGTGTCCGGTGATCAGCCGTAGCGCGTGCACCGCATCACAGGCGACGGTCGGCCAGTCGGCGAACAAGGTCCGGGCGGCTGGATCGTGGAACAGCGTGAACATCATGTTGCGGGGGTCGGCCAACGGTTCGAGTAACGCGTCGGCGAGAGAGGATGTCGAGTCGACGGTTGACTATGTAGGCGACCGCGGTAGGGAAGGCGTCCATGAGACGGCCCAGTTCAGGGTCGACCACGTCCGGTTCGGCGGCCACTTCGGGGTGTGGGAGCAGGCCGGCGAGCCGGAAGACATGCCAGTGCGCGTCGGCGTCCAGGCGTAATGCCCGCGCGATCGCGTCGATCATCTGCACCGATGGTTTGGTTTATCGCCCTTGTTCCAGCGGCGGTTGCGCAGAAACTCGCCGAGTTCATTGCCGGTCATCCCCCGTCCTACGTCCGCCGTTCCTGGGTGCCGCACACCCAGGAAGCCACGACCTGGGCTAATCGCCGCGGTAGCCGCATGCTCGATACCGGCGCTGGAAGCACCGGTGCCGAAGTCGAGACAAGGGGTCATTGTGGGTGCGGTGTCGAGCAAGGTTGTCCTGATTACCGGGGCGAGCAGCGGGATCGGCGAGGCGACGGCACGAATCCTGGCCGCCGCGGGTCACCAGGTGGTCCTCGGCGCGCGGCGCGCGGATCGGATCGAGGCGATCGCCGAACAGATCCAGGCCGACGGCGGCAGTGCCGACCACCACATCCTTGATGTCACCAGCGCGGCGGGGATGGGGGAGTTCGCCGCGCGGGCGCAGGAGCGGTACGGGCGGATCGACGTGCTGGTCAACAACGCCGGTGTGATGCCGTTGTCGAGGTTGGACGCGCTGGCAGTGCCGGATTGGGATCGGATGATCGATGTCAATATCCGTGGTGTCCTGCACGGCATCGCCGCGGTGTTGCCGGTGATGCGGGACCGCGGGCAAGGACACATCGTCAACCTCGCGTCGGTGTCCGGACATCGAGTCGACCCGACTGCGGCGGTCTACAGTGCCACCAAGTTCGCGGTGCGGGCCATCTCGGAGGGGCTGCGACAGGAGAGCCGCGATATCCGGGTCACCGTCATCAGCCCTGGTCTGACCCGCAGTGAACTGACAGATGGCATCGGCGACAACGACATTCGTGCGGCGGTCCGCGACAGCATGTCGGCGGCGATTCCCGCGTCCGCGATCGGCGCGGCGATCGAATACGCGATCGCTCAGCCGCCCGAGGTCGACGTCAACGAAATCGTCGTCCGGCCAACGGTCCAGGGCTGACCCGATGACGATCACCGAAGAACAACTACGAGCATGGGTCGACCGATACGTGCACGCGTGGAATACCAACGCGGCCAAAGACATCGCAGCACTGTTCAGCCCGGACGCCGAATACCACGAATGGCCCTACCGTACCGACTGGATCGGCCGCGACGCCATCGTCGAGGGCTGGCGCGGCCGGCAGGAATGGCAGCAGGGCGGCTGGAATTTCGAGTGGTCGACCCTGATGATCACCGGCGACACCGCCGCGATCGGTGGCACCGGGCACTACAAAGAGCTCGGTGACTTCGCCAACCTGTGGACCGTCACCTTCGACAAGCGCGGCAATTGCACGATGTTCCGAATGTGGAACAACCAGTTGTGAATCGGTCACGAAACAGCAGCGATATCGGTACTGAGCGCGACAACCAGGCCTACCACGATGCTCGTTTGGCAGACTCGTAGAGGCTGGCTCGATCGGGCATCTCGTCGAATTCGCACAACCCGCAAGGCGATGTCGATGCACGACAACACCGACTCGCCGAGTGGATTCGAAGACGTCAGAACCACCCAACGAGAGGAACGGCAATGCAGCTCCGCAGGACAGCAACGACCCTCGTAATCTACTCTTTCGCACTCGGCGCGCTCACCACCGCTGGACCGGCGACCGCAGAACCTGCGGCGAGTTGCGGTGCCTCTATCCGGCAAACCCAGGCCGACCTCAGCCAAGCCGGTAGGCCGACGAACAGCAACGACTACCAGGGCGTTCGAGCGGCCGCCGTGGCAGCCCGCGACGAGGACAACGGCACCACCCGCGACGTGTTCAGCAGAGACATCGACCAGCTGGACGCCACCTGCAAATAACGGCAGCCAGGCGTGAGCGTCCGACTGAACTGCGGCGACCCCGGATCCTGTGGTGGTCGGGGCGTCGCTCCGCCGCCGACGCATCCACCGGACCGGTCGACAACCAGTGCAGCCGCGACATCCCAGCTCGGAATCAAGATCCCCGCGCTCGACCGCGACGGCTTCCACCAGCTCGCGCGTGTGCGCGCCGCAGGGACCGGCTGACGGTATCGGCTGTGCCGCGACCTGGCCGACATCCTGGCCGTGCGCGATTGGTACCAGCAGGGTGTAATCGGCGGTGCGGTAGCAGGCGCTGGACAGCGATGAAATACCCGGCGGCGCTACCGTTTCGCACAACATCCGGGTCAAGACCCCATCGGGTCCGGGCAGCGGCCGGTTTGTTCACCGATGCTGTTGATTTCGGCGTTCGAGCGCGGGTCGTTGCCGTAGTTGATCTGGTCGGTGCACTTCGCGGGTGCGGGTGGCGGGGGCTGTGGTGGCGGGCATTGGCCGGTTTGTTCGCCGATGCTGTTGATTTCGGCGTTCGAGCGCGGGTCGTTGCCGTAGTTGAACTGGTCGGTGCACTTCACCGGCGCGGCCGGTGCCGGCAGTGGGCTCGTGGAAGCCGCTGGTGGCGGCGGCTGAGTGGGGGATTGCGGTCTTCCCTGCGTCGGAGTTCCCACGCCGGGCGCCGGGGCAATCCGCGTGGAGGTCGGCGCGGGCGCACTCGTCCTCGGTGCGGAAATACTGGTTGTCGGCGTGGGTGTGCTGGTACCGGGAACGTCGGCACCCTTTCCGCATCCGGTCCCCAATTGTGCGAGCACCGCCGTGGCAAGCACGCCGAGCATCACTTTCGCACGAAACATGTGTCCCTCCATTTTCCATTCCGGCAGTGCTGCGGCCTGCTCACGGCGTATGGCAGGTTCGAAATCCAACCGACGTGGGCGAGGCACGTTCTCGCCATTCCCGCAGCGCCCGCCCCGGATCCACGTGTACAGCGCTCACACAATCGAAGAATAGATCAAACAACGGACCACTAGCCTGGGCCTAACAGGCCCAGGCTCCGTCGACCTATAGCCCAGCCTCCGGCACCATCGGCGTGGATCAGATCGCATGTCGAGAAAACACACACCGGCATTCATACGCCGCGCTCGACATTGCGGTCATATTTCACACGATTCGCGCAGAGTTGCCCATGTTTGACTGGGCGAGGCACATTCATTCGGCAGCGTTCAGCCTCGGGAAGACGGTCGCTATGCATCGCATCGAGTTTTGCGATGGTCGCGCCTTTTCGTGTGGTGTGTAGGCAACCGTTGTTCACCGTCCGCATCGGCGCCTCCCCGCCTCGAACTGCTCACCTCGCGTGGTCCCGCGGTCGGATCCGTTCAGTACGTGAAGGTCGCGCATCGCACGTGCTCGTCTCCGACCCATTCCAGTACCGAGCGGGTCAGACCTGGCGGTGCGCACAGGTGGAAGCGCCGCTGTCCGGCGGTGCCTGCGGACCGGACGTCGGCCGGCTCGATCCGTCGTGTGTGGACGTGCGCGCCGAGCTTGCGCAGTTCCGCGATCTCCGGCTCCGATCCGGTGCCTGCGGCGCGGGTGACAAACAGGTCGGTCACGGCCGCCACCTCGTCGAGAGCTCCGAGGACGTCGATCGCCAGCGGCAGGTCGTCGGCCCGCACGCTCCAAAGGAGCTTCAGTCGTTGGCCTTTCGCCGCCGCGGACGCCGCTTGTGCCTGCGCCATGAGCGGTGTGATCCCCACCCCGGCAGCCACCACGACGACGTCGTCACCGTCAGGGTCGGCGCCGAACTCGATCTCGTCGCCGGTTCCGAACCCCAGCACGGCGACGTCGACCGACCGGCCCGGACGCCACCGTTTGAGGAAGGCCGTCACCGGTCCCTGCGCGCGGACGGTGATGTCGAACTCGGTGCCGTCCAGCACCGCCGAGTGGTCCTCGACGGGCCGGCTCGAGATTGTGAACGACCTGATGTGGTCGTCGTTGAGCGATCGCGGATCATGGTCGCGCATATGCGACCAGCCGCGATCGAGGTGGGCGGAGAAATCCAGGGTGACGTGCTGCCCCGCACGCCACGGTGTCAGCTTTGCGAACGCGGCTCGCGAGGACGCGGTCGACGGATCGGGGCCGAGCCGGAAGGTATACCGCGAGATGGTCGGCGTGACGGTCGATTGCCGGAGCAGCGTCGCCGTAGCGACGGCCAGCGGCTTCCCGTCGGGATCGGTCGTTCCGATGGCGGGAGAACCGTCGATTTCCTGGGCCAACCGGTGGGCCGGCGGGTTGTAGGGGGACGGATCCAGCAGTGTGCCGCGGAACGGCAATCCGTCCCGCACGAGACGGGCCGCGTCGACGTGGACCCGGACGGCAAGCCTGCTGTGCGGCAGCAGCGCCGCGGCGTCCGCGCCGACGAGGACGTCCGCGCGTCCGCTGAGGTACAGCACGGCACCGGTTTCGACATCGGGGAAGGTCACGCCGACTGCGGGGTCGGCCCGCAGGTTGCCCAGGGTCTGGAAGAGACGATTCCCGGAATACTCGGGATAGACGAGTGTGACGCCCGCCGCGGCCGAGTTGGCGAGGACCCGCACGAAACCGGGTGACCCGCCCCGGACGTTGGTGTCCATGCTTGCCGTGCCGTGGCGGCTGGAGATCGCGAACAGGTCGGATCTGCCGATGAGGTCGATCGCTTCGGGAACGAGCGGGATTTGCTCGCTGACCAGTGTCGGCGACGAGTCGTGCGGTCGAACCGACTTCCGGTTCAGATACTTCGGGCAGTTGCCCAGCGATTCCTCGACGGCGACGGCCAGCTGCACGCCGGCCGGTGTCTCGGCCTGCGGATCGGTCGCCACGACGGCGCCGCCCAGCACCCGGCCCGAGATCTTGACCCGTGACCGGGTCTCCAGATCGATCGCCAGCCCGCCGACCAGCTTCCCATCGCCTGGGTGCCGGGCGATTCCGCCGTCGCGCAGATCGTGCCCGGCGAACAACGCTTCCAGAACAGGATCGAAGCCCATCAGTGGCTCACGCGAGCGGGCATTTACTCCGAGGACACCGGCCGCGACGGGCCGGACGACCCCGGCGTCGCCACCGAGCACGGTGGTCCAGACGCGGTCGTGCGCGTCGACCGTGCCCAGCGCGAGGAGTGGGCTCTCGGCCATCCAAAGCCCGTACGCCGCAGGCAGACCGGGGATCGTGGGGTTGCCGCCGTGCACTACCCGCAGGAGCCGGTGCATCGTCTCCTCGCCGGGATGCCACGTCGTGTGCGCTGGATTCGCGGACATCGTCGCCTCCTACCGGGCCGCAGTCTGGGTGGTCTGCCGCGGCAGCTCCGGTGTGCGGAGTCCGTCGGCGCTGTCGCGTCGCGGGTGCTGCAGGGCCAGCATGACCGCGGCGAGCACAGCGAACACGCTGCCGGTCCACATGGCCACCGCCGGGTCGTCGCCGAACGCGCCGATCGTGGCCGCACTGACGGCCGTGCCGACGGTGATGCCCAGGGTGATGATCGAGGTGTGGACGGTGCTGACGAGGGCCCCGCTGCCACCGACCTCGACGACCCGTGTGACCAGCGGCGGGTTCATCGTGACACCGGCGAGGCCGACGGCGAGGACCATGACCAGGACCACCGGCTGCGCATGACTAGCGATCGCGATCACGGCCAGCGAGACGGCGAGCAGGGCGTGGCCGAACCGCAGAACGCCGACGGCGTGCCGGTCGGCCAGCTTCCCGACGGCCAGGTTCCCGACAAGTGCGCACATACCGTATGCGAGCAGGATCAGCGTCGTCGCCGACGAGCTGAATCCGGCGCTCTGCTCCAGGAGCGGGGTGAAGTAGGAGAAGGCCGCGTATGCGGCGCCGATCGTCAGGAAGCTGACCAGGTAGCGCGACCACAGGCGGGGCAGGCGGAGGTTGCGGATGTCCTGGGCCGCGTCGTCGGCCGTCGCCGCCGCTCGCGGCGGCAGGGCGAGCAGGCTCACGACGAAGACGACGATAGCGGCGGCACCGAGAACATAGAAGGTGGCCTGCCAGCTCCACCGGTCGGCGATGAAGTGCGACACCGGAAGCCCGACGACGGTGCCGACCATGATTCCGCTCAGCACGATCGAGACGGCCTCGCCGATCGTGTCCTGGCTGCGGGCGAGTCTGGTGGCGTAGGCGATCGACAGGCCGACGGCCGCTCCGGCGAGGCATCCGGTCAAGAGGCGCATCAACGCCACCCACCAGTACTCGTGCACGAGGGGGACGAGCAGTTCGGGGATTGCGTACGCCGCGACCACGGTGAGCAGTGCCCGTTTCGGCGGGCGGTGCCGTAGGACGAAGGCGATGGCCGGGCCGCCGATCGCCATGCCCAGCGCGAAGATCGAGACGAGCATCCCGATCATGCCCGTGTCGACTCCCAGGTCATGTGCCATCACCGGCATCATCGCCGGGATCTGCAGCTCGCTCGACACAACGATGAGCATGGTCAGCATCAGCAGGTACAGGTGTCTCGTCATCAGTGCTCTATCCCCATCGTCGGACTAAATTTGTATTCGAAAGTACAAAAATAAAAGACGCAAAAATACTGTTCAGGTGCCTGCGCGCAAAGAATCGAGGTGTAGATCGGCCACCCGCCCGAGCTCGGCGACCCCGGAGCCGGACTGTGCGAGGACGCGCAGCCCCGAGATGGCCGACGAGACCATCAGTGCCGCGTCGCGTGCCGCGATGCCCTTGCGGAGGGTGCCGTCCAACTGGCCGGCCCGCACGGCACCGGCCAGCAGGGCAAGTTGAACGTCCGCGTAGCGGTCGAGGAGGCGCTGCACGCGCGGGTCCCTGGCGCCGAGATCGGGTGCCATCCGCGACGCCACGATCATGCAGCCCGCGGCGTGGCCGTCCAACTCGGCGGCACGTTCCTCGGCGAGGGCGAGATCGAAAAGGGCGGCCAGGCGCCCGGCTCCCGACAGCCGCTGATCGGTCAGGACGGCCTCCTGCTGCGCGAGAGCGAGAGCAGTGTGCCGCTCCAGCGCGCGGACGAACAGCTCGTTCTTCGAGGTGAAGGTGTTGTACAAGCTGCTCCGCCGCACCCCGGCCGCCTCGCACAGCTGCTCGGTCGAGGTGTCGGCGAACCCGCGAACGCGGAACCGCCCAGCGACTGCGTCGAGAACGGCCGCTTCGTCGAATTCGCGCGGTCTGCCAGCACCCATGGCGACCATGGTACCTTTTCTGTACTTTGAAATACAAATTAGGAACTGGAAAGGGTCGCCCGCATGTGCGCAAGGCGGCCAACGCCTTTGCCTTGGACGGCGAATCGACGACGCTGATGCAACGCGGCGCCAACCTGTTCACTTCGGTGCTGCGCCGACCGGGAGCTGAATCCAGAGTGGACCAGGGAGAAGTCAATGGTGCCCGCTAGGCCCGTGCTCGAGGTCACCGATGCCGAACTCGGCGAGCTGCGAGCGCGGTGGCCGCCACGCGATGGCCTGCGCCATGGCCGGTGACCGGCTGGTCGGCGGGAACCGATCCCGGTGAGCTGCGGCGACTGGTCACCTACTGGGCAGCCGGCTACGACTGGCGGGCGCACGAAGCCGCCATCAACGCACTTCCGCACCACGTCGCCGACATCGCCGGGACACCGGTGCACTACCTGCGATTCGACGGCGAGGCTCCGGACGCGCTGCCGATCATCCTGACCAACGGGTGGCCCAGCTCGTTCCTGGAGTTGACCGACCTCGCCCAGCGGCTGGCCACCCCGTCCGAGCACGGTGGTCATGCGGCGGACTCGTTCACCGTCATCGTCCCTTCTTTGCCAGGATTCGCCTTCTCCCCGCAACGGCCTTCGCTCACGGATCCCTTACAGACCCAAGAACTTTGGCACTTGCTCATGCGAGAGGAACTGGGTCTGGCCCGGTACGGGGCGCACGGCACGGACCTGGGCGCGGGCATCACCTCCCGGCTGGCCGAAGCCCATCCTGATGCTCTGGTGGGTATCCACCTGACGGCCATCGCCAGCCCGGTCGCCTACGACGACGAGAGCGTCACCGCCCAGGAGAGCGTCTATCTGGACTCCGTGACGACCTGGTCGACGAAGGAAGGCGCCTATCAGCACCAGCAGAACACCCGCCCGATCACCTTGAGCTACGGATTGGCCGACTCGCCGACCGGCTTGCTCGCCTGGATGATCGAGAAGCACCGCGCGTGGAGCGACTGCGGCGGCGACCTGTCCTCGCGATTCAGTGACGACTTCCTGCTGACCCAGGCGTCGCTCTACTGGTTCACCAACACCATTTCGACCTCGTTCCGGCCGCACTACGAGTACAGCGAGAACATCACGCGCAGAGTCGAGCGGATCGAAGTCCCCACCGCCCTCGCGCTGTTCCCAGCCGACCTCACCCTGCCGCCGCGCAGCTGGGCCGAGCGCACCTACAACATCACGAGGTACACGCAGATGCCCCGCGGTGGTCACTTCCCCGCATACGAAGAACCCGAGTTGCTCGCGCACGACCTCACCGACTTCTTCCGGCCGCTGCGGTGACTGCCGATCGTGGCGGGAACGTGGTCAGTGTTGGTGGGGCTCGGTTGCGGAGAAATCCTGCAGGCCGATGACATGGGCCAGGGCGAGTCGCTGGGCGTCGTCGCTGTCGGGCTCAGCGGTGAACACGGCTACCCTCAGGTCACCGCTGTGGATGGTCAGGATGTCGTAGTCCAAGTGAATCGGTCCGACCTGTGGGTGCAGAATCACCGCGCGGTGGACCGAATGCATGGTCGGTGGGGCCGTGTCCCAGGCTTGCGCGAAACAGTCGCTGACCGAGCGTAACGCCGCGATGAGCTTGGTCAGTTCTTGGTCGGCTGGATAGCGGGCGGCGGCGGCCCGCAGGTCGGCCACCAGGGACGCGCGGAAGCGCTTGTTCTCCTCCGGGTCGACGACACACTGGTTCAGTCCGGTGAACTCGCGCCAGGCCAAATTGCGTTCGTGACCGCGCTGGGCGTTGGGGTCGTAGAACAGTGTGGTCCAGGAGGGGTTGGCGGCGAGCTGTGTCCATGCGGCGGTGAAGACACCAACTGGGCCGTTGTCGAGTCGGTCGAGTAGTCGGCGTGCGCCGGGGCCGAGGTGGGTCGGCGCGCAGCCTTCACCGGCTGGGGCGTAGCCGGCCAGTGTGCACAAGTGCTCGTACTCGGCGCGTGACAACCGCAGGGCCCGGCTCAGTGCGTCGAGAACCGCCATCGACGGGCGTGCCCTGCCTTGTTCGAGCCGTTTGATGTAGTCGGCGGAAACTCCCGCCAACCCGCCGAGCTCCTCACGCCGCAAGCCCGGGGTGCGCCGCCCGAGGGTGGATTCGGAAACTCCCGCCAGGGCAGGCGTCACTCGCTCTCGCCACTCCCGGAGCATCCGCCCTAGATCGCCGTGTTGTGCGCTCACATAGCCAAAGGTAATTCAAGAACGAGCCGCGAGCCTGGGCCAATCAGTCCCAGGTGCGCAGACCACCGATGTGCGCGGGCTTCGCGGGTCCACACTGAGCGCGACGATCCGTACGCCGCGGCCGATCTTACGGTCATGTGCTACGGCAATCGTCCGGAGTTTCCTGGGACAGATTGGGCCAGGCACATTTCGTCGGCGGTGTTTAGCGTTGTGATGACGAATGGATTTCGAGGATTCGAATGGGCTTCGGTGGGAGCGTGCGAATTTTCGGCCCACACGTCGGCGTGATTTCTAAGCTTATCGAAAGGCAATTCGATGATCAGTTCGTCGTACCGTGGTGTGCTGCTGGTGCACGGTGCGCGGCATACCGGCAAGGGGTGGGATGGTGTTGCGGTCCGATCAGCAGCGACGACGGCCGCGGTGCCGGGCGGAGAGTGGACACGGGAATTGAACGGCCGGCGATGCGTACGCCGGTACCGCTGACGTTCTTCGGCGTCGGCATTGTCGTCGCCGATCTGGAGCAGGCTGTCCATCGACTGTCCACCGGGCTCGGTATCGGGTTCACCCGTCCCGCAACGGTATTCGGGCTGACTATCGCGATATCGCGCATCGAGCCGCCCCGCTATCAGCTCATCCAGGCCGCCGGCGGCGACGGACCGTTCGCTGCCGCGGACACCGATCGGGTGCGGTATTACGGCTGCTGGGAACAGGATACGGAGCATCGGCTGACCCAGCTCGCGAGCAGGGGAGTGGTGACCGAACGCGTGCTGCGAAAGTCGTCGCAAGCGCCGCCCTCGGCCATCATCACCGGTCCTGATCTGGCCGGCGGCCGGATCGCCTACGTGACCGCACGGCTTCAGCCTGCCATCGAGGACTGGGCTCGCTCGGGAAAACTCGTGGCGTAGTACGGAATTCCGACAATCAGTCGTCGCTTCGGTGTGCGAAGCCGACGCTCATATCGATCATTTCAACGCTCACCATTTGAGCAACCGACTCGTAGGAAGTACAGGAGACAGCATGACCACGAAGGACACCGATATGCCCTCGGAGAGCGCGCAGGCAACAGCGCCCATCGCTGTGATGTCACAGATGCTGGGTGGGTTTCAGGTATCCCAGGCGCTGTACGTCATCGCCAAGCTCGACATAGCGACTTTGCTGGACGATGGGCCGTTGAGCCAGGACGAGCTGGCTCGCCGGACCGGAGCGAATCCCGGGGTTCTTCGGCGCCTGTTGCGGACGCTCGCGTCGATCGGGGTGTTCGCCACCGACGGTGATCTGGTCCGCACCACCCCGCTGGGCGCGGTCCTGTCCCGGCGCCACCCGGCGTCGTTGCACGCGGTCGCGCACTTCTGGATGGAAACGCACTACCGCCCGTTCGGCGAACTGCTGCGCACGGCGCGCACCGGTGAGACGGCAGCGACCTACCAACTCGGTGAGCACTTCTTCAACTGGGTCGCCGCAGACCCGGATCGCTCCGCACTGCAGAGCCGGGCGATGGCCGAAATTACCACGGGGCTTCGGGCGGGGATGTTCGACAACTACGAACTGCCCGACGGAGAAATCGTCGCGGACATCGGCGGTGCCGACGGCGCCATGCTGCTCACACTGCTGGCGTGGCACCCCGGGCGCCGGGGCATTGTCTTCGACCTCCCTGCCATAGTTCCCACCGCCGAAGCACGTATCCGCGCGGCCGGACTCGCCGACACGATCGTGGCCTCGGGTGGAGACTTCTTCGCCGAGGTGCCTGAAGCCGATATCTACATCCTCGCCTACATCCTGCACGACTGGGACGATGTCTCCGCGCTGCGCATCCTCGGTACTATCGCGGCCGCCGCGAAACCCGGTGCGCGCCTGTTGATCGTCGAAGGCATCGTTCCCGAAGGTGACGTTGCGCACCTGACGAAGATGGTCGACCTGACGATGCTCGCGGTGAACACCGGCGGCGAACGGACCGCCACCGAGTACCGAGACCTGTTGAATACCGCCGGATTTACCGTCGACAGCATCGTGAACACCCCCAGCCCGTTCTCGATCATCGAGGCAACTCTTTGAACCGAGTACTCACCTAGTAGGTCACGATGACAGGCGTCGCGCCGTCCCGCAGTTGTCTTTCGGTGTGACTCGCGGTGAAGCGTGGCGGTGTTGTCGCGTTGTCAGGTGGCGCCGATGACGAGGGTGCTGCGGGCGACCGCGGCGAGGGCTTGGGCGTCGGTGAAGTCGTCAGCGTCGAGTTGCAGGCCGAGTTTGTGCCGATGCCGGGACAGCACGAAGGTCAGTTCCTCTCGGCCGCGGCCGAGGTTCGGTGGCGACTACTTGATCCGCAGGCCAGGCACCGAATTCACACTGCCGGTACCGGCAGGGGCGGGAAGCGCGAGGACATCTATCGGCCCGTATCTGTCGCCATCGCCATCTTCGGCGAGGAAATCGTAGTAGCCCGGTTTGCCGGGGGTCCACTGGATACTGGCCGAAGTGGTTCCCGGAGACGTTGTTACGGAGCCGACAAGGGTGGCGCGGTCAGGGTGAAGAACCGGATCGATGGGAGCGTCCGGATCGTATGTGGCGAGCAAATTGACAGGCCTGTCGTACCGGTGATGTGCCGGATCCGGGAAGTCGACCATGAACGTATACACCCCGTTCACATAGTAGGCATCGCGGCTAGTTGTCGGCACTCCTCCGCACACCTTCAGGTTCTGGCCAGTGCTACCGGCACTCCAATCGCAGGCACCGGCCTGCGGTGCCAGTAACACCGTCGCGACAGCAGCGGTCGCGACGAGCCCTGCGACACCGGAACTCAACCGACGGACGCGTGTATTCATCGATCAACTCCATTTACCTGAGCCAGAACTTCCCACCCGGCCCGAGGAGATGCCTCGGACAGCCGAAATCATCCCATCATCGGGTGTCGGGCCAATAGCTCCGCGACTGGGGAGTTCGTCCCCAGTTCGGCCGATGGTGCGCGGCGGATTCCGCAGCAGCAGCCATACCGCCCAGGGCACAGCTCCACCGGAGGCCAGCACCTCGGCAGTGGCAACAAACTCGGTCATCGGCGGTCCATCCTTCTCGTCGGCAGGTAGCGAGAAGGATTGTGGCGGCGCGGTTCTCCGCCCAATAGATCAAGAACGAGTAGTCAGCCTGGCCCTGAAACGCCCAGGCTAAGTGCCTGTTTCGCGTGATAGAACCGACGTTATGGCTGCTGAATTTCGCTTCGGTATGAACATGGCGTTCCCGGGTTCGCGTGCGGAGTGGGTGGACAAGGTCCGTCGCGCCGAAGCGCTCGGTTACGATGTCGTGGCAGTGGCCGACCATCTCGGCCTGTCGGCTCCGTTTCCGAGCTTGTCGCTCGCGGCGGAGGTCACCGAGCGAATTACGCTGGGCACCTTGGTGTTGAATACGCCGTTCTACAATCCGACGCTGCTGGCCCGGGATGTTGCCGCGCTGGATCGGTTCAGCGGCGGCAGGCTGGAACTGGGGCTCGGCGCAGGGAATGCGAAGGAAGAATTCGACGCAACCGGGATACCGATGCCCGGCCCGGGCGCGCGCGTCGCGCATGTCGAGCAGACCGTGCTCACCATGCGGAAGCTGTATGCCGACGCGAATTACCAGCCTGCACCGACACGGCCGGAAGGGCCGCGGCTGTTGATCGCTGGATCGGGAAACCGGTTGTTGCGCTTGGCCGCTGAGCACGCCGACATGATCGCGCTGCCCGGTGTCGTGACGTCGAAGACCGGCGTGATGGACGTGATGATCGCAGCCGAGATCGACGAACGCTCCGACTATCTACGCCGCTTGCTCGGCGAGCGCAACGACCAGGTGGAACTCAGCCTGCACATTTACGCAGTAGCGCGCCCCGCCGAACGTGACAGCGTGGGCGATATGGTGCGCCAATTGATGCCCGGTTTCACCGACGACCGCATCCGGCAGTCACCCAGTATTCAGGTCGGCACGCCGCAACAGATCGCCGACAGCCTGCGTGAATGCCGAGACCGATACGGGATCACCTATTTCACGATAATCGAGCCTTTCATGGACGCCTTCGCGCCCGTGATCGAAATTCTGAAGTAGCTGCACGGGTCCAGTTGGGCGTGCCGTCCCGGGTGACGACGGCAGCGCTAGGAATTCGACATCACGGCCAGGCTTCAGTACCAACGCTGCCGCGTTCGGCGCGGGGGTGGCAGCGCCTGCGTTGGGCTGCCCTGGCACCGCGGCGCGACGTCGACTACGCCGTGCAGCGGGTAGCCGGCCCCACGAACGATGTCGGTGCAGCGGGCTGAGCGCTCGGGATGCGGAGGTCGCTTGTGTGCGTTGGGTGTTCGGGTACGCGTGGCAGGTCGGACGCGGTGGCCAGCGCGCTGGTGCTGATCGGGGTGAACTGAACGATCAGCGCTGCGGTGTCGGCCTCGGGGAGATGTCGCCGGAGTGTGGCCGACTGGACCAGGGCGGTGTCGGGCATGCGCTGTTCGAAGTCTGTGAGGAACTGGTTCAGCTCGGTCGCCGACAACGGTCGCTGAAACGAAATGAGCATCGTGTGTGGCTTCATCGGCCAGCTTCTTTCTTTCTTCGTTCGGTCGCCGGTCCGGCACGGCAATCCGAGCCATCTCGTGCTTCTCCCATTGCTTCGTAGATGTGGCCAGCACACAGGGCGATCGTCGTGCTGTCCAAGGCCCGAGGGTTATGGCGGCATGTCTACCCGGCATAGCCGCTGATCTGACATGCTGAACGCGTGCTGCCAGAGATCGAGTTGCGACACTTCCGCTATGTTCTCGCCGTGGCCGAGCACGGCACATTCACCGGAGCGGCAACGCAATTGGGAATTACCCAGCCTGCGCTGTCCCGCGCGGTCCGGGCATTGGAGACCACGCTCGGGACGGAACTTTTCGTGCGGGACCGGCACGGCGTGACACTGACCGAAGCGGGCAGGACGCTGGTCGACGACGCCCGCGTCGTCGACGATGCCGCACGGGCGGCCGTCGCCCGGGCCACCGCGCCGCGTGCTGCGGTCCGGCAGTTGCGGGTCACCGCGCGCGGCTGTGATATCGAGGCGCTCGAGACCGTGGTCGTCTCCTACAACGCCATCCACCCCGATCGCGTCCCCGCGCTGGCGGTGATGGTGGACGGGCCGACGCAGGTGGAGGAGGTTCGCTCCGGCGTGACCGACGTATCCCTGGTGCGTTCACCGATGGACTTGCAGGGCCTCGACAGTGAACTGTTCCGCGCCGATCCCCGTGTCGCGCTGCTGCCGAACGCTCATCCGCTGGCTACCCGCCGGGTGATCGAACGCGCGGAACTCGAGGGCGAGACTATCGCGACCTGGTCCGGTGACACTCCCGCTGGGATCGCGTACTGGACCGCAACGGACCTGACCCCGCATGCGTGGAAGCCGGGTCCGGTCGTTTCGGATGTGGCGCAGTACGTCGGCTCCATCCGACTGGGCGAGGCGATCGGCTTCGTCCCCGAGTCGCTGCTGCATGAACTGTCTTTGCGCGGCATCTCCGTCGTTCCGGTCGCCGGAGTGTCGCCCAGTGAGCTGCGGATCGTCTGGGCGCCCACGGCAACCTCCCGCGAGATCGCGAGCTTTGTCCGGCACGCGACGCCTTCGCCCAGCCGCCGATAGCCAGGCGGGCGATGGCCGCCGTGGAGCGCGTCGGTGGATCAGCTGTCGGCTGTGAACTTGTCCGAGAGGCCCTCGAATTCCCATTCCTCGGGCAGGTCACTGTAGAACAGCTCGGGTTCGGCCTGTTCCTTGTGCAGGCGCCAGTAGGACTCGGCGATGACGTCGGGTTCGGAGCCCGGGCGGCCTTGTCCGATATGTGCCGCGAGTGCGACGTGAGCGACGTAGACACCGCGGTCGGCGACGGAGGCGTGCAGGTTGAGTAGCCAGTTCCGCAGTCCTGCGGTGGCCACCTGAACGTTGGCGACCCCCGGAACGACCATCGGCCCTGATCCGGCACCGGTGGTTGCGATGATCGTCCCGGATCGGCGCACCAGCATGCCGGGCAGCACCTGCTGCACAGCGGTGATACCGCCGTAGACATACATCTCGAGCTCGGGGAGTACAGACTCGACCGTGACCTCCGATGCCTCCACGATCGGCCGGTCGGTCATGTCGGCGGCGGTGGGCGCCGGCGAGTACTCCAAGACGTCGATGGCCCCGAAATGCTGTTCGGCCGCGGCCAAAGCAGCGCGCAGACCCGGGAGATCGGTGACATCGGCAGGAAAGGCGGCCACGTTCGTACCGGACGCGGCGAGGGCGTCGCTGACGGTGTGCAGGGTCGCGGGGTTACGTGCGACGAGGGCGACGCTGAAACCTTCTGCGGCGAAACGGCGTCCGATTGCCAGACCGAGTTGGGGACCTGCACCCACGATCGCAATTGTGCTCATCCGCATCTCCTCTGAAGCTGTTAAAACGAATTCGCCGCATAGCTTTTCACGTCCAATCTCGAAGATCAACCACTCGGTCCGGCCAGCTTGTGCCCGTCCTGATTCGATTGGTCGATGTCTTGACCACGCACGCCTGGAGCGTCCATTTCATGGCCGCGGAACTACCTGCGCGTATGGGTTCAGCGAAACATCGGCAAGGCTTCCGCGCACGCGGGTTGACCTGAGTTCGGAACCGTTACAGGCGGTTTCCGCGGACGCAACCGCACATTCCTGGGACTGATTGGGCCACGCATATTTTGTCGTCGGCGATTAGCGTCGTGAGGGCGAGTGGGCATCGGGATTCCCGCAGCGCATTTCGTACCATGCCGCGGGCTTGTCCGTAGCCCCGGCGCGGGTGGTGTCGGAACTGGACCCGTCAGCTACCCGGCCAGGCAACTCGCCGCCATGGCCGGCTACGACCGGCGCCTGTTCGAACGGGCCGGCGATCTCGTCGTGCTGGTCCGCGAAGCGGCCCGCACCGAACCGGATTTCGCCGACATCGACCGCCACGGTCGACAATCGGCCGACCAGGCCCGGGCCGACATGTTCTCCGCCTGGCCGCCGGGCACACTACGCGCGGATCTGCCCGCAGCCGTCGATGTCTATGCCGCGCTGTGCAATATCGACGTCTACACCAGCCTGGCCGTCGAACGAGCCTGGCACCCTGATCGAATCGAGCACTGGTGGAGCGAGACCCTGGCCCGCGAACTCCTCACCAGCTGAGTGACGTCTTCGAGGACGTCCGGCTGCCTGAGGGAAGTACCAGATTATCGTGCGGGGTTTCCTGGGACTGATTGGGCCAGGCACATTTCATCGGCGGCGTTTAGCGTCGTGATGACGGGTGGGTATCGAGGATTCGAATAGGGCTTCGGTTGGAGCGTGCGAATTTTCGGCCCGTGCGTCGGCGTGATTTCTGAGCTTATCGAAAGGCAATCTGATGACAAGTTCGTCGTCGTATCGTGGTGTGTTACTGGTGCATGGTGCGTGGCATACCGGCAAGGCGTGGGATGGTGTTGCGGCCGGGTTGCGTGCGCGCGGTGTCCCGGTGGCTGTGGCTGAGTTGCATCGTGGTTCGCTGGCAGCGGATATCGCGGCGGCCGAGGCGGCGTTGGACGAGATTCTGGAGTTCGGCCCGGCCATTGTGTGCGGCCATTCATACGGTGGCGCAATAATTTCCGGTCTTCCGGCGGAGAAGATCGCTCACCTGGTGTATCTGGCCGCGGTCATGCCCGATCTCGGCGAGTCCGCTCTCGGGCTGCTCGCCAGTGGGCCGGCGGGCGAACTCAGCGCGGCGATGGTGGGTGACATTCTCGGTACGGTGACGCTGGATCCGGAGCGTGCGGGGATGCTGCTGCATGCCCATCTCGACGAGGAGCAGCGTGCGGCGCACGTCGCTGAACTCGTGCCACAGGATATGGCGGCCGGGCATGAGACGGCGACTAGTGCCGTATGGCGTTCGCGGCCGAGTACGTACGTCGTCTGTAGCGATGATCGCGCCATGGATCCGGTTTTGCAGCGTCGTTTCGCCGATCACGCGACGCATACGCTGACCTGGAACAGTGATCACGGAGTGATGGCCTCGCACGAGACCGACACCGTCGAACTGCTTTCGCGCCTGGCGGCCGCCACCCCGGAGTCTCTCCTCGCCGGAAACCCGGCGCGAATCAACAAAGCGGACCGCACCTCGCACATCCTGGTGCTCGGCGGCGGCATCGTCGGCCTGACGGCCGCCATGCTGCTCGCCCGCGACGGGCATCGAGTCACGGTGCTGGACAAGGACGCTGGAAGCGCGGGCAGCGAGCCCGAAAGCGCGTGGGAGCAGTGGCGGCGACCGGGCGTCAACCAGTTCCGGCATCCGCACCTGATGTTGCCCAGCGGTTATCACCTGCTGGTGCGGGAACTACCCGACGCCGTCGAAGCGCTCACGGCATCGGGCGCGCGCCCGCACAATATGCTCGACGGAACCTACAAGGTGGCCGCCATCGGCGGCCGGGTGCCCGGTGACGAGCGGTTCGACACCCTCGCCGCGCGCAGACCGGTCATCGAGGAAGGGCTCGGCGCGGCCGCCGCCCGAACCCCCGGACTCACGATCCGTCGTGGCACGCCGGTGACCGGATTGCTGACCGACGGCGCGGCGGGCGGGGTGCCGCGGGTGGTCGGCGTGCTGACCGGGCACGGCGAGGAGATTCGCGCGGACCTGATCATCGACGCGCTGGGCCGCAACTCGCCGACGAGCAAGCTGCTGACCGATATCGGTGCGACCGAACCCGCGCAGCAGCGCCAGGAGACCGGGTTCCTTGCGTACAGCAGGTATTTCCGCTCCACCGACGGCTCGCTGCCCGCGCAACCGGCCTGGCCGCTCGAGCATCACGACAGCCTCACCATGATCACCATCCCCGGCGACGCGGGCACCTGGGCGGTCGCGCTCTTCGTCGCCGGCCGTGATCGCGCGCTGCGCGCGCTGAGCGAGCCGGCGACTTGGCAGCGCGCCGCCGCGCTGTATCCCGATATGGCGCACTGGGCTTCGGCAGGTGAACCGATCACCGGCGTGCTCGCCATGTCCGGGATCGAGGCCAAACATCGCAGCCTCGTCGTCGACGGGCGACCGGTGGTGACCGGCCTGGTGAGCGTCGGAGATGCCTGGGCGACCACGAATCCCATCTTCGGTATGGGAATCACGATGGGCATGTTTCATGCGGAGCTGTTGCGTGATGTGGTGCGCGAGTTGGACATCGATGACAAGGAGAAGCTGGCGTTGCGGTTCGACGAGGTCACCGACGCGAAGCTGGAGCCGGTCTATCAGGCGGTAGCCGAGTGGGACCACCACAGGCTCGCCCAGATCGACGGTGACATCGCGGGTGTCCCTTACGAAACCGACCATCCGGGGTGGAACCTGCGGCAGGCGATGGAGGCGGCCAAGCTGAAAGATCCGGAGGTGATGCGCGGTTTCAGCGATATCGGCTCCATGCTGCGTGGCGCGGATGAGGTCCTGGCCACACCGGGGCTGCAAGATCGGATCATCGAGCTCGGTGCCGGAGCTGCCCGCTATCCGGAGTCGGGGCCGTCCCGTGCCGAGCTGCTGGCAGTGGTTGGGGCCGAGTGATGCGTTTCGAAACCACCGGCATCGAACTCGAAGTACAAGTCAGCGGGTCAGGCCCGAATGTCCTACTGGTGCACGGTTACCCGGACACGCACGAGGTGTGGCGGCACCAGGTGGCCGCGTTGAACGCCGTCGGCTATCGCACCATCGCCCCCGACCTGCGCGGCTTCGGCGCCTCGGAAAAGCCGGCAGAGCTGGCGGACTACGAACTCGATCACTACCTGGCGGATCTGGTCGGCCTGCTCGACGAGCTGGGCGTGCAGCGCGCGCACGTCGTCGGACACGATTGGGGCGCTTCGCTGGCTCTGCTGCTGGCGGGCGTGTACCCGGATCGGGTCACCAGCCTGACGCTGCTTTCCGTGGGGCATTCCGCCTCGATCGTGGACGCGGGCCTGCGGCAGCGCGAAATGTCGTGGTACTTCCTGCTGTTCCAGTTCCAAGGCATCGCCGAACGTTGGCTCTCGCAGGATGATTTCGCCAACGCCAGACAGTGGCTGGCCTCCCATCCCGACCTCGATGAGGTGATCGAGCGGATGCGCGATCCACAAGCGCTGAGCGCTGGGCTCGGGCTGTATCGCACCGGGGCCGGGCCCCAGTTTCTCGTCGAGCCGCCCGCGCTACCGCCGGTCCACGCACCGGTGCTCGGCGTCTGGAGCAGTGAAGACAGGTACCTCACCGAGGAATCGATGACCGGCACCGAGAGATATGTCAGCGGGTCGTGGCAGTACGAGCGGCTCGACGGAGTCGGGCACTGGCTGCAACTGGAGGCACCGGACAAGGTCAACGAACTGCTTGTCGGCTTTTTGTCCCGGTAATGGGCCGGTCGACGCAGGACCCCGGATGGCCGAGCGGCCACCGGGGTCCGATCGGCTCGATCAGCAATGCTGGTAGAGGTATCCGGTGTTGCCGTGCGGCACGAGTTTGCGGTCGCGGAGGATGGTGGTGGCCGCTCGGGACGGGTCTGTGCAGACCCGGTCGAACGGGGTGCTGAGGTTGTCCGGGTATTCGATATCGATGACCAAGTCCCCGTACACCTTTCGGTAGCTGTCGCATTCGCGGAACTGGAAACACTCTTCGGTGACGGCGAAGTCGAATCCCGCTCGGGTCTTGGCGCGGACGCTCAATTCCGCAGCATTCTTCTGTCCGACGGCGAGATGCGCTTCGTGTGCCACCCCGACCAGCTTGGCGGCGAGGTCGAAGTTCATTTCTGCAGTGAGTTGCCCGCGCGATCGGCTGTAGGAGTCGAGATTGTCGAACTCGACAGCGCGGAAACCGGCGTCGCGGCACTGTCGAATGGTCGGTGCAAGGATGTCGGTCAGCCGTCGGCGCTTCGCTTCGGTCGAGGTGTCCAGGATCAGTTCGTCGGGCCAGTCGGGATCAATGACCGGTCTGCCGGACTTGTCGGCCAGGACGAGATCGCGGCGTTCGCTCAACCAGTGCTCGCGATCGGCGGGCTGGGTTTGAAAACCGTTGATATAGCAGATGTTGTAGAGGCCGGGCGCCGGCTGTGCGGTGCTGTCCCGGGTGACCACTTCGACTCCGGTGGGCGGTGGGTAGGCCCCGCCGAGTTGGTAGTCCGCGATCGCCCGGGTGGGCGGAAGCTGTACATTCGCTGTCACCGGCGGGCTCGGCGGTGTGCTCACCTCATCCCCGTCACTGTTCGTCCCGCAACCGGATGTCACGGCGAGCACGGTCACGACGACCGCCAGCACCGCGTAGGCCAGTAGTGACGGTCTTGTACTTCTCATGGGGAGTCTCCCTGCCGGTGCTGGCGAATCATGGTCGGCGGCGCATCGCTCGGCATGACTGTACTGATGGTCAGTTGTCCGACGGCGGCCGTGATTGCCGCGTTCATCCTTACCGGATGTGTTGCGGCAGTGGAAAGCCGAGTGCTTCGGCGGCTTGGGCCGGTGTCGGCTGCGCCCAGCGCGACTTGTACATTTCGTTGCTGGCCAGTGAGCGGGTGAGTGCTTTGTCGATATAGATCGTGCCGACGAGGTGATCGGTTTCGTGCTGGAAGATGCGGGCGGGCCAGCCGGTGATTCGTTCGACATGACGAACACCGTCGAGATCTTCGTATTCGGCATGGACGGTTTCCGGTCGGGGTACGACGGCCTGGTATCCGGGCAAGCTGAGGCAGCCCTCGTAGAAGCCGACCGAATCTCTCTCTGCGGTATACATCGGGTTGATGATCGTGTAATCGGGCACCGGAATTCGTTTCCGCGCCGCCGCGACGTCCTCGGGCACCTCGGCCGTGTCGCCGATAACGGCGATACGCAACGGGATTCCGATCTGCGGCGCGGCCAGTCCGACGCCGTGGGTGGCGTGCATGGTCGCCAGCATGAGCTCGCTCAGTTCTTTCAGTAGCGTGGTGTCGATCTGGCCGGTCACCGGGTCGGCGGGCCGCCGAAGCACGGGATCACCCATCGAGGTCAAGGGGGCGGCACCGCCTCGACATTTATCCAATATTTCGACAATCATGTCGATGACATCCATAGCGACCTTTCCAGCTGTGGGTACTTCGGTTGTGGCAGAACATGTTTGCGTCAGGGGTATCCGGTGGATTGGGTGGCGCCGTTGTGGGCGTAGGCCTCGGCGAGTGGCACGACATGGTCGATGGTCGCCATTCCCTCGCATTCCTTCCTGGCCGCGGCGGACCTGGCCCGCAGCGCGGAGTCGTACAGTGCGCGAGACGCGGTGTCAGCGATCGTGTCGGCGTCGATCTCGGCCGAGGTGAGGGCGAGCGCCAGCCCGGCCTCGGCGGCGCCGGCGAGCGTGGCACCGTTCTCGGCGGATTCGCGGACGATGACGTCCGGTCGCCACCGGTCGAACGAGGCGATCGGGTCCCGAGCTGAGTCCAGATTCCATACAGCCCAGCTCAATTCGCTGGAATACTCGAGCTCCTGGTCCCCGCATGCGTTGCCGAAGAAGACAGGAAACATCGTCTCCACGTCTTCCCAGGTGAAATGCGTTCCGATCGCCGTGAATTCGAAACCGGCGGCCTCGACGACTCGGGCGAACGGCGCGCTGCTCGCGACCCGTACTTCATGACCGGCTGCCTGGAAGGCTGCGGCGTAGGGAACCATCGAATCGAGATACCGGCGTCCGGGCTGGGTGGTGAAAAGAACACGCATGAGCTTCCTCCGATGGAACTGAGTCGGCTTCTCAGTGCAGGCGACACCTGCTGTCCCCGCCGCCGGAGTACGCGCTCGAGATTGCTCTGTACTGCACTCACCTGACGACCGTAGATCAAGAACGAGTAGTCAGCCTGGGCCTGATATGCCCAGGCTGATCGCCCTTTCCGGGCGGTAGAGCGGCAATACGGCTGAATTTCGCCCGCGGTCCCCGCCCGGATCGCTGTCCCACTCACGCGCTGACCCGAAGACCTATGGGCGGCTCGCCTGCGGGTCGCGCACGCCGCGGCGGGATTCGGAGACCCCAGGTGGCCGCCGGTCACCCGAGAAAGCTGTCCCCGTCGACGCGTGCGCAGTAGACCCGGCGCCGCCATCCTGGTCAGGAGCCTCCTCCAGGGCGGGGATCTTGTGTCCGAGCCGACCGGTTGCGACGTTTGTCGATGCGATGCCGGGGTCGGTGGTAGCCGGGAAATTTAGCGTACGGTCGTTCATCGACGACAATAGAGTACGCACGTACGCTATTCTTGTCACCTGTTGACCGCGACTGGAATTTGTTGTCGCCCAGAAGATCAGGCGGTGCTCTTCACCGTGGTGAGGTGAAAGGTGTTGAGCCGTAGCAGGGCTGGGGAGTTCCTGCAGGTGCGCTGGATCTGCTGTCGCACGTCCTGAAACATCGAAATGTGGTCGCCCGCGACTTTCGCATCCTGTGGATTCGATGCGAAACCTACTGTGAAGCAACATGTCTCGGTGGACAATTCCCTCGTTATGTCGTCGCGGGGAGCGGTGTTGCGGTGAATAGATTGCCGGGGTCGAGGCGGTTCTTGACCGCGTGGAGGCGAGTGTTGTTGGTGCCGTAGGCGTGCGCGGCCTGTTGCTCGTCGTCGGGGCCGAGGAGGTTGGGGTAGCCGCCGGGCAGCGCGTGCTGGGCCAGCATGGTGCTGGCCTTCTTGGGCCAGCCGACCGATAGCGGGTCCGCGTCCGGGGCGCCGATTTCGATGAGCTCGACCATGAAGTGGTCTCGGCGTAGTCCGAAGGCGCTGGTGTCAGGGGAGATTCGGGTGGCGGCGCCGTGGAAGTGGTGGATGTTGATGAATGTCGACGGGGAGGTGCGTGCGTCGTAGGCCTCGATCAGCGCCGAAACGACCTCGGGGGTGAACGCGGCGACGTTGCGGGTGCGGATCGCGTAGCGGGCTCCGTCGGGGAACGCACCGTCGAATTCGCGCAGTTTCGCCAGCGGCGATTTCGAACTGACCGCGGCGGTCAGCGGCGAGCCGAGCGCGGCGAATCCGCTCAGCGCGGCCGCGCCGTCGGCGGGTGTTCCTGACCAGGTCGGGGCGATGGTGATCACCGGGTTGCCGTCGGGGCCGGCGACGATAGCGATGACAGAGGTGAGCTCGTCGGATGCGTGTTCGAGGAGCTCGCCGTAACCGCGCAATACCTGCTCGGCCTGTTCCCACGGGAACGTGAACGACCCGGCCAGCACCTCGGTCAGCGGATGCAGGGCCACTTCGGCGGAGGTGACCACGCCGAAGTTCCCGCCTCCACCGCGCAGCGCCCACAACAGTTCGGGATCCGCACCGTCGCTACGGCCCGCGCGCACAACGCGTCCGTCGGCGAGCACGACCTCGGCAGCCAGCAAGTTGTCGGCGGCGAGACCGAAGCGTCCGTTGAGCGGACCGTAGCCTCCGCCGAGGGACAGCCCGAGCATGCCCACGCTGCCGACCGTTCCGGTCGCTACCGCGAGTCCGTGGCGGTCCGCTTCTTCCGCGACGTCGGCGGAGGTGGCGCCCCCGGCCACAGTGGCGACGTTGTCGCGCACCGAGACCTGCCGCATTCGAGTGAGGTCGACGACCAGGCCGCCGGGCCGGATCGCGCGCCCCGCCCAATCGTGGCCGCCGCCGCGGACCGACAGCGCCAGCCCGCTCTCGCGTGCCGCGCGGACCGCGTGCTGCACGTCTGCGATGGACTCGCAACGCACGATCAGCGCTGGGCGATTGGACACCGCGCCGTTCCACACGGTCGCTGCCGCGTCGAGTTCGGGTCCTGCGGTGACGAGGCGATGCGGGTCAACCGCTGGGGCGAGTATTTCGAGCGCAGCGTTTACGCGGTCGGAGCCCAAAGATGTGACCATGATAATCCTTTCAGCACCACAAAAGGCACTCGGAATAAGCGGAACGAGAAAGACGCTCGGGCGGATCGGCCACCCAAGGGCCGGAAAGTGAGCCTGTCGTCGCGGCGTGCGAGCAATTCTGGAGGCTGAGGGCGTCAACCGGGTCAGTCGGCTGGGTGATTCGGCCGATAGATATCAGGGGAGAGCCGCTCGCGTACCGTCGTCAAGTTGCGGGCCCGGTCCATGTTCGATTCGCTTCGTGTGCACAGCGGAAAATCGGCCAGTGCGCCGAGTTCCTGGCGCCACAGCCCAAGAGCTCTCAACTGGATGCTGAATCGGGGCATCTCTGCCGGAACAGACGGCGCCTGTTCTCTTCGCACCTGAAGCACACGCTCGGGATCGATCTGTACTGCACTCACATAACGACGGTAGATCAGGAATTCGCAGTCAGCCTGGGCGAGAAATGCCCAGGCTAGCAGGCCTGTTGCTCCGGGAGGTGCCGGTCGACCAGAGTGCTCGCAATGGAGATTTATGGCTGCGAGCGTGCGCCCGGGGGGCTTCGCTCAGGAATTCGGCCCATTCGCGCTGATAATGCCGAGGGTGCGGCGGTTGGCCGGTTGCGCCTCGCCTGTTGGTGACCGTGACGAGGCGCGAACAGGGTGGGCATGATTGGCCCTGGCTGTCTGAGTCGAGGATTATGATCCTGGAGCTTGTGTCGATAAACGATAGTGAGAACGCGGTGCGCGGTGATGTGGTGTGGCGCATGGAGGAGGCGATGAACGCGCACG
Source organism: Nocardia sp. NPDC060255 (assembly GCF_042727395.1). NCBI lineage: Bacteria > Bacillati > Actinomycetota > Actinomycetes > Mycobacteriales > Nocardiaceae > Nocardia > Nocardia sp. NPDC060255. Next base: position 176,073 of record NZ_JBHXAU010000005.1, on the reverse strand, counting down.
ACTTGGATGCGCTCGTCGATTGTTTTACCGAGGACTTTCGCTCGGATTTGCCGATCCATCCGGGGCGGTCGTTCGTCGGGCGTGAGCATGTGCGCAATAACTGGGCGGGAATCTTCGCGCGTGTTCCCGATCTGTCGGCGACGGTCCTGCAGTCGGTTGCTGAAGGTGGCCAGGCGTGGGCCGAGTGGGAGATCGGGGGCACCACGGTGGCGGGCGAGCGGTACCTGTCGCGCGGTGTGTCCATCATCGAGTTTCGTGACGGGCGGGCTGCCTCGGTCCGCTTCTACCTCGACGACGTCGATCCCAGCGACGGCTCGGAGGCCGGCCGTTGACCTGAGTTCGTCCGTTGCACAACCACCCGGCTGCCGCCGCATCGCGCGCCCACGTCGGCCATGACTGGTCTGCTCCACACGAGTCATCGAAACTGTGGCGGAGCGAACGCCTGGCGAGGATGGCCGTCCTGATCTCCGGGTGCAGGATCGGTTGGTTCCGGCGTATGCGTTGCGTCCTCGCGCCGACGATCGCTAGCCAGCCTGGAGGGTATGTGCCTCCTACCGTCCGCTCGGCCGGAAAGGGTTCGGTGCGGGCGGTAGGGGCTGTCCCGGTTAGTCAGTAGACCGGGTTCTGGAGTCGGCGTCGCCGGGCGCCACCAGCGCGGAACGGCACGATGACATCCGGCCACCCGCTGATGTCACCCCGTACCGGCCGCGGACACCTACGGCTGAGCGGCGCGTGGGCTCAGTGCTTCGCTCAGGAAATCGGCCCATTCGAGTAAGGCAACCGCTGCGGCAGGTACCACCGCAGCTTGGCCCTGCGCGACATGCCACAGCCCGTGGCTTTCGGTGAACCGCACTCGAACGCCCGCCGCGTCGAGTGCGGCAGCAAGTTCGACGCATTGCTCGTGCAGCAGTTCGCTGACATCCACCTGCAGATAGGTTGGTGGCAGTCCAGCGAGAGTGTCGCGCAAGGGTGCGTAACCCTCGACATCCGCAGGATTGTCGCCGAGATAGGCGGCAGCGCAAACCTTTGCCCACGCTTTGGTGATGACCAGGTCGCTTTTGCGGTCGGGATTCAGGTTCGGATCCACCCACGGTGCTATCAAGCCAAGCGCGGCCGGTGTCAGACCGTGCCGCGCGATCAGGCGCTGCGCTGTCGCCAGGGACAATCCGCCGCCGGCCGAATCACCAGTGATCGCAATGCGATTCGCGGGGATGCCGCCCTCGACCAACTCGAGAAACGCGGACTCCGCGTCGTCCAATGCCGCAGGGAACGGGTGCTCCGGCGCCAGCCGGTAGTCCAAAACATAGAAGGTACAACCGGTTTCCAGTGCCAACGCGGCCACGAGCGAACGATACGTCGCGGGCGAGCCGAGGGTGTAGGCACCGCCGTGCAGGTACAGCACGGTGCCCGCATCGGCACCGGTGCTGAGACGCTCGGCGGGCCGCCCGCCCAAGTGCAGTTTCTCGACCCTGACATCGGCGGGCACCGGTCCCGCAGCAACCTTTTCGAGCAACCTTCGCTGTGTCCCCCACGACAGATGCCTGTTGAACGTGACCCGGTAGGTCAGTTTCAGCATTGCCTTGATCACCGGCAATGGCGGAACGAAGTTGCCCACGATTTCAAACTCTCCATCAGGTAGGACGCGGCGGTGCACCGCAGTCAGAAGCGTCGATTGCCAGCTGGATCTGGAAATGCCCACCAGGACAACGGCACTCGTCCTAGCCACCCCCGGAACATTCGGCCGAGATCGCTGGGTAGCGCACTCACGAGATCGAAGATAGATCAAGAATGGGCCGCCGGCCTGGGCCAATTAGTGCCAGCCTGGATGTCCGCCGTGGCTTCGCCGTCTTCAGTACCGGTCTACGAATCCCGCACGCGGCGTGAGCGATTCACGGGCGAACCCATCGGCCGTCAGGTCAGCGCATGAGGGGGACGGCGATCCGGCCGAGGAACCGCGGGTTCTCTGCTTCGTCAAGCATGGCGGCGGCAACGGTGTCCCGGCTGACCATGATGCGGAGGATGCTCTTGGGGGCGGCATCGAGCCCGACGGTGCGACGGTACGGGCTGATCGGTTTGTTCGACAGGGGGCCGGCGTGGAAGACCGTCCCGCCGGCTGCGGTGATCAGAGCGTCCGCCTCGACCTTGTCGGCGACCTCCGCGCCGAGTCCCTTGAGGACCAGCCGGTTGAGCGCGCTCGCCACCGCGGCCGAGGGGCCCGTGCCGTAAGCGCCCAGCCAAATGATGTGAGCGCCCGACGCCACCGCCGACCGGGCGCCCGCGGTCAGCACGCCCGGCTTCGTCCCCTTGGGCACACCCAGTCCGGACAGCACCAGTGCACTGCCTTCGAGCGCCGAGTCGATTCCGTCTGTGTGGAACACATCCGCGCCGATCTTGGTCAGCCCCGGGGCGTCCGGAACGGTGATCCGGTCAGGATTGCGGGCGATGGCTCTGACGATGTGGCCACGTGCGAGTGCCTGCCGGGTGAGGGCGAGTCCGGTCGGGCCGGACGCGGCGAGAACCGTGAGGTGCATGAAAATCTACTCCTGGGGGTAATGCGAACGATGTTTCCAGTTCGCGCGCCGCCGAATTCCGCACCGGGCCATGACGACGCTCGGCGGGAGTGCGCGAGCTGCGGTGTACAGGGCGATCTCGTAAGTCGTGATCCGCCGAGCCGGATTTCAGTCGAGGATGTTCAGCCGTGCCGATGCGTCCGGGGCGTCGACCGGATCGAGGTAGAAGCGGACCGCTCGGGCGCGGCCGTCCTCGACCCGGATGATGACTGTGCCGCGGATGGTCTCGACGACCCCGTCGGCCCGCGTGCCGATCATCTCCCATTCCGTCCACACCCGGTCACCGTCCACCACGGAGTCGATGACCCGGGCGTCCAGGCCGTTCGAATACCGGGCGAAGATCATCGTGTAGTTCGCGCGAACCTGGTCGGCACCGCGGAAGGAGCGATCGGGGTGCATTGGCATCACGCAGTCGAAGTCGTCGGTGTAATTGACCACCAGCTTTTCGACGTCACGTTCGGACATTGCCGCAGCCATTCGAAACGGAACGGCGCGCACTTCGTCGGTCGATGCAGCCACTTTCTCGCCCGCCTTGTCTGCGGACCCTGCTGCGATCGCGTAAAGCTCGGGGTTGCCCGTGAAAGGGGCCTTCCGCACGACGCGGATGCGCCGCAACCGCCATTCATTATCGACCCGCTGCAGATCGACGTGCCAGAAAGCACGCACGACGAGCCAGTCGACCTCGGCGGCGGGAACGTGGTGGTAGGCCACCACGAAACTCCGGTAGGTAGCGCGGTCGCCCTCGAGCTCGACGATGACGTTGGAGGTCGAATGGTGCGTACTCTGGAACCCTTCCAGCACCGCCCGGCTGGCGGCCACGAAATCATCGGCACTCAATTCTTGCGACGGCACGCCCAGGTGCTCGGAAACGTCCATCGTGACGGTATCGGCGACGATCGCACGCAGACCTTCCCAGTCCTTGAGATCCTGTGACCAAGCGAAACGGGCCACGGTCTCGGTGACAGCGACCCGATCGGCGAGGTGGTTGACATCAGGCATGAAATTCCTTCATCGAGAACACGATTGGTAAACATCGAGAGAGGAGCGCGTGTCAACACAGATTCGCGTGCGCTGTCTCCGCCTCCTGGTGGAAATTCTTCCGGGTTTTGGCCGCTGTAGCAGGGGCCAGGATGTCCCCTCCTGGCCGATGCCGTTGATATTCTTCGGTCATGCTGGACGCGAGCACTTTGGGAACGGTGTTGCGGGAGCGACGTGAACGCACCCGCCCCGAAGAGGTAGGCGTCGTCAGTCACGGCCGCAGGCGCACAGGCGGCCTGCGCCGGGAAGAGCTCGCCGAATTGGCCGGCGTGTCGCCCGATCACCTGAAACGCATGGAGCAGGGTCGTCGGCATCCCTCGCCCGCCGTGTTGAACGCCTTGGCCCGAGCACTGCGGGTGAGCAGGACGGAATACGAGCACCTGTGCACGCTGGCCGGTTACGCGCCGACGGAAGGGCGGGTGCCACGGCGGCTCAGTGATGGCGCGTGCCGGCTCGTGGACCGGATAGCGGGCACGCCGGTGTGCGTGCTCGACGCCACGTGGACGGTCGTCGGCTGGAACCGGGCTTGGGAAGCGCTGGCCTGCGGGGTGCCCTCGCTCCACCCGCGCGAGGGCAACATCCCCTGGCGGGTGTTCGCCGGCCAGGGCAGCGAGGTGATGCGCTCGCCGGGTGACGACGCGCGCTTCAAGCGCCTGCTGGTGGCCGAGCTGCATGCGGCCTCGGCCCGCTACCCCGCGGACGAAGACCTGGCGTCTTTGACCGCCGACCTCCAGCGCGCCAGCGCCGAGTTCGCTGAGCTTTGGGCGAGCACGCCCGCCGCCGGGCAGCACGACAGCCGGATGCTGCTGCCGCATGCGGATATGGGCCAGATCGCACTCGACTGCGACACCATCCACATTCCCGACGGTGACCTACGGGCTGTGGTGTTCACGGCAGACCCAGGCTCGGCCGACGCCACAGGAACTCGTGAACGCAGCGAAGATGCGTCGAGTCAAGTTGTGCCGCAGGCGCGCCCACAGGGTGCCGCGTAATCCGATCCCGCGCGGTGAGGCCCTCGGGCAGTTCGGAATTCGAGTACAACGGTCAACTCCACCGGCACGGGACGCGGCCCGTGCCGGACAGCAGGCCACCCTCATCGCATCGGGTCGTCCGCCGATGTGTCGCGCGGTTGTAACGAAAAGTGGTATGCCCTACGTTCCCCAGCCCGGACGTATGCCGGGCACCGGATTGTCGCGCTTCCGGAGTTCACGACCCGCATGTTGAAGCAGCTGCGAGCCGATCCGGAGTACGGCGGGATGTGCGAGGTGAAGGCGCTGCGCGAGGTCGATGGCGAGGTTGCGGACGGCTGCGAAGCAGTTGGGGCACTCGCGGGAGAGCAGCACGGAGCGGGCACTACATCGCTTCGCCCGCACAGGCACCGGACTCATCGGCCGTGCGCGAGTTGGGGTTTGGCGGAACCAGCTGACGGACATGTCGTCGCTGAATTCTTGTAGTATTTTTGGAAATCGCCAGACCTGACCGGCCTGGTCTAACCGGTAACCCGGTTCTGACCTGCTGTTTATTGTGCGCCATCAGGGACTCGAACCCCGAACCCGCTGATTAAGAGTCAGCTGCTCTGCCAATTGAGCTAATGGCGCTTGCTCCGTGTTCCGGTGCGGGACAAACCTTAACAGGCCGAGGCGGCAGTTGTGAAATCGCCTGCTGACCGGGGCTGATGAGCGGGTCGGGCGGGGTGTTAACGCCGAACCCGGCAGTTCGGATCTATCCCGTGTAACACGTCTGTGTCGACGCGGCATTCGCGTTGGTGCGAGCACCTCGCGCTGGCAGAATGACCGAACGTGGTTTCGATCACGCCGCGGGCACGGCGAGTTGAGCTGTAAGCGGTCGGGATCCGAAGCCATCGGTGTGCTTCTGGTGCGCCGGGACTTGAAACGGGGTTGAGATGAGCGTTGGTCGAGGTCGGTGTCGGTGGGTCCGACATATCACCGGACCTGTTGTCGTGTTCGCGGTGGCCGCGCTGGCATTGTCGGGGTGTTCGTCGTCGAAAGCGCCGGATACGTCGTCGGTCGTCATCGACCGTAACCCGCTGTTGGAGCTGATCAAGCCGAAGTTGTTGTCCCCGATCAAGGATGGCGCGATGGGGGTCTCGCCGGGCCTGCCGCTGACGTTCCGGGTCGAGGACGGCAAGTTCACGAACGTCACGCTGGTGAACGCGCAGAACCAGCCGGTGGGTGGCAGGCTGGCCGCCGACGGGCAGTCGTGGGAGAACACCGAGGTGCTCGGGTACGGCAAGGCCTATCGGTTGCAGGCGGATGCGATCGGCCTCGGCGGTGCGAGTTCCGCGTCGGTGAACTTCACCACCAGTTCGCCGAAGGGCCAGACGCATCCTTATCTGTTGCCGGGCGAGGGCGAGGTGGTCGGGATCGGCCAGCCGGTCGCGATCTCGTTCGACGAGACCATTCCGGACCGTCAGGCCGCGCAGGATGCGATCAAGATCACTACGGAGCCTGCCGTCGAAGGCGCGTTCTACTGGGTGAACAACCGTGAGGTGCGGTGGCGTCCCGAGCGTTTCTGGGCGCCTGGGACCAAGGTCACCATCAATGTGAACGTGTATGGCCGTGATCTCGGCAACGGGCTGTTCGGTCAGGACAATCTGCAGTCGTTCTTCACGGTCGGCGACGCCATGGTCTTCACCGCGGACGACAACACCAAGGAGGTGGTCGTCGAGCAGAACGGTCAGGTGGTGCGGACCATGCCGACCTCGATGGGCAAGGACAGCACGCCCACCGACAACGGCGTCTACATCGTCAGCGACCGGTTCGACAAGATCATCATGGATTCCTCGACCTACGGTGTGCCGGTGAACTCACCGGCCGGATACAAGACGCCGGTCGACTACGCCACCCGAATCTCCTACAGCGGCATCTTCTTTCACTCCGCGCCGTGGTCGGTCGGGCAGCAGGGGTACAGCAACACCAGCCACGGTTGCCTGAACCTGAGCCCGGCGAACGCGCTGTGGGTCTATCAGAACGCCAAGCGCGGTGACATCACCATCGTCAAGAACACCGTCGGCGGAACCCTTTCCGGCGTAGACGGTTTGGGCGATTGGAACATCCCGTGGCCGGAGTGGAAGGCGGGTAACGCCGACCCGCGTTGAGCGACAACGGAAACGGGCCACCAGTTGAGCACTGGTGGCCCGTTCGTCGTCTTCGGTCAGGGGAGCATGTTGCAGCCCAGATGCGCGTCGCCGATGATGGCCATCGCGCTGCCGGTCGCGACGCACGCCAGCTTGCCGCTGGACCCGCTGCCCGCGGACCCGGTGCCGACGAGCCCGCCCGCCGACCCGCTGGAGGCCGAACCGGAGTCCGGCATCCCCGGCAGCCCGATACCCGCGGTCGCGGTCCCGGTAGCTGCGGTGAGAAGGCTGGCGCCGAAGAAAGCTGCGATAACCGCGGAACGCATCACGACCTGTTGTCTCTCTGGTCAAACCGAGGTGGTGTCCCAGTGACACCGCCCACGCGCCGGAGTCTACGGACGGGCCGGGCGATCCGTCCCGCAATCGGAAGAAGCGTGTTTCACATTGTGACCTGGCCGCGGACCGGGCAAATGAAAAGGCCCAGGTTGGGGATTTCTCTCCAACCTGGGCCTCTCAGGGTGACCGACGGGACTCGAACCCGCGACAGCCAGGATCACAACCTGGTGCTCTACCAACTGAACTACGGTCACCATCACCGGCTTGAACACCGGCGCCGTCGATATTAGCGTGTCACCCCGTCGAGTCCCTAATCGGTTTCCGACGCGGCGTTGACCTGGGCCGATTCGGCGGGTGTCGCGGCGCTGCCGATCTCGGCGGCGACCGCGGCGATCTCGGTGGTGGACGGCCCGGGCGGCGCGACGAACGCGGTGCGGCGGTAGTACTCCAGCTCGCGGATGGATTCCTTGATGTCGGCCAGCGCGCGATGAGCCAGGCCCTTCTCCGGCTGGCCGAAGTAGATGCGCGGGTACCAGCGGCGGCACAGCTCCTTGATCGAGCTCACATCGATCATCCGGTAGTGCAGATGGGCGTCCACCGCGGGCATGTCGCGGGCGATGAAGCCGCGGTCGGTGGCGATCGAGTTACCGGCCAGCGGCACGGTGCCCGGCGTCGGCACGTACTGCTTGATGTAGTCGAGCACCTGCTGCTCGGCCTCGGCCATGGTGACGGTGGAGCGGCGCACCTCTTCGGTCAGCCCGGAGCGCGCGTGCATGTCGACGACCACCTGCGGCATCGCGGCCAGCGCCGCGTCGTCGGCGTGGATGACCACGTCGACACCCTCACCCATGATGTTGAGATCACTGTCGGTGACGAGCACAGCCACCTCGATCAGCTTGTCGCTGTCCAGGCGCAAGCCCGTCATTTCACAATCCATCCACACCACGTATTTATCCGACACGGCAGCAACACTAGCTGTGTTGGATTTGCAGCACCTGCGGTGCTGCGTGTTCGCGGCCCCCGGCTGTCTCGCGTCCGAGCGGCCCCCGAAATCCCCAGAGGCCCAATCGCGGGGGGCCCACGGGGCCGGGGAGGGGCCCGTACAGGCCAATCAAAGTAAACCGTAC
>NZ_JBHXAU010000005.1:0-167896 GCF_042727395.1 Nocardia sp. NPDC060255 | reverse complement strand
ACCTGGGGTGCTGGGTTTTCGCGGCCCCCGGCGTTATCGCGTCCGAGCGGCCGCGACTAGCGACTTCGTCGCATGCGCTGCGGCCACTCGGACGCGAGACGGGCCGCGAACGGGCAATGCTCTGTCTCGCTTCGCTCGAAACCGGGGGTTGTGCAGCGTCTGATTGCGTAAGCGGGCAGGTCGCTGACCGTAAGTGCACCATTCGTCGGCGGGAGTCGATCATCCGGCAGGGGAGGCAAGCCCACGCGCGGGGCGCGCGGGGATACAGTTTCTGCAGATCGGCACAGGCGTTTTCGGTACGACAGCAAACACTGCGTTAGCAGTTCGAGTCAGACCCAGACGGAGGACGTGCGATGACAAGCCCCCAGGAGAAAGCGGCCGCGGCGCGTAAGGCTGCGGAGGAGGCGGCGAAGGTCGCGGCCGAGGCGGCGGCGGCCGCTGAGGCTGCGGAACGTGAGCTCGCCGAGCAAGAGGGCGAGAGCGGGGCCAAGGCGAAAGCGAAGGCCGAGAGCGCGGCGGCCAAGGCCGACCAGACCGCCGCTGCCGCCGCCGAAGCCGCGAGCAAGGCCGACCAGAAGAAGGCCGACGCCGACGCGGCGGATAAGCCGAGCGGGGGATCGGCTGCCGCGCAGGAGATCGCTGCCGGGTACGCGTTCGACGGGGTGGCGCTGGAACTGGGCACCGTGGTGGTCGACGGCGAGGTGGATCCCGCTGCGCGCGTGCGCATTCCGATGCGCACCATGAACCGGCACGGCCTGGTGGCCGGCGCGACCGGCACCGGTAAGACGAAGACGCTGCAGGGCATCGCCGAACAGCTTTCGGCCGCAGGCGTTCCCGTGGTGCTCGCCGACATCAAGGGCGACCTGTCCGGTCTGTCGCAGCCGGGCGCCGAGAACGACAAGCTGAGTGCGCGGGCCGCCGAGACCGGCGCGGAGAACTGGAAGCCAACCGGCTTCCCGACCGAATTCGTCTCGCTCGGCACCAACGGCATCGGCGTCCCGATCCGCGCCACCATCACCTCGTTCGGCCCGGTGCTGCTCAGTAAGGTGCTGGGGCTCAACGAGACTCAGGAATCCACGCTCGGCCTGATCTTCCACTGGGCGGACAAGAACGGTCTCGCGCTGCTCGACCTCAAGGACCTGCGCGCGGTGATCACGCACCTCACCAGCGCCGAGGGTAAGGAGGACCTGAAGGGCATCGGCGGCGTCTCCGCGGCCACCGCGGGCGTCATCCTGCGGTCGCTGGTGAACCTGGAGGCCGACGGCGGCGACACGTTCTTCGGTGAGCCAGAACTGGATCCGAGCGATCTGGTGCGTGTCGCGGGCGGGCAGGGCGTCATCACGCTGTTCGAGCTCGGCGCGCAGGCGGCCCGGCCGGTGATGTTCTCCACCTTCCTGATGTGGGTGCTCGCCGACCTGTTCCAGACGCTGCCCGAGGTCGGTGATGTGGATAAGCCCAAGCTGGTCTTCATCTTCGACGAGGCGCACCTGCTGTTCGCGGACGCGTCGAAGGCGTTCCTGGATCAGGTGGAGCAGACCGTCAAACTGATCCGCTCCAAGGGGGTCGGTGTGTTCTTCTGCACCCAGCTGCCCACCGATATACCGAATCAGGTGCTGTCCCAACTGGGTGCGCGCATCCAGCACGCGCTGCGCGCCTTCACCCCGGACGATCAGAAGGCGCTGTCCAAGACGGTGCGCACGTATCCCAAGACCAGCACCTATGACCTGGAGAAGGCACTCACCTCGCTCGGCACCGGTGAGGCTGTCGTGACGGTACTTTCGGAGAAGGGTGCGCCGACTCCGGTGGCGTGGACCAGGATTCAGCCGCCTCGCTCACTGATGGACACCATCGGCGACGACGCGATCAAGTCGCGCGCACTGTCCAGTTCACTGCACAGCAAGTACGGCCAGACCATCGATCGCGAATCGGCCTACGAGATCCTGGCCGCGAAAGTCGCTGCGGCAGACCAGAGCCCGCAGTCCGCCCCGGCTCCAGGGCGTTCGCCGAAGGAGGAGGACTCCACCGCCGAGCGCATCATGAAGAACCCTGCCGTCAAGAGCTTCCTGCGCTCCGCGGCGACCGCCGCAGGCCGCGAGATCAGCCGCAGCATCTTCGGCACGCGAAAGCGCTGACAGCCGCACGTTTCTCGATTTCCCGCACCTGGAATCGCATGCAATTCCAGGTGCGGGAAATCAGAAGGCGTGCGGCGGTCGTCAGCTCGCGTCGCGGTCGAGCAGGTCCGGCTCGCGGCGCACGAGTTGCGCGTAGTGGCCCTCGCGGACCGCGATGACGCGGGTGCGCGGGGACCCGTGCTGGTAGGCGCCGGTGCACGGCACGGCGAGCAGCTCGCCCATCCGCAGGTCGGCGGGGAGCCGGGCGTCGGTGGCGAGGATGACATCGCCCGCGCGCCCCGCGACCGTCGCGGTCACCAGTGGACCGCTGGCCCGCCGGTTCGCCACCACCATGCCCGCGAAATCGCCTGTCCTGGTGCGGGTCTCGCTGTCGATGACGACGGAGACGTGCCCGCCGTCGCTGTACTTGACCGACAGCACCCGATACAGGGTGACCCCGGCCCTTGCCACGATCCCGCGCCCCGGCTCGAGCGCGACGTTCGGTCGCGGGAAGTGCTGCCGCGCGCACGCCGCGTCGAGGGCGTCCTCGATGATGGCGGACAGCTCGGTGAGATTCATTTCGGCGTCGCCGTTGCGGTAGGCGATCGCGTGCCCGCCGCCGAGGTCGAGATCGGTCAGGATGCGGTCGTGATCGTGCCGGACCAGCGCCATCTCGGCGACCATCCGCCGGATCGCCTCGCCGTAGTGATCCGGGTTGTAGATCTGCGAGCCGAGGTGGCAGTGCAAGCCGATCAGATCGAGCATCGGCGTGCCGAGCACCCGCGCCACGGCCGCGGCGGTGGCGTCGCCGAGCGGGAAGCCCGCCGCAGTGTCCTGCGCCGAGTCCCGTTCGATACCGGGCGAAACGCGCAAGAGCACCCGCTGCGGCCGGTCGGCGACGGCGGCGAGCAGGTCGAGCTCGGCCAGCGAGCCGACCACGATCCGGCCGACCCGCCGGGCGACCGCGATCGCCAGCGTCTCCCGGGATACGCCGTTGGCGTGCAGGATGATTCGCCTCGGATCGACGCCCGCGTCGAACGCGGCGATCAGCTCGCCGGGCGAGCACACGACCACCGAGAGCCCCTCGCCGGTGATCCAGTCGGCGACCGCGCCGATCAGCAACGCCGTTGCGGCGTAGGCGATCTCGGCCTCGGGGAAGGTCTTGCGATACGCGCGGCAGCGCTGTCGCACCTCCCGCTCGTCGAGCACCCGCGCGGCGGTGCCGTAGGTTTCGGCGATGTCGCTCAGCGCGACGCCACCGACGACGATCCGGCCCTCGGCGTCATAGCGCGCATCGGAGGGCCATACCGCGGAATCCAGGTGCGCGGCCGTGCCCGACCGCGTTGGCGCGAAGAAGTCCACAAGCGTCACGGTGCTCTCCTGATCCGCTCCCCGCTTTCTCCATCTGCGGGGCCTACCAAGAACTACGCCCCGGAACCGGGCGCGGGAAGGGCGCTTAGCGCAACATTGACCACCCCCGAGCTGATCTTGACGGATCGCTGACACGCCGGCCGCGCGGCGGGAAAGCCGCGCGGTCCGGGGTGGGTCGGTCAGCTCAGCAGCCGATGTCGCGGCACATCAGGTCCGCGACGGTCTCCCGGCGCACCAGCTCCCGGCACTGCCCGTGGTACACCGCGACGATCGGCGGGCGGCCGACGCTGTTGTAAGACGAGGCCAGGCTGTGGTGGTAGGCGCCGGTGCACGGCATCGCGAGCACCTCGCCGGGCCGCAGGTCGACCGGCAGCTGCACGTCGGTGGCCAGGATGTCGCCGGACTCGCAGAAGCGGCCCGCCACCGTCGCGGTCATGCTCGTGCAGGTCGGGTGCCGGTTGGCCACGACGACGCTGTAGCGGGCGCCGTACAGCGCGACGCGCGGGTTGTCGCTCATGCCGCCGTCGACGGTGACATAGGTATGGCCGCCCTCGATGTGCTTGACCGACAGCACCCGGTACAGCGTCACGCCGGCGTGCGCGACGATGGCGCGTCCGGGCTCCAGCGAGATATTCGGGCGCGGGAAGTGCTGGCGCGCGCAGGCCGCGTCGAGGGCGTCCTCGATGATGGCGGCGAGTTCGCCGAGGTTCATCTCGGCGTCGCCGGTGCGGTAGGCGACCGCGTGGCCGCCGCCGAGGTCGAGCTCGGTGAGCAGGTGTCCGTGGTCTTCGCGGACCCGCGCCATCTCGGCGATCACCCGGCGCACGGCCTCGCCGTAGTAGTCCGGGTCGCTGATCTGCGAGCCGAGGTGGCAGTGGAAGCCGATCAGGTTCAGCTTCGGCTGCCGCATGATCCGCGCGACCGCCTCCGCGGCGGTGTCGCCGCCGATCGGGAAACCGAACTTCTGATCGGTGACGCCGGTGCGTACCGCGGGGTGCCCGTGCACGTCGATGCCGGGGGACAGGCGCAGCAGCACATTCTGCGAGTCGGTGACCAACGCGGAGAGCAGCGTGATCTCGGCCAGCGAGTCGACCACGATCCGGCCGACCCCGGCCTTGATCGCGGCGGTCAGTTCGTCGAACGACTTTCCGTTGCCGTGCATGATGATTCGGCGCGGGGCGACGCCGGCGGCGAGCGCGATGGCCAGCTCGCCGGACGAGCACACGTCCACCGACAGTCCCTCCTGGGAGACCCAGTTGGCGACCGCGCGGATCATCAACGCCTTGCCCGCGTAGATGATTTCGGCCTCGGGGAAAGCCTTGCGGTAGGCCCGGCAGCGCTCCCTTACCTCGCGCTCGTCCAGGACATAGGTCGGAGTGCCGTACTGATCTGCGATGTCGGCCAGTGCTACCCCGCCGATCGTGATCCGGCCCGCGTCGTCGTAATGCGTGTCGCGCGGCCATACGGCCGAGTCGAGGCGTGAGGGCATCCCCGACTTCAGCGACGGGAAGATTTCCAGCAGCGTCACGGTGTCTCCTGTGTGCGCCCCCGCTATTCCGTATGCGGGGCCGCTGTCAGGACTACGCCGCTTTCCTCTTGGGCAAACGTTCAGCTTACGAGTGCTTGACGACCGGAAGCCCGATCTTGACGGATCCCTGACCCGGTCGTGACGGGGGTCTCCCTAACCGCCGAGCTTCTTGTAGAAGGCGCCCGCGATCGGCGCGGTCATCGCGCGCGGACCGTACTGGCCCGCCACGCTCATTCCCTTGCTGATCAGGCCCGGAACGATCCGCATCTTGTTGCGGGCCAGCGCGTCGATGGACACCTTCGCGGTGTACTCCGAGGACACCCACATGAAGTCGGGCACCAGCCGGTCCACGATCGACGCGTCGGCCGGATCCGGCACATCGGTGCGCACCGGGCCCGGCGCGAGCAGCGTGACATTGACGCCGGAGCCCTTGAGTTCACCGCGCAGCGACTCGGAGAAGGTATTGGCGAACGCCTTACTGGCCGCGTACGTGGCATTGTTCGGAATCGGCATGTTCCCCGCCGCCGACCCGCTGATCAAGATGCCGCCACCGCCGCGAGCGATCATCCCCGGCAGCACCGCGAGCGTAAGATCGTGCACCGCAACAGCATTCAGCTCCATCTGGGAGCGCTCGTAACCCGGGTCCAACTCGGCGACCGCCCCGAACGTGGCAATCCCCGCGTTGTTGCACAAAATCGCGATATCGCGCGCCGACAACTCCTCCACCAGCGCCCCACGCTGCGCCCGATCGGCCAGGTCCACCGCCCGCACCTCGGCCGCGATCCCATGCGCCAACGTCAACCGCTGCGCCAACTCGGTGAGCACCTCACCCCGCCGCGCCACCAGGATCAACGAATACCCGCGCGCAGCAAGTTCAGCGGCCAGCGCCATACCGATACCAGACGAGGCACCGGTAACAACCGCACGATTCTCAGAAGTAGGGGAGGGCAAGCTCACGCCAGGAGCCTATGCGATCTGCCCCCGCCGACCCCCACCACCCGACCTGCGGACCAGCCAAGGGGGCCCAACTACCTAGTCGAGGTGGCTCGTGCCGAGCAGTTCGCCGATGGCCGCGGGCAGTGTCAACTTCACCAGGTAAGCGAGGCGGTCGGCATCGTCGCCGAGCGCACGCCCGAGCCGCGCAGCGCGTGGTGCCATCTGCTCGCGCGCTGTGACGGCATCGCTAGCGCCGCGTCCCCTAGCGGTCTGAAAAGCCACCGACAACGCCGTCTGCCAGCACGCTGGCCACCCCGGCTGCGGTCCGTCGAAACGGGGCCAACGCAGGCTCACGGCAGCGCTGAGTTCAGGGAGCCGCTCGGCACCTGCCCACATCGGATCCGCCGCCAAAAACCGCACCTCACCACACCGCGCGGTCATCGCGGCCGCAGCACACAGCGGACACGGTTGCAACGAACTCCAGAGCGTCGAATCGCGCTGGTCGCCCGGTGCGATCTGGGCCAGAGCATTGACTTCCGCATGCGCCAACGCGGTGCCTGCCAACTGACCCACCGGCCCCGCCTGATCGTGAAACCTGCTGCGCCCCAGCGCTATCACCGCGCCGTCGCTATCTGTGACCGCCGCACCCACCGGCGAATTCCCCGCACAGAACGCCGCCCACCCCTCCTCGAGGGATAGCTGCCACGGCAGCTCCAACGCCATCAGATCGGCGGATTCGCACACGGCATCGATGTTGGCACGCCCACACGAATCCTTGTGGTGGTCGAGGGGGAACTGGTGCTGGTATCGCCCGAGAGCTGACTTGCACCAGTTCCCTCTCGGCTGGGCGTTGGCGCGGTTAGGCGGGGTGCTCGTCTGTTGAGGGGGGTGTGGCGATCGCGGTGGGATCGGGGGAGTGGACGGGGAGTAGGGCGAGGAGGCCTAGGGCTAGGACGAGGGTTAGGCCGATGATGCCTGCTCGGTCGTTGTCGAAGAACCAGACGAAGAGGCCGAAGAAGGTGGGGGCGAGGACGGAGACGGCTCGGCCGGTGGTGGTGTAGAGGCCGAAGAGTTGGCCCTCGCGGCCGGGTGGGGCGAGGCGGGTGAGGAAGGAACGGGCCGAGGATTGGGCGGGGCCGACGAAGACGGTGAGGAGGAGGCCGAAGATCCAGAACATCAAGGGGCCGGAGACTACGAGTAGGGCGAGGCCGCAGATGATCATCGAGGCGAGGGAGACGACGATGACGATCTTCGGGCCGCCGCGGTCGTCGAATCGGCCCGCGACGATCGCGCCCAGGGCGGCAACGACATTGGCGGCGATGCCGAACAGGAGGACGTCGGAGTCGGCGATGTCGTATACCCGGACCGCAAGCACCGCACCGAAAGTGAACACGCCGGCGAGTCCGTCGCGGAAGATCGCGCTGGCGATCAGGAAGCCCGCGGTGCGCCGGTCGGCGGCCCACAGTTCGCGCAGGTCGCGCACCAATACTCGATAGGACCCGAAGAACCCGGCGCTGGCGGCACCGGGATCGGCGTCGGTGCGCGGCAATTCGGGCACCGCGAACAGCACGGGCAGCGCGAACGCGGCGAACCAGAGCGCCGCCACGATGGCGACCAGCCGGATGTTGAGCCCGTCGTCGGTGGGGATGCCGAGCACGCCGCGACTGTCACCGCTGCCGGAGATGAAGCCGAAGTAGCAGATCAACAGCAGGAAGATGCCGCCGAAATAGCCCATCGCCCAGCCAAATCCGGACACCCGGCCGACCGTCGCGGGTGTCGACACCTGACGCAGCATGGCGTTGTAGGGCACGCCGGCCAGCTCGAAGAACGCCGAGCCGAACCCGAGCAGCACCAGCCCGAGCCACAGATAGTGGTAGTCGTCGTGCACGAAGAACATCAGCGTCATCGACCCGATGCAGAGCCCGGTCAAAACGGCAAGGGAGCGTTTACGTTTCGCGGACGCGTCGAACCACTGCCCGCTCACCGGCGCCGTCACCGCGACAACCAGCCCCGCGATCCCGAGCGCCCAGCCCAACCACGCGCTCGGCGAAATCCCGCCGGGCAGATCGTCACCGACCTTGTCGGTCAGATACACCGAGAACACGAACGTCAGGATCACCGCGTTGAACGCCGACGATCCCCAGTCCCAGAACCCCCAAGCCACCACGTGCCCGCGCCCCGCGGCCTGCCCCACCGTCGCCCGCGCGTCCACCTCACTCATGGCGCCACCTTGCTAGCGCTCGGCTCCGCCATGCGCGAGGCACAGTGCAACACTGTTCGCTCGCTCTGCTCACTCACGACCGCTCCTCGCAGACGCCCGGCTTGACGATGCGCGCTGCACCACACTTCGCTCACTCATTGCCGCGCAGCCTAGTGCGATTTCGCCCGCACAACGGGGTCAACGACCGACACTAAACCTGAGGTATGCACTCAGTTGCATAGTGCCGAGTGTCACGGCTACTCTTGCCGCATGGCCCTCGAGCACGCGTTGCTGGTTTCGCTGACCGAGCGGGCCGGCTCGGGGTATGAGCTGGCCCGCCGCTTCGACAAGTCCATCGGGTACTTCTGGAGCGCGACGCATCAGCAGATCTATCGCGTGCTCAAGCGCATGGAGGAATCCGGCTGGCTGAACAGCGAGTCGGTGACCCAGGAGGGCAGGCCGGACAAGAAGGTGTACGCGGTGAGCGCGGCGGGCCGTGGCGAACTGGCCCGCTGGATCGCCGAACCGTCCGACACCGGTACCCCGCGCAACGAGCTCGCGGTCAAGATCCGGGCCGCCGCCTACGGCGATATCGGCGCGCTGCGCACCGAGGTCTCCCGCCATCGCGACGAACACGCCCAGCGCCTCGAGGTGTATCGCCTCATCGAGAAACGCGACTTTCCGGCACCGGATCAGCTTTCCGGTACGGCTCTGCACCAGTACCTCGTCCTGCGCGCGGGCGTCCGCGTGGAGGCGGGGTTCGTCGAATGGTGCGACGAAGTTCTGCACGCCCTGCATCCGCCCGCGACAGCCCCGCGCGCGGATTGACCAACGGAGAAAGGTGAGACTCGCCGATGAGTTCATACCCTCATTTATTCGAGCCTCTTGAACTCGGCTTCACCACCTTGCGTAATCGCGTGGTGATGGGGTCGATGCACACCGGTCTGGAAGACCGCGCGTGGGACACCAACAAGCTGGCCGCCTACTTCGCCGAACGTGCCCGTGGCGGTGTGGGTCTCATCATCACCGGCGGTTACGCACCCAATCGCACCGGCTGGCTGCTGCCGTTCGGCGCCAAGCTGACCAACAAGTCCGAGGCCTACCGGCATCGGGCGATCACCAAGGCGGTGCACAAGGAGGGCGGCAAGATCGCCATCCAGATCCTGCACGCCGGTCGCTACTCCTATATGCCCGGCAGTGTTTCGGCGTCATCGATCAAGGCGCCGATCAACCCGTTCCGGCCGCGCAAGCTCTCGGCCAAGGGGGTCGAGCAGACCATCGACGATTACGCGCGCTGCGCCAAGCTAGCCCAGTTCGCCGGTTATGACGGCTGCGAGATCATGGGTGGTGAAGGCTATTTCATCAATCAGTTCCTCGCGCCGCGCACCAACAAGCGCACCGACAAGTGGGGTGGCTCGCCGGAGAACCGGCGCCGCATCGCGGTGGAGATCGTGCGCCGCACCCGCGCCGCGGTCGGCCCCGACTTCATCATCGTGTTCCGGCTCTCCATGGCCGAGCTGGTCGAGAAGGGCCAGACGTTCGACGAGATCGTCGCGCTGGCAAAGGAACTCGAAGCCGCGGGCGCGAACATCCTGAACACCGACATCGGCTGGCACGAGGCACGGGTGCCTACCATCGTGACCTCGGTGCCGCGTGCGGCTTTCGTCGAGTTCACCGCGAAAATCACCGAGCAGGTGAACATTCCGGTCTGCGCGTCCAACCGGATCAACATGCCGGAGATCGCCGAGGAGATCCTGACTCGCGGTGACGCGCAGCTGATTTCGCTGGCCCGCCCGTTCCTCACCGACCCCGAGTGGGTCAACAAGGCCAAGCAGGACCGGGTCGACGAGATCAACACCTGCATCGCCTGCAACCAGGCCTGCCTGGACCACGCCTTCGTGCACAAGACGGTGTCCTGCCTGCTGAACCCGCGCGCCGGACACGAGACCGAGCTGAAGCTGCTGCCTACCCGGCGCACCAAGCGCGTCGCGGTCGTCGGCGCGGGCCCGGCCGGGCTGTCCGCGGCGGTCAACCTGGCCGAGCGCGGCCATCACGTCGACCTGTTCGAGGCCGACGACAAGATCGGCGGCCAGTTCGACATCGCCCGTCGCATTCCGGGCAAGGAAGAGTTCAACGAGTCGATCCGGTACTACCGTCGTAAGCTCGAAATCACCGGCGTGACGGTGCATTTGAACAAGCGGGTGACCGCCGCCGAACTCATCGCCGCCCGGTACGACGAGGTGGTGCTCGCCACCGGCGTGAAGCCGCGCATCCCGAACATTCCCGGCATCGATCACCCGATGGTGCTGTCCTATGCCGAACTGGTCCGCGAGGAGCGCCCGGTCGGCAAGCGGGTCGCGGTGATCGGCGCGGGTGGTATCGGCTATGACGTGAGCGAATTCCTCACCGTCGAGGGGCATCCCACGCTGAAGCTCGATGAGTGGAAAGAGGAGTGGGGCGTCACCGCCGACGACGAGCAGGTGCGGGGTCAGCTCACCAAGCCGAAGCCGTCGCCCGCTGCCCGTGAAGTCGTGCTGCTGCAACGCAAGTCGAGCCCGTTCGGCAAGGACCTGGGCAAGACCACCGGCTGGGTGCACCGCGCCGCGTTGAAGGCCAAGGGCGTCGATCACATCGGCGGCGTGAACTACGAGCGCATCGACGACAACGGCCTGCACATCAGCTTCGGCGAGAAACGTCAACGCCCGCAACTGATCCCGGTCGACAACGTGATCATCTGCGCGGGCCAGGAATCCGTCCGCGATCTGGAGGACGAGTTGCGTGCCGCCGGCGTGAACCTCTACCTCATCGGCGGCGCCGAACTCGCCTCCGAGCTGGATGCCAAACGCGCCATCGATCAGGGCACCCGCCTGGCCGCTCGTCTCTGAACGGTGCTCGGTGTCGTTACCTGTTGCCGGGCAACGACACCGAGCCCCTGGGTCAGCCGAGATCCCAATTGCCCCTGCGCGGGTCGCCCCACGTGGTGCTCTGTTTGATGATCAGGGTGCGCCCGTCTTCGGTGCCCACACAAAGGTTGTCCAGGTAGTTGTCGGCCGAGCAGATGAGCGCGTTCTGGAATGGTGCACCCGCACTCACGGGTTGGACGTCCCAGACCTGCCTGGGGCTGGAGGAGCACGGTGTCACGCTGACCCGCGCACCGATACCGTGATAACTACTGGTCAGACACCCATTCCGGCCATTATGTATGCGGACGACACGGAACGCGTGCGGATCATCCCGAACCTTGAGCTCACCCCACCGCTGACTGGGAATCATGCTGGTGAAAAGGTCCGACTGCCACTGACATTCCCCCAACTCGACGCCACCGTTCCCGAGATCGGTCACACACTTGTCGGCAAACCGGTTGTACAGATACGGCGTAATGGTCGTGGGCGGATGCACAGCGTTCGCAGCGCCACTACCAACGATCGCCCCAGCGGCGATTATCGTGCCGGCCAGGGCGGCAAGTCTCGAAATCTTCATGCCGGTGAGCGTCGCCCCCGCACCTTTCACAGGCGTCTCAGCACGATTTCGCGCAGCTACGGCCCCGATCCGCTCACCCGGTGCCAGCGTTCGACGACCAAGACCATCTCCCGGCCGAGATAGTCGAGGTATCGGCTTATCTCGTCCAACCGGACGCCGGCAGGCGTCGTCACACCGAGGAGCTCGGCCCCGCGGCGGGCCGCCTCGACCCGTACCCCGGCGGCACGGGCGAGGTTCAACGTGGTGCGATACCACGTGTCGTCATCGATGCAGTACAGGTCGCGGCGTCGCGAATCACGTTCCCGGCGAATGAGATCCCGCTGCTCCAGCGCGCCGACGGCGGTGGAGATCGAGGCCGGGCTCACGTCGAGTTGCCGCACCAACTCGGCGGCGGTGAGACTGCCCGAATCCGCGAGGTGCAGACACGTCATGATCCGGGCTTGCATCCTGGGCATGCCGTCGAACACGAACAACTCGGTGAAGTGTGCCGCGAAATCGCGTATCGCATCGTTGTCGGCCGCGAATCCCGCTGCGGCCGGTTGTTGCACCGAGGCCGCCCTGCTGCGGCGGGCCCGCACCGCGGTGGCGCGGTGCGCTCGGTCCGCGCGATAACGACCGGGTCCGCCGTTGCGGGTCACCTCACGGCTGATCGTCGAGGCAGGCCGTTCGAGCTGGCCTGCGATCTGGGTGTAGCCCAGTCCGTCGGCCAGTCCGGCCGCAATACATTCCCGCTCGTGCAGCGTGAGCCGGCCTCCTGGCATTGGTTCTCCTTCTCGATGCGTTCAGCGACATCTCATTGCATGTCGGGTGCCCGACATTTGCGTTCGACGGCAAGGTCATTGCACGGATGAAATCGAATTTACCTGCGGTAATCGAGAATTGCAGCACGGCTTCCGTTGAGTAATCACTGAACGCAACCTAGCGTTCGGCGCATACTGAAACTTGTGCGCCAGTGAGGAATTCAATGACCGAGCCGCTGACCACCGTTGTCTCGTTGCCTACCGCTCAGCCTGCGGGCTGTCCCTTCGATCCACCCACCGAACTGGCGCCCATTCGTGAGCGGAATCCGTTGACCCGCATGGTGTTTCCGGATGGCCACCACGGCTGGCTGGCGACCGGGCACGCCACGGTGCGGACGATCCTGGCCGATCCGCGTTTCAGCGTGCGACCCGAGCTGATGCACTCCGCGCTGGCGGACCTTGGCCAACTGCCCCCGGCGCCGCCGGGCGCTTTCCTCAACCTGGACGCCCCCGAGCACACTCGCTATCGAAAGCTGTTGGCAGGCAAGTTCACTGTCCGGCGCATGCGGCTGCTCACCGGGCGGGTCGCGCAGATCAGCGCCGATTGTCTCGACGCCATGGAACATGCCGGTGGTCCAGTGGATCTGGTGACCGCATTCGCCCTTCCGGTACCAGCGCTGATCATCTGTGAACTACTCGGCGTGCCGGCAGCCGATCGGGATCGTTTCCAGCGCCTGGTGGCCGACTTGGTCGGCAAGCTGAACGATCTGGCCGTCCTCCCGGACGAACACTTCGAACAAGGCCTCATCACCTTCGAGGAGACCCAGGAATACCTGCGGGACCTGATCGCCGCCAAACGGACCGAACCGACCGACGACCTGCTCAGCGATCTGACCGCCACCGATCTCGCGGACGTCGAACTCGCCGGAGTAGCCGCGCTGTTGATGATCGGCGGATTCGAGACCACGGCGAATACGTTGGCACTCAGCACTTTTGCACTGCTGTGCCACCCAGAACAGCTGGCCGCGCTGCGCACCGAACCCGACCGTGCCGTGGCGGAGCTGCTGCGCTACCTGACTGTCGTACATACCATGACCCGCGCCGCCCTCGCGGATGTCGAACTGGCCGGACAAGTGATCAAAGCCGGTGAGACGGTGGCGCTTTCACTACAGGCGGCCAATCGCGATCCGGCCGTGTTCGACCGTCCCGACAGCCTCCAGTTACGACGCAATGCGGTGGGACACCTGGGGTTCGGCCACGGCATCCACCAGTGCCTCGGCCAGCAGCTGGCGCGGGTCGAGCTGCGCACCGCGCTGCCCGCCTTGATGTCTCGGTTTCCGACCCTGCGCCTCGCGGTGCCCGCGAACGAGGTTCGGATGCGGCCGGACGGTATCGGTGTCTGTGGTGTGCGGCAACTTCTGGTCACCTGGTAGACCGCTATGTTTGACCGATGGGATCAGTTAAACAGTTCCAAGTCACTTTTGACTGCGCAGAACCAGAGCGTGTTGCTCATTTCTGGTGCGAGGTGTTGGGGTATGAGTATCAGGGCTCGGGCGCCATCGATCCCTCGGGGGTTGGGCCGCGGCTGTACTTTCAGCGCGTTCCCGAAGGCAAGGCAGTAAAGAATCGGGTGCATCTCGATGTGCGGGTCGGCACTGGGCTCGTGGGTGAAGAGCGGCTGGCGGCGCTCGAGGCCGAGTGTGTGCGGTTGGTCGGCCTCGGCGCGGTTCGAGGGGAATTGCTGCGTGCCGATGGTGTCAACGAGTCGTGTCAGTTGATGCAGGACGTCGAGGGCAACGAGTTCTGTCTCGACTGAGGGGGAGACGTCAGCGGGTTGGGATGCCGCTGTGCTCGGCGCCGACCATCACGCCCATGAGCACTGCGGGATCGTCGCGGTCGTTGCGCCAGGCGTGTACGACGCCGTTGATCACCAGCCAGTCGCCTGGTTTCAGGTGGATCTCGTTGTCCTCCAAGAGAAATACCGATTCGCCGGACAGCTGGAGTACGCAGTCGACGGTGGCGCTGGCGTGCATGCCGGTGATGCCGGGGCGGGTGCCGTAGCTGCCCGGCGGGTTCGGGTCGACCAGGAAGCCGAGCTGAGCTAGGAGCTCCGGGTCGAATAGTTCGGGCTTGTCCGACAACGTATCTGGGTTGTATTTCGGCGGTAGTGCCATCTTGATGATCTTGACGCCGGTGGACGGCGGGAACTGTGCGTCGCCGACCTTCGGAGCGGTGCCGTCGTTCGGGAGGGCCACGGGGGCGTCTGCGGCCCAGATCGCCCAGCGCCCACCGAATTCCGGTGGTGACACGGAGGGCACCTGTTCGTCGTCGACCACGATGGCTTTGCCTGTGCTGTCGTGACCGGTGACGACACGGCGAATGGGTTCGTAATCAGTCATAACCCCACCTTGCTCGCGAGCCGATCCAGTCGCAAGTGAATATTGACCGGCGGTCCAGTTGAATCGGGATGGGTTGCTACGGAACCGGTTGCGCGCCTCCTGTCAGGCAGCCGACGTCGAGCCGTCGCGATGCCGCGTGCACCGTGTGAGAGCGCGGTGAAACTCGCGTGAGACTGCCGCCGCAGAGACTTCGATGGCATTCATCCATCGGCCAAATACCGGGGGCACCAATGAAATCCTTGATCAGCACCTTCGCCGCGGCACGGACGGCCACGCTGGCCTTGATCGCCGCGGCCGTCGCCACCACCACCGTCGGCGCGGCCGGTCCCGCGCACGCTGAGTTCGCGTACTGGCTCATGTACAACCGAGGTACCGGCCAGTGCATGACCACCGAGAACGACCCGCACAACGGAATCGGCGGCACCGCCCGATTCGCCCCGTGCAATGCCAACGATCGCCGCCAGTGGTGGCTGCGCGCGACGACCGGACCGGACACGATCGCGTTCAGTACGCGCGAACTCACCTCGCGGGGCAAACATCAGTGCGTCGAAAATGCGCCGGGCGGTTGGGGTTTGGCCTTCCTCGCTGACTGCGATAGCGGGAACTACCGGCAGAACTTCACCCTCGAGTACGTCTTCTTTCCGGACGGCAAGGCCAGCACGGTCTACAAGGCCGCGCTGGACACCCGCCGCCTGAGTGTTCCGGTCGCGGCGGGCACGTCCTACGTCACGATCCGCAATGGCTTCCCGAACGAAGACGCGCGGATGCAATGGGACCAGCTCGCCACGCCCTGACATCCGAAGGTCGCGCGATCAGCACGTTGAGGGGCGTGCTGATCGCGTCGGGTATGTAACTCATGGTTATCGATGCTCATGACTAGGTGTGATCGTGCGGTGTGCACTCTGGTGCGGCGGCCGGTCCGTCATGGCTCTGTCTTGGCGCAACTCGCAATCTTGTGAAATACCCGGCTCGATAGCATCTTTGACCTCTCGGCGCGCACTCGATGATCTCCTGATGAGAGAGATCCTGCGTCAGTTTCTCAAAGTCGATCCGCTACCTCGCTGAACTTGCTAAGTTAATGACTATTCTTCCATCTATCGGCGCGAACCGGCGCGAATCGCCGTCCCTGCGTCACCACGATGGCGTCTGGACTCAGCGAGGAGTAGCGACATGGACGGATTCAGCAGACGCAACGCATTGAAGGCAGGCGGAGCCCTGGGCGCGTTCGGCGCACTGGCAGCGGTATCGCCGGCGAGGGCAGAACCATGGAGCTGGTCACCCAGCGGCTCGGTGGCAGGCAGCGGATCCGGCGCCGATCCGATGACGATATGGGATGCCGAGGCAGACCTCGTGGTCGCCGCGCTGATCGACCGTGGCGAGGTGCCGAGAGTGAACGACCTCCTGCGCACCTGGACCAGAAACGGTCAGCCGTTGCCTGCCGGATTACCCACGGAGCTAAGGGATTTCATGGAGTACGCCCGCCAACTCCCGCAGTGGACCGACCAGGGCAAACTGACCACCGCAGTCGAATTCAACAAGAAGCGCGGCCTGTATCTCGGCGTGCTGTACGGCTTGGCCAGCGGCATGATGAGCACGGTCATTCCGAAGGAGGCGCGGGCGGTCTACTACTCCAAGGGCGGTCAGGATCTGAAGGACCGCATCTCCAAGACCGCGAAACTCGGCTACGACATCGGCACCGCGAATGCCTATGCGCCCGATGGTGAAATGGTCGTGACGTGCGTCAAGACCCGGCTGGTGCACGCCGCGGTACGGCACCTGCTGCCGCAGTCGCCGTACTGGGTGCACTCCGCCGAGGAGGACGTTCCGATCAGCCAGAACGACATCATGGTCACCTGGCACAGCCTGCCGACGACCGTGATGAAGCAGCTGACCGCGTGGCAAGTGCCCATCCCCGGCAACGAGTCCGCGGCCTTCCTGCACTCGTGGCAGGTGTGCGCGCACCTGCTCGGCGTCCGCGACGAGTACATCCCCGACTCGTGGGCCGCGGCCGATGCCCAGGCCGCGCAGGTGCTGGACCCGATCCTGCAGCCGACTCCCGAGGGCGTCGCGCTGGCCGACCGGCTGCTGCGGCTCGGTGTGAATCTCGACCTCGCCGTGCTCAGCAAGCCGGTCCTCGGCGCGTTCACCCGATTCCTGCTCGGCGACAAGATCGCCGACGGACTCGCCATCCCCAGGGAGCCGGTCTGGGATCCGCTGCTCCGGGTGAGCTGGGGGCCGTTCATCGCGGTCCGCGAGGGCCTACTGCCCGTGATTCCGCTGGCGCCGGACGCCTACTGGCTGTTCGACGAGTTCCTCCGTCAAGCGGCGCTGATCTACCTTGCCGAACTGCGGCTGCCGATCAGCATCGAGATCCCGCAGGTGAACCGGGACATGAGCCAACCGCCGCGCTGATCCGCCGAAAACAATCGGCGGCGGACCAAACCGCCGACGATGGCCACGCGAATCCCCCTTGCAATGCCGTTCCGGGCCATCGGCGTCCCGGCCCGTCATCGCCATGCCGTGCCAGGACAGCGACGTCCCGGTGCGTCATCGGCCACCGTGGCCGACAGTAAGCAAGCGAGAGGGGCTGCGACTTGAGAACACGGCGATCGACACGAAGGAGAACGCTGCACTGGGTGCTTGCCGGTGCGCTGGCCGCGGCCGGACTGGTCGGCGCGGCAGGCACCGCCGCCGCGGCACCGGGCGTGGTTTCGGTGCAGGACGTGAATGACCGGCAGCAGGTTGTCAATGTTTTCTCACCCGCGATGAACCGGGCGATCCCGGTGCAGGTGATTCGCGCCGCGGACCGGGGGCGGCCGACGCTGTATCTGCTCAACGGCTCCGGCGGTGGTCCGAATGAGAGTGGCTGGGACGTGCAGACCGACGCCGTGAGCTTCTTGAGCGGCAAAGACATCAACGTGGTGACCCCGTTCGGTGGCGCCAATTCGTACTACACCGACTGGATTCGCCCGGACGCCGTGCTCGGCTTCAACAAGTGGCAGACGTTCCTGAACGAGGAGCTGCCGCCGGTGATCGAGGAGTTCTTGGGAGCGAACGGAAATCGCGCGGTGGCGGGTGTGTCGATGAGTGGCACCTCGGTGCTGAACCTGGCGATCGCCAAGCCCGGGTTCTGGAGCAGCGTGGCGTCCTACAGCGGTTGCGCGCAGACCTCGGACCCGGTCGGGCACGAGTTCGTCCGGCTCACGGTGGAGAATTGGGGCGGCGGGCAAAGTGTCGAGAACATGTGGGGCCCGGCCAATGGTCCGCTGTGGCGCGAGAATGATCCGCTGGTCAACGCGGAACGGTTGCGCGGAACCGCCGTCTATTTGAGTGCGGGCAGTGGCTTCGCGGCCGCTCCGCACGACACTCCGTTCGACCGGCGGGTGCAGGAGGGCCGGATTCCGCTGCCGGTGCAGATCGCCTTCGGCGGGCCGATCGAGGCGGCTATCCACTACTGCACGGTCAATCTGACGAACCGGCTGCACGAGTTGAACATCCCGGTGACGTTCGATGATCGGCCGGTCGGTACCCACTCGTGGGGTTATTGGGAAGACGACCTGCGCACGTCCTGGCCGTTCCTGGCGCAATCGATCGGCGCCTAGCGAACTGAAGCGCTACCGATTCGGGCTTGTCATCGATGCCACGCTCGATTCGGTGTTCAGTTGTTCTTCGGTCGTACCTCGGCCGCGCCGTGATAGAAGTACGTGCCCAAACCCACGGTGAAGACCAGGATTCCGTAGACCGAATGCTCGACGGACGCGGTGAACAACGACTGCGTCTGCTGATACCGGACCGCGAAGATCGCGCCACCGAGTCCGCTCAGCAGCACCGAGATCCAACTGCCGAACACGATGTGCACGTAGGCGAAGGCGGCCGCGCTCGCGACCACGATCCCGGTGCCGTCGCCGAAGGCGGGCGCGTACCGGTGGAACAGGAACGATCGGAAGATCAACTCCTGCGGATATACGCTCAGCGCCGGATACAGCACCATCACCGCCAGCCACAGGGCCGGATTGCTGCGCGGCAGATCGAAGAGGTTCTTGCGCCGCAGCAGCGCGACCGCCGCGGTGAGGGCGAGCGCGCTCGAACCCGCCATCGTTGCCATCGACCGTGTTTGCGCGGGAAACGCCTGCGGCCGCCACAATGCCGCCCGATCGAAGTCGGGCGATCGTCGCAGATAGCTCGTCGCGAGAGCGGCCCCCGCTGCGAGCGCCGGGATCGGACTGGTGCCGCGCAGATACCGGTTGTAAACCGTTGCGCCACCGAAGAACAGCGCCGCGTACTCCGCGGCCAGATACACCCGCCGCCACCGCCGAATCCGCACGTCACTCACTGTAGTGCCGGTGCCGGTCCGCTGCATCTGACGTGACGTCCCTTGCGGGCCAACGCCCCTCGGCTATCGCCACGCGCCCATGACCGAATTCGCAAGGTGGGCGGTCGCGCGCACTCGAGCGCGGCATCGCGATCGTACTTCCGTGGGCGACCTCATTCGACCATGTGACCTCCATTATGTACCGGCCAGTAAATATACCTCTTGACAACCCTCGGCGGTCGGTAGACAGTAATTAAGTACCTATTGGTACATAAATTGAACCGAGTAGTGCCGCATTGGCCGGATGCACCGGCGTCGGCCCCATGCTGTGAACACATTCGCAGTAGGCCCTCACGAGCACTGCATCTCGGAAACCTCATCCGAGCTGGATCGAGAAGGAGCGAATGTGATGGTCACATCGGCAGGCAAACAGCACGCGGGCAGGCGCTGGCTGAATATCGGCGCGACAATCGTCGTGACCGGGGCGCTGATCGGTTCCTCGATCGCCTTCGCCGCGGCAGATCCGGAGCCGGAGCAGCCGCGGCACAGCTTCGCGGAATACCAGGGGATCCCGATCTCCATTTTCGAATACGGGCCGAGCGCCGAGCAGGCTCCGACGATCGTCATGACCGGCGGCTGGCCGGGTAGCTCGGAGATCCTGGAACTCTCCGCACGCAGGCTCGCCTCGGACTATCACGTCGTGCGCTACGACCATCGGGGCTCCGGCCAATCCGGACATCCCACCGACACTGCGGCCTACACGCTGGAAAACCTGGCCGGTGAATACGGCGCGGTGATCGATAAAACCGCGCCAGGACGTCCGATTCACAACTACGGCATCGCTTTTGGGGCCTGGATCGCCGCCGAATACCAATACCGCAACCCCGGCCGCATCGTATCCCTCAGTTCGATCGGCGCGTCCAGCGCGGATTTGGTGCACTACGCATTGGCCGAAGACTTCAACGACCCCTCGGTATATCCGCCGCTCGCCGCCCAATTGGGCAGGATCTACTATTTCGCGGGCTTCGAAACGCCCGAAGTGCCCGAGGCTTTCATGCGCCTCGGTCTGGCCGAGCCCTTCCTCACCGCATTCATGAAGCTCAAGGGCAACCCGCCCGTCGAGTGGGCCAACGCCGACACGGTCTCCGGTGTGCAGATGTATCGGGCGAATACGCCGGAACGAGTGATCCGTTCCCCGCTGTGCGACTACCTCACCGTGCCGGTCATGCAGGTGTTCCAATCACCCGACGACGAGGAAGGCCCGCTCATGATCACCGGGCTCGCCCAGCACACCAACAACCTCTGGCTCACCCAAATCCACGGCGACCACGCCGATTTCGGCAACTCCTCCTGGTCCCTGATCCGCCCCGAACTCGACAGGGCGATCGCATTCTCCGAACCGCGCACACCGACCAACTGACCGGCGCTCGGTCTGCTGATTCAATGGCGAATCAGCAGACCGAGGTCAGTGAACTGGTCGAGATACGGCAGTCCTGCGAGAGGTGACCAAATCCATCGAGGTGACCTCGTCCGTTTTCCGCCAGCTTATCGGTCGAAAATTTGTAGCGTCGAGGAGGTGACTCAGGACAGTAAGGCCATCGTGCAGAGCGCGTGGAAAGCCTTCGCGGCACATGACTTCGATGCGATAGCAGCATGTTTCACCGAAGACGCCGAGTGGCTCGCGCCGCCGAACAACGCCACCGCCGTCTTTCTGGACGGCCCGAGCCGCATGATCGGCCGAACGGTTATCGCGGACTTCATCGCCAACGGCTTCCCGAAGCTGTTCGCCGACAACGTAGCCGTCGACTTCCACGGCTTTTACGCCGAAGGCGACCGTGTCATCGTCGAGGAGACGATGAGTGCCACGCTCATCAACGGCAACATCTACGAAAACGACTACTGCTTCATCTTCGAACTACACGACGGCCTGATCCACCGCGTCCGCGAGTACATGGACACCGCCCGCGGCCACCAGATGATCTTCGGGTAGCCCGTGGACCCGGTTGTCTAGCATCGGGCGTATGGCGCTTTCGTATGTGGTGACCGGTGGCGGGCGGGGGATCGGGCGGGGGATCGTGGAGCGGCTGCTCGGCCGGGAGAATGTCGTGGTCGCTGTCGAGCGAGATGCTGAGGCACTCGAATGGGCTGGCGGCCGGGTGATTCCGGTGCTCGGTGATGCCTCGTCCGAGGCGATCGCCGAGCAGGCCGCCGATATCGCGCAGCAGGCGGGCACGTTGACGGGCTGGGTGAACAATGCGGCCGTATTCCGTGATGCGTCAGTGCATTCCGAGTCCGCCGAATGTGTCGTCAATCTGATCACCGCCAACCTGGCGCCGGCGGTCGTCGGCTGCACCACCGCTGTTCGCCGGTTCCTGAACACCGAAACTCCCGGCGCGATCGTGAATATCACCTCACACCAGGCGCAACGAGCCGTGCCGGGCGCGCTGCCCTACAGCACCGCGAAGGCCGCGATCGAGGGGCTCACCCGTGCGCTGGCAGTCGAGTACGGTCCGAAGGGGATTCGGGTGAACGCCGTGGCACCCGGCTCGGTCGCGACCGAGCGCTATGCGGAATTCCTTGCGGCCCTTGATCCTTCGGTGGCGGCCAGGGTGGAGCGTCAGATGGCGGAACTGCATCCGATCGGCCGGGTGGCGACCACCGGCGAGGTGGCCGCGGCCGTGGCGTATCTGCTCTCGGCGGACGCGAGCTTCGTCAACGGCGCGGTGCTGCCGGTGAACGGCGGCCGCTCGGTGCTGGCGCTCGATCCCGAGGCCCGCTGAGGACTACCGCTCTTTCGGGGGCCACCAGGCGCCCATGCCCAGTGAGATCAAGCGCATTTGCTGGACGGTGCGGGTGATGATGTTGTCTTGTTCGCGTGGCGGGGCCGAGATGTAGGCGACGATGCCGTCGGTGACGGTTGCGACCAGGAGGTCGGCGGCGATCTCGAGGTCTGCGGGTGTCCAGGAGTCTAGGGCGGGGATGCGGGAGAGGTCGGCGACCAGTTCGCGGACGATCAATTGGAGTTCCAGCGCAATGGATTTGCGGAGTGCGGCGGAGCCGCCGTGGCGTTCTCTGGTCAGGAAGCCGAACAGTTCGCGTTTCGGGTCGACCTGGGTGAAGACGAAGCGCACGGTGTCGGACAGGCTCGCGTCGGGTTTGCGGCGCACCTCGCGTAGTGCGAGCCGCAACGCGGTGATGCCGTCATCGACCAGCTGGGCGCCCAGGTCGTCCAGTGACGCGAAGTGCCGGTAGAAGGCGGTCGGCACGATGCCCGCCGAGCGGGCGATCTCGCGCAGGCTCAGCGCGGCGAACCCGCGGTCGGCGGCCAGCGCCAGGGTGCCGTCCAGTAGGGCCTGTCGCGTGCGCTCCTTGCGCTCGCCTCGAGTTGCTGCCTGCTCGCTCATCACGGTGAGCATACATCCGTTCACCATTCCACCGACCCCAAGATGTTGTTCGTGTCACATGTTTTGCCGGTTGACACCGGACCCCGGTCATCGGTCACACTAGTTGAGTGTACAGACGTGCACTGAAATTGGAACGCAACGTCGCGGGTCCTCTCCCAGTCGAACAGCCCCGACCCTGAGGCACCCCGACACGAGGCACGGAGAACAGATGGTGGATCTCATCAACCTGGTGCAGACCCTGACCACGCCACATCCGCTGGACCGGTACCTGGAACTCGTGCGCCCCACGCTCACCGCGCGGGAGATGCGCGCCGAGATCACCCAGGTGGACCGCTCGGTCCCCGGTTCGGTGACGCTCACCCTGCGCCCGACCCGGCAATGGAAAGGCCACGCCGCCGGGCAGTACGTCCAGATCGGCGTGGTGATCAACGGTGTCCGCCACGCCCGCTGCTATTCGCCGGTCAATCCGGCGGGCGGCCGGAGCAGATATCTCCAGCTCACCGTCAAGGCGCATCCCGACGGCCTGGTTTCGCAGTTCCTCGCGCGCAACGCCGCGCCGGGCATGGTGGTCGATCTGGCGCCGGCCGCGGGCGTCTTCCGGCTGCCCGACCTGCGCCCGGACCGGGTGCTGCTGATCAGCGGCGGCAGCGGCATCACGCCGGTGCTGTCGATGCTGCGCACCCTGGCCGACGAGGGCTACCCGGGTGAGGTCGTCTTCCTGCACTACGCGAAATCGCCCGAGGTGGTTCCGCACCGCGCGGAACTCGACGCGATCGCGCGGCGGCACCAGAACTTCCGCATCGAACTGCGTCATCCGTGGCGGTCCGATACCGCCAGGGCCGACGCGACGGCGCCGTGGGTCGACGTGGCGCCCGTGCAGTCCAGCGGGTACTTCGACTACGACGAGCTGGAGCGGGTGGCGCCGTGGTTCGCCGACGCGCACACCTACGTCTGCGGGCCGTCCGCGCTGATGGACGCGGTGCGCAAGATTTTCGAGGCCGAGCAGCTGGAAGATCGGCTGCACACCGAGGAATTCACGCTCTCGCTCACGCCGGTCAACGCCGACGACGTCTTCGGCACGGTGAACTTCTCGGCCAGCGGCGTCGCCGCGGACAACGACGGCGCGCCCCTGCTGGAGCAGGCCGAATCCGCCGGTCTCAGCCCGGCATACGGCTGCCGGATGGGAATCTGCTTCTCCTGCACCGCGGTTCGCCGCACCGGTTGCACCCGCAACCTGCGCACCGGCGAAACCGACAGTGACCCGGATCAGCCCATCCAGCTCTGCATCAACGCCCCCGTGGGCGACGTCGACATCGACATCTGACTAGCAAAGGATTCATCGCAATGACAATCCTGACCGAAACCGAAGACGGCCCGCTGGTATTGAGCCCGGACCAGATCGAAGAACTCGGCAAGGCGCTCGACGAGCTGCGCGCCAAGGTCGTCGCCGATCTCGGCGACCGCGACCGGGAGTACCTCTACTCGATCATCAAGGCGCAGCGCGGATTCGAGATCGCCGGGCGCGGCCTGATGTACCTCGGCTTCCTGCCGCCGGTCTGGCTGGCCGCGGTCGCCGCGCTGAGTGTGTCGAAGATCCTGGACAACATGGAGATCGGCCACAACGTCATGCACGGCCAGTACGACTGGATGCGTGAGCCAGGCCTGAATTCCCGTGTCTTCGAATGGGATACGGTCTGCCCGGCGGACCAGTGGAAGCACTCGCACAACTACATCCACCACACCTTCACCAACATCCACAACAAGGACCGCGACATCGGCTACTCCATCCTGCGGATGGACGAGAGCCAGTCGTGGAACCCGCTGCGCCTCGGCCAGCCGCTGTACGCGTTCGCGCTGATGATGCTGTTCGAGTGGGGCGTGATGGCACACGACCTGGAGATCGAGAATGTGGTGCGCGGCAAGCGATCCTGGGCCGACATCAAGCGCACCGTGCTCGGCCAGGTGAAGAAGGCGAGCAAGCAGGCGCTCAAGGATTACCTGATCTTCCCGGCGCTGACCGGCCCGCTGTTCGTCAGCACGCTCGCGGGCAACGTGACCGCGAACCTGGTCCGCAACGTGTGGGCCTACTCGATCATCTTCTGCGGCCACTTCCCTACCGGCGTACAGACGTTCACCGAAGAGGAGACCGCCGAGGAGACCCGCGGCGAGTGGTACATCCGGCAGATGCTCGGCTCGGCCAACATCACCGGCAGCAAGCTGTTCCACATCATGTCCGGCAATTTGTCGCACCAGATCGAACACCACCTGTTCCCGGACATCCCGGCCGCGCGCTATCCGGAGATTGCGCCGGAGGTTCGCGCATTGTGCGAAAAGTACGGACTCCCGTACAACACGGGTTCGTTCAGCAAGCAGATCGGTTCGGTCTGGTGGAAGATTTGCAAGCTCGCGTTGCCGCCGAGCTTGGTCAAGAGCGAACCGTCGCCCGGTGTTATCGTGATGCGTCAGCGAAAGGCAAGCGAAGTGGGCGTGTGAATGATCGGGAAATTCGAAAGCAACAAGGATCTCATTCAAGAATTGACGTCCTCGGGTGCCAAGCATGTCGGCAATATCGCCGGCATCATCGCGGGCACCGTCGCGGAGGTCACCAAGGAGATCGGTGAGTGGTTCACCGACGCGATCGAGATGAAGGAAGCCGCCGACGCCGCCCGGCGGGACGCCGCGGCGCAGCAGGACCTCGATCTCGATCGTGACGATGATCTGGCACCCCCGGCGCCGAAGCCGACGGTGACCACCGAGGCGCCGTTCGTGGACCCCGAGGTGGTCGAGCCGGGAGTCGACGAGACCCGCTGATCACCACACCGGCAGCCTGCGCCGGTGCTCGGTGACGTCGGTGATCAGATCCCGATAGCCGTCGGTCAGTTCGGCGAGCCTGCACCACTGCAGGTGGGCTTCCCCGTCCACCTGCACCGGGTGCGTCCGCTGCTGCGGTGTCCGACGCAAAGCTCGTTGTGCCGCAATCCATTTCGCCGCTAGTCGATCGATCACCGCGCCGAGCGTCTCGGTATGCAACGAGGCGCCGCCGCGGTGCTCGACATTGTCGGCCACCCAGGTGTCGATGCGCCCGACCAGTTCGGCCCGATGCCCGTCGATGTCCTCGACCAGCTGGCTGCACGCCGCGACCCGCCCCGCGGCGGCGCCCGGCGCATGCGCCGCTTCGATCGCCTTGTTTCTTCGTTCGTGACATTCGACGAGTTGCCGTGCGGCACTGAGCACGCTGTGCCGGTTGCGGTTCGGGTCGTCGGGTTCGCGGAACGCGCGCAATAGTTCGGCAGGCGGTGGTAACTCTTCGGTCCCGATACGGACAGCTGCGTATTCGGTCGGCATATGCGTGCACCCCTGCGGTAACGATCCCATTCTGGATGCGCCAGGGCCGAGGGGGATTTCGGGGAGGGGCACCCCTCGGCTCCGGCGCAGCCCCGCGCTCGGACGCCACCCCCACAGTCCACCAGCACGGCAAAGTAACCGGGAAATCCGCGACGATGCGATGAGGAAGACGTCCCGAGAAATCGGGACCCTTTCAGGAAAGCGCGGTTGCCGAATCGGCGCAATAGTATGGTGTACAAATTTGTGAGCAGCTGGTAAATCGTTATGATCCGTTACGGGTAGGTCACGTGCGTGCACCGCCGGTATTACCGGCAAGGTCGACTGGGCGCACGGGTAGCTACCGGTTCGGCGCGGCGGCTGCGCGGGGTCGTTCGATCGACTAGCCTCGACGTTCGTGCCCGCCTACGTGTCATCGCCCGAGCTGACATTCGGGTTCATGTTCGCGCTGGAAGACCCCGAGCGAATCGGTGAGGTCGTGCGCACGCTCATCGTTCGCAAGACCATATCGGTCTTCCGTCTCGCCAGGCTGTCCGACGACGACGGACCACCGGAGCGTTATGTGGTGAACTGGGCGGTCATACCGCAGATTTCGATCACCACCGAGGCGCCGGAACCCGATGAACTGCAGGCGCAAGGCATCATGCTGGTCAACGCATTCCTTAGTGAGGATGGCGAAGTGAGCCTGTATTCCGCGCAGGGGAACGGCCCGGGTTAAGCGTCCCATTCCGGCACGCCGAACAGCGCCATGGTGATCTGGTACAGGTGTGCACCGAGCGCCGGTAGTGCTTGCGGGCCAGGGCCTTCCAGGCAATCGCGAATGCGATCGTCGACGGCGCCGATGAGGGCGTCGAAGATATCGGTCGGAATGTCGGCCGGGATATCGCCCTCGCCGCGGCCGATTCGGAAGGCCGCGCGCATGCGGTGCGCGAGCAACGTTTTCATCTGACGCCGCTGCTCGGCGACGATCGGCCCGGCGACCAGGCATTCGATGTGCAGCGCGCGGGCGTAGATGCCGTTCTCGGCCAGGACCTGCAGGTAGGTCTCCAGCGTTGTGCGGATGAGCGCGCGCCACTCCGAGCGCGGCAAGGCCTGCACGCTCCGGTCCAGTTCGCCGAGTACCAGCTCGACCGCGGCCTCGAAGGCCTCGGTGAAGCAGTCGTCCCGGCCGCGGAACAACTGGTAGAAGGTGCGCCGCGAGACGTTCGCGCGGGCCACGATATCGCCGACAGTCGTTTCGCCGTAACCTCTTTCGGCGACGGCCTCCAGCACGCCGAGGTACATCCGCATGCGCTGCGAGTGCGCCACCGCCTCCGGCGTCATGCCGTGTGTGCCGCGTGGCAGACGGCCGCGATCGACGCCGGCTTCCAATCCCATCTCCTGACAATAGTCGCTTGCGGAGAGTGACCGGGGTCATACTTGCCCATTCGGTGTGGTCCCCGTTACTCTCACATCCACCATAGGTACGGCAGTGTTTCCAAGTACATAGCAAGGGGCCGAGGTCGATGAGGACAGTTCGCCGCGCGTTGAGCAGAGTCGGGATCTTGGCGATTGCGACCGCCATGACCGCGCTATGGGTGGTGCCGAGCACGGCCACCGCCGAGTCGCCGCCGGACGGCGGCGCACTGGGCCGGGCGTGGACCGCCGCGTACGACGGCCCGGCGAAGTATCCGGGCCCGGTGCACATCGACTTCGACGTACCGATCACCATGACCGACGGAACGGTGTTGAAGGCCAACATCTATCGGCCGGTCGACGCCGCAGGGCGGATCGTCGACGAGCCGTTGCCGACCATCATCAACCTGACCCCGTACACGAAATTCGCGTCGCTGATCGCGGACATCGCCCTGAACATCCCGGTCTTGTCGGACGCGCTGATCCAGCTGGTCAACAGGTTCGACTTCAGCGGCACGCCGTTCGACTCGATCACCGATCTGACCAAGGCGCTGGCAGGCGGTGCTCCGCGTGCCTTCGGCGCGGACCGCAAGCTGGTGCAGCAGGGCTACACCTACATCGTGGCCGACGTTCGCGGCACCGGATATTCGCAGGGCTCTTGGCAGTTCTTCCAGAGCCGGGAGAACCAGGACACCCTGGAAATGATCGACTGGGCGAGTAAGCAGCCGTGGTCGGACGGCAATATCGGCATGTCCGGCATCTCCTACTCGGGTATCAATCAATTCAAGGCGGCCGAGCAGAATCCGCCCGCCCTGAAGGCGATTTTCCCGATCGAGGGCAGCACGGACACGCTCACCGATGTCGCTTTCCCCGGCGCTGGACTCGGTTTGTTCGGCCCGCTGTACATCGCGGCGGTCGACCTGATCTCGAATTTCCCGGACCCGGTCGGCATCGCGCTCGGCCACCTGGACTACCAATGGCTGCTGGACCGGGTGGCGACGCCGTTCGAGTTCTTCGATTACATCCTGATGGCGTTGTCGCTCAACGTGGATTCGGTGCCGCAGCCGCTGAAGGATCAGCTGCTGCCCGGCAGCTCGCTGCGGTCGGCGTTCACCGACGGCCATCCGGAGCGGATTCAGGTGCCCACCTTCGCCTATGGCGGCTGGCAGGACATCTTCGCCTCGTCCAGTGCGCGCTCGTTCTCCGACATTCCGCTGCCGCCCGAGCGCAAGAAGCTGATCATGGGCGACACCTATCACTTCAATCCCGGCTCGGGTCTGGGTGATCCGGGCAAGCCGCCGCGCCTGGACGTGCTCCAAATGGCTTGGTACGACAAGTGGCTCAAGGGCATCGACAACGGCGTCGACCAGTACGGGCCGGTCGCGTTGTGGCAGCAGGGCGGCGGCTGGACCACCGCGTCGTCGTTCCCGCGCACCGACATGGACTACCAGCGGATGTACCTCTCGCCGGCCGTCAGCGGCACCGCGACCAGCGTGTACGATGGTTCGCTCAGTGCGCAAACACCCGATGCCGCAGCGCAATTGACGGTCTCGCCGGTCCAGGGACTCACCTCGCTGTGCTCACGTGACGCCGCCGTCGAATCGGCAGGTGCCATCAGCCTGGCCAATTTCTGCGGCCGGGACGACCGCATCCACGAGCTCGGCGGTCTCACCTTCACCGGCGCGCCGGTCGGCGAGCCGACGGTGCTGTCCGGCCCGCTCAACGTGCACCTCAACACCAAGTACGACAACATCGAGGGCTACTGGGCGGTGACCGTGAATGATGTTGCGCCGAACGGACAGTCGACGGTGCTGGCCAGCGGTCAGCTCGCCGCCTCGATGCGCGCGGTGGACGAGGACAGGAGCACGAAGGACGCCGACGGCGACTACACCCACACCGTCTACAAGCTGACGCTCGCCGATCGGCAGACCCTGGTGCCCGGCCAGCCGACCACGCTGGACGTCGCCGTCAACCCGGTCGACGCCGTGCTACAGCCGGGACATCGGTTGCGGGTGAACGTCTTCGCGAGCAACTTCCCGCGCGGCTTCCTGCCGCCGCCGCTGCTCTTCGACGGCGGCATCCTGAATTCGGTTGCCCCGCAACACCTTGTGCTCGACCCGTCGGCACCCAGCTTCGTGAACGTGCCGGTGGGCAGGCCGCTGGGTTAACCGCGCACGACGGCCCGGAGCAGGTGCGGGCCGGGGCGCTCCGGAGTGTTCGCCGGAGCGCCCGCGTAGCGGATCGCGGTGGCGGAGGGCCGAGATCCTCGACAATGCCGAACCCGTGGCGACGCAGTTCGGTGGACATCTCCGGCGGGGTGAAGAAGCTGAGCCAGCGTTCGTTGATCTGCGAGAGGCGCTGCTTGCGGAACTCCGCGGCGACGTGTTCCGCAGGCGTGGCGGGGATCACGGGCTCCCTTCCAGGCTGGGTTCGAGCCTACCGGGCGATTACGGCGGAGTTTGCGACACACCAAGTGGATACGGCCCTATTCGTTGGCGTGTCGGTACCCGATCGTGGCGTCGATCAACGCCGAATGGGCGAGAATCACGTTATTCCGCACCTGTTTTGTGGCGTGGATCGAAAGGCACCGGAAAGGAGCGTCGATCATGGAACCCGTAAACCCTGACTACACCGCGCAGCTGGTGGATTCGGTCAATCCGATTCGTGTCCGAGGCGATCTGGATCCCGCGCTGTCGCGATGGATGTGGCTGGTCAAGTGGATTCTGGCCATTCCGCATTACATCGTGCTTTTCTTTTTGCACATCGCCTACTTCGTGCTCACGGTGATCGCTTTCTTCGCGATTCTGATCACCGGTAAATACCCGAAGGCGATGTTCGACTTCAATGTCGGGGTGATGCGCTGGACCTGGCGGGTGGAGTTCTACGCGCTGGGTGTGCTCGGCACCGATAAGTATCCGCCGTTCAGTCTGCAGTCGAGCGACGAGTACCCGGCCGATCTCGAGATCGACTATCCGGAGCGCCTGCACCGCGGCCTGGTACTGGTGAAGTGGTGGCTGCTCGCCATCCCGCACTACCTCATCCTCGGCG
Organism: Nocardia sp. NPDC060255; assembly: GCF_042727395.1. NCBI lineage: Bacteria > Bacillati > Actinomycetota > Actinomycetes > Mycobacteriales > Nocardiaceae > Nocardia > Nocardia sp. NPDC060255. The sequence continues at coordinate 137,630 of NZ_JBHXAU010000005.1, read as the reverse complement.
CGATGATGACCGGCGGCACGACGTTCTATATGTACGACGATGACGAATGGTCCGGCGCGGGCAGTATTCCGCTGATCAGCATCCTGCTGCTCGTCGCGCTGCTCGGGCTGCTGTTCACCGCGCGGTACCCCAGGGGCGTGTACGACTTCGTCCTCGGCATCAGCCGGTGGACCATCCGCGTGCAGGCCTACGCCACGCTGCTGCGCGACGAGTACCCGCCGTTCCGGCTCGACCAGGGTGCGCGCGAACCCGAAAACCGTTGAGTCGCACTACAACAAGCGAATCCGCCCGCTGATTCAGCGGGCGGATTCGTATATCCGGCGGACCACGTCCTCGATCTCCGGTTCCTCGATCGACAGGTCCCGCACCTCGGCCCGATCGGAGACCTGCGCGAGCAGCTGTGCGGCCGTGGTCTTTTCCGGATCGAAGGCCAGCCGCTGCCGCATCCCGCCGGCCTCGGACGCCAGCAGCTTCGCGCAGGACAGGTCGTCGATGTCGGGCGTCGGCTCGGCCAGATCGACGACGAGCACCCGCCTGGCGCCCACGGTGGCCGCCAGCCCGGTCAGCGACCCGTCGTAGACCAGCCGCCCGTGATCCACCACCAGCACCCGGCCACACAGTCTTTCGATGTCACCCATGTCGTGCGTGGTGAGCAGGAGCGTGGTGCCGCGTTCGGCGCGCTCGGCGCGCAGGAACTCGCGCAGCCGCTGCTTGGACAGCACGTCGAGACCGATGGTCGGCTCGTCGAGGATCACCAGTTCGGGGGAGTGCAGCAGCGCCGCGGCCACTTCCGCGCGCATCCGCTGGCCGAGCGAGAGCTGGCGCACCGGGGTGTCCAGCGTGTCGGTCATCTCCAGCTGCTCGATCAGCTCGTGCTTGCGCTTGCGCGCGGCGTCCGGGTCCAGCCGATGGATGGCCGCCAGGATCGAAAACGATTCGCGCAGCGGCAGATCCCACCAGAGCTGGGAGCGCTGCCCGAACACCACGCCGATCCGCGCGGCCAGTTCGCGCCGCTGCCGGACCGGCTCGAGCCCGCAGGTGCGCACGCTGCCCGAGGTGGGCACCAGAATGCCGGTGAGCATCTTGATGGTGGTGGACTTGCCCGCCCCGTTGGCGCCGATATAGCCGACCGCCGTGCCGCGCTCGATCCGGAACGACATCCGATCCACCGCGGTCAGCGTCTCGCGGCGGCGGCGCCAGCGGCGGCCGACCTTGCGGGACAGGATGAATTGCCTTGTCAGGTCCTCGATGTCGATGATCGCGTCCGATGAGCCGGAATTCGTCATGTTAGCCGCCGCCTCCCTGATAGTGCCGAGTACCGAATCGCCAGAAACACAGCGCGAGAAACCACACCCAGAGCACCGCCAGCGGAGTCAGCCAGGCCAGCCACGCGGGCAGCAGCGCCGGACCCGGCAGCCCGAGCAAGGCGATGGTCGGCAGATACGCGGTGAAGCAGACCGGGATGGCGAAGCCGAACAACAGTTTCAACGGGGTCGGGAAGACTGTCGCGGGTTGCACCGCGGCGAACGAGCCGCCGTAGGTGAAGCTGTTGGTCAGCTCGGCGCCGTCGATCAGATAGAACTGCAATCCGGCCGCACAGACGAAAACGCCACCGAACAGGGCGATTCCGCTGACCAGCGTGAGCAATACCAGCCCGGCGGCGGCCGGATTCCAGTCGATGTCGTTGCGCAGGAATCCGAGACCGAGCACCGTGATGGCGACGGCGGCGCGGGCGAAGCGGCGCAGCGAGATGTCGCTGGTGATGAGCTGCAGCAGCAGCGGCTGTGGGCGTAGGTGATACGCGTCGAGCTGGCCCATCCGGATCAGCGTCGGCAGCGTGTCGAGGTGGCCGAACAGCACCTGGGCCAGCGCGAAGGTCGATTGGCCGAATCCGAAGAGCAGCAGGGCGGCATTGAGATCGAGGCCGCCCAGCACCCGGACGTTGTGGAAGATCACCCACACCTCGGCGAACTCCACCAGGCCGATCAGGAACGCGCTGAAAACCTCGCTGACAAAAGACAATCGGTAGGCCTGCTGGGCCCGGATCCGGGAGCGCAGCACCGCCGCGTACGGGGTGAACCAGGTCCCCGCCCGCGCGGTGCCCGGCTCAACCACCCTGCACCTCCAGCTTGCGCCGTCCGGCCGCCAGCAGGACCCGGCCGATGCCGCCGACCACGAGCACCCAGAACACCTGGATGGCAACCACACTCACCGCCGCCATCCCGGTGATCCGGCCGGACAGCACATCGATCGGCGATTGCAGGATGGAGGGGAACGGTGTCGCCTGCGCGATGGTGCGCAGCCAACCGGGGAACATGTGCACTGGCACAAAAAGTCCGGCGAGGAAGGTGCCGGTGACCTGATACAGCACCCGGAGGCCGCGGGTCTCGACCACCCAGAAGCCGATGAGCGCGACGGCGAACAGGCAGAGGAACGAAATGGCAACGGCGAGAAGCACACTCACCGCACCGAGCAGATAGGGGAGTGGCGTGCTGGGCATGACGAGCCCGAAGGTGGACACGCCGATCAAGACGCTGGGCACCCCGCGCGGCAGGATGGTGCACGCCGCGCGGCCGAGATCACCGGCCAGGTAACCGAATTGGACGTCGACCGGACGTAGGAAGTCGATCGCGATGTCGCCGTTCTTCACCCGGTCGGCCAGGTCCAGCGGCGGTCCCATGAACTGCATCGCGCCGAGCAGGCCCTGCGACAGCCAGACATACGCGCCGATAGAGCCCTCGGTGTAGCCGCCGAAGTCGCCGGTGGCCCGCACCGCGGCGAGCATCACCGACGCGCGCACGAAGCCGAACACGCAGTTGGTGAACAGGCCCGCGAACATGGCCAGCTTGTACTGGGACTGCCGCCGAAAACCCGCGCGCGCGAGCTGCGCGTAGACCGCGAAGGCGCGCTGCGGCTGCCTGGTCGCGATGAGCTGTCCGTCCCCGCTTGCTCTGTCGCGCACAAAGAGTCAAGCCTAATACCAGCCGGATGGTATGCGGAACCCCTTCGGACGGTTTTTGGAAAAGTGCTGCACGGCGCCCGCGGCAGTGTTAGAAACGCAGTCACTTCAGATTGTGTGAGAAGGATCGCCGATGACCGCCGCCGGGATGACCGTTTTCGAGGCCCTCGAATCCAATGTGCGCGGCTACTGCCGGTCCTGGCCCGCGGTGTTCGACACCGCGAGCGGCGCCTGGCTGCGCGACGAGAACGGCAAGGAGTACCTGGACTTCTTCGCAGGCGCGGGCGCGCTGAACTACGGCCACAACAACCCGGTGCTGAAACGGGCGCTGCTGGACTACATCGCGGGCGACGGCATCACGCACGGGCTGGACATGTCGACCGTCGCCAAGCGCGGGCTGCTGGAAACGCTGCGTGACACGGTGTTCGGTCCGCGCGGACTGGACTACAAGGTGCAGTTCCCCGGGCCGACCGGGGCCAACGCGGTGGAGGCCGCGCTCAAGCTGGCCCGGAAGGTGACCGGGCGGACGCAGGTGCTCAACTTCACCAACGCCTTCCACGGCATGTCGCTCGGTGCGCTGTCGGTCACCGGCAACGCCGCCAAGCGTGCGGGTGCCGGAGTGCCGCTGCCGCATGCCATGCCGATGCCCTATGACGGATACCTCGACGCGCCCGACCCGCTCGGCTGGATGCGGCGCGCGCTGGACGATCCGTCCTCCGGCCTGGACAAGCCCGCCGCGGTCATCGTGGAGACGGTGCAAGGGGAGGGTGGCGTCAATGTGGCGCGCGCGGATTGGCTGCGGCAGTTGGCCGAACTGTGCGCGGTGCGCGGCATCCTGTTGATCGTCGACGACGTGCAGATGGGCTGCGGCCGCACCGGTCCGTTCTTCTCCTTCGAGACCGCGGCGATCCGCCCCGACATCGTCACCCTGTCGAAGTCCATCGGCGGCTACGGATTGCCCATGGCGCTGGTGCTTTTCAAGCCCGAATTCGACCAGTGGGCGCCCGGCGAGCACAACGGCACCTTCCGCGGCAACAACGCGGCCTTCGTCACCGCGCGGGTCGCGTTGCAGCACTACTGGTCCGACCCGCGGCTCGAGTGCGCCACGCTGGCCAAGGGCGCGCGGATCGAGCGGGAACTGACCGGCCTGGCCGCGACGGTCCCCGGTGCCCGCGTCCGTGGCCGCGGCCTCGTCCAGGGCCTGGCCTTCGACGACGCGTCGCTGGCAGGCAAGGTCTGCCAGTCCGCCTTCGAGCGCGGCCTGCTGGTGGAGACCTCCGGCTCGGCGGGCGAGGTGGTGAAACTGATGCCGCCACTGACGATCACCGACGCCGAAATCGGTCACGGCCTCGACCTGCTCGCCGCCGCGGTCACCGCCGTCTGCTGCTGACCCCGCGCGCGGCGACGGTGCGCGATGGCCAGCGCATGACATTGCGCGCGATGGTTGTCATACTCGGGCGGCAGGGAGTCGCGAGGATCGGACACGATGTGTCCAGGTCGCGCAGTAGGCTTGGCATCGAATCATGTCGCGGTAGCGAAAGACTGGGAACCCGGGAGGGGAACGGTGGACACGCTGAAGCTGGATCCGGCGGCGGTGGCCGCTTACACCGCGATCGCGGACGCGGTCTCCCAACAGCTGGCCTCGGCGGCCGCGGTCGCCTCCGGGGCGGTCAATCAAGATCAGTTGGTCGCCGACCTCGGCCTGATCGGCGCGGATTTCGCGGCGCGCTTCACCACAGCGGTCGCCGAACACGCCCAAGCGTTGTCCACGGCCGGACAACTCGTCGGCACCTACGGCCAGGTGCTGCGCGACTACAGCGCGAACATGCAGGGTGTCGACGTCGATACCGCGGGCGCCCTCACCCGGACAGGGGAGACGCTGACATGAGAAGCCTTACCGGACTACGCAGGCGGACCGCCCCGGCCCGTACCGACACCGCCGCGCCGAGCACCACCTATCTGGATCCGAACGTGGATCCGCCGATCGTCGCTGCGCTGGTCCGCCCGCTGCTGCAGTTGCGATCCACCCTCGGCACCGGCGTCGGCGTGCCGAACCAGACCGCGACCAGCGCGCTGTCGTCCGCGTCCACCCAGGCCGCCGAGGTGGAAGCCCCGCATCGCGACGGCCTGCACGCGCTGGAGTCGACCTGGACCTCGCGCGGCGCCGACGCCGCGGTGCCCGCGCTGCGCACCACGCAAACCGAGATCGGCGAAATCTCCGACCGGGGACCGGCTTACCTCAGCGTGCTCGGCGACGCGCACGCCACCAGCGCCCGCGCCGCGCAGACGGTGGACCAGATCATCGCCGACTTCCGGCGCGACGCGCGCGAGATCCTCGGCAACGCCACTGCGGCCCCGGACACCGACGCGGTGATCGCGCGGGCCTCCCAGGCTCTGCGCGACGCGCTCACCACGGTCGATACCGCGCAAACCGAGATGGACAATCACAGCAGGCGACTGGACGAGATGGGACCGCTCACGGTCACCCAGCCGTCCGGTGTCACCGCCGCGCAGCCCGGCACGACGAGTCAGTTCATGCCAAGCGGCACAAGCCAATACACCCCGGACGGCACCGGCCAGTATTACCAGGGCTATCCCGGCAGCACGGTCCCCGGCATCGGCGGCACCGGGCAGCCGGTGGACCCGGCGCTGGCCGCCCAGCTCCAGCTGCAGCAGCAGCTCATCTCCGCGGGCGTGCAGGTCGGCACCGCCGCCATCAACGCGGGCGTCGACATCGGCACCAACATCATCGACAAGATCGCCGGGGTCGGCACGCACATCATCGACAAGGTGGCCGACGTCGGCACACACGCCATCGACACGGTCGCGGCCGGCGCGGACAAGGCGGTGACCGAGGCGATCCGGCCCGGCAGCACCACCGGCGATCAGTCCACCGGCACCTCGAACTCGAGCACCTCGCCGAAGCTGTTCGATTTCGGTGGTGGCGCGGGCACCCGGCCGTCCACGCCGTCCACCCCGACCGGTCCCGGCACGGTGATTCCGCCGTCGCAGAACGGAACCGCGACGGCGCCGGTGGACACACCGGCACCGCCGGTCTCCGTGCCCGCGCCCGCCCCGGACGTGCCGGCCCAGCCGTCGGACACCCCGTCGAAGTCCGCCAGCCCGGACCAGCAGAGCCATCCTGGGACCGGTGGCGGGGTGGCGATGCCACCGCCGCCGCGGGCCGACGATCCGGAGCACAAGCCCAAGGACGGTCAGCTCGGTGTCACCGTGCCCACCGCGGCGGTCGCGGTGACACCGGTACTCGGCGACTACGACGATGACACCCTCTGACCCGAACTCTCCGGGTCGGCAAGCGGCGCAGGACAATCCATTCGATATGGGTCTGCCCATGCTCCGCACACCCACCGGCAAGGCCAAGAAGCGGCGGCGCACCTCCGGTCGCCGCGCGCCGGTGCGCCGCCGAGATCCGGAGGTCGCCGTGTCCGAGCAACCAACCCCGGACCACGCGGATCGGCCGCGGCGGACCGGGGACTGGGAACAATGGCTCGACCCGCCGCTCGCCGCCGAGCCGCAGCCGGAACCGCCGATCGAGGAGGACCGGCGGCGGATTCGCGCCGGTGAGTATGCCGCCGACGGCTATGAGGAGGACGTCAATCCGGCGCCCGCGATCATCAATCGGTCCGGCATCCACCCCGGTGTCCCGCTGCGCCATCCCACCAAGCGGCGGGATCCGCAGCGCGGCAACAGGGTGCTCGCGGTCCTGATCGTGCTCGGCATCGGGATCGCGGTCGTCTCGATCCTGCTCGCCGCCGTGCACGGGTTCGGTAAGCGCAGTCCCTCGACCGCCGCCACCGTGACCGGCGTCGTGCCCGCCACCGCGTCCGCGCAGCGTCCCAGTGGAACCGCCGCCGCGACACCAACAACCACGGTGCCCGCTGCGCCCGCGGCCATCGCGACCCAGGGCTGCGAACAGAAGCGCACCCCCGAGGCCGTCTCCGGCACCGATCCCGGCGGCACCGCCAACGGCCCGGACGCCATCCTCGCCTTCGAATACGCCTACTACGTGGAACGTTCCGGCTATCGGGCCCGCGCGGTGGTCGCCGACAACGCCATCGTCTCGCCCGCCGAGCAGATCCAGCGCGGCATCAACCAGATCCCCGTCGGCACCCGCTACTGCGTGCAGATCACCCCGTCCCGCGACGGCGACGACGGCCTCGCGCACTGGCAGGTCATGCTCACCCAGCAGTACCCCGGCGAACAGCCCAAGACGTTCACCCAGCTCATCACCACCCGCACCCTCGCATCGCAGACACTGATCACCGCCATCGCCTCCGCCTGAGCGTTATTCGCGGGCCTGGCGCCAGGGCAGCAGGGCGGGCGTGACCAGCATCAGGACCGCGCCGATGGCGAGCGCCGTGCGAGCGCCGATCTGGCCGGCCAGCACGCCCCACCCGACGACGGCCGCGGCGGTGGCCAGGCGGGTGGTGATGGTCCAGGCGGTGAGGACGCGCGCGACCTTGTCGTGCTGCGTGTGCAGCAGGCGGAAGGTGGCCAGCGACGGGTTGAAAACGCCCATGCAGGTGATCATTCCGAACTCGACGGCCATCACCAGCAGCAGTCCCGGCGCGCCCGCCTGCACGAAGGGCAGCCCGAGCAGCCATGGCACCCGCGCGGCGCCGAAGACGAGCAGGATCCTGCGTTGTCCGTAACGGTGCACCAGCGGGCGGGCCAGCCGGGCGCCGAGGATGCCGCCGAGGCAGGCCACGCCGAAGCCGAGACCGTATTGCCACGGCGCGAAGCCGAGGTCGCTCAGCATCAGATACGCCAGCAGCGGCGCCGTCGCCATGATCAGCGTGTTGACCATCGCCACATTGCAGAGCAGCAGGCGCAGCACGGGATTCGCGGCGATGGTGCGCCAGCCCTCGGTGAGCTCGACCAGGCGTGACGTCGCGGCGGCCCGAACCGGCGGGGCGGGCTCGGGGATCTCGATCGAGCGAATGCACAAGGCGGACAACAGGAAACTGGCCGCGTTGAGCAGCACGGTGACGACGGGGCCGAGCGCGCCGATCAGGACGCCGCCCAGCGGCGGGCCCGCCGACGCCGAGACCCAGGTCGCGGTCTCGAAGCGGCTGTTGGCGGCCAGCAAATCGTCTTGGGCGACAAGACCTTTCAGATGTGCGCTGCTGGCACCGAGGAAGACGATGTCGGCCACCGCGACCACCATGGCGGCGATGAGCAACTGCGGATAACTCAGCGCGCCGGCGAAGTACGCGCCGGGCACGGTCAGCAGCACCAGGAACCGAAGCAGGTCGGCTCGGATCATCAGCCTGCGCTTGGGCCGGAACTCGATCCAGGCGCCCAGCGGAACGGCGAGCACCGCGCCCACCGCGCCACCGGCGGCCGCGAGCAACGACACCTGCAGCGGCCCGACGTCCAACACCAGGATGGCGACCAGCGAAAACGCGTCCAGCGCAAGGTATGTGCCCAACGTGCTGACCGCGAACCCGCGCCAGAGTCGCTCGAAGTCCCGGCCGAGACCGGTGACCGCCGGCTGCGTCGCTGTCCCCTCGTTGACCATCCGAGCGATCCAACCCCGTCGGCCCGGCCCGGGGCAAGCCCCCAGTTCGGCCCGGGCGCTTGCGATTTCCGCCATCCGGACCAGTAGTCGAGGTTGCCATCGATACCGTGGTACAGGCGTACCCATTTATTTATGGCATTGATTGACAATTCCGCGCGTAATGGGTTCTGCCGCCGCGTGCGTTATCGTTCTTGGATCGGCTGTTGCGGGAGGTCGAAATCGTCCGGTTTGTTTGGGCCCTTGTTTGCAGGCCTGGTGTCTGCGAAGCTAGTTGATAGCTCAGATAGTTTCAATTTCTATCAGTTTGATGGAGAAGGCGGGTCGACAGATGATGTCGGTGCTGTGGATCATCCTGCCTTACAGCGCGTTTCTGTCCTTTATCGTCGGTCACCTCTGGCGCTACCGGCACGACCGGTTCGGCTGGTACAGCGTCGGTCCGGAGCTGGATCGGGCGCAGCGGATCGGGGCGACCGCGTTTCGCATCGGGCTGAGCGGCGTGATCGCCGCGCGGATCACCGACTTCCTCACCTCCGGGCCGCATTCCCGCCCCGACGGCTCGATCTATCTCGCCCTCACCGTCGTCGAGATGTGCGCCCTGGCGGCCGCGACGATCGGCGCGGTGCTGGTGTTCGTGCCGGACATGATCGGCAGCCCGGCCCGCCCCGCGGTCAGTCCATTGGACCGCGTCACCTTCCCGATTCTGGTGGCCGGCCTGCTCACCTGGGTGGCCGTCAAGTTCGACCCGAACTCGACCGACAACGGATATCGCATCGCCGAAACCCTGTTCACCTGGTTCCATTCCCTGTTCTCGCTGCACCCGAACCCGGAGCCGATGCAGCGCGCGCCCTTCATCTACCAGGCCCGCGGCCTGGTCCTGATGCTGTTCATCGCGATCTGGCCCTACACCCGGCTCGCGAGCTTCCTCGCGGAACCGGCCTACCGGGTGGCCCGCCGCGTCCGGTCCGAACCCTCGGCGGAACCCGCCAGGGAATTGTCCGCCCCGCACCGAATGTGACGCGCCGCCGCGTGTTTCGTGCGCCATACTGCTGATCGGACACAGTGACAGCTCGACGGGCATTACCTGCACTTCCATAGCTGTACTCGGATGACGGAAGGCGGGCCCATGGCGGATGAGCTGATCGATGCGGGCGGTTCCATCGAGCGCCGCACCATCGAGGTGATTCCTGACGCGGAACGGCATGGCACGCCGTTCAGTCAGTTCACCCTCTGGTTCGGGGCGAACATGCAGATCACCGCCGTCGTCGACGGTGCGCTCGCGGTGGTGTTCGGCGCCGACGCACTGTGGGCGATCGTCGGGCTGCTGCTCGGCAATATCCTCGGCGGCGTCGTGATGGCGCTGCATTCGGCGCAGGGGCCCCGCCTCGGGTTGCCCCAGATGATCTCCAGCCGAGCACAATTCGGTGTTTTCGGGGCGGTGCTGCCGCTGCTGCTCGTAGTGGTGATGTATCTCGGGTTCGCCGCGACGGGCACGGTGCTCGCGGGGCAGGCGGTGAACAAGATCCTGCACATCGACAACGCGACGGTCGGCATGCTCGTCTTCGGCGCGCTCACCGCGGTGGTGGCGGTGACCGGCTATCGGCTGATCCACCTCGTCGGGCGGATCGCGACGGTGGTCGGCGTCATCGGCTTCACCTATCTCGGTGTCCGGCTCTTCACCCAGTACGACGTCAGCGCCTACGTCGGCGTGCAGTCGTTCGACATGGTGACTTTCGTGCTGGCCATCTCGCTCGGCGCGGGCTGGCAGCTGACCTTCGGACCCTACGTCGCCGACTATTCGCGCTACCTGCCCCGCTCGACCAGCGACCGGACCACCTTCCTGGCCACCTTCGCGGGCAGCGTGCTCGGCTCGCAGTGGTCGATGACGTTCGGCGCGTTGGTGGCCGCGGTGGCGGGAAAAGCGTTCCTGGGCAACCAGGTCGGCTTCATCGGCGAACTGGCGGGTCCGTCCGCGCTGGCGTTGCTGATCTATCTGGTGATCGTGGTGGGCAAGCTGACGGTGAACTGCCTGAACGCCTACGGCGGGTTCATGTCGATCCTGACCTCGGTGACCGCGTTCAACCGGCAGTCACGCACCACACCGTTCGCGCGCGCCGCCTACATCGTCGGCTTCACCGCGGTGTCGATGCTCGTCGCGATCGGCGCCAGCGCCGACTTCCTCGGCAACTTCAAGAATTTCGTGCTCACCCTGCTGATGGTGTTCACGCCGTGGAGCGCGATCAACCTGATCGACTACTACCTGATCTCGCGCGAACGCATCGACATCCCGGCGCTGTACGACCCGGACGGGCGATACGGACGGTGGAACATCACCGCGCTGGCCTGCTACGCCCTCGGCGTGCTCGCCCAGATCCCGTTCCTCGCGCAGCAGCTCTACACCGGTCCGATCACCGAAAAGCTAGGCGGCGCAGACGTTTCCTGGATCGTCGGCATCGTGTTCACGGCCGCGATCTACTATCCGCCGGCTCGGCGCACGAGTAACCCGCCGGATCGAATGATCTATCCGGCGGGCACCGTGGAAATCGTGGACGCTCAGACTCGCGCGCGCACGAACTTGTAGATGACCAGCAGGATCACCGCGCCGACGATGGCGCCGAGGAAGGCGTGGTTGACCGGCGGCTGGAGAGTGAACTTGTGCGGCGCGAACACCAAGCTGCCTAGCGTGCCGCCGACATAGCCGCCGACGATGCCGAGCACGATCGTGCCGATCCAGCCGAAATTCTCTTTGCCAGGGACCAGCAGGCGCGCGATTGCTCCGGCGATGAGGCCGATGATGATCATCGAGATGATGCCCATGGATTCGCTCCTTGAAACTCACTGGGTGTGACGCGCGGGAGACGCCGCGATCAGTGTGCGGGATACCCGGGTTCCATGGGTAGTAATCGCGTGCCGTGTACGTGTCACATGCCGGAAGTCCACTCGGCACCGAGCATCGGCGCGAGGTAGCGCCGATGGTGCGGGCGGGCGGGATGGTTTCCGGCTCAGTCTCGCGCAGCCGTCGAGGCAGTGGGTGGTCGCGCAGGAATTCGACTGGGTAGGCGGCACTTTCGGCCATTCGCTCGGTCACCTCGTCGGCTTCGTCGAGCACCTCGGGATCGGGAGCTCAGCTCAAGCGGAGATCGGAGACGCCGAGTAGTGATGTCACCTGATCGGCGGGCATCGGGTAGTGGAAGTGCCAGCCCTGGGCGGTGTCGCAGCCTAGGTCGCGGAGTTGGTCGGCCTGGTGGCGGGTTTCGACGCATTCGGCGGTGACGGTGAAGCCGAGGGCGTGGGTGAGGTCGATGATGGTTTCCAGGAGCAGTAGGTCGGTGGGGCTTGCGGTGTCGGGGGTGCGGATGCGCTGGATGAAGGGGCCTGCGAGTTTGACCACGTGCAGCGGAAGTTGGCCGAGGTAGGCGAGATTGGAGTAGCCGGTGCCGAAGTCGTCGATGGCGATGCGGACACCGGCGTCGGCGAGGGTGTGCAGGGCGCGGAGCGGTCGTCCGGTGGTTTGCATGAACGCCCGCTCGGTGAGTTCCAGTTGTAGCAGGCTCGCGTCCATGCCGGTCTCCGCGATGACCTGCTGGACGTGGCCGAGCCAGGCCGGATCGGCCACCTCGGCGGCGGAGACGTTCACGCTGACGGTCGGGGTGTGCGGATAGCGGTCGTGCCAGTCGCGGCCCGCACGGCAGGCGGTCTCCAGCACCACCGCGCCGAGCGCGCCGATGTGGCCGTTGTCCTCGGCGATATCGACGAACCGGGCCGGGCTGAGCACGCCGAGATCCGGATGCCGCCAGCGCACCAACGCTTCTACCGCCACCGTCTGTCCGTCGGTGAGGGAGACGATCGGCTGATAGTCGAGGAAGAACTCGCCGTGCCGTAGCGCCGACGGCATGGCCGCCGACAGTTCGGCGCTGGTGTGTTCGCGGCGGCCGCGGTCGGCGTCGAAGATCGCGTACCGGCCGCGGCCCGCGGCCTTGGCCCAGTACATGCTGGTGTCGGCCGCCTGCAGGAACTCGCCGGTGGACAGGCGGTCCGCGCGGCCCTCCATCACACCGATGCTCGCGGTGACGGTCAGCTGGTGCTCATGCACGTAGAAGGGTTGCGCCAGTGCGTGCAGCACGGTCCGTGCCACATCGGCCATCTCCTCGACGCCGGTGGAATGCGGGATGAGCACGACGAATTCGTCGCCGCCCATCCGCGCGACCAGCTGATCCGTCCGCGAGACACAGGCATTCAGGCGCGCGGCGACCTGCGCGAGCAGTTCGTCACCGACCGCGTGACCGAAGGTGTCGTTGACAGTCTTGAAGTGATCGAGATCGATGTAGCAGATCCCGACCCTGGCGCAGTCGGCGAAGGCAGCGGTGAGCGCGTCGAAGAAGCGAGAGCGGTTCGGCAGCCCGGTCAGCTGGTCGTGGTGCGCGCGGTACTGCAACCGTTCGCGCAGCGCGCGGCGTTCGGAGACGTCCTCCACCAGCACCAAGGTGTACTGCGGCCTGCCCTGCTCGTCGCGGATGAGCGAGACGTTGATGTGGGTCCACACGGTGCCGCCGCCGCGGTGCCGGTAGGCCTTCTCCAACTGCACGTTGTCGTATTTGCCCGCGAGCACCCCGGCGTACTTCTGCCACATGTCGGGACCGTCGTCGGGATGGGTCAGGTCGGTGACCGACAGCGAGCACATCTCCTCGGGCCGATAGCCGAGCATCGCGGCGAAGGCGTTGTTGACCTCGATGATTCGCCCGGTCATATCCGAAAGCCCGGTGCCGATCCCGGCCTGGGAGAACACCGCGCGCAGCCGCGCCTCGCTGGCCCGCAGCTGCTGTTCGACCACCCGGCGGGCGGCGATATCGGCGGCCCGCACGCTCTCCTGTTCGGCGAGCAGCCACGCGCGGAAGGCGCGCAGATAACCGGTGGCAAAGGCGCCCAGCAACTCGGTGGCTCGCTCGGCGGGCACCGCGCCGGGGCCGAGCAGGTAGGTGTTGAGCACGGCGAGACTACGTCCGAGCACCTCGTCGCCGACGAAATGCGAGCGGGCCAGCTCGCCGCCGAGTTCGCCGACTCGCTCGGCAGGGCACCGGCCACCGGCGGCGGCGACGAATTCCTTGGCCAGGACGGTCAGCAGAGTGCGGGTTTCGGCCGAGCTCATGGGCACGACATGGTTGCGCGGTCCGCCACCGAGTGCGGCCGCCCACTGCCCGGCCAGTTCCGCGTGCGGCCCGCCAGGATCTGAACCGCTCCCGGCATCCCACGCCATAAGCTCTGATGGTAGTCCGTTTTGTAGGCTTCCGCCCAACTGCACACGCCCGCGAACCCCGCTACGATGACGATGCTTTCGTCGCTGGCGTGCGATGTGCGGCCGCGCGCATTCGCGCTCGCAAGCGCTTTTTACCGAGAAGGGTTGGCGTTCAGATGACCAGACCGAGTTGGGCTCCCGAGGGTATCGATCTGGATCGCCCGAGCGCCTCCCGCGTCTACGACTATTTCGTCGGCGGGATGCACAACTTCGAGATCGATCGAATGCTGGCGCGCCAGATCGAGCAGTTCACCCCCGGCGTCGGCGAGACCATGCGCGCCAACCGCGATTTGCTGCGTCGATGCGTGCGATTCCTGGTCGATGCCGGCATCACCCAGTTCCTCGATATCGGCTCCGGCATCCCGACCGTCGGCAATGTGCACGAGGTGGCCCAGGCGGTAAACCCCGCGGCGCGAGTGGTTTACGTCGACATCGACCCGGTCGCGGTCGCGCACAGCCAGGCCATCCTCGACGGAAATCCCGCCGCCGTCGTGGTGCAGGCCGACATCGGCCAACCCGACACCATCCTGGGCGACCCGCAGGTGGCGCAGCTGCTCGACTTCGACCAGCCGGTGGCCGTATTGCTGCTCGGCGTCCTGCATTTCGTGGCCGACGACGCCGACCCCGCGGGCTGCGTCGCCCGCCTGCGCGACGCGATCGCCCCCGGCAGCTACCTCGCCATCACGCACGCCACCGCGGACGGGCAACCCGCCGAAGTCCTGGAGGCGCAAAAGCTTTCGGGCCGCACCTCCACCGAGATCGTGCTGCGCGCCAAGCCTGAGATCGCCGAATTCTTCCAAGGCTGGACCCTGCTCGACCCCGGCCTCGTCCACCTCCCGCTGTGGCGCCCCGACAACCCGACCGACGTCGGCGACAACCCCGAACGCTCAGGCGCCTACGGCGGCGTCGCCCGCAAGGACTGAACCCGATTCGCCTGTCACTCAGGCGATTGCGGTGCGGAGGGCGAACCAGCCGGTGGCTGGGTCGGCGAAGCCGTGGTAGGTGAGGCGGATTCGTTGGTCTATCGCGAAATGGCGGTAGATGGCGAGCATGGCTTGGCGCATCGCTGCTTCTTGGAAGTCCTCGGTGCGGCGGAAGCCGATGGGGCGTTCGGGGAGCAGGGCGAGGCGGGTCATTTCGGCGGGGTCGTCCAGGTCCAGGCCGACCGGCGCGGTGTCGGTGATGTGGCGGTCGTGCAGGATGGTGCGGGTGCGGCGGGGGTCGGGTAGGCCGGATAGGAATGCGCGGAATTCGGTGTGTAGCAGCGGGCCCGGCGTGGCGGTGGCCGAGTCGGCCTGCACCAGTTCGACGAGGTCGGCGTCGGGGGTCGGCGCGGCGGCGGCGACCGGCGCCTGTTCGAGCAGATGCAGGATGCTGCCGCCGGGGATCAGCGGTTCGGGGGCGAGGAACAGGGTGACGGTGGGGCAGGCGCAACCGTGGCCGAGCAGGCAGATCTTCCGGTGCGATGGATCGGGCATCCGGCCTCCTCCAAGAAGTGGGCCGAGCTCGTCGGCCCTGGGCGGATCGGGACTTCGAGTAATGCCGATCGCTGAGTTGCCGTGGCGCTCCGACGGTCGACCGTGCCGCGTTACTCAGTGTAGGAGCCGGGCCCGGCCTGCGTATAGACGCAGCGGGTCGGTTTTACCGCAGCTCAGCGGATGGGGAAGTCGAAGAAGGTCGTCGGGAACGGTTCGTCCTTCAGGGTGAAGTGCCACCACTCTTCCGCCAGGTTGGTGAATCCGTGTTCTTCCATCAGCTCGGTCAGCAGCGTGCGGACAGCTCGCTGGGTGCCGCCGACGGCGGGGTTGGCGGTGTGCGCCGCGGGATCGAAGCAGTCGTAGCCGGTGCCGAAATCGAGCATGTTGTCGTGGAACCGCTGGTCGGCGGGGAGGAAGCATTCGCGCAACGGATCACCTTCGCGATAGGGCTCTGGATCGGCCGCGGGCAGCGCGACGATCGCGAGATCCAGCGTGCTGCCGCGACTGTGCCCCGACTTCTCGGCGATGTAGCCGTCCCGGAACAGGTTCGACTTGTCCACTGTCGGATAGAACTCCTTCTTCATCTTCACATTGCCGAGATCCTTTGCCCACGCGACGAATTGGTCGACGGCCCGCTGCGGTCGATAACAGTCGTAGGTCTTGAGCGTCAGGTTCATCGGCCGCAACTCCTGCTGCACCTGCGCAAGCGCGCTCGCCGCCTGTTTGGTCAGCAGGCAGCGCGGAGCCTCGTACCCGGCGACGCGGGTACCGAGGAAATTGTGCTCGCCGAAGTAACGCGCGTCGACCAGGATCGTCGGATCGAGGTCGGTCACGGAGACGAACGCCGTCTCATCGGCCACCGGCGTACTGGTCACCGGCGCCTCAGGTCGCGAATCCGCACAGGCCGCGACACCGGCAACCACCACACCGGCCAGCAGCAACGAGCCGATATGCCGCAATGACAGAACAGAACGCATCTCACTCCTCGCAAATCGGGCTTGGCTTGTGCAAATTATCGGGTCGGGTTCGGATGTGGGACCGTTTCGGCGGATACTGAAGCGGTGACGCTGGGCGAAGAGGTTGCACCGGAGGCGGTGAGCGCGATGGAGGAGACCATCGGGTTCGACGCGTGCGCGGAGCCGGGATGGTTTCGATTCTGGTTTGCCGACCAGCGGTGGGAATGGTCCGACGAGCTCGCGGCGATGTACGGCTACCAGCCCGGAGAGGTGAAGCCGACGACGGACCTGCTGTTGTCGCATAAGCACCCCGATGACCGGGAGCATGTCGCGAGCTGCATTGCCGCGGCGGCCGAGACCGGGCAGCCGTTCTGCGGTCGGCACCGGATCGTCGACGCCAAGGGCGAGGTGCGTGAAGTGGTCGTAGTCGGTGACCTGTTCGCCGATGACGACGGCGCCGTGATCGGGACCTCCGGCTACTACGTCGACGTCAGCGACCGGCTCCAGGAACAGCGGCAGGAGGTGCTCGAGGAGGTCCTGCCGGAGGTGATCGAGGCGCGCGCCGTGATCGAACAGGCCAAGGGCGCGTTGATCCTGGCCTACGGGGTGAACGCGGAGCAGGCGTTCCGGGTGCTGCGCTGGCGCTCTCAGGAGACCAACACCAAGCTGCGCGACCTCGCCGCACAGTTCGTCGACGAGCTCAGGATGCTCAACAAGGAGACCGCCGGGTTCCGCACCCGGTTCGATCACCTGCTGCTGACCGTGCACGAACGCGTCGACGGATCCTGATTCACCGGTAGGCGGGCAGCCCGCCGGTTGCCAGGGCGAGTAGCAGCGGCAACGAGACGAGCGTCAGGCATGTGACGGCATTGGTCCACTTGTATGCGACCACGATCGCCACGAACTCCCGCAGTATCGCGCTCGGCAGATAGTAGAAGGCGGTGCGCGCACCGGTCACCTCCGCGTCCAGCTTCAGCCTGCGTGCCAGGATCGCCGTGCGCAGGATATGAAAGTTGCTGGTGACCAACACCATTCGGGTGGTTGTCCCGCGCTCACCGAGCAGCCGCTTGATGAACAGCAGATTCTCCCGCGTCGTGGTCGACCGTTCCTCCCGTGCCACGCTCTGCTCCGGAATGCCGCGGGCCTGGAGATAGTCCGCCATCGCGGCGGCCTCCGACACCGCCTCGTCGGAGCCTTTGCCGCCGCTGGTGATGATCACCGGACGGCGACCCTCCGCCAGTTCCGCCCAGTAGATCTGGGCCGCCCGATCCAAACGGCTGGCGAGCAACGGCGACACCCGCGCGCCGACCAGACCCGAACCGTGTACGACGATCGCATCCATGCCCGGCCGATACGGCAACCATCCGTAGAGCAGCGAATACAACACGAAACTGGTGAACACGAACCCGAAGTAGCTCACTGCCAGCGCCAGCGACGCCAACAGCACCGAGCGCAGGCTGCCGGTCGCGATCGCGACGCCGAGCAGCACGTAGGGCACCAGCAGCACGATCCCCGGCCCGATCGACAGCAGGTTCGCGATCCGCAGCCCCTCGCGGCGCACCATCTGCATGCCGTTGGCGATCAACAGCCCGGCCAGCACCAGCACCACCAGCGGCGACAGCACCACCAGCAGTCCGACCAGCGCGAGGGTCAGGTCCGCGTTGTCGCCCGAGCCGAGCGCCCACACGCCGAGCACCGCCACGCCTAGCAGCAGATAGATCCCGTTGCTCAGCCGTCGCCGGTCCAGATGGAACCGCAGTGCGAAGACGCCTAACAGAACCAAGCCGACGGTGAGCAGGATCACCCGGGCACGGTAGCCCGCGGGGTGCGGCCGCTCGCATCGGGGCTGGGGTTAGCGCACCGCTCGCCGCGCGAATGTCCGATACGTCCCAACAGGTTTCGCGTGGTTCCGGGGCGGATCGACGCTGGTCAGAGTTCAAGGGTTGGGCTTGCGGGGGTGCGCGATGCGCAGCAGGTAGTCGACCTTGGCGCGCAGTTCCGGCGGTGCGAGGTCCAGCGAGGGCAGTTCGGTGATCAGTTGCGCGGCCAGCGCGCGCAGCTTGACGTTGGTGGCCTGCGAGCGACGCCGCAACATGCCGAACGCCTGCTCGGCGTCGACGCCGTAGACCAGCATCAGCGCGCCCTTCGCCTGCTCGATCACCGCACGAGCCGCCAGCAGGTCGGGAGAGGCGCGCCCGAGGGACGGTTGGCCGCGTTCCTCGAAAACATCGCTCATGCCGGGGGACTACCCAGCGAGCCGATTGTTATGGGGCAGTTGGCAAACCTTCCGGGCCGGGTACGGGACTGGTCGGTCCGTTACGAATCGATGCGGTCCAGCAGCCAGCCCGGGCCGACGGTGTCGGCGCCGAGCGCTTCGACCCGTTCGCGCAATCCGCGATCCGCCGTCACCACGGTGATCGATCGCGCGCTGTCGCGGTCGACGGCCGCCGCCACCACGTCGACGATCGCGTCATCACCCGACCCGTCCGCCAGCACCACCCGCACGCCGTCGACCGCCGGATCCGCCGCCTTCGCTTTCCCCTCGAGCACGACAACCACTTCGGTGGGCCGCGCCAGCCGCGTTTCCAGACTCGTCAACTGCTCGAGCAGTTTTCGCGCCGCGCCGGCCCGATCGCGCCACCAGCCATTGGGCCGCGACCCGACGACATTCGCGGCGTCCACCACGATCAGCTGAGCCTCGGCCTCCGTCACGCGTCCAGTCTCCTCCCGGCTGCTCGCCGGCTAGACGTCCGCAGTGGAAATAGCCTGACCCGATTCCGCGTCCGCGAGCGCCTCGTGCAGGTTCTTGATGACGCTCCTGGCCAGCGCGTAATTACCGACGCCGCCGACCACCGCGCCGATGCCTGCCGGAATCACCTTGCCGAACGCGAGCGCTCCGCGTTTGACGATGAACTGCACGAGGAACCGTTTGATCGGGGAGTCGCCCATCCGCCGGATGATCGGCAGCTTGTTGGCCAACTTGGTATCCCACTGCTTGGCCGAGCGTCCCGCGGCACCGAGTGACTCGGTTCCCGCCTGACCGATCACGACCGCCGACACCAGCGGCGGCGGGGCCGCGGCCTTGCGTCCCGAGACCTCGGTCGCGCCAACGGCATACACCGTGGAGGCCTCCAGGAAGAACAGCGTGTCCGCCCCGGCCGCCGCCAAGCCGATCAGGGTGCCCACTCCGGGCACCGCCGCGGTCAACCCGACCACCACGCCACTGGCGGTGACCACGATCGAGTAATGCCGCCCGAGCCGGTCGACGATCTGCTCCGGCGATTCACTCGGATGCCGACCGCGGACGAACCCCGTGTACTTGCCGACCAGCGGCGCCTGCACCCGCGCCGACCGGTCGATCAACGAGACGACCCCCTTGTCGAGGAACTTCCGCAGCATTGCCAACAGCCCTTTCTGTAGGTCACTACCCATCGCGACAACACTCGATCGCCGACCACCGAGCCGACCCGCCTGAGCCTACGGTCGTCCCGCCGCGTCACCGGTGATACCCACCACCGCGGTTCCGAACCGCACCTCGCGGGCCGAACCTGGCAATCGTCGCGGGACCGGCCCGCCGCCGGTTGCCCACGCTCGGTCAGTTCGAGGTGGCCCGTTCGATGATGGCGTCGCGGTAGTAGGCGAGGTCGTGCAGCGTCTCGCGGTCGGCTTCGGGCATGGTCGTCGCGAGCTCGCGACGGGCGGCCAGTGCGGCGGCTGGCAGGTGTGCCCGGGATGCGCATTCGCCGTCGGCAATCGCTGTCGCGATTTCTCGCTCGCGGAAATCGTTTGTGGCGGTATCGGTCTCGGAGTTGAGAGCCTGCCAGGCCTGTTCCGGCGTCTGATAGTCGTAGCCCCTTGTGGCCATGCACGACCGCCATTCGGTGCGGGCCGCGCGAAACACGGGTCTGGTGTCGAGCTGTGCGGCCATCCTGTTGTAAAAGAATTCGGGGATATAGGTCAGTTGGGCCCATCGCGCGAGGTCACCGGTGAGTTGGGTGCGGCTCGTCGCCTCGCAGCCTTGGTCGGGCACGGTGACCCGGCTGCCGTCGGGTAGGTCGATCGTGCGTCCGGTACCGGGCGGTCCGAGCAATGCGGTCTGGAATCGGCGCTGTTGTTCCGGCGGCAGGCTGTCGACGTAGCGGTCGGCCTGGGTGACCGGCGGCGCGGGTTTGCTGCCCGAGATGCCGTAGCCGTTGGCCCGGCGGCCGGGCAGATCGATGACGGCGTCGTCATCGACTGGTGGTGGCGTGGCCCGGTCGACCGGATAGTCGAACCCTTGGTCGGCGAGGCACGTTCGGTTCAGCTGTGCGACAGCGGAATTCAGGATTCGCTGGGTGGCGGGCCAGGTGCCGGAGAAGGTGACCAGATCCAACTCCGACGGACCGAGCGTGCCGGAGAACGGCGGTGGCGGCGGCAACTGGCGCGGCGAAAGAGTCGCCGGCGCGGTGGCCGCGCACGCCGACAGCACGGTCAGCGACAGCGCGAACATCAACGGCCGCAAGGAAATCGAAAGTATCGATGACATCAGTTCACCTCGATAGGTCGAGCAGCCGGCGGTAACTGTCGATCCGCCGGCTGCCGAGGACCGGAGTCCGGCTACGGGGTGCACCACTTGTTGGAGCTGATGTTTCGCGCGAAGCCGTCCGATACCCACTGGCTGATATTGGGCACGCTGTCACCCAGGCCCAAACTGTGTCTGATGCCCGAGTAATTGAATCCGCTGTACATGTAGACCGTGCAGTCCCTGCCGCGGTTCTTGATCGAGTTGATGCAGTCGTTCCAGGTGCCGGAAGGGCAGGCCGATTGCGGGAATTTTCTGAAGTCCGGGTTGTTGCCCTCCACCTTGCCGCGCGGTCCCTGGTAGTCGTTGTACGCCCAGAAACAGAAAGACTTCGACGGGCATGACGAGTCGGCCAGCTCGACGTCGCCAGGGGCGGCCTGAGCAACCGGGGCGAATGCTGAGAACAGTGCGACTGCTCCCGCCGCTAAAGCGATCTGCAACTTCATTGATCTCTCCTTCTCTTACTTTTATGCGATTACGGAAACAAGAAGACCTTTGTCCCACTCATTGCCAGAGAATTGCGGCGGGTCGGCCGTCTCGACTGGAGACCAACTGGGGATCGACGCCTATGTTGACCGAGCCCTGTTGTGGCACAGTCGGTTCCGTCTGAGCGAGGTGGTGTGGACTTTCTTGTTCCGGCTGGCCCAATTCTCATTGCGCGGCCGCAGCGCGCGCAATGGTTTCAGCTCAGCCTGAATAGTGAGAAGGGGTAGGGATGCTGCGGATACTGTGCTCTGCCGACGATCTGCTTCGGGTATCCATCGCCGAGCAGCCTGCGCCGCTGGCGGAGTTGACGATCGCGATGTCGATGATGCAGCGCAAGGATTCTCATCCGGTGTTCGCGCCGTGGCGGCGGCACATGGCGCGCAGGCTGCCCGCCCAGGTGCGTCCGTTGCTGCAGTTGGTGTCGCCGCTCGGCGCGGGTCCGTGTTTCATCGACCCGCCGAGCCCCGGTATCGACGAGGGCCTCGATCAGGTGATGTCGAGTTCGCGCGCCACGGTCCGGGCCGAGTTGACGCGGATGTCCGGGATCGATCGTCCGCCCACCCCGTGGCTCCGTCTGCTCGCCGACCAGGATCGCGACGCCTGGCAGGACCTGCGGCAGGCCCTGCAGGCCGCGCACGGAACCCTCCTCGCCGAACGGTGGCCTCGGCTGCGGTCCGCCTTCTACGCGGAAACCGCCTGGCGTGCCCGGATACTCGCCCAACACGGATTACAGGGCGCGCTGACCAGTTTGGGCCTGTCCATCCGATTGCAGGGACTCACCCTCGAGGCCAACTTCCCGCGTGACCTCACCATCCCTTTGACCGGGCAGGGCATCATCCTGTGCCCCACCCTGTTGTGGACCGACCACCTGCTCCCCGCGCCCTATCCGGACGGCAGGCTCTTGCTGCTCTATCCGGCCGCCACCCCGCTGCCACTGATCGACAGCGCGGAGTCGGCACACCCACTCACCGCCCTGCTGGGCACCACCCGCGCGCGAACCCTTCAACTGGCAGTCCGTCAGCACACCACCAGCGAACTAGCCCGAAACCTCGGCCTCAGCCTCGCTGCCGCTTCCATGCAAGCCAAGGCGCTCCGCGAAGCGGGCCTGATCACCTCCCAACGCGACGGCAAAGCCGTCTGGCACCAATGCACCCCGCTGGGCTTGGACCTGCTCGTCGCCAGTGGTTGACCGATGTGCGCCTCACCTGCGAGGTCGGGACTGCGGACTAGCGTTTGCTGGTATGGCGCGTACTCGGCTCTACCGCAATGGTGTGCTCGAAGCGGAGAACTTTCCGCTGACGGAGATCTCGGACTATCTGATCGATACGACCGCGACGGTCTGGCTGGACATGTGCTCGCCCGATGCGGAGGACCTGGCGAAGATCAGCGAAGAGTTGAGTTTGCATCGGCTTGCGGTGGAGGACGCGGTGAATGAGCACCAGCGGCCCAAGCTCGATCGCTACAACACGCATGCGTTCCTGACGGCGTACACGGTGCGGCTCGATGCTGCCAGCGCCGTGTTGGCGAAGTCGGAGGTCGCGGCGTTCATCACCGAGCGGGCACTGGTCACGGTGCGCAAAAGCGAGGACTTCGATATCGAGGAGGTGGTGCGGCGGTGGGACGCCGCGTCGGAACTCGCCAAGAGCGGGGTGGGGTTCTTGGTGCACGGGTTGCTCGACTACGTCGTCGACACCCACTTCGAGGCGGTGCAGTCGTTGGACGAGCAGATCGAGGCACTCGAGGATCTTGTCTTCACCGACCGCGCCGACTACCAGGAATTGCAGCGGCGTTCGCTGCGCTTGCGTAAGAGTTTGGTCACCTTGCGCCGGGTGGTGCTGCCGATGCGGGAATTGGCGAATGCGTTGATGCGCCCCGACGTTCATGTCGTCGACGACACGATGATGCCGTACTACCAGGACGTCTACGACCACATTCTGCGTGCCGCCGAATGGACCGAATCCTTACGCGATCTGGTCACCACCATCCGCGAAACCCAACTGACACTGCAGGGCAATCGCCTCAACTCGATCATGAAGAAGGTCACCAGCTGGGCCGCGATCATCGCCGTCCCCACCGCGATCACCGGCTTCTACGGACAGAACGTGCCGTATCCCGGATTCGCGCAGCCCTGGGGATTCTGGGTCTCCACCCTGGTCATCATCGCCATCTCCGGCACCCTGTACTTCCTGTTCAAGAACCGCGACTGGCTCTGAGCGGACTCACGCCTCGAACTGCGGGACGAATCCGTCGGGCGCCGGTTCGACCGACTGCAGCAGGCTCCAATCGAAAGTCGCCCGGTAGACACGGTTGTCGCCGGAATCGGGATCGATCGCGGTGAAGGCGACCGTGTTTCCGACGTGGCCCCAATTGTCCGGATGATGGTCGAACGGCCCCCAGACTGCTGTTGTCGAACTCGATGTCCGTGCACGACCAAGGTGTGAGGTCGGCGAGCGATGCCAACCGCGGCGGCGCGATCTCGGGCCTGCGACGGACCCGGATGAATACCTGATGCATGTGCGGTACCCCCGTCAGTTCGACGAGCAGCTCCGGCCAGAACGTCAGATCCCATCGCGCGAAACATATTTCACGTCCGTTGCCAGGCTTGATCTCTTCGGAATCCGGTGTGCCCCAGCCCGCTACGTAGTCGCCGATCAGCTTGTGCCCGTCCTGCGCACCCGACCATTGCCACCACTTCTCCTCCGCTGCAGCGGTGTCAGGACGTGTCGCGCCGACAGTGCGCAGCAGGTTCGCTGCCTGGGCCGGTGCGCGGTCACACATCGGATGAAGCATCGCCAGCTGGAAGTCGCGCAGCGTCACCGCGTCTTGCCACGGTGACTCTCTCTTTGCCTGTGGTGTCATCTGAAGAATGTTGCCAATTCTTCGGCGGTTTCGACAGGGGATTCTTCGCGAAGGAAGTGGCCGCAGTCGAGTTCTCGACCTTTCAACCGCTGCTGGTGCGGGGAGCACAGGCTCTCCTGCAGTGCGTCCTCGCCGTGCACGCGAGCGCCGCGTCGCCACGGGGCGCCGAGCTCGTGCCCCGAACATCCCCCGGTGTCTACAGTTGACCGCCTGGACGTTCCGAAAGACCTTGTGCGCGAGTCCATTTGAAATGAGTAGGGAAAACCTGACTGTTCTGTACCCAACATCGCCGGATATGGTCACCTGCACAGCGGCTTGTCTGTTGCCGACAAAAAATCAGGAGGGGCGACCATGAAGCCTTCGGCGAGAATATCGTCGGCAATTCTGCGTGCGGTGGTCTGCTGGCTGGTCGTGCCGCTCGGCGCGACGGCGTGCTCCGACCTCGGCCCGGCGGCCAATCACACCTCGGACGATACGTCGGTGGCAGGTAATCCGGCGGTGATCGAGATCCACAACGGCAGCGGATCGGTGCGGGTGACGCCGGGCAATGCCCTGCAGGTACACCGGGAGATCGCCTACCGCTCGCACGCGCCCTCGGCGGTGCCGAGCAAGGTCGACGGCACGCTGGTGCTCAGCGCGGAATGCGACAACTGCAAGATCGATTACACGGTGACCGCCCCGGCCGCGACAAAGATCAGCGTCTTCGGCGGTTCCGGTTCCGTGGACGTCGAGGGCGTCGGCCAGGTGACCTACCGGGGTGGTTCCGGATCGGCGACGATCCGGAAGATCGCGGGCCCGGTGGACGTGGAGAGCGGTTCCGGCAGTGTGTCCCTGAGCGATGTCGCGCCCGCCGTCGCGGCGACCACCAGATCGGGCGATATCGGCATCGAACTGTCGGCCGCGCCGAACAAGCTGACCGCGCACACCAGGTCGGGCCATATCTCCGTCACCGTGCCCACTCATCCCTATCGGATCGATACGCATACCGACAGCGGATCGATCCACAACGGAATCCCCAACGTCGCTGGTGCGGCGGACACACTGACGGTCGCCTCGGGTTCCGGCGACATCGATCTCACAACGTCCTGAATTGTTCCGACTGTGGAGAAGGGTGCATCGCGCATGCGATCGGTTTCGAAATCCGTTGAATCCGTTGGTGTTCCGGATAGCGTCGGCCATGCTGGTGGTCCCGCAGTCCGATTGAACCGGCTCGAGCGAGTGTACGGCGCGGGCGACGGGGCAGTATCCGCGCTGCGCGGTGTGACACTCGACCTGCCGAGGCGGGCGATGACGGTGGTGATGGGTCCGTCCGGCTCAGGGAAGAGCACGCTACTGCACTGTGCGGCAGGCCTGGACAAGCCGTCGGCGGGCACGGTCCACCTCGGCGCCCACGAGCTGACCGCGATGTCGGAGACGGAGCTGACCGTACTGCGCCGGGAACAGATCGGTTTCGTCTTCCAGTCTTTCAATCTCATCGCGTCGCTCACGGCGGCGCAGAACGTGGCATTGCCGTTGCGCCTGGCGGGAGTCAAAGCGGACCGCAACCGGGTGGAGCAGGCCCTGGCCCTGGTGGGTCTCGGCGATCAGGCGGGCCGCCTGCCTGCCGCGCTGTCCGGCGGTCAGCAGCAGCGGGTGGCCCTCGCCCGCGCGCTCATCACCCGGCCCCAGGTGATCTTCGGCGACGAGCCGACCGGTGCGCTCGACACCAGCAATGCCCGGCGCGTACTGGAACTGCTCCGTCGATCGGTGGACGAATGGGCGCAGACGGTGATCATGGTGACCCACGATCCCGTGGCCGCGTCCTTCGCCGACTCCGTGGTCTTTCTCGCCGACGGACAGGTGGCCGACATCCTCCACGCGCCGACCGCCGACCTCGTCGCGAAGCGGATGACCGAGTTGGAGCGGGTGTCGTGACGCAGTTCTGGACCACCGTTCGGCACCGGAAGGCGGCGCTGGTCGCCCTGTTCTTCGCAGCCGCACTGGTCGCGTTGTGCGGGGTGCTGCTGGAAACCGGTCTGGCCGGATCCATGGCACCCGAGCGGTATGCGGGAGCGCCCGTCGTGGTCAGCGGCGATCAGCAGGTGCACTGGACGCAGTACCACAAGGGCGCCCCCCGGTATCGGACCAAGGACCTGCCGGACCGATCCTGGGTGAGCGACACCGTCCCCGCCCGCCTCGCCGCCGTGCCGGGCGTGACGCGCGTGGTATCGGAACTCACCTTTCCGGTACATCTCGTCAAGGACGGGCGGGTTGTCGACGGACCGGAGTCGTCGGGGCACGAATGGGACTCTGCCGCACTGACTCCGATGAGCCTCGGCACCGGTGCCGTCCCGTCGGCCCCCGGGGACATCGTCGTGGATGCCGCGACCGCGGCGGCGCAGAACCTGAAGGTCGGCGACAAGATCCAGGTGATCGCCGGCGACGGGCCCGGTACCTACACGGTCACCGGCGTCACCGATCACGGGTTGCGGCAGGGGCTGTTCTATTTCTCCGCCGCCGAGGCCCGGCGCCTGGCGGGCCACCAGGGGCAGGTCGCGGCGATCGGAGTCTGGCCTGCCTCGGCCGAAAGCGCGGTGCGGCAGGCACTTCGGGATACGCCCGCGAGCGTCCAGGTCGGTGACGGGCGTGGGACACAGGAATTTCCCGACGCCTCGAACTACCGGGTGAAGCTGATCAGCATGGGCGCCACCGCGGGTGGCACCGCCCTGGGGATCGCCTTGGTGGTGGTGGCGGGCACCTTCACCCTCGCCACCCAGCAGCGGCTTCGGGAGATCGCATTGCTGCGGGCTGTCGGCGCGACGCCCCGGCAGGTCCGGTCCATGATCGGCCGGGAGGCGATCGGGCTCGGCCTGATCGCCGGCGTCGCGGGGGCGCTGGCCGGGACGGCGCTGGCCGCTCTCTCCCAGGGGTGGCTGGTCGACTCCGGCATCATTCCGGCCACACTTCGCTTGTCGCTCAGTCCGATTCCCGCCGCCGTCGCCGTGGCGACCACCCTGATCGCGGCCTGGTGCGCCGCGCTGGTGGCGGTGTGGCGCACCAGCCGGATGCATCCGGTCGAGGGACTGCGCGAGGTGGCACTGTCGGGCCGGGGCGCGGCGTGGTGGGCCAAGGTGGCCGGTGTGGTCGCGATCATCGGATTCGCCGGGGTGTTGACCGCGCTGGTGCTGGCGCACTCCCAGAAGGCCGGGCTGCCCGTCAGCATGGGCGGGACCCTGGTCCCGGCGATCGCCGCCGGATTCCTCTCGGTGCCGCTCGCCGGGCTCGCGGTGCTCCTCACCTCGGCCGGCGCCCGCTACTCCCGTGTCAGCGGATACCTCGCCGCCGCCGCGGGACGATTCGAACCGCGCCGTCTCGCAGCGGGATTCGCCCCGCTCATCCTGGCCGTGTCCGTCACCTGTACCGCGTTGTCCCTCGCGCCGACGCTGGCCGGGGCGGCCGGGGTGCAGGCCCGCGACGGGATTCTCGCGGACTACACCGTCACCGGACAGGCCGGCGTGCCGCCGGCCCTGGCCGCCACGCTGCGCTCGGAGCCCGGCGTGGCCGCGGTCACCGAACTGGTCGACGGCAGCGCGTTCGTGGACGGAAACCGATATGCGGTGCAGGGCATGACGCCGGCCGACCTCGGCACCATGGTCGACCCGGAGATCTACGCGGGCTCGCTGGCGGGGATGGCCGCCGACACGGTCGCGGTCAGTGACAATGCCGCCGGCGGCGCGAACACCCAGGTGGGCTCGGAACTGAAGGTGACCCTCGCCGACGGCACCGCGGCCACCATGCGCGTGGTGGCGCTCTACCGTCGCAACCTCGGTTTCGGCGACCTGATCGTGCCCCGCGATCTGCTTGCCGCCCATGTCGATACGCTGCAGGACAACGCCATTCTGATCAAGGGAGGCGACCGCGCCCGGATCGCAGCGGCCACCGCCGCGTTCCCGGGGGTCGGCCTCACCGACAACGCCCCGGCACCGGCTCAGACGCGCAACAACCAGGCCCTCAATGCGCTCGTCGTGGGTCTGGTGATCGCCTTCACCGGCATCGCCGTCGTGAATACCTTTGCCATGGCGACCTTCCAGCGCCGCCGGGAACTGGCCGCGCTGCGCCTCATCGGGATGAGCCGGGCCAAGATCATGGCCATGCTCGGGTGGGAAGCCGGTGCGGTGGGCGTGGTCTCGGTGATCGTGGGGACATTCGTCACCGTGCTCACGCTCGCGGCGTTCAGCAAGGGCATCACCGGCTCGCTGATCCCGTCGATCGATGCCACCACCTATCTGGTGACCATCGTGGGAACCGTTGCCGCGGCCTGTCTTTCGACCATGATTCCGGCCTGG
The DNA here is from genome assembly GCF_042727395.1 of Nocardia sp. NPDC060255. Taxonomy (NCBI): domain Bacteria; kingdom Bacillati; phylum Actinomycetota; class Actinomycetes; order Mycobacteriales; family Nocardiaceae; genus Nocardia; species Nocardia sp. NPDC060255. Next base: position 109,174 of record NZ_JBHXAU010000005.1, on the reverse strand, counting down.
CTGCTCTGCCGGACGCGTGCGGTGGAGGCTATCGCGGTGCGCGAATAGCCTTCCGCTTCGTCCGGCGCCGCCCCGTCAGCTGGTCTCGTATCCGAGGAGGAACGGGACCACCGACGGGGCGGCGCCGTTGTGCAGGAGCGTCTGTGCGGCGGTATGGCGCAGGGTGTACGACGATACGTCGCTGAGCCGCAGTGCCGGGTTGGCGCGTGCGGCGGTGGCCGCGTGCCTGGCGATCACCTGTTCCACGGCGGCAGGGTTGAGTGGCCCGCCGGATCGAGTGCTGAAGATCAGGTCGTTGTCGTCGCCTTCGGACAGCCAAATGCTCAGTGCGGCAACGGTTGCCGGGGTCAATGGGATGGTCCGATAGGTGCCGTCCGGCCCATGGCAGCACAGGTGCGGATCGTTGTCCAGGTACGCGTCCCCGCAGCGGAGCCCGACTATCTCGGATGCCCGCAGCCCGGTGTGCACCGCCACCCGCAGCAGGGCGTGATCACGTCGGCCGATCCAGGTCGATCCGTCCGGGGCAGCCAGGAGTGCGTCGGTTTCCTCGTCGGTGAGGAAGCGGATCCCGCTGGCGTCGTCCGGTTCGAGCATGGCCATGACAGAGCTCCTATCGTGGGGGAATACCTACTGCTGCAAAGCTTTACGGCGGTTACCTGCACCTCGGGCGCGGGTCAGTGGATGTCGATACCACCGGATTCGGTGGTGACCTTGATCGTGTTGCCTGCGTAGCGGTTGTTGGGTACGGCGATCGCCGGGGTGCCGGATCGGCTGGTGGCGTCGACGTAGTACTCGGCGCTCGGGAGAGACAAGTCAACGTGACCGGCGGTGGTGGTGACGGTTACCGCGGTGGGTACGGCGGCGAAGCCGGCCCGGACCTCGCCGCTGGCAGTGGTGGCGATCAGCCGGTTCGAGCGGCTGCCGCGCACCACGATCTGTCCACTGCCGCTGTGCAATTCGACCGGGCTCGCCGGGTTGGTGACCTCGATGGAGCCGGATTGCGTCCGCGCGGTGATCGGGCCCGTGAGATCGGTGGTGGTGATACTGCCCGACTTGACCTGGGCCTGGACCATGAGGGTGGCCGGCAGGGTGATGTCCAGGTGTAGCGAACAGGCGCTGCGGCAGCCGCCGGTCACGGTCGTGACGGAGTCCGCGGTGGATGCCGTCAGCGTGTTCGGCGTGGCGGGGTAGGGGTAATCGCCGGTGGCGCTGACGTGGACCGATTCGTCGGTCCCGGCGCGCAGGGTGATGTCGGCCGCCTCGGCCACCACCCGCAGGCTGGTACCCGCGGCGACGGTGGCGGTCGCGGCGAACGGTTTTCGCGGCAGCACATGGTTGACGATCAACGAGAGGCCGTTGACGACCACGAGGGCGAACACCAGCAGGCCGGCGACCAGGAACCAGCGGCGGGTCCGCGATGTCATTCGGAAACCCCCAGGTACTGCAGCACGGCGAGGACACGGCGGTTGTCACCGTCCTCGGCGGGCAGGCTCAATTTCGTGAATATATTGCGGATGTGTTTCTCCACGGCGGCCGCGCCGATGAACAGTTCGGCGCCGATTCCGGCATTGGAGCGCCCCTCCGCCATCGTCGCGAGCACCTGACGCTCCCTGGCCGACAAGGTGGCCAGCGGATCCTGCCGGCGGCTCCGGGCGAGCAGCTGTTTGACCACTTCGGGATCCAGCACGGTCTCACCGCGATGGACCCTGGCCAGGGCGTCGACGAAATCCTCGACCTCGGAAACCCGGTCCTTGAGCAGGTATCCGAGACCACCACCATCGGGGGCGTCGCGGGACTTGTCGGCGCCGATGAGGTCGAGCGCATAGCGCTCCTCGACGTATTGGGACAGCACCAGCACGCCGACCCCGGGCCAGCTGGAACGAATCGTCAGGGCGGCGCGCAGGCCCTCGTCCACGAAGGTCGGCGGCATCCGCACGTCGATGACGCAGACGTCGGGCTCGTCCGCGCTGAGGGCGCTCAGCAGGGCGTCGGCATCGCCTACGGTGGCGCACACCTCGATGCCCTGCTCGCGCAGCAGGGCTGCGATGCCTTCCCGGAGCAGCGCCGAATCCTCGGCGATCATTACTCGCATGCCATCTCCACTTCGATGACCGTGGGGCCACCGGCGGGACTGGCGATGCGGATCCGCCCGTCGACACCGGCGACGCGGTCGGTCAGGCCGCGTAGGCCGCTGCCACAGGCGGGATCGGCGCCGCCGACACCGTCGTCGGTGATTGTCGCAGTGAGGCGGTCGCCGGTGCGAGTGATCGCCACCCACGCCCGCTCGGCCCGAGAGTGCTTGGCGACGTTGGTCAAGGCCTCGGTCACCACGAAGTAGGTGATGCTCTCCACCGTGATCGACGGGCGCGGCGTCACGCGCACGTCGACCTCGACCGGGATGGGGCACTGAGCGGCCACCGCGGACAGCGCGGCATCCAGGCCCCGATCGGTCAGCACCGGCGGGTGCAGGCCGCGGGTCAGATTGCGCAGTTCCGTAATCGCCTCGTTCGCATTGCGTTTCGCCTCTTCGGCAAGGGCGCGGGTCTCGAGGTCGCCGGACTTCTTCAGGCGGGCGCTGATTCGGCCCAGCATGATGGACAGCGCGACCAGGCGCTGCTGGGCGCCGTCGTGCAGATCGCGTTCGATGCGCCGTCGCTCGGCCTCGGCCGCCTCGACGGTCGCGGCCCTGGTGCGCTGCAGATGCTCGACGCGCTCGGTGAGTACCGCGTGCGGCGACGGGCGGAGCAGCGCGTCGGCGAGGGCGACGTCCAGTGCCAGCAGCAGCCGCATCGCCCTCGGCACCAGCACCGCGCCGAGCGTCAGCGTCAGCACCGTCACCGCGATCGCCCCGCCGACGCCGCCGAGCGGCAGCGGGCCGAGCACGATCTCGCCCGGTGGCCTGCGCGCCCAATACACCTGCATCAGCAGCAGGGCCAGCGGAAACGACCAGGCGATCAGCAGGCCGGCCAGGGTCATCGCCGCCACCGGTACCTGCAGGGCGAAGTAGGCGATGTGGCGCCAGAGCGTGCGATCGGTGACCAGACGGCGGGCGGCCTGGAGCACCGGCCCGGACAGATCGGGCGGTTGCGGTGGCGGGATTTCCCGGCCACCGGTAGCGGCGAACCGATTCCGCTCGAACGCCGCCAGCCCGTACAGCGTCCACCTGGCGGCGATCACCAGGGGAATCCCGAGACCGATCGGTACCAGGACGAGTGCCACGGCGAACCACGTCACCGCCAACGCGCCGAGCACGGCGACCACGCCGTCGACGGCCACGTGCGCGCACGCCGTCCACAACGCCGCCGACCGCCACGGGCGCAGCAAGCGCACCGGAATCGAGAGCACGGACGGTGCCGTCATGCGCGATTCCCCATGGATCGTCCCAGCGTGACCTCGTCGCCGACCTCACTGTCCGGCGGCGCTATCCGTTGCCGCAGCACCCGTGCGGCGAACCACAGTGCGGCGATACCGACCGGGAATTCCAGGCACACCGCCATCAGGAGCGACACGGTGAAGCCACCGACGGACAGCGAGGTCCCGATGTCGAATACGCCGTCGGCGAAGAACAGCCCGGCGCCCACCGAAGCACTCAGCACGGCGGCGGGACTGCGGCGCAGCAGCAACAGCAGGGTCACCGCCGCGCACAGCGCCTCCGCCGCGTCGAGACCGAGCCAGAGCAGCGGCCAGTTCCCCACCCGCACGGTCTGCGGCAGGGTGGCGAAAAGGATGACGCACCATGGAATAAGAAGCACCGTAACGCCTCCGGCGCACACCACCGCCCATCGGTGGCCCGGGGACTGCGCGGCCCGCCGCGGTCGGGTCACGAGGGGACGATGTTCTGGCCAACTCAGCATGTCTTCCAGTCTGGCGATCGGCGGCGGACCGGTCAGCCAAGGATACCGACCAATCCGAGGTAGGGTTTTCCCTCCGGCACAACAGGTTTCACCCGGTTGGCATCACGACGCGAGGAAGTCGGGCACCCGGGTGCCCCGCCCGTCGCGCTCCGCGCGCGCCCGCACTACACGACGACGCCCTCGACACCACTGCGAACTGACCTCAGCGGTCAGAGGTCGATCACGACCTTGCCGCGGACGTGTCGGCTCGCTTGGAGTTCGACTGCCGCGCGGATGTCTTCGACGGGGAAGGTCGCGGCGATGGGGACCCGCAGACGGTTGGATGCGACAAGGTGTGCGATGTTGTCGAGTGCGTCGGGCGCGGCGTTGGCTCCGTTGGCGGCCGGGACTCCGTCGACCACGGTCGCGATGGTGCAGATCCGGCTATCCGGAACTCCCAGCTCGCGTGCGACGTGCACCGTGTCTGTCCCGTGCAGGTCCAGCGCCGCGGTGACGGGGCCGCCATCGAGGTCGCGGACCCTGGCGGCGAGGCCGTCGCCGTACGCGACCGGTTCGACGCCGAGGCTGCGCAGATACTCCGCTGTCGACGGTGAGCCGGTCCCGATCACTCGTGCGCCCGCGATTCGGGCCAACTGGACGGCGAACACGCCGACCCCGCCGCCCGCCCCGCCGACCAGCACCGTGTCCGCCGGACCGAGGTCGAGGACGTCGAGGGCGGCGGCCGCGGTACTGCCCGCGATCGAGAGCGTGGCGGCGGTGCGATCATCGACCCCGTCCGGCGTGTGATGCGCGACGCCGCTCGCGATGTTCCCGTCCGCGTCGACCACGACGAAGTCGGCGACAGCCCGGGACAGGGCCGCCCCGAACACCCGGTCGCCGACCGCGTAACCGCTTGCGCCCGTACCGACTTGGTCGACGACTCCCGCGTAATCAGTCCCGAACCCGGCGGGCAGGCGCAGCCCGAACCTTGCCGCGGTCCCGGCGTCCGCGGTCATGAACCAGTCCATGGGATTCAAACCAGCTGCAGCGACCCGAACCCGGATCTGCCCATCGCCCGCCTGGGGCTCGGGCACATCCTGGACGGTCAGTACCTCAGGACCGCCGAACGACTCGAGCCGGACCGCCCTGCTCGTACCAGCTCGGCGTCCGCCGTTCTGTTGCTGCATCATTGCCATCTCCTCGTGTCCGTGGAGCCATCCTGGAACGGGCTTGTGCTTCGTGTACAAGCTTCGCAGCGTCAGGAGATAGCTGAAGATCACCGGCATCGATCATTGCAGGATCTACCACCCGACCAGCAAACGACACGACAAATCAGCTGGCAAGTTCCACTTATACCGCAGTGTGCGCGTCAGGGGTCGTCCAAATCTGTTGACCGACAGAGCTTCCCAACGCACACTCCGGCCGATTACGACCTCGGCATCAGCGGGAATCAACAGTTTGCGATGCGTCCGCCAGTCGACACTACTTCGCGACCGGCCGGAACCCGCGCACGAACTCGGCGAAGGTGACCCGCTGCTCTTCTGTCATGAGTGTCTTCGCGACGGCGATTGCCGACAGCTTGCTGAGTACGAGGTACCAGACCTCGGAAGTCTCGACGATGTGACTCAGCGCGGCCCACCGAACTCGCGATTCGATCAGAGGATGGGCTGTCGTGACCCCCTCGTCGTCGAGGGTCAGTTGGCATCCGTCCTTCGCGAGACCGGACTGCCTATCAATCGTCTGACGCACCGTGAGTGGTGGGACCGCCACCGCCCAGAAGACGCCGACCAGCATCAAGAAGTAGCCCAGCGCCGTCGAAATATCCTGGGCGAGGAACAGGAGGCCGAGGACGACCATCCCCGCGCCCGCAACCCGAATGGAGATCAGCTGCGAGCGCAGGACGAACTTCACCACCTGCTTCTGTCGCTTGTTGTCGTAAGAACCCACATCGAGATCTGCACCGCGGCATCCTAGTTCACGAAGATGCAGAAACTGGTACGACCGTACGTATAAAAGACGGTGAGCCGACGCTGACGACAAGCCCTAGGTGTTTTGACAGGTTCTGACCAGCGCAAAACCCTTGCCTGATGGAGGACGAATTGAACCATTACTGCGGTATCGACTGGGTCGAGGGCCACCACGACATCGCGATCTGGGTAGGCCCGGCGACATGCCGAGGGTGGCCAGACCGTATTCCCGCGTCCCCACTCGCATGATCCGGCAACTGGTCGCCGTCCCGTAGGTGTAGCGCAGTTCCTCCCGGAACAGACGCTGCCACCTGGCCATCGTCCAGCCGCCGAGCGCATGGGCCGCGATCTCGGGATCGCCGGGTACCGCCAGGTGGAATGCCGTGCAGGCGGTGGCGAGGTAGAAGTCGAGCAGCCGCCGCAGCGTGCACTGCGCCTCGTCCTCGCGCAGGCGCAGATGCGCGAACGCGCGCGTGACATCGTGGTAGTAGTACCGGCCGAAAACCCGCGAATCCAGCAGACTGGCGTCGACCAGCGATTCGAGCAGATCCTCGGCCTCGACATTGCCGATGTGCAGCATCGCGCCCGCGGCCTCCAGCGAGAAGTCGGCGCTGTCGGCGACGGCAAGCAGCCGGAATGCCCTGGCCTGGTCGGCGGTGAGTTGCCGATAGCTGAGTTCGAATGCCGACTCCACCTCCGCACCGGGGATCCGGTGGCTGCTGACCAGATTCGCGACGACATCGGATACCGATCAGCCCGGGCGCGCAGCCAGCCTCGCACCCACCAACCGGATCGAAAGCGGCAGCAGGCCACAGGCATTGGTCAACTCCCTAGCTGCGGCCGACTCCGCGTCGACCCGTCGCGCGCCGACCACCGCGCGCAGCAATGCCACCGCCTCGTCCGGCCGCATGACATCCAGATGCAGATGGTATGCGCCGTCGATAACGATCCTGCGGACACGGCTGGTGACCAGCACCGCGCAGTCGGGTGAGCCGGGCAGCAGGGGGTGCACCTGCGCGGCATCGTGCGCGTCGTCCAGTACCACCATCACCCGCCGACCCGCGAGCATCGACCGGTACAGGGTGGCCCGTTCGACCAGACCGCGCGGAATCGCCACCTCTGCCACACCGAGCGCGGTGAGGAATGCCGCGAGCACATTCGCCGGGTCGGCCGGATCCACCCCCGCACCGCGGAGATTCGCATACAGCTGCCCGCCGTCGAATTCGGTCGTGACCCGTTGTGCGACGTGCACGGTGAGGGCGGTCTTGCCGACTCCGCCCATCCCTGACACCACGGCGGCGCCACCAGCGGCGACGGCCGCGAGCAGCGCCGCCACGGCCTCCGAGCGTCCGGTGAAATCTCTTGCGCGGGCTGGTAACTGGGCCGGTACCCGGGTAACGCCGCGCTCGGCTCCGACGCTCATGAGCAGGGCGGAATCGTCGCGCAGAATCCGATCGTGCAGGGCGGACAGTTCATGGCCTACGCGATACCCAATTCATCGGCGAACAGTTTGCGAGCGTTGGCATAGACGCCAAGCGCCTCCGCGGTGCGGCCGCACCGGTGCAACGCCAGCATCAGCAACTCGCGCAACCGTTCTCGATAGGGATGCTCTCGGCACAGCTCCATCAATTCCGCCACTTCCTGGGTGTGGCGGCCCAATTCCAAGCCGATCCGGCAGCGCGTCTCCCGGATCGTCAGTCGCTTTTCGACGAGGCGGGTGCGCGGCGTTTCGGCCCACGGCGCGGTGATACCGGCCAGCGGCTCACCATGCCAGAGGGCAAGGGCCTCGCCGAGCACCCGGTCGGCGCGCGCGAGATCGCCGCCGGTCTGTGCCTCGTCCGCCGCCCGGAGGGCGGTCTCGAAGATGGGCAGGTCGAACGAGCCCTCGGCCGGCCGCAGCGCGTAGCCGTTGACCTCGGTGAGCAGCAGTGGGTCCGCCATATTGAGGATCTTGCGCAGTCGCGACACATAGGTCCGCGCCACCTGCGCCGCGTGCCGAGGCGGTGCGTCTCGCCACAGTCCGTCCACCAGACGGTCGACGCTCACTGGACGACCCTCGCCGAGCAGCAGCATCGCGAGCACCGCTCGCTGCTGCGGCGACCCGAGGTCGACTTCGGCCGTGTTCCGCCATGCCCGGACTGGTCCCAGTACCTCGAACCGCATCGTCGAACACCTTCGATAGCAATGCCGATACGATTCGAAAGTAGGTGCTGTGCCACGGAATTGGCGGACATTCGCGACATTCGGCCGGTGACCTGATGTCAATATGACGCCTCGATATCTTGGCCGTCCACGTCGGCGGGTTGTGCGGCGGTCCGACCGGCTACCGCGGCGGCGGTCGCGACCGGCCGGACCAGATCTCCGCTCTGGTGGCCGACGCGCCACACTGGCCGCAGGTGAACCGCATTTCGCCGACGATGTCGGGGAGAATCACGATAGGAAAAACGCGGAGCCGACGTCACGGACGAGAACTGCCCAGTGTCAAGAAGACTCAATACCGCACGCTATTTGTCGCGATCCATCCCGATCACCTCTGTGACGCTGGGATGACGCCGAATTGACACTTCTCGACGTCGCCGCGGCGCGGAACTGATCACCGGCGCCGAATCCCACCGTCGCGCGGTTTCACTGGAGCGGGGGAGCACTGACCTTGCTGCGGCACAGCAACTCTGACGCGGAGTTCCGGTCGATCGTGGCCGTGGTCACCGGACGTCGCCGATACGGTTGCCGGCGGCGGAAGCTTCGAACCCGGGCTGCCGATCGGTGACGGTGTCGCGGAAGACCCAGCGCAGGCCGACGAAGCGGGTCACGGTGGCGACGAGATTGGCTATGACCAGCACGACCAGTTCGGCGTGAATCGGCGCACCCGGAGCCCAGCGATGTAGGGCGAACAGCGAGCCCGCGGTCACCAGCCAACCGAACCCGAAGATCAACAACCCCTGCACCTGATGGGAGATCGCGCCGGTCTTTTCCCGGATGCCGAAGGTGAACGCGCGGTTGGCCGCGGTATTGCCGATCGCGGTGAGCAACAGTGCCAGGAAGTTGGCGACTTGAGCCCCGGCCATCGGCTGCAACACCAGATACAGGACCAGATACGCCAAGGTGGAAAGGGCGCCGATGATGGCGAAGCGCACGACCTGTCCGACCATGCCCAGCGGGACGCCGTCGACGAGGGGTTCGCGGCCGATCGCGCGACGCAGTTCGGTGATGGGCAAAGTGCCGGTGGTCAGTGCCCGCCCGAGCCGCCACACCCCTTGGAGGTCTTTGCGCGCGGTATCGATGATGTCGACGCGACTGTCAGGGGCATCGATCCAGTCGACGGGCACCTCGTGGATCCGCAGACCGGCCCGTTCGGCGATGACCAACAGTTCGGTGTCGAAGAACCATTCGCCATCCTGTACCAGCGGCAGTAGCCGCCGTGCGACGATATCGAACATTCGGCGAGTTGGGTTGACGGTCAACTCAAGTGGGCTGTTCCGGCCGAGCTGGCTGAGCGCCAAGCAGCGCTGTTCACCTTGGTGCTCGAGCAGGCCCGCGAAATCTTCCCGGTGCCTTCGGAACCGATGAGGAGCAGTGCGGCCCTGGCCGGTGTGGACGGCATGACCCTGCAGGATCGCCTCGACCAACTAGACCTCGGTCCCGCTGATCTAGCGCTCGCCAACGGGCTTCTTGCCGGGATGACTGGCGCACCGCTGGATCAGGCGAGCTTCTCGAATGCGCTGCGCTGGTGGGCCTTGGGCGAATACAACTACGCAAGCTTCATCCAGTCGTTGATGGGGTTCAAATTCGAGAACGGCACCCGCAGCCTGCTCGAACGCATCCTCGCAGACGGTGACGCCGAAGTTCGGCTCTCACACGTGGTGAGCGCTATCGATGCCGACGATCATGGAGTGCGCGTCACCGTCGATACCGGTGAGGTCGTCTCCGCGGCAGCCGTGGTCGTGGCCACGCCGCCAGGAGTGTGGCCCGACCTCGCTATCACCCCGGGGTTGCCCGAGAACTGGTTGCGGTCGGCCCGTGAAGGCATGCAGGTAGAAAACGGAGCCGAGGCAGCCGCGGTAATCAAGGGCGAGTCGCGGTCGCTGGAACTGACCACGGCCCGAGGGGTGGGGATGTTCACTTCGCACGTCCTGTCCGACGACGAGCAGATCGTCACCCTTTTCCCGGGCGCGTTGGACGATCCGACCGACATCACCCAGGTCCAGGCCGAGCTTGCTTCGGCGCTACCGGGCGTCGAAGTACTCGAAATGGTCGCCGACACTTACAATCTGGACAATCCCTTCGCCCGCGGCGACTGGGGTTTTCTGCGGCCAGGTCAGCTCACCACATATCAGCCACACACGATGCGCCGCCACGGCGAACGCCTCTTCTTCGCCAACTCCGAAGTCGCCGATCTATGGGTGGGCTTCATCGACGGCGCCATCGAGACCGGGCTCCACGCCGGACGCGATATCTGCCAGCTACTCGAAACCAAGTAGGAAACACGCAAGCCGCGCACATTGCTCGGCGAAGGAGCGGCCACCTGCCCTGCGGTGAACCGTAATCACACGCTGAAGGAGAGCAAGCCCGATGAACACAGATCGGGTGGGTGCGGGGGTGAGTGTCGGTGAGTAGGTCGGTGGGTGTGATGCCGATCCCCTGCGTGAGCAGGATTCGGGCGGTGGCGATGGCTGCGGGGTCCGCGACGCTGCGGACTGGCGTGGTCATCTTCTAGAACGCCTGGATTCGCGGCTGTCCGAAAACGACGTGTAGTGCCGGTGGTGGGTAGATCGCGAGTTGCTGGTCGCTGGGGTGGGCGGCGAGCAGGGCTTTGTCGCCGACGTTGAGGTCGGCGATGCGTCGCTGCCGACACGGAACACGGAAGTTGTGGTTTGCGCTCACTTGCGTCTGGCCGTGCTCGGTGGGGTGGACGAGCACGGCACCGTCAGGGTGGCAGCGGATGTCGAGTCGGGTGCCGACGATCCAACCCAGTGTGGCCAGTAGGTGTTTGTCGTGGATGCGTCCACCGTCGCCGACAGTGCACATGCCGTAGATGATGTCGTGGTCGATGGGTTCTGCGACGAGTGGTGGTGCGGTGCGCAGGGTTTCGATCAGTTCGTCGACCGGTGTCAGGGGTGGGATCGCTGGTGGAATCAGTACGGCGCGCGCCTTCTTGAGGTGCTGGCACTGCGGTGGGATGTGATGCTTCAACCCGCCGAGCGGCCGTCCGCGTATCGCATAACCGACACGCGGCGCGATCTCAGGTGTAGCAATCATTCAGGAAGGCCGTCGATAGCCCTCGGATCGGTCACGAGTGTCCTGACTCAGTGCTGGCGAAGGCTCACTGTATTTGGCGAACTGGGCTGCTATCTGGCGAATGGCTCAGTGAAGGTGGACCTTCCGAAGTTGGTGATCACAAACGAGTTTATCCAAGTCACCTGAAGAATGCCGCCAATCCTTCAGCAGTTTCGACTGGACATTCTTCGGGAAGGAAGTGGCCACAGTCGAGTGCTTGGCCGCGCACATCATTCGCCCATGAGCGCCACACGTCTAGAACGTTGTAATGGCGGTGAAGGTGTGAGCGTGTACCCCACATTGTCAATAGCGGCGCGGTGATCCGGTACCCCGCGACACGGTCGGCTTCGTCATGTTCGATGTCCAGGCCAACCATCGCGCGATAGTCTTCACACATGGCATGGACAGTTGCAGGGTCGGACACGGCGCGTCGGTAAGCCGCTAGGGCGGCAGGTTCGAAAACCTCGGCATGTGCGCCGAAATAGAATGCCTCTGGGTCGGCGGTGATGAGTGTTTCCGGCAGCGGCGCGGGCTGGGCCAGGAAGAACCAGCGCCATAGTGAATGCGCCAACTGTGCGTTCATTCCCGCCAAAGCATCTGCGGTGGGCACAACATCCAACACTGCCAGGCGCTCGACCCGTTGAGGGTGATCCAATGCCAGGCGGTAGGCGCAGCGTCCACCTCGGTCGTGCCCGGCCACCGAGAATCGCTCGTACCCCAGCAGTGTCATCAGCCGGGCCTGATCATCGGCCATCGCGCGTTTCGTGTACGGCATGTGGTCGGGAGTCGTGGGGGGCTTCCCACTGCCTCCGTATCCGCGCAGGTCGCTGGCAATGATGGTGAATTCTTCCGCTAATCGCGGTGCAACTGCATGCCACATTACGTGTGTCTGAGGAAAACCGTGCAGCAATAGTAATGGTCGGCCGGTGCCGCCGCGTACGCCCCGAATTTGAACGCCTGCGACATCGAAATTGAATTTATCGAAACCCGTGAACACGTCGACAGTATACGGCGGAATCGGCATTGTGGCGAAGAATTATTATTCTATTACTTATAGTAACAGCACATCGATAGGGGGTATGTCGTATTGATATTGACCGAAATCCATGCTCTTTCTAGTCTTGGCTCACACCACGGGGGTCCAGGGATTCGCGGATTCCGATTGATGACACAGTGGCTCGCAATTTTTATTCATGGAATTTCAGTAGGGGGTAAATTCATGGCAGGCATTCCGTGATGATGAGCCGGATTCAAAGATCGGCGCTGTGGAGGCAGCGGATGTTCGAGGCCGAGGCAGGCATGACGCGGTACATCACCGAATGCCAGCGTGGCCGCGATCACGGTGACTGGATCCGCCTGTGCGCGCAGGTATTCGCGGATCTTCCTGACAATGACGAGGACCCGGCCGGGTGGCAGCGAGTCTTTTTCCGTGCACTGGCACTGATGGAGGGCTTCCTGGTGAGCCATTACGGACATGGCGAACTCGAAGCGTGGGCCGAGGCGAACGCCGAGGTGCATCGGCATGTCGAGCCTGACCACGGCAACGGCGCACTCGGCCCTGTGCGGCGCATCGCCAGCCAAGCAGAGCTGTACTCGTCCGCCTACCGAGTGCTGGAGGCCGGCACGGATCGTGCCGTGATCGCGATCGATCATTGCGGTATCTGGGACTACCGTGAGCGTGCCCGTCGGCGCGGTATACCGATCACGCTCGATTCGCCGTGCGAGTACTGCACTCACGCAACCGCCGCGAACGTGTCGGCGAAGGGCTTCCAGGCGCTGCACGTGTTGACCGATGGTCCCAGTGGTCACGGATGTAGGTGGGAGATCACGGCTCGATCCGATGCGACCACGTCATCCGCGGGGCAGCGCTCTTGTGCGGAGTAACCGGATGGATTGATTTCGACCGCGATCTGCGCAACCATGCTGGCACGCTCCGCGCCATGACGGACACGATGATTCGTCGTGGTCCCGACTCTGGAGATATCTGGTTGTCCGAGCACGTTGCCTTCGGACATCGCCGCTTGGCGGTCATTGATGTCGATGGCGGCGTGCAGCCGATGGTCGTTCGCGACGAGAACGGCGACGTGCGGATCGTGATCACATACAGCGGCGAGGTGTACAACTTTCGCGAGCTCCGCGCCGAACTCACTGCGCTCGGGCACCGCTTCACCACCACGCGCTCGGATACCGAGGTTGTGCTGCACGCGCACCTGGAGTGGGGCGCGGCGGCAGTGGAGCGACTGAACGGTATGTACGCCTATGCCGTGTGGGACGCTCGTGCTGAGGAGGTCCTTCTTGTTCGTGACAGGCTCGGCGTCAAGCCGCTGTACTACGCGCCGGCGGGTGGGCGGTTGCTGTTCGGATCCGAGCCGAAGGCGGTGTTGGCCAATCCGTTATTCAGCCCCGAGCTCGACTCGGAAGGGATAGCCGAACTCTTCGCTGTGCCGACCGCGCCAACTCCTGGCCACGCGATCTATCGAGGATTGCACGAGGTTCGCCCTGGCCATCTGGTTCGGTTCGCGCGCACGGGACTGCACTCGATTCGCTACTGGGAGCTCCGGTCGACTGACCATCACGACACTCCTGTAAAAACCGTGGCGCACGTGCGTGAGCTGCTCAACGACATCGTGCATCGACAGCTGGTCAGCGATGTCCCGCTGGGTCTGATGCTGTCGGGTGGTCTGGATTCCAGTACTCTGACCGCACTTGCCGTCACGCAGGGTGCCAAAGAGACGGGCAAGATCGCAACATTTTCGGTCGGTTTTCCGCCGAGCGAGCCGCCCGAGCGCCTCGGCGCCTGGAACGTTGCCGACGACGAGCCCTACATTCGCGAATTCGTCGCCGAACTCAGCACGGTGCACACCTCGGTTGTTGTGCCTGGGGCCGGTTTGCTGGCGCATCGCGGCATCGGGCTGGAGGCGCGCGATCGGCCAGGCTGGGGCGAACCCGACACTTCGTTGCACCTGCTGTTCGGCGGCGTCCGCGAACATGTCACGGTCGCGCTGTCCGGCGAGGGCGCGGATGAGATCTTCGGCGGCTATCCGTACTTTCACAACTCCGATGGCCCGCTGAACGAATTCCCGTGGTCGCGTCGCAGATCTTCGCCCGCGGAGCTGCTTCGAGATGACGTTGCCGACGTCGTGCGCCCTCGCGAGTACGCGCACGGGCGTCTCCAGGACGCACTGGCCGAGGTGCCACGACTTCCTGATGAGGACGAATTCGACAGGCGGAAACGCGAAATCTCCTATCTGGCCCTGACGCGCTGGTTGCCCGCCTTACTGGACCGGACGGACCGGATGAGCATGGCCGCCGGTCTCGAGGTACGTGTGCCGTTCGCTGACCATCGCCTCGTAGAATACTTGTGGAACGTTCCATGGCGGCTCAAGGCGGAGGGTGGCACACCGAAGGCTTTGTTGCGGCGTGCGGTGGCCGACCTGCTGCCGGACCGAGTGCTGAACCGCCCGAAGAGCGGCTATCCCGCCAGTTCGGCCGCTGACTACCGGGTCGCGTTGCATAACGAAGTCGAGGAGCTGCTGCGCCAGGACGGTCCCGTGTTCCAACTGGTCGATCGCGCCAAGATCCGGCGATTCCTGGACAACGGTGAGTTGCTACCTGGTTCGCGCGCTGCACCGCACCCTACGGGGGGCCTGGATTATCTCCTTGCCGTGAACACGTGGTTGGGCAGCTATCGGGTGCACATCAAATGATTAGCCGAGTGGATTCGTCCGCAAACATGCAAACGACTACTGCGCACGCCGAACCGCGCCGACCCTTGGAGAACAACTGCTCATGACCGGCACCGAGTACGTCGAACTGCCCGCAATGGACAGGCCGAGCGCGAGCGAACTCCCGCCACCGATGGCTGTGGACATCGCGCCGCTCGGGGCGCTCACAGGCGATCGTTACCGCGCGTCGTTGGACGACGGGCGCGCGGTGTGGCTGGACGGTCAGCAGATCGAAAATGTCGCAGAACATCCCGCCTTCGTTCGATCGGTCGCCGAGATCGCACGGCTGCTGGACTTGCAGCACGACGCGGAATACCGCGAAACGCTGACCGTCGAAGATCCTGCGACGGGTCTGCGTATAGGCCGCGGCTACTATCCGCCGCGTACCCTCGATGACCTTCATGCGGCCCGCCGGAGCGCCGAGGTGTGGATGAGCGAGTCGTGGGGTCAACACGGCCGAGCGCCCTCGTTCATGGCGTCGATCGCCGTGGGCCTGTACGACTTTCGGTACCATCTGGAGAGCAATCGTGCAGGTTTCGGCGTGCATGCCGCTGCTTGGTATCGCTATGCCGCGCGTCGAGATCTGTTGCTCACTCACGCGCTGGGAGACCCGCAAATCGACCGGAACGCCAACCCGACGGACCATCCTGACTACGCCCTTCGGGTGTTGAGCGAAGACGAGAACGGGATTGTCGTGCGCGGCGCGAAACAGCTGGTCACCCTCGCTCCATTCGCGCACGAAGTTCTGGTTTACCTTTCCGCTTCGTTCGCCCAGCGCGAGGCCGAAGAGTTCGTTGTCTGGTTCGCACTTCCGCTCAACGCGCCAGGGTTGCACGTCCTGTGTCGCGAACCCTTCGGCACCGATGTGCATGGTCACGCCCACCCCTTCGCTTCCCGGTTCGACGAGCAAGACGCAATGCTGTTCTTCGACGACGTGAAGGTTCCTTGGGAGCGGGTCTTCCTCCTCCACGACAGTTCATTGGCGCGCGAAGGGTTGGGGCGAATCAATGCTTGGAGTCAGTATATCGGCCAGGTCCGCTATCAGGAACGTCTGCGCACGCTACTCGGTGTTGGCACCTTGATCGCCGAAGCCATCGGCGTCGACGAGTTCCGCAACATCCAGGATGATCTGGGAGAGCTCACCAGCTACATCGAGATCTTGGACTATTTCCTCGCCGCTGGCGAGGCTGGTGCCGGCCGTACGGACGGCGGCCTACTGGCTCCAGCCCCCGCCCCCGCTGCAGCGGTCTGGGCGGCTTCGGTCGCTGGCCGCACCGTGGAAATCGTCCGGAACATCGGGCAGTCCGGCACCCTCATGCAACCGACAGAGAACGACCTCGCCAATCCGGAGCTGCGCAGGTTTCTCGACCGCTACATGCACGGCAAGGATATCGGAGTCGCCGAAAAGTCACGCCTGTTCCGCTTGGCCTGGGATCTGACCTCGGATAGCTTTGGGCAGCGTCAGCACCTCTACGAGTGCGTGCACCGCGGCGACCTCGCCCGAAATCGTATCAACCTATTCCATCGCCATGACCAGACTGTGGTCCGGGAACGAATCATGCGCCTGATTTCGCGACCACTCTGACATCTAGCGCCTTCGATTGTAGAGAGCAGGATTTCCTATGAGTGAAAGCGCCGCTACAGAGACCGTGGCCCTGGCACGGGACCTAGTCGGCTACGACGCCGTCAGCCAACTGCGCCAAGCCCAGGACATCAATTGGGTTCTTTCCATGGCACCGCGACCCCCGCAGCGAATTGTCGACCTAGGCTGTGGCACGGGCGCGCTGCTAATGGCCGCACTAGACCGATGGTCGATCAAACGTGCACTCGGCATTGATGGCTCGCCCGGCCGCGTGCAGGAATCCCGGAAGCGGCTAGGGATGCGCGCCGACGTGAAGCTGGGAGACCTCCGCGAATTGCCTGGTCATGCCGAGACATTCGATCTGATCACAATGACCTCGGTACTGCACTGGCTATACCCCGACGAAGACCGCTCATTGGCATGGATAGCAGCACACCTGGCCACCGACGGCGCATTTCTTGTTACCACGCACCACCCTGACATCGACAGTTCAGGACGAGGGGGTGAGGACGTGGTCGCGGCGGAGGCTCTCACGATGATCGGAGCTGCGCCGGATCGCCTCGATCGAGTAGTTCCGATGGGCTTGCGAGCCCGACCGGTCGACGCCGTACGAGCGATCCTGAATCAGCAGTTCGTCATCGATGCCGTCGAGAATCGTCGGGTGTCGGTTCGTACCCCCGATGCCGAGCAGTACTGCCGCTTTCATATCGCAACATTCGGCACATATTTTAGCCGGGTGGTACCGGATCGCCAGGAGGACTACTTCCGGGCTGTTGGCGCGGTCGCTGCTCGCCGAATGGCCGAACATGGTGAAGTCTACGGAGTAAATGTCTGCGCTTGGCGAGCTGTCCACGCTGATTCGGCTTCCGAATTGAACACTATGCCATCTACTTGAAACTAATAGGTCGTCAGGCGTAAGACGACTTGATAAGAACGTCATCCTATCGACATTCAAGGGCACTTATGACCTGGAATTGCAGAAGTTTCCCGCATGGATCGTCAGCACAGGCGAACAAGTCGCGGACTGGACTGAGGATCGTCGAGTATGTGGGCGATGGCGGTCTTCTTGTGTTCCCCACCTGGGTGCCTGGCGCACTGGGAGACTTCGCCAGTTTGCGGTGTCGGAACTGCAGCGGTGAGGCTTGATGCGCGCCGAATACACCCCTGCGCAACATTGCGTGACCCCGTTCGGGAGTACCGACATGGCAACGTGGGTGCCACACGACGACCCGCGTCTGCGCTACCGCGGCGCGGTGTCCCTGCAACGTGAATCAGGCTGGACAGCCCCCTGGCGTGTCCCGTACGAGGAGGCTGCTCTGCACCTGCCTGAGGGGGGCGTCGGGCGGGCAGCGATGCCAGCTGGGGTTCGAATTGCATTCCGCACCAATAGCACTAGCCTGGCATGTCGCTACCACGCGGACCCGCCGCCCCGGCTGAACGGCCCACAAGAGGTCGCCCGCATCGACGTCGTCCACGACGCCGACCGGGCTCATCCGACGATCACTACCGTCGAGTTGGACGCGGATGGAGACGCCCACACTATGCATGTCACCGGATTGCCGGGCCGGATGACTACGATCGAATTGTGGTTGCCCACATATAGCCAGTTCCGACTGCGAGCACTGGGATTGGACAGTGAGGCGCAAGTGCAAGCCGACACGACCGAGAGGCCGCGTTGGGTTCATTACGGTAGCTCGGTGTCTCAGGGACGTGGCGCAGCTTCACCTGCTCGAGCCTGGCCGGCGTTGGTTGCTCGTTGTGCCGGTTGGGATCTCACTTCGTTGGCCATGGGTGCAGCGTGCTATCTACAACCGATGGCCGCACGGTTAATGCGAGAGTTGCCCGCTGACTTACTCACCGCCTGCATCGGTATCAATATCCAGGCATTGGGCACGCATAACGCCGATTCGTTGATCGCCGCTATCGTCGGGTTCGTCCGTACTGTCCGTGAGGGCCACCCGACGACGACGTTCACAGTGTTGTCCACTGTTGTAGCTCCCGACCGTGAGCAGACACCGGGACCGTCTGGCTTGACTATTGCCGAAACCCGTATGCATGTGCGTCGTGCCGTCGAATTGCTGCGCGAACACGGGGATACCGAACTGCACTACCTGGACGGGCTGGAGGTGTTCGGCCCTGATCAGGCCGAACTCCTGTTGGAACCCGTGGGGATCGACCGGTTACACCCTTCGCCGGTAGGCCACGCGGTATTCGCCGATCGGTTCCTGAACGGCCTGCGTGCAAGGGGGTGTGTGCCACTAACAGTATGAACCGAGATCTGGTTGAAGTGCGCGAACGCCGCAACAATTGACTCATCCTAATGCGTGACCAGAAGGAAAACGCGTGCCCAGCATCACCAAAACCGCAATTGCACTGCCGCCCCGGGTGGCGTGGGCCCGATATGTCGGCGTCTATCTGTTGTTGTTCCTGATCGGCACCGAAACGTTTCTCATCTCTCCGCTGCTGCCGACGATTGCCTCGTCTGTCGGGGTTTCAGAAGCCGCGGCGGCGAGCGCCGTGACTGCCTACGCCGTCGTGTATGCCGTTACCGCGCCCTTCCTCGGCGCTGTGTCCGATCGCTTTGGACGCCGACCCACCATCGTCGTCGGCGTGTTCCTGTTTCTGCTCGGCAACGTATTGGCCGCTCTCGCTGGAAATCTCATTGTCCTCATCATCGGCCGGGTAGTCGGCGCGTTGGGCGCCGGATTTGCCGGACCGTCGATTTGGGCGCATCTCGCTGAAACCTCGAGCGATGCAGTACGTGGTCGAGCCATCGGCCTCGGCATGGCACTGTTCTCCGCCGGGCAGGTACTCGGCGTCCCCGCAGGTAGCTTCCTGGCGGGCTGGGGCGGCTGGCGTGCGTCGTTCTGGGCACTGGCCGTGCTGACAGTGGTGACACTTCCACTGGTCAATAGCCAGACTTCGACCTCGGACACTGTCGCCGGCCGACGACCGCTGCGACTCGGATCGGTGTTCGTCGTATGGCGCGACAAGATCTTGAGGCATACGCTGATTGTTGTTCTGCTGCTGCAAGCTGCCAACCTCGGGGCACATACGTTTCTCGGTGTGGTGTTGCACGACCACTTCGGCCTGTCGATCAACGCGCTTGGCTTGCTGGGTGTGCTGGTTGGAATTGGCAGCGCTCTCGGCTCACTGCTTGCCGGTCGGATCGGCGATCGGGCACGGGAGCATGGTCGCGACGATGCATGGTGGATCCCTATCTGGGCAGCCGTGCTCGGCGTTTCGGCGGTGTTCGCGGCCTTGGGGGCGCCCCTGGCACTGGTGGCTGCGGCGGTGCTTGTGTGGTTCGTCGCCAGTGGCGCGTTCGGAACGAACGTGCAGACATTGCTGCTCGTTGCTCGCCCCGATTTCGCCGCAACCTCCAGTTCGTGGAACAGCGCCACCCTATATGCCGGGGCCGCAGTCGGCGTTGCCGCGGCAGGGGCGTTCGCGAACGCGGGAGTCGGCACCGCGCTGATCGGCGGCGGACTGGCCCTGCTGGCAGCACTAACCGCACTGCCGTTGGTCGGACAACTGCGGTCGACCACGGCCCGGCACTCAGGCCGGTGAGCAGTCATGAGCGGAGTTCCACCAACGACGGTTCCGGTGTCGAAGCCCAAGGAATCGGTAGGAGTTGGACCGAATTCCTATGTACCCGCGCTGGATGGCATGCGTGGGATCGCCGCTCTAATGGTGATCGCGCTGCACATAGGGATCTACTCCGGCCAGGTAGCCTCCAGCTGGCTGGGCATCGGGCACAGTGGCCCGCTCGGCGTGGTGTTATCGCGCTACACGGTGGCTGTGCCAGTGTTCTTTGTACTATCCGGATTTCTGCTGTACCGGCCTTATGCTGCTGCCGGGATGGAGGGGCGAAAACGGCCAGCCACCGTCCAATATTTGTGGCATCGCGCGCTGCGCGTCCTGCCCGCCTATTGGGTTGTGGCACTAGTGGCGTTACTGGTATTTGCCTCAGCTACGCTGGCTCGCCCGTGGTCGACGCTGCGAGCACTGCTGCTGCTTCATATCTACGGACGCGGTGGCATCCCGGCTGGGATCACCCAGACTTGGAGCCTGGCGACGGAGGTCGCGTTCTACCTGCTGCTGCCGCTCATTGCAATTGTGTTGCACCCACTCCTGCGCCGACCTGCCGTAGCGCTCGGTGCTTTGGGAGTATTGGAAGCGATCACGATCGTCTCGGTTGTGGCTACCCATATGCCGTCCGCGGGTGCTTACCCTGCGGCCAACTTGTGGTTGCCGGAGTACCTAGGCTACTTCGCTGCCGGGATGGCACTGGCAGTGGTGTCCTCGAACAGTTCTCGGTTCGGTGCCCTGTCTCGATATCCGTGGGTGGGATGGGGTGTGGCGGTAGCCGGATACGTGCTGCTGTCGAGCCCGATCACAGGCAGCACCGAGGTCTATCCCACTGTCGGCCAAGCGCTGCTGGAGCACATACTCAATATGGTCGTTGCGGTCGCGCTGGTTGCACCGTTGGTGGCCGCTCCTGATAGGGGGCCGGCTCGACTGTTGAGTTGGAGAATTCCCGTCTGGCTCGGCCGCATTTCGTATGGCCTGTTCCTGTGGCACATGGTGATCGTCGAGAGCTGGTTCAGGCTCACCGACACCCAGCCGGGCACAGTATCGTTCGTCGTGCTGTTCCCGCTAACCATCGTCGCCACGACGGTATTCGCTTGGCTGTCATACATTTTGGTTGAAAGACCCGCGCGCCTATTTCGCAACGCGTTCGCCCGCACCTAGAGGAGCATTACCGATGGCATCGCCGAAACAGCCGCTTCGCTGGGGGGTCAATCTTCCGCTTCCTGCTGTGGCTCTGCGGGAACACCGAGAAACTGTGATGGCACTACCAGATTTGGGCTATACCGACGTATGGACGGGTGAAGGCGGTGTGATCGACGCCTTCACTCCCCTCGCTGCGGCTGCGGCGTGGCAACCTCGGCTGCGCGTCGGCATCGGCGTCGTTCCCGCGCAAACCCGAGGCACCGGTGTGCTCGCCCAGACGGCCGCCGGATTGGCCGAACTCGCGGCCGGAGGTGTCGTACTCGGGATCGGTTCCTCGGTCCCCGAGCACGTGACGGGGCTCAATGGCATCCCGCACGGCGCGCCTCTCGACACTGTCCGGCGCACAGTCGGTGCGGTGAAACCCCTGCTGGCCGAATATGGTTCGAAGATCATTGTGGGTGCATTACGGCCGCGGATGTTGCGGTTGGCCTACGAGGAGGCTGACGGTGCGATCCTCAATCTCCTCACCGACGAGGATGTGCCGGAGGTCATCGCCGCCGCCGGTGGACCGCATCCGGATCGAGAAACCGTGGTGAAGCTGTTCGTCTGCCCCACAACCGATGCAGACGTGGCGCGCAGCGCGGGCCGTGGCTTCCTCGGCTGGATCCTCAATCAGAAGCCTTACCACGCGTTCCACGTCTGGCGCGGGCGTGGAAAGGCGCTGCACGCCTCCCACGAGTTGTTCACCGCCGGTGACCGACTCCGCGCCGCACTCGCGTTACCGGACGAGCTGATCGACGGACTGTGGCTGCACGGTAGTCCCGCCGAACTGCGCGAACGCATCACTCGCTACCTCCACCCCGGCGTAACCACAGTGCTGCTGTGTGTTGCTCTCACTCCGGAGCTGGCTGCTGAACCGCGCAAACTGCCTCAACTGCTGGCTGAACTGCGCCCCAGTGACTGATAGAAGGGACTCCCACACCATGCTGCACCGAACAATCGATCCAGCGCAGGCATGGGCACTGGCTGCCAACGGACGCGCTCCGCTCGCCCCCGGCACGGTGCTCACCGCGGCAAGCCTCGGTGGACGACCCACCCAAGGTATCCGCCCCCGCACCGGTGGGCACGCGGGGACCATCCTTCACCTGCACGGCGGCGGGTACCGGACCGGGTCACCCATGGTATCTCAGGGATTGGCGTCTTACCTCGCAGCTGGCACCGATATGGAAGTCTTACTGCCCACCTACCGGCTCTCTGACGAGCAGCCGTTCCCGGCTGCGGTCGCCGACGCTCTGGCCGTATACACCGCACTGCTGGACCGTGGTGATGGTCCGGAGCGTGTCGCGGTACTCGGTGATTCCTCCGGTGCGGGGCTGGCTCTGGCTGCGGTACTCGCTGCCCGTGACGCCGGGTTGCCTGCACCCGCCGCAGTCATCGGGCTGTCCCCGTGGTACGACCTCACCATCACCGCCGACTCCTACGAGCGCTGCCACGGCACAGATACGATCCTCAGCGCCGCGTCGATGCGCGATTCCGCCGAGCAGTATCTCGCTGGAGCTGACCCGCGGCACCCGCTCGCCTCCCCGCTGTTCGCCTCGGATGAAGCGCTCGCATGGCTGCCGCCGATGTTGATCCACTCCAGCGCCGATGAAGTGCTCGCCGACGACGCCACACGATTCACCGAGCGAATTATCGCCGTCGGCGGTCGGATACAACACCGGACCTGGGTCGGCACCGACCATTTCTGGCACATCGCCGTTCCCGGGCTGCCCGCCGCTGTCGAGGCGGTGGACGACGTCATCGAGTTCCTTCGCGCACGGGGTCAAGCTGAGAGTCGCGGTTGACACGGACTGTAGACTGCACTATCGACTTCCATTGTTGTACAGCGGATTTCGTGGAAGTAGTCTGCCGCCGCTGCATGCGGCCGCGACGATGATTTGGTACGCTTGTCCGCGTTCCTGGTAGAGCCCTTGCGATAGTGGTGACCGGGAAGAGGGCAGGGGGAATCTCGACGCGCTTCGGCCATATCTATGGCCATGTGCCCGGGCTCCTCGCGGACCGATCGAAGGGCGACTGTTGCAGAGCGATCACGGTGCCACGGGGTCTGGGGCGTCCAGGAGCTCCGCCAATCACAAAGAGCTGAGCGCATTTTTGCGCGCCCACCGCGAACTGCGGCAACCTGAGGACGTGGGTTTGCCGAACACCGGTCGACGCCGTACACCGGGCCTGCGCCGAGAGGAGGTCGCTGCCTTGGCCGGAGTCGGCATGGCCTGGTATACATGGCTGGAACAGGGCCGGGTCGTGGCATCTAAAAAGGTCCTGGAATCGGTCGCTCATACATTGGGCCTGGACACCCCGGCTCGTCGCCATCTTCTTGCGCTCGCTGGATATCTACCGCCTGTGCCGGAATCGACCGACCATCGAGCGGTAGCGCAGCGCACGCAATATCTGCTGGACTCCTGGGAAACAAGCCCCGCGGTGTTGCTGGACTCTCGGTTCGACATCACAGCATGGAATCGAGCGTATGCGGCAGTATGGTCCGACCCCGCTCGAATTCCTCCGGCCCGCCGTAATCTCATGTGGTGCATGGTCGGGGATCCTGCGATCCGGTCCGGCGTCATCGACTGGAAAGCGCTCGGCCATGCCGTGCTCGCGCAATTTCGCGCACAAACCGCGCGCCATAGCGACGATGCTCGCATCAGGGAAATATACGCGGTACTCCGCGCCGACTTCCCAGAGCTGACCGACTGGTGGGAGTGCCAAGGCGTCGATGACCTGACTGCCCGTGAGGTAGCCGTCGCTGTCGACCCGGATGACAAACTCCACTTGGTGTTCTCCGCCTTCCGGCCGGTCGATGATCCCGAAGCGTTGGTACTCGTGCAGGCGCCTGCCTCCGAGACTGATCGTTCGACAGTGGCTCGCCTCGTCAGCGACTTCGTGCAACAGCACGGCGAAGAAACCGGGTCCGACATCGTTGACCTGACTGCTGTTGCTACCAGCCGCTCGACAGGACTGCTTCGCCGTCAACCAGCGGACAGGTCACAGGGACGGCAGGTTGGAACAGCAGACGCTGCTACGCGAGCCTTGGTCGGTCGAGCTTGATCGGTTTGAGGCCTTCCGTGGGCGGCATGCGAGTCCTGGCATCACGACAATACCTTTGGGCGCGCTTTCGTCTCGGATTGCCTGATGATGCGTTGCCAGTCTCGGTGGCATTCCTCCTCAAGTGAATTCCCTGCGGACATGTGCATTTCGAGCGCCTCATCGATCTGGTCGGACGAAATCGGGAACCGTCGTACGGTGAAATTGGCGACGGCGAGGACTCCGAGTGTCTTTCCGTGCAGTAAACGGAAATCATTGACGCCTGTCAGCTCTGTCGCCAAAAAGGCATGCTCAAGCGCTCTGTGATGGTCGCCCAGATGTCTGAACACTGCCGAGAGTCCAATATTCGCATGCGCGGACGTCAGGTGATCACCGATCGACTCCGAAATGTCCAGCGTGCGCGTGTGATACTCCATTGCCTTGGGCATCTGTTCCGGAATGCCGTCCAGCACTGCTTCAACCTGGAGTGCCTCGCCCAATGCGTTCAATGCCATTGCCATCATGCCGGAGTCTCCGGCTCGCGACGCCAATGCCTCAGCTTTGCGGGCGTGGGCGACCGCGCGTCGGCCTTGTCTTCGACCCCGATACACGACTGACAGTCCGCATTGGGCTCGTACCTCCGCGTCAGTCGAGCCGACGAGCTTACTGATTTGTACCGCACGACATAGCTGCGCGATGGCCTGGTCGGCTTTTCCCGAGTACAGCAGGATCATCGCGAGCGCGTACAGATCCTCGGGGTCGTCGAGTTCGGACCCGATGGTCCGCTTGAGTGCGATCGCCGACGTCGCATGACCGAGAGATTCCGGAAGGCGGCCGATGTGCTCACGCGCTGCGGTCAGATTGCCCAATGTGAACGCCTCTGCTCTGAAGTCCCGGCGCTGGCGGGAGATATCCAGGGCTTCTCCTAAGAGTGCCGTTCCATCGCCTGTTTTGCCGATACGTTGCAGGTGCAGTGCGCGCGCATTGAGGGTGTATATCTGGGTGGTATCGGAGGTGCCCTCGGCTCCGTCCCGTGGCGAGGTGTGGTACCGCTTCGCGTCAGCAGGGCTGAGCGTAGGGCCGATTGCCATGACGATCCGCCTGCCCAGGCCGTGTAGGCCGTTTGGAGCAGCGACGCTCACCGCGATTGCCAAGTTGTTCTGTTCTATCGTGGTGTCGCCGAGGTACAGGTACCACTCGAGCAGACGTTCGATCGCGAAGCGACGCTCGACGCGGTCTTCCTCACCAAAAACGCGGGCGGCCGCGTACAGCTGGATCAGCTGATTGGCCTGGAAACGTCCGACAGTGGTTTCGCGAAGCAGCCCGGACATCATCAGTTCGTCGAGCGCGACAGTCGGGCTATTAGCGCCGGTCAACGCTCCGAGCGCGCCTAGGGTGAAATCAATACCGGGCAGCAGGCCGGTCAGCCGCAACATGCGCTGAGCTTCCTTCGACAATGAAAGATAAACGCAATCGAGTGCTGTGACCAGCGTCGACTTGTCACGGGCGCCCATGAGCAACGCGGACCGGGGGTTTCCTCGGCGTAACTGTATGACGAAATCGTCGATACCGAGCAGCGGCCGGCCGGCCAGATAGGCGGCAGCCACCCGGAGGGCAAGCGGAAGTCCGGCACAGATCTCGGCGAGGTAGCCGACTGCTGCGCTCTCGGAAAGAGTGCGCCGTTCCCCCAGGATCACCGTAAGTAGCTCTCGAGCCTCCGCAGAGGACAACTCACCGAGATGCACCGGGGTAGCGCTGTGGTGGACCACAAGATCCGGTAGATACGACGAACCGACTACTACCACCGCGGATCCGGCCGTGCCCGGAATCGCGGATCGCACCGCCTCTGCGGACAGCACGTCGTCGAACACGAGCAGCACTCGTCGGCCGGCCATTCGCGCACGCAGCATGGCGGCGCGGGCATCGTCGTCCGGTGGCAGCAAGTTTCTGCCGACTCCAGTGGCCTGAAGTAGTTCGGCAAGCACATCGCCTGGCTGCTTGCCCTGTCGTGTCGATCCGGACAATCGGACGTACCACTGTCCGTCCGGGAATTGTTTGCGCAGGCGATGAGCAGTCCTGACTGCTAAGGACGTTTTACCCACGCCGGGCGGGCCATCGATCGACACGACCGGAATCCCGGACGTGCTCGCCGCGGTTAGCTGCTCGGTAATCGCGGTCACCACTTCGACTCGGCCAACGAAGCCCGGGATGTCGGCAGGTAGTCCGCATGTGGCGGTCCAAGCGGGTGTCCACTGGGGTTCGACGGACCCAGCGGCAAGGATAGTGCGGTGCAGGGCCGAAAGTGCTGTCGACGGCGCGGTACCCAGTTCCTGACCCAGAATTCGGGAGACCGTGCGGTAGACCTCGAGTGCCTCAGCCTGCTGGCCGCATCGGTGAAGAGCGACCATCATGAAGTACCACAGCCCTTCTCGTAGTGGATGACGTGCGACGTCGGCCCGTAGCTCGGATATCAACCGCCGGTGGTTTCCGAGCTCGAGTTCCACCTCGTAACGACGTTCGATGACTTCCAGCTTCAGCTCGAGCAGATAGGGAACCTTGTCGCGGTGAAGGGATTCCGACGCTACATCCGCGAAAGCCTCACCGCGCCAGACACTCAATGCCGACGATAGTGCCTTGGATTCCGCATCGAGCTCGCGGTCGGAACGAGCTCGGGAAGCCGCAGCCCGGGCTTCGAGGAACTCGAAGACATCGCTCTGCTCGGGTTCGAGGCGAAGGAAATAGCCGTGAGCCCTGGTCTCGATCAGCTGCGATCGGCCATCGAGCGTAGGATGTCCCAATAACTTCCGGAGCCGGGTCATGTGTATTTGGATGGACGCGCGGGCGTTGGCGGGCGGATGCTCACCCCAGAGATGTTCGGTCAATTCGTCTGTCGTCACCAGTTGGTTGGCTTGGAGCACCAACGATGCCAGCAGAGCGCGCTGTCGGGGAGCGGCTACTTTTACGGTTACCCCCTCGACGACGGCCTCGACTGGTCCCAAGATGCCGAACCATGTGGCAGGTCGCACCTGAGCGATCATACCGCTAAACGCCATGCGGTACAGCGCATCTCGGTCTGCTGCCGTGGGGTGGCGTGCGCCCCGTCAGGAAGGGCGATATGGCACGGGTGAGCCCCTGCGTGGCGACCCGTCCTCTGCCGGGACGAGCCGATCGACTTTCCTGGCGGTGAACGCGGTGATGGCGAGGAGGAGTGCGAGGTAGGCGGCGAACAGGACCGAGTAGTGAACTGTCAGATGGTGCAACCAAGGGGCGGTCCCGCCGAAGATACTCACAGTGATCGAATACGGAATGGCCTGTCCGGTCGCGCGGATGCGTGTGGGAAACAGTCCGGACAGCATTGCGGGCAGGACCGCGCACATCGCAGACAGGCATAGCGTGGCGATCAGGAGCGAGACCAAGAATCGGCTCGCAGTGGCATTGGTCAGCAGAACCGCCAGCGGAAATCCTGCGATGGCAAAGATCCCGGCACTTGTCGCCATCACGGCGCGGGCCCCGATGCGGTCGGCGAGCAAACCGAACAGCGGCAGTGTGGTGGCGAACAGGATGGTCGCCACACCATTGGCAGACAAGGCCATCATCTTCGACAAGCCGAGTGTGGCGGTGGCATAGCTGGTCGTGGCAGCGGACCAGACATAGAGGGAGCTGGTAACTCCAGCGGTCAGTCCCGCGACGGCAAGCATCGGCCGGATGATTGTTGTTGAGGAAAAGGCCCGTTGCTGCTTGGAGTCGATGTCCGTGGCGGTGAACAATACGCTCTCGTGGAGTTGCGTGCGAAGCAGTAGGACCGCTAGCCCGCTGATGCCTCCAATGAAAAACGGTATGCGCCAGCTCAACTCGGAAACATCATGGAGTGATGACAGCTGCAAGGACACCATAGCGAGGCCGATCGCGCCGAGCGATCCGATAGAGCCGGAGAGGTAGAGGGTGCTCGACCACAGATTGCGCCGTCGACGCGGTGCCAGTTCGGCCAGATAGGTCTGCGCCACCGGAAGTTCGCCGCCCGCAGCGAATCCGGCGAGCAGGCGCCAGCACACCAGCGCGACCGGAGCGAGGAATCCGATCGCATCGGCGGTGGGTGTGAGCGCGATGCCGAGGCTGCTCACTGCCGCGGCGGTGACTGCCCACAGCATCGATGACCGCCGCCCCCTCGCGTCGGCCAACCACCCGAAGATAATTCCACCGAGCGGTCGGGCCAGGAATCCGAGCGCGAAGACCCCCCAGCCTCCGAGTAGCGGATTGCTGCTGCCGAAGTATGCGGGTGCGAACTGATTGATCAAGAGGCCGTAGAGCACCCAGTCGTAGTTCTCTAGCATCGTGCCGGCGCTGATCGCAACGAGCGAACGAGTGGAGGCGTGTGTCTCCGCAGGTTGCGGCTCTGTGCGGTGCATGTCTCGAATATGCCACAGGCTGTTTTCTTTGTCGCCTGGACTGACCAACGAATGACGTTGTGCCAGTCGCTGTTTGGTGTGTCGCTTGGCGTGTTCGATTGGGCTGCATAGACGAAAGCGATCTGAAAGCGTCATCGGCGATCGTGGCCCACATGTCGACGTTTGGCGTTCGCAGTGGGCTCGCATGGCTGGGCGTCTCCGGTACGAGATGGCCGCGAACAGTGTGCCGTCCGTCTCCGGCATCACGGCTACAAGTCCAGTCGAGCGCGTCGCCGTGCGCCAGGCGCTCAGACCGAGTGGTCACGTTTCATCGAACAGCGCTTCCGCCCGGTGCATCGATCTGAACAGTCGGAGGGGAGAGATCGATGCACCGGCCGGAAACGCTGGAAACCGCGTTGTACAGAAGCGATGGGGGACAACTCTATGAATGTCGATTCATCAAAAGACAGATCTCTTTCCGTGACGGGATCAATCCATGAAATACTGTTCTGCTCGAATATTGTCGATCTTCCGATCTCCGATGTGCTGCCGTCGGATGCACCGCCGCGAACGGCGGTAGTAAATGCGAGTCATATTCGAATGCTTGCCGAGTCAGCGACCGCGCTTCCCCCGATTGTCGTTCATCGGAAGACGATGCAGGTAGTCGATGGCTGGCATCGGCTGCGTGCGGCTCAGTTGCGTGGTGAAACGACCATTGCGGCGGTGCTTTTCGACGGCGGGCCCGCAGAGGTTTTCGTTCTGGCGGTGAAACTTAATACCGCACATGGGTTGCCGTTGCCGCTTGCCGACCGGAAAGCCGCCGCGCTCCGTATCCTGTCGCTGTATCCGCAATGGTCGGATCGGGCTATCGCAGCTATCGCCGGAATTTCTCACAAGACCGTTGGCGTGCTCCGCTGTCGGTCGACTGGGGAGAATTCCCAGTCGACCGGGCGGATTGCACGTAACGGTGTGCTCCATCGGTCAGCTGGTCGGCAGGGTCGCCAACGTGCTGCCGAACTGTTCGGTGTGGACCCGAACGCATCGGCGCGGAAGGTGGCCTTGGCGGCTGATATCTCGGTCACCACTGCTAAGGACGTCCGCAAGCGATTGCGGGCCGGGGAGTCACCGGTGTCATCTCGCGAGTCTGCCGCTGACGCGACTTCCACGCCCCGACCTGCGTGTGAGCCTGCCGGGAACACTCAGGTGCATGCCCCGCTGAGGGTCGACGCCGCCGAGATGTTGCAGCGGCTGCGTAGAGATCCCTCGCTACGTTTCACTGAAATCGGGCGGAAGCTGCTGCGCTGGCTGGAGGCCCCCTTCGATGATGGCGTCGATTGGAACACTGTCGTCGGCAGTCTCCCGAATCACTGCACCCTTAGCATCGCCGAAATTGCTCGACAACGCTCCCGGGAGTGGCAACAATTGGCACTCCTACTCGACCAGCACTCATGAATACTTCTTCAACTGTAGGTCCATCGCATGCGGGACCAGAAGAATTGCGATGTGTATGAAGACTGCGAGACCTGATGTAGATCATTAATTTCTAAGAAGTTCGTCGATTTTATGCCGCATACGGCCAGCACTCGGACAGAATGGCGAGTGTGGTTGTATCTATTTTTGGGTAGTACCTGCGGGAGTTGGCCCCATAAATAGACTTCGTATGTTAGACGACGTAAATATTCTCGATTGGCCGCTGCAACGACTGGCAGAAGGTAGAAGAACTTGTCCGCGACGTGCATAGGGAAAGTGTCGGCATAATCCGGTGAGACTCTTGTACCCTTCTTGGGTCATCGCTAGAGTCAAGTTCAGTCAGTCGTTAGCCTGACGGGCCCGCTTTCGCTATAGTTAGAGGAGTGGTCAACCATGACACGCCGATTCTCGCTTGTCGTGAACCGGAGATTAACCGATCAGGAAATGGTCACCTTGAAAGAAGTGGGCCGTGCCGACATGTATTTCATTAGCGATACCCTACCAGTAAATTCCCAAAGTCGAGTTACTGAAATTGACTTCGAAGACGAGGTGGCCGTTGCGTGTTTCAGTGCATGATCGAACGCGAAGTTCGCTCGATGCCGCAGTGTTCCCGATTTGCCGTGTCAGTAACGGCCGAAAAGCATATCGAGCGGTGTAGCCAACCGCGCGTAAACAGGGTGGGGAGTTCGAATTAAATGCAGAGCGTCAACATGCATTCCGAAATTGCGCAGAGAACGAACGGTCTGAGGTCTGTGGATGGCACTGCCGGCGTTCAGCGTGTCATCCGGGCGGGTAATAGTCGAATGGTAATGACCAGGGTCGGCGCCCACATTCCGGAGAAGTTGACCTTCGAGATGTGGGAGCGTGCCGGTCAGCACCTGTCCGTGGTCGTCGATTCGTCGACGTGGTGCCTGGGTGATTGGCTGGTGTACGGCAAACGTCATTTTCCGGACCGATACGAGGTCGCGGTACGCGCCGCTGGGCTCCGCTATCAAACCTTGCGTAACTATGCCTGGGTCGCCCGCCGGTTTCCATTGGAACAGCGACGTACCGGGTTGAGCTTCCAGCATCACGCCGAAGTCGCCTCCTTGCCGGTCGACGAGCAGAATCTCTGGCTCGATGAAGCCGAGCGGTTGATGTGGACAACGAAGCAACTGCGAACCCAGATCCGTAATCGCCAGACGCTCGCCAACGGGCCTGCCGGGCGCGAGCAAGAACAGGCTGCCACCGATGTGGCAAAGATAGCGGTGGCCAGTACTCGTCTCCCGTCGTGGCGGCAGGCCGCGGATAATGTGGGAATCGAGTTCGACGAATGGGTGACAATGTCGCTCGACCGCGCGGCGGAACAAGCGTTGTGCAGAGATGAGCAGAAACCGGCGTGACCGACGCTGGCCGCGGCGCGAACGTCGCCGTCAGTGCCGGAACCGGGCTGCGGTCACGGCGCTGACGGCTGCGCCGTTTTCCTGGGCAGATGGATTCAGGTTCGCGCGCGATAAACTTGCGTATGGGCCAAGGTGGCGTCAATGATGGCCTGATGGAGCTCAGCCGGTATGTCGATGACCTTCAGCGAGAGCTGGCGGTCGCAGCTGAGGCGGGGGGTGAGGAGGGGCGGGAACTTGCCGAACGTCTTGCCGTGCAGTTGTCGTCCTCGATCAAGCTGACCTTATTGACAGCGTTGTCGGCCGCGGCCGATGAGATCACCCGTGAGTTGGCGCCGGGGTCGGTGGAGATCCGGCTGCGCGGCCTCGATCCGACCTTCGTGGTGACGCTGCCCGCCGAGGGGGCCGTGCACGACTACGAAGACGATGCCGAGTTCGCCGACGCGGGCTTGCCGTCGTTGCCCGCCCCGGTGGTGCCGGAAGGAGCGAGTGGTGACACCGGGGTGACCTCCCGGATCAACTTCCGTCCCCCGGAGTACCTGAAGGTCAGGATCGAGGAGGCCGCCGGACACGAGCGGCTCTCCGTTAATGCGTGGCTTGTTCGCGCGGTGTCGGCGATCCTCGAATCCGAGGATCATGACCGGCGCCCCGAACGGCGTGCGCCGCGGCGCGTTTCGCGCCGCGCTGAGCGCTATACCGGCTGGGTCACCTGACACGGACGTTGGGCGCAAGACGCTGCTTCCCGACACACTCCACTAGCGGGGCGCCGAGTCGCCTCTCTGCAGGAAGGGCAGTCATGCCTGTTTTCGAGACGCCGGAACCGATTTCGCTGACCGTCGAAATCGGTATCGGCGATATCCGCCTCCATGCCGGCCAGCGGACCAATACCGTCGTCGAGGTGAACCCGAGCGATCGGGACAGCGAGGAGGATGTGAAGTTTGCCGAACAGACCGCTATCGATTTCGAGGATGGTGAGCTGATCGTACGAGCGCCGAAACATCGGGGTTTTTTCGCTAAGGGTGGATCGATCGATGTGGAGATCGATCTGCCTTCGGGCTCCGACTTCTCGGGGGCCGCCCGCGAATCCGCACTGCGGTGCACCGGTCGGCTCGGCGGTTGCCGGTTCAAGACGTCCACTGGTGATATCGAATTGGCGGAAGCCGGCCTGGTCGATCTGTCCACCACTATCGGCGATATCACGGTGGATCGGGTCGGCGGCACTGCCGAGGCGACGACCGGATCCGGCACGGTACGTATCCGCGAGCTGGTGGGTGCGGCGGTGCTCAAGAATTCCAACGGCCCGATTTCGGTGGATAAGGCGCACGCCAGTCTGGAAGCCAGAACCGCTAGCGGCGATATCCGAGTCGCCGAGGTGATGCGCGGGTCGATCGTTGTCAGTGCGTCGATCGGCCAGCTCGATATCGGTGTCCGTGCAGGCACCGCCGCGCTGCTCGACGTTCGTTCGGTGACGGGCAATATTCATAATTTCATGACGCCGGCGGATGGTCCGGGCGCGGCCAGTGCGAAGGTCGAGATCCGCGCCACTACGACAACGGGCGATGTCGCGATTCGACGCGTCTGAATCGTTGTCATGCTGCCTCGGCGATCACTGCGCGGTCATCCTGCGCAGCTTGGGCACGGGTTTCGCGGCGGTGCTCCCGAGCTCACCAGAGAGCTCCGCGATCGTCGGACACCCGAAGACCGTCTGGATCGACACCTTGATACCCAGCGTCCGCTGCAGACGGGTGACGATCCGGCCCGCCTTCAGTGAATTGAGGCCGAGCGCGAACACGTTGTCATCGATGCCGACCCGGTCGATGCTGAGGATCTCGGCGAACATCTCGCAGAGCTGCTGCTCCTGCGGCGTCCGTGCCTCCCGGTATTCCCAGGTGACGGGGTGTACGCCGGTCCGGACCCGGCGCCTGTCGAGGTTTGCGAGCGGCCCTGCCAGCAGGTTGTCTACTGTGTCTACACGTCGGCCTGGATCGGTGATCACCTGGTGCAGGATCGAGCGGAACCGCTCGGTGATGCGCTCGGCCGTGTCGTGGTCGATCAGGCTCTCGTGGTACTGCACCCGCAGCTGGTTCGTCTCGACGAACAGGGCGAGTGGATAGTTCACGCCACCCAACGAGTCGATGCCGGTGACCGCGATCTTGGCCGAGGCGTTCGCTCCTGCGCGGTGTGCCGGGTGGGACTGGAAGAGCACAAGGGTGTCGAAGAGTGCGTTGAACCCGGTTGCCTGGTGGATCTCGGTCAGGCCGCAGTGATGGTGGTCCAGCAGTGCACCCTGCCGGTTCTGGAGGTCGTGCAGCAGTCCGGCGAACGTCCGGTCGGGGGTGCATCGGGCCCGGACCGGCACAGTGTTGATGAAAAGCCCGGCTATGGACTCGACTCCGGTCAGCGCGCCTGGCCTACCGGAGACCGTGGCGCCGAATACCACGTCCTCGCGGCCGGTCAGTACTGAAACCAGGACCGCCCACGCGCCCTGTATCAGGGTGTTCTGCGTGATAGCCAGTGCCGTGCAGCAGCGGGCCAGCCGCTGCGATTCGTCCACGGACAGCGTCAGGGCGACTTCGCCGAAGCTCGTCGCGTGGGCAGTCGGCGCGAGCACGGGAAAAAGAATGGTCGGTTCGTCCAGCCCGTCGAGTTCTTCGGTCCAGGCACGGACTCCCGCGTCCACGTCCTGCCGGGAAAGCCAGGCAAGGAAGTCGCGGAAGCTGTGGACCGGTGCGAGCGCCGAGGCGTCCGCATCGGTGGCGTAGAGCCACAGCAAGTCTTGGCCGAGTACCTGTTCCGACCAGCCGTCGATGAGCGCATGATGGCTGGTGAGGACAAGTTCGGCCCGGTCAGGGTCCAGCGTGACCAGCGTGAGCCGCAACAGCGGTGGCACGCTCAGATCGAAGCGCACGGCCCGGTCTTCGTCGAGAAACCGCCGGAACGCCGCCTCCTGCTCGGAGCCGGTCAGTGCGCCGAGATCGTATTCCCGCCAAGGCAATTCGACGTGGTCCAGCACGATCTGCACCAGCTGGTCGTCGGCATCAGGGACGAAGGCCGCGCGCAACGCGGCGTGCCGGTCGATCAGGGCTTGTCCCGCCGCGCGCAGGCGAGCGGTATCGATCGGGCCGGACAGGTGATAGACCGTCTGTATCTGGTATATGTCGGCACCGTTTTCGTTCAGCATCGACTCGAACAACATCCCGGACTGCATCGGGGTGAGCGGCCATATGTCTGCGAGCCGCGGGTAGCGGCGCGCCCACGCCGTCCGATCTTCCTGCCGCACCACAACCAGCGGCGCCGAGGTGATCTCATGGTCTTCCGGTGCCGAGTCCGCGGCGGCCATGGCGACCGCGGCGACAGTCCGGTGCTGGAGAATCTGCCGGGAGGTGGTCTCGACGCCCCTGGCTCGCGCGCGGGCCACGACCTGGATGGAACGGATGCTGTCGCCGCCGAGCAGGACGAAGTCGTCGTCGACGCCGACCCGGTCGCGGTCGAGCACCTCCGCGTAGACATCGGCCAGCACCTGTTCGGCCGCCGATCGCGGGGCCCGGTATTCGGCGCCGACGAACTCGGGCACGGGCAGCCCCTTGCGGTCCACCTTCCCATTGGGCGTGAGCGGCAGCCTTTCCAGCGTTACGAACGCGCGCGGCACCATGTACTCCGGCAGCCGGTCCGCCGTGAAAGCACGCAATTCGGCTGCGCCAGAGGCGGTTTCCCCCGGCACGACGTAAGCAATCAGCCGTCCGTCCCTGGCGGTCACCACCGTCTGCCGGACACCAGGGTGCGAGCGCACGACGGTCTCGATCTCGCCGAGTTCCACGCGCAGGCCGTTGATCTTGACCTGGAAGTCGATCCGGCCGAGCAGTTCGATAAGACCGTGCGCGTCGAACCGGGCCAGATCCCCTGTACGGTAAATTCTTTCGTCGCGTATCGCGCCGTGCGACCAGGTGCTGAACCGCTCGGCGGTGAGTTCGGGCTTGTCCAGATAGCCCTTGGCGAGACCGATGCCCGCCAGATAGATCTCCCCGGGCACGCCGGGCGGCACGGGCTGCAACGCGGCGTCGAGAAGGTAGACGCGCTGATTGGCCATCGGGCGACCGTACGGGATGCTCGGCCGGTCCGGATCCGTCGCCGTCACCTCGTAGATCGTGGAGTGGATGGATGCCTCGGTGGGTCCACCCAGCGCGATGAACCGCAGTTCGGGAGCGATGCGGCGCAGGCGGTCGGGCAGTGTCACCGGAATCCAGTCACCGCCGAGCAGTGACAGGCGCAATGTCGGCAGCCGCTGCGGCCCGGTCTGCTCTAGCTGGTCCACCAGTAGCCCGAGCAGGGCTGGCGCGGTGTTCCATATCGTGATGCTTGCGTCGACGATCAATTCGATCCAGTGTGCCGGGTCCTTCGCGCGTCGCTGATCGGGAATTACCACAGTGCCGCCCGCCACGGTAATACCGAGGAACTCATAGACGGACATATCGAAGCTCGGCGAGGACAGCGCCAGGACCGCATCCCCGGGCCCCACCCCGAACCGTGTGTTGAGGTCCGCGAGGTTGTTCATCACGCCGCGGTGGCGCAGCGCGATCGGTTTGGGCAGGCCGGTGGACCCGGAGGTGTTGAAGACGTAGCAGAGGTGCTCCGGATTCACAACGGTGCCGGGGTTGTGCCCGGGTTGTGTCGACAGGACATCGCCATCGCGATCCAGCAGCAGTGCGGTGACTTCGCGCGGGAGGTTCGCCGCTAGGTCCGCACGGCTGATCATCATGGCGCACGAGGTGCCTTCGATCATGGTGTTGATCCGTTGCTCTGGATAGTCCGGGTCGACGGGCATGTACGCGCCGCCCGCTTTCATAACGCCCAGCACCGCGACCAGCAGGCCGGGTGAGCGATCCAGGCACAGCGCGACCACAACGTCCGGGCCGACACCGAGCGAACGCAGGTGGTGGGCGAGCTGATTGGCCTCGGTGTTGATCCGTTCGTACGTCCACCGCTCACCCGCGTGCAGCACTGCGGTGGCACCGGGTGCGCGGGCCGCCTGGGCTTCGAAAGCCTCGTGTAGGCAACGATCGTGCGGCAGGTCGGTCGCGGTGTCGTTCCACTGCACGAGCATGCGATCCAGCTCCGCGTCGGTCAGCAGCCGCAGATGCGCCACGGGGCGATCCGGGAACCGGATACCGTCCTCGACGAGCGTTCGGTAGTGGTCGAGCAGCCGCGCCGCGGTGGCTTGGTCGAAGAGCTCGGCGTCGTATCGCAGTTCCAGGGTATTGCTGCCGTCCCGGCCGGTCCGGATGATCAGCTGGAGTTCGGCGGTGAGCGGTCCGTTGTCGGCGGGTGCCGCCGGTGCGGTGAAACGGATGCCCGCCGATGCCGATTCGGCGACCGGGCGGGGCGCGCCGCTGTCCATGAGTTCCCGGAGGGTGGATTCGCTGGCGACGAGCAGCCGTATCTGCTCGGTGCCTGCTGTGTCATCGGAGCAATCCAGCGTGATCTCGTTCTGGTCGGTGTAGCGGTAGAGCAGGGCCGCGAATCCCGCGGTCAGCTCCCCGGCTGTCCCGTGCAGGCCGCGTTTCGCGGCTGTGACGGCGGGTGTCCGGGATGGTGCTCCCGCGCGGCGCGGCCGGTCCGTCGGCACTTGTACCGGCGGGCTCGGCTCGACGATGGCGTCCGTGGGCTGGGTCGTGGTCACTGATCTACTCCTGTCCGCAGGCCGCGACCGTTGCGGTCGATCAGCACCAGACGATCGGGGGTGCGACCGGCCATGGTCGGCACCTCTTTTGTTGCTCGATATTGCTCTGAGTGGTATTTGATTCGATGTTTCGAAATTCGGCCACGGTTTTGTTCCGCAGGCAATACGAGGGCGGGTGAATTTCGGTAAGGAGACGGTGGGTTGGGAGTCTCTGAATTCCGAGGAGGTGAGTCGCTGCCTTTCATCCTAGAGATACCGTACCGAGGGTCGGCGAGTAATGGGCCGGTTCGACGGCCGGTTCGCGACGGTCGGCTGCCGGGCCCGAACTGCTGTCCTGTCGACGGGACAGCAGCCTTGACCAGGGCGCCGGTCGGCCGGAAAGCTGTGC
Source organism: Nocardia sp. NPDC060255 (assembly GCF_042727395.1). Classification (NCBI taxonomy): domain Bacteria; kingdom Bacillati; phylum Actinomycetota; class Actinomycetes; order Mycobacteriales; family Nocardiaceae; genus Nocardia; species Nocardia sp. NPDC060255. Next base: position 71,679 of record NZ_JBHXAU010000005.1, on the reverse strand, counting down.
TGCAGGTGGAGATTTCGGGACCGGCGACTCCTGTCCGTCGACTTCTCGAATGCGATGGGTTTGGGAGTTGCTTCGTCTGCGGTCGACGCGCACGAAGTCGGCGGAGATGCCGAGGCCGCGTCGCCCATTTCGTAAATGTATTTCGAGGAAGGTAAAGACGATATGATCGAGTTGTCGTTCGCTCAGCGCCGTTTGTGGTTCCTGCACCGTTTCGAGGGACTGTCCGCCACTTACAACCTTCCGGTGGTGTCGCGGCTGACGGGTGTGCTCGACGCGGCGGCGCTGGCGGCGGCACTGCGGGACGTGGTGACCCGGCACGAGAGCCTGCGGACACTGATCGTCGAGGACGCCGCCGGGGTGCCGTTCCAGCGGGTGGTGCCGATCGATGAGACCGGCTTCACCCTGCGGGTGGCCGAAGTGGCCGCGGCGGCGGTCGCCGACGAGGTGGTGCGGCTGGGGATGTATCGGTTCGAGCTGGCGGTGGAGATCCCGGTTCAGGCGGTGCTGCTGCGCCTCGGACCCGAGGAGCATGTGCTTGTCTTGGTGCTGCATCACGTCGCCGCCGATGGTGCGTCGATGGTTCCACTGGTACAGGATCTTTCGACGGCTTACACCGCCCGGTGCGCGGGAAAGGCGCCGACGTGGGAAGACCTACCGGTGCAGTACGCCGACTACACACTGTGGCAGCGCGAAGTGCTCGGCGACCCGGACGACCCGGACAGCGTGCTGGCGACGCAACTCGCTTACTGGCGTGCCGAACTCGACGGGCTGCCGCCGCACGGGCGCCTGCCGCTGGACCGGCCGCGTCCGCCGGTGCCCAGTCATGCGGGCGGGCTGGTGGAATTCGCGATAGAGCCCGCGGAATGGGCCGCGGTCGAGGAACTGGGCCAGCGCAGCGGCGCGTCCGCACCGATGGTTCTTCAGGCGGTGCTGGCGGTGCTGCTGGAGCGGTTGGGCGGCGGTACCGACATTTCGATCGGTTCGCCGATCGCGGGGCGCAACGATGAGGCGTTGTCGGATCTGATCGGCTTCTTCGCCAATACCTGGGTGCTGCGGGCCGATCTGTCGGGCGAGCCGACGTTCAGACAGATGCTGGCCCGGGTGCGCGGCAAGGCCTTGTCCGCCTATGACAATCAGGACGTGCCGTTCGAGCGGCTGGTCGAGACCCTGAAGCCGGAGCGCACGAGTGCCTATCACCCGTTGTTCCAGGTGATGTTTGCCTGGCAGGACACCGGCACGATCGACTTCGCGCTGCCCGGCGTGCGCGCAACGCTGGACATGGTCTCGTCGCACACGGCGAAGTTCGACCTCGAATTCGGTTTCTCGCCGGATGTTTCCCGCGGCGGTCTGAATTGCTCGCTCGAGTACGCGACGGATCTGTTCGATCACGGCACGGCCGTATCGATCGCGGAGCGGTTCGGGCGATTGCTGCGGTGGTTGGTCGCGGACCCGGATGTCCGCGTCGGGGGGGTGGATGTGCTGTCCGACGCCGAACATGCGCGATTGTCGGAGGTGAACGCCACGGCGGTGGCATCGCCCGCGCTGTCCGTTGGCGGGCTGGTCCAGCGGTGGGCGGCCGCGTTGCCGGATGCGGTGGCGGTGGTGTGTGGTGCGGAGGCGTTGACGTACGCGGAGTTGAATGCTCGGGCGAATAGGCTGGCTCGCGAACTGGTGTCGCGGCGGGTGGGGCCGGAGTCATTGGTGGGGTTGGCTTTACCGCGTTCGGCCGACCTCGTCGTTGGGTTGCTGGGGATCTTGAAGTCGGGCGCGGGGTATCTCCCCATCGATCCGCGGTATCCGAGTCGGCGGCTGGATTTCATTCTGTCGCAAGCACGCCCGGAGCTGGTGCTGACCGATTCGGCGACCACCGGTGTGCTCCCGGCTGGCGGCGCACCTCGGTTGCTGCTCGATGAGCTGGATCTGGTCACCGGGAATAGCGCGGATCTGGCCGAGGATGAACTGATCGCGCCGCTACGGCCGGACAATGTCGCGTACGTGATGTACACGTCGGGGTCGACAGGGACACCGAAGGGTGTAGCGATCACGAATGCCGGTGTGGTCAATGGGATTTCAGGCCTGGTCGACGCGGTGGGCATCGGGGCTGGGACGCGGACGCTCGCGGGGACGTCGATCAATTTCGATGTGTCGGTGTTCGAGATATTCAGCACGCTGAGTGCGGGCGGCATCGTGGAGGTGGTCCGCGACGTCCTGGAGCTGGCCGAGAGGGACAGCTGGACCGGTGGCGTGATCAGCACGGTGCCCTCGGTATTCGCGGAACTGTTCGACGAGATCGCCGGGCGCACCAGTGTCGAGACGCTGGTGTTCGCCGGTGAGGTGTTGCCTACCGCGTTGCTGGATCGGGTGCGTTCGGTGTGGCCGAAGACGCGAATTATCAACGGGTACGGGCAGAGTGAGAGTTTCTATGCCACGACCTGGCGATACCTCGCTGATGAGTCGAGCCGGGTAGCGACAGGTGGTGCCGCGCCGATCGGTATACCACTGGGGAATATGCGCACTTATGTGCTGGGGGATGGGCTGGTCCCGGTGCCGCCGGGGGTGGTCGGTGAGCTGTATGTCGCGGGGGCGGTGGGCCGTGGCTACCACGCCCGTCCGGGGCTGACGGCGGAACGTTTCGTCGCGGATCCATTCGGTCCCGCGGGCGCGCGGATGTATCGCACGGGTGATCTGGCGCGGTGGAATGGCGAGGGGCAGCTGGAATGTGTCGGACGAGCGGATTCGCAGCTGAAGATCCGCGGTTTCCGGGTCGAGCCCGGTGAGGTCGAGGCGGTGCTCGCCGCGCACCCCGAGGTCGGGCGGGCGGTCGTGGTCGCGCGTGAAAACCGTGGCGCCGGACGTCAGTTGGTCGGCTATGTCGTGCCCGCGGCGGACGGCACTATCCTGGAACCGGTGCGGCTGCGCAAGTTCGTGGCCGAGCGGTTGCCCGAGTTCCTAGTGCCCGCAGCGTTTGTCGTGCTGGACAAGCTTCCATTGGATCTGAACGGGAAGGTGGATCGGCCGGCTTTTCCGGAGCCGGAGTTCACCGGTGGCGAGTATCGAGCACCGCGGTCGGGCGAGGAAGAGGTGCTGGCGTCGATGTACGCCGAAGTGCTTGGTGTGGATCGAGTCGGTGTCGATGACGATTTCTTCGCGATCGGTGGCGACAGCATCCGGTCGATCCAGGTCGTCACCCGCGCACGAGTCCACGGCGTCGAAGTCACACCGCACGAGGTGTTCGAGTGCCGGACGGTCGCCGCGCTGGCCGAGGCCGCCGTGGCGCGAAAGCTCGCCGGAACTTCGGTGGTACTAGAGGAATTGGCCGGTGGCGGTGTCGGCCCGATGCCGTTGTCGCCGGTCGGTGCTTTCCTGATGGAACTCGGCGGAGATGCAGGCAAATTCGCCATGTCGTCGCTTGTCGAGCTGCCCTTGGGTATCGATGAAGCGGGTTTGGCGGCGACCTTGGCGGCTGTGCTGGACCGCCATGACATCTTGCGTTCCCGGTTGGTCGACGCGGGTGACGGGGTGGTGCTGCGCGTGGATTCCCCTGGGACCGTTGATATTTTCGCGCTGATCCAGCGGGTCGATTGGACCGGTGATTGGGAGTCGGCGGACTGGCACCGGGCGGCGTCGGAGGCACTGGATGACGCGCTGAACAAGTTGGCTCCCGCTGCCGGGGTGATGGCGCGATTCGTGTGGTTCGACGCGGGTGCGGAGTCTGCGGGGCGATTGTTGTTGGTGCTGCATCACTTTGTGGTGGATGGGGTTTCGTGGCGGATCCTGCTGCCGGATCTCGCGGCGGCCTGGTCACAGGTGCGGGCAGGCCGGACACCGGAGCTGCCGGAGATGGGGACTTCGGTGCGGCGCTGGTCGCATGCGTTGGTCGAGCAGGCCGCGAGCGAGCACCGGGTGGCGGAACTGCCGTTGTGGCAGGAGATGTTGAAGACCCCGGATCCGGTATTGGGTAGTCGCCCACTGGATCCGGAGCACGACACCATGGCGACCGTGCAGACTGTCCGAGTCGATGTACCTGTCGCGGTGACCGAGGTATTGCTCACTTCGCTGCCCGCTGTGATGCGCAGCGGAGTCGATGTCGGTCTGCTGACGGGCTTGGCGATGGCACTCGCGCAATGGCGGGAACGTCGTGGAGTGCGGGATCGGTCGGCGTTGGTGCGCTTGGAGGGCCATGGGCGGGAGGAACATCTTGTGCCTGGTGCGGATCTGTCTCGCACGGTGGGCTGGTTCACCAGCATGTTCCCCTTGCGGATCGATGTCACCGGCTGCGATCTCGGCGAGGCGTTCTCCGGCGGAGCAGCGGCTGGGGATGCTCTCAAGGCGGTCAAAGAGCAGTTGCTGGCGGTCCCGGACAAGGGTCTCGGTTATGGGATGCTGCGCTACTTGAACGAAGACACCGCCGCCACGTTGGCGGGGTATGCCGATCCGCAGATCGGGTTCAATTATCTGGGTCGTTTCTCGGCCACGGATATGCCCGAGGACTTGCGGGGCCTCGGCTGGAACCAGGTGATGAACATCGATGACCTCGACACCGTCGGCCCGGTGGAGATGCCCGCACTGTCGGCCTTGGAGATCAACTCCTTCGTCACCGACACGCCGCAGGGGCCCATGCTCGAGGCCATGCTCGGGTTCGCCTCGAAAGTCCTTACCGCCGTGGAGGTGTCGGAGCTGGCGGAGTTGTGGTGTGCGGCGTTGACCGTGCTGGCCGAGTATGCGGGCAGGCCGGATGCGGGTGGGTTGACGCCGTCGGATCTGGCGTTGGTTTCGGTGGGGCAGAAGGAGATTCAGGGTTGGGAGACCCGGTATCCGGGGTTGTCGGATGTGTGGCCGTTGACGGGGTTGCAGTCGGGTCTGTTGTTCCATTCGATGCTCGCCGATGCCGATGAGGATCTCGACGCCTATGAGGTGCAGTTGGTATTCCATCTGTCCGGACGGGTTGAGCCGGAACGGATGCACGCGGCCGGACAGGCATTGCTGGACCGATACCCCAACCTGCGCACCGCGTTCGTCCCGGATGCCGGTGGCAGTTGGGTGCAGTTGGTCATCGATGAGGTCACGCTGCCGTGGCAGGAACAGGATCTGCGGGCGCTGCCTGCCGATCGGCGCGACGAGGTCTTCGAGGAGTTCCTGGCCGTTGATCGCCGGCGCCATTTCGATCCCGTGGCGCCGCCGTTGCTGCGGCTGGCGCTGGTCCGGCTCGACGATGACCGGTCCGAACTCGTATTCACCGCGCATCACATCCTGTTCGATGGCTGGTCGATCCCGCTGCTGGTGCAGGAGCTGTTGCGGCTCTACGCCGACGTGGACACGGCCGCACCGAAGGCGCGCGGCTACCGCGACTACCTGGCGTGGCTGGCGGCCCAGGATCGAGAGTCTGCCCGGCAGGCGTGGGCGGCCGAACTCGCCGAGATCGACGAGCCCACCTTGCTCGCCGCCACAGTCCCAACCAGCACAGGCGATTTCGAGATCGCGCATATCGAGGCCGCACTGGACGCGGGTGAAACCCGCGCGCTGGTGCGCCGAGCCCGTGAGCTGAGCGTCACGGTCAACACGCTGGTGCAGGGTGCGTGGGCGGTCGTGCTCGGCGCGATGACCGGCCGCCAGGACGTGGTCTTCGGCGCAACGGTGTCCGGCCGTCCCGCCGACGTGCCCGGTATCGACACGATGATCGGAATGTTCATCAACACCCTGCCGGTCCGCGTGCCACTCGCCCCCGCGCAGACCCTCGCCGACATGATCACCGAGCTGCAACGCCGCCAAGCCGGACTGCTGAACCACCATCATTACCCGCTGACCGATATCCAGCAGGGCACCGGTCTGCAGACCCTGTTCGACACCCTGGTTGTATTCGAGTCCTACCCGATCGACGACACCGCGCCCACAGACAGCACCCTGGTGTGCACCGGACTTCGCCCGACCTCCGGCACGCACTACCCGCTCAGCATCATCGCGGAGGTCGAAGCCGAACAGCTGCGGCTGGCTCTGCAATATCGCCTCGACGTCCTCGGCCGTGACTACGTCGCCAAGCTGGCGGGTCGACTGCTGCTGGTGCTGCGGCAACTGGCGACGGACCCCACCCGCGTGCTCGGCACGGTCAGCCTGCTGCCGCCCGAGGAGCGCGATCGGCTGCTGCGCGGGCTCAACGCTACGACACGGCCGGTACCGGATGTCACGCTACCCGCACTATTCGAGCGCCAGGTCGCCACAAGCCCGGACGCCGATGCGCTGCTTTCCGATGGCTTCCGGCTGTCCTACCTGGACTTGAACGCACGGGTGAATCGCTTGGCGCACTGGCTCATTCGGCGCGGGGTAGCGCCGGAGCAGGTGGTGGCGCTTGCGCTACCTCGGTCGGCGGAAATGATCATCGCCCTGCTAGCGGTGATGAAGGCGGGCGGCGCCTACCTGCCGGTCGATCCGGCGTACCCGGCCGAGCGGATCTCCTACCTGATCGATGACGCTCGGCCGATGCTGATGCTGACGCGGGCCGAGTTCACGGCGAGCCTGCCAGGCGACACCCGGACGGTCGCGCTGGACAACCCGGACCTGCGCGACGAACTGGCCAACGAATCCGATGTCGACCCGGTGGACGGCGACCGGCTCGCCCCGCTGGACCCGCGCCACCCGGCATACGTCATCTACACCTCGGGCTCGACTGGGCGTCCGAAGGGCGTTGTCATCCCGCACAGCACGCTGCCCAGCCTGGCGCGCACCGAAGTCGACAGCACCGAAATGACGGCGCAGTCGCGGGTATTGTCCTGCACGTCACCGAGTTTCGACATCTCGGTTACCGAATGGGTGGCCGCGTTCGCGGCCGGTGCCGCGCTGGTGGTGCCGTCGGGTGAGCTGCTCGGCGCGGCACTGGGTGCGGCGCTCACCGACTGGGCGATCACCCACGCGATGATTCCCACCCCGATCCTCGCCACGGTGCCGCCGGGCGACTTCGCGCACCTGGAGAACCTCGGCGTCGGCGGCGAGGCCGTGTCGATCGGGATGGTCCAGGACTGGTCGCCGGGTCGCAAACTGTTCAACGGCTACGGGCCCACCGAGACCACCGCCATCGCGACCCTCAGCGACCCGCTGATCGCCGACGGCGGACCGACGCCGATCGGCAAACCGGTCGTCAACGCGAAGCTCTATGTGCTCGACGAGTGGTTGCGGCCGGTGCCGGAAGGCGTCGCGGGGGAGCTGTACGTCGCCGGGAAGGGTGTGGCCCGCGGCTACCTGAACCGCGCCGCGCTGACCTCGGAACGGTTCGTGGCCGACCCGTTCGGCGAGCCGGGCACGCGGATGTACCGCACCGGTGACCAGGTGCGCTGGCGCGCGGACGAGCAACTCGACTTCTTCGGCCGCATCGACGACCAGGTGAAGATCCGCGGCTTCCGGGTCGAGCCGGGTGAGGTCGAGGCGGTATTGGAGACGCACCCGCGGCTGGCCGAGGCCGCGGTGATCGCGCGCGCGGGCCGCAATGCCCAGGTGGGCAAGCAGCTCATCGGGTACGTCGTGCCCGGCGCCGACGTCACGGTGGATGAGCTGCGCGCGTTCCTGGCGCGGCGGTTGCCGGACCACATGGTCCCTGCCGCCTTTGTCGTTCTGGCTCGGCTGCCGAGGTTGACCAGCGGGAAGCTGGATCGGGCGGCGTTGCCGGAGCCGCAGTTCACGGGCGCCGAGTATCGGGCGCCGCGGACCGCGGCCGAGCGTCGGCTGGCTGAGTTGTTCGCCGACGTGCTCGGCGTCGATCAGGTCGGCATCGACGACAATTTCTTTGCGCTAGGCGGACATTCGCTGTTGGTGACCCAACTGGTCGGCCGTGTCCGGGACGATATGGCGGTGGAGCTGCCGCTGCGCGCGGTGTTCGATGCGCCGAGTGTCGCCGGGCTGTCCGCACAACTCGCGGTAGGCGGCCGGGCGCGTCCCGCGCTGCGGCGCTGCGACGACCGGCCGGAGTTGGTGCCGCTGTCGTTCGCGCAGCGCCGCCAGTGGTTCCTCAACCGGATCGACGGTCCCTCCGCCACGTACAACATCCCGATCGGGGTCCGGCTCACCGGCATGCTCGTCGCCGAGGCGCTGGCGGCGGCGGTGCGGGATGTGGTGGTCCGGCACGAGAGCCTGCGTACGTTGATCGTCGACGATGCCACGGGAGTGCCGTTCCAGCAGGTGGTTTCGGTCGAGGAGGTCGTGTTCGAGGTGCGGGTGGCCGAGGTGGCGCCTACTGCCGTGGACGACGCGGTGGCCGAGGTGATGGCACACCGGTTCGATCTGGCGGTCGAGCCGCCGATCCGGGCGGCGCTGTTCCGGTCCGGGCCCGAGGAGCATGTGCTGGCACTGGTGCTGCATCACATCGCCGCGGACGGCGGGTCGATGGGGCCGCTGATGCGGGATCTGTCCGACGCCTACATTGCGCGGTGCGCGGGGCAGTCGCCTGCTTGGGACGAGTTGTCGGTGCAGTACGTCGACTACACCCTTTGGCAGCGTGCGCTTTTTGGCGACGAAACCGACCCCGACGGCCTGCTGGCCAGGCAATCGGCCTACTGGCGTACCGAGTTGGCGGACGCGCCGCAGCCACTGTCGCTGCCTGCGGACCGGGCCCGCCCGCCGGTGGCCAGCCATCGCGGTGCCATGTTGGAGTACATCGTCGAGCCGGAGTTGCTGACCGCTGTGCGGGGACTCGCTCGCGAGCACGATGCCACGATGTCGATGGTGCTGCAGGCGGCGCTGGCGGTGCTGCTCGGTCAGCTGAGTGGCAGTGCGGACGTTTCGATCGGCTCGCCGATCGCGGGACGGACCGACGAGGCGCTGTCGGATCTGATCGGCTTCTTCGTCAACACGTGGGTACTGCGGGTCGATCTGAGCGGGCAGCCGACGTTCACGGAAGTGCTTGCGCGCGTTCGGGGTAAAGCGTTGTCGGCGTACGACAATCAGGATGCGCCGTTCGATCGGTTGGTCGAGATCGTCAACCCCGACCGCACCAGCGCTTATCATCCGCTCTTCCAGGTGATGTTCGAGTGGCAGGATGCCATTTCGGCCGACTTCATCCTGCCCGGCCTGACCGCGGAACCAGCGATCGTGCCGACACCGACCGCGAAGTTCGACCTCTACCTGTCCGTGACCGAGAGCCCGGACAGCGCCGAGCACGGTGCCCGCGGCTACCTCGAATACGCGACAGACTTGTTCGATCACGGCACGGCGGCGGCGTTCGCCGAGCGTTTCGTGCGGCTGCTGGGGCGGTTGGTCGCGGATCCGGGCGGCAGGGTGTCGACGATGGATGCGCTATCCGAGGCCGAGCGGGTCTGGTTGCTACCGACGGTCAACGAGACGGCGCTACCGGCGCTGTCGGTAGCGGGTTTGGTGGAGCGACAAGTAGCTGCGTCGCCGGATGCGGTGGCGGTGGTGTGTGGTGCGGAGGCGTTGACGTACGCGGAGTTGAATGCTCGGGCGAATAGGCTGGCTCGCGAACTGGTGTCGCGGCGGGTGGGGCCGGAGTCATTGGTGGGGTTGGCTTTACCGCGTTCGGCCGACCTCGTCGTTGGGTTGCTGGGGATCTTGAAGTCGGGCGCGGGGTATCTCCCCATCAATCCGCGCTACCCGAGCGACCAGCTGGATCTCCTGTTGTCCGAAGCACGTCCGGATCTGGTGCTGACCGATGCCGCGATGGCTGACCTCGTGTCCGGTGGTGGGATGAGACGGCTGCTGATCGAGGAGGTGGACCTGGTCACCGGGGACGCTGGGAATCTCGTCGAGGGCGAATTGATCGCGCCGCTGCGGCCGGACAACGTCGCTTATGTGCTGTACACGTCGGGGTCGACGGGCGTAGCGATCACGAATGCTGTTGTGGTCAAAGGTATTTCGGGACTGGTAGCGGAGACGGGGTTGACCACGGGAGCGAGGGTGCTCGCGGCGACGTCGATCAGTGTCGATGCTTCGGTGTTCGAGGTGTTCGGCGCGCTGAGTGCGGGCGCCACCGTTGAGGTGGTTGGTGACGTGCGGGAACTGACGAAACGCGCCGAGGGTTGGTCGGGCGCGGTGCTCTACACGGTGCCGTCGGTGTTCGCGGAAGTGCTGGACGAGATCGCCGACCGCATGAACGTCGAGACCCTGGTGTTCACCGGCGAGGCGCTGCCCGGCGCGTTGCTGGATCGAGCGCGTGCGGTGTGGCCCGAGGTGCGGATTATCAACGGGTACCGGCACAGTGGGGGCTGCTACGCCACGACGTTCGAGTGCCGGGCCGGTGTGTTCGGCCACGTGCCGATCGGCAGGCCGCTGGGGAACATGCGGACCTACGTGCTGTCGGAGGGGCTGGTCCCGGTGCCGCCAGGGGTGGTCGGCGAGTTGTATGTCGCGGGGGCGGTGGGGCGCGGCGATCACGGCCGTCCTGGTTCGACGGCGGAGCGGTTTGTCGCCGATCCATTCGGCCTGGCGGGTGCGCGGATGTATCGCACGGGTGATCTGGCGCGGTGGAATCGGGACGGGCAGTTGGAGTGCGTCGGACGCGCCGACGCACCGCTCGAAATTCGTGGTGCCCGTATCGAACCCGGTGCGGTAGAGGCGGCGCTGCACGCGTATCCGGGAGTAGCGCAGGCGGTTGTGCAGGTCCGCGAGGGACGTGACGCGGGGCGGAAACAGCTCGTCGGCTACGTCGTACCGGCCGCGCTCGGCAACGCCGCAGCTGGCAACGACGTCGGTATGGACGCCCTGCTCGATGTGGCTCAGCTGCGCAAGTTCGTGGCCGAGCGGTTGCCCGAGTTCCTTGTGCCTGCGGTATTCGTTGTGCTGGACAAGCTTCCGTTGGATTCGACCGGGAAGATGGATCGGTCGGCGTTGCCGGAGCCGGAGTTCAGCGGTGGGGAGTATCGGGCGCCTCAGTCGGGTGCGGAGGAGGTGTTGGCCTCGGTTTATGCCGAAGTGCTTGGTGTGGATCGGGTCGGTGTCGATGATGATTTCTTCGCGATCGGCGGCGACAGTATCCGGTCAATTCAGGCCGTCTCGCGCGCACGGGCACGCGGCGTGGACGTGGCGCCCCGTGACGTGTACGAATGGCGGACTGTCGCCGGGGTGGCCGAGGCAGCCGTGGCCAGGAGACTCGCAGGCTCCTCGGTGGTGCTCGCAGAACTGGCAGGTGGCGGCGTCGGCCGGCTGCCGTTGTCGCCGGTCGCCGCCTACTTGACCGAACTCGGCGGCGATATCGACAAGTTCTACATGTCCTCGCTCGTCGAACTGCCCTTGGGCATAGGCGAAGCGGGGTTGGCGGCGACCTTGTCGGCCGTGTTGGACCGCCATGACATCTTGCGCTCTCGGCTGGTCGACGACGGCGACGGATGGGCGTTGCGGGTGGATCCGCCGGGCGCGGTCGAGGCCGGTGCGTTCATCCGACGGGTGGCCTGCGACGGTGACTGGACAGCGCCGAGCTGGCCTGCGCTCGCCGCGTCCGAACTGGGTGCGGCACTGCGGGGTTTGGCTCCGGCTTCGGGTGTGATGGCGCGGTTTGTGTGGTTCGACGCGGGTGTGGAGTCGGCGGGGCGGTTGTTGTTGGTGCTGCATCATTTTGTGGTGGATGGGGTTTCGTGGCGGATTTTGTTGCCGGATTTGGCGGCGGCGTGGTCGCAGGTGAGGGAGGGGCGGCCGCCGGAGTTGTTGGAGGTGGGGACTTCGGTGCGGCGGTGGGCGCATGCGTTGGTCGAGGAGGCGGCGAGTGAGGCCCGGGTGGCGGAGTTGGGGTTGTGGCAGGAGATGTTGAAGTCTTCGGATCCGGTGTTGGGTAGTCGTCCTTTGGATCCGGAGTTCGACACGATGGCGACGGTGCAGACGGTGCGGGTTGATGTGCCTGCCGCGGTGACCGAGGTGTTGCTGACGTCGTTGCCCGCGGTGATGCGTTGTGGTGTGGATGTCGTCTTGTTGACGGGTTTGGCGTTGGCCCTCGCGCGGTGGCGGGAGCGTCGTGGTGTGGGGAATCGGTCGGCGTTGGTGCGGTTGGAGGGCCATGGACGGGAGGAACATCTTGTGCCTGGTGCGGATCTGTCTCGCACGGTGGGTTGGTTCACCAGTATGTTCCCGGTGCGGGTCGATGTCAGCGGTTGTGATCTGGGTGAGGCGTTCTCGGCGGGGGCTGCGGCCGAGGATGCGCTCAAGGCGGTGAAAGAGCAGGTGCTGAGGGTCCCGGATAAGGGGCTTGGTTATGGGATGTTGCGTTATCTGAATGACGACACTGCCGCGATGTTGGCGGGGTGTGCTGACCCGCAGATCGGGTTCAATTATCTGGGTCGTTTCTCGGCCATGGATATGCCCGAGGACCTGCGGGGCCTCGGCTGGACCGAGGTGACGGACCTCCACGATCTCGAGCCCGACCTCGGCGCCGAGGCAGGTCCGGCCATGCCCGCGCTGTCGGCGCTGGAGATCAATTCCTTTGTCCTCGACGCCCCTGAGGGGCCCAGGTTGGAGGCCATGTTCGGGTTCGCTTCGAAAGTTCTTACCCGGGATGAGGTGTCGGAGCTGGCGGACTTGTGGTGTGCGGCGTTGACGGTGTTGGCGGAGTATGCGGGCAGGTCGGATGCGGGTGGGTTGACGCCGTCGGATCTGGCGTTGGTTTCGGTGGGACAGCAGCAGATTCAGGGTTGGGAGGCTCGGTACTCCGGGCTGTTGGATGTGTGGCCGATGACCGGGTTGCAGTCGGGTCTGCTGTTCCATTCGATGCTCGCCGATGCCGATCTCGATGCCTATCAGGTGCAGTTGGTGTTCCACCTGGTCGGGCAGCTCGATGCGGAGCGGATGCGTGCGGCGGGTCAGGCTTTGCTGGACCGATACGCCAACTTGCGTACCGCGTTCGTACCGGATGCGTCCGGTGACTGGGTGCAACTGGTTATCGATGGGGTCACGCTGCCGTGGCAGGAACAGGATCTGCGGGCGTTGCCCGCCGATCGACGCGACGAGGTGTTCGAGCAGTTCCTGGCCGCTGATCATCGGCAGCATTTTGATCCGGTGGCGCCGCCGTTGCTGCGGCTGGCGTTGGTCCGGCTCGCTGATGACCGGTCCGAGTTGGTGCTCACCGCGCATCACATCCTGTTCGACGGCTGGTCGATTCCGTTGCTGATGCAGGATTTGTTGCGGCTCTACACTTCCGCCGGCGAGGGCACCGCACTGCCGATGGTGCGCGGTTACCGCGATTACCTGGTGTGGCTGGCGGCCCAGGATCGGGAGTCGGCTCGGCAGGCGTGGGCGGCCGAACTCGCCGGGATCGACGAACCCACCATGCTCGCGCCCGCGGCAGGCCGGGACGACAGCGCGATCGCGCACGTACACGTGGCACTCGACGTCGAGAAGACTCGCGAATTGGCACGCCGAGCAAGCGAACTCGGAGTCACGGTGAATACTGTGGTGCAGGGTGCATGGGCGGTCGTGCTCGGCGCGATGACCGGTCGCCAGGACGTGGTCTTCGGGGCAACGGTGTCCGGGCGTCCCGCCGACGTGCCCGGTATCGACACGATGGTCGGGATGTTCGTCAACACGTTGCCCGTGCGGGTCGAGCTCCGGGCCGCGGACACCCTCGCAGCGCTGCTCGCGGACCTGCAACGGCGCCAGACAGCACTGCTGGGCCATCATCACTACGCGCTGACCGATATCCACCAAGCAGTCGGCCTGCCTACCCTGTTCGACACCTTGGTTGTATTCGAGTCCTACCCGATCGACAACACCAGCCTCACCGAGACGACCGCGACCGCCGGAATCGCTTGCACCGGAATACGTCCCACCTCCCGCACGCACTACCCGCTGACCGTGATGGTGGTGGCCGAGCCGAGGCTGCAGGTGTCGCTCGACTACCGGCAGGACGTCTTCGACCACGACACGGTGACGGCGCTGAACGAGCGGTTGCTGCGTGTCCTGCACCAGCTGATCGCCGAACCGGCGACGCCGGTCGGGGCGATCGACCTGCTGGCGTCGGCGGAACGCACGTGGCTGCTCGATCAGCTCAACGACACTGCGGTGACCGACGCCGAGCTGACCATCCCCGAGATGTTCGAGCGTCAGGTCGCCCTATCACCGGATGCCGTCGCCGTGGTGGCCGGCGAGGTGTCGTTGACCTACCGGGAACTCGACGCCAGGGCCAACCGCCTCGCCCACGAGCTGATCCGGCTCGGCGCCGGGCCGGAGTCCGTGGTCGGCCTCGCGCTGCCACGGTCGGCGGATCTGGTGACGGGGATGCTCGGGATCCTCAAGTCCGGCGCGGCATATCTGCCGATCGATCCCACATACCCCGGTCAGCGCTCGGAATTCGTACTGGCACAGGCGAATCCGCTGGTGGTGTTGACTGACACCGAGACCGCGACTGGCCTGCCGGTCGGTGCGCTGCCCTTGTTCCATCTCGATCGGCTCGATCTCGACACCGGTCCTTCGGGTGCGCCGGGCGATACCGACCGGCGTTGCCCGCTACGGCCGCAGCACCTGGCGTACGTGATGTACACCTCCGGCTCGACCGGAACGCCGAAGGGTGTGGCCATCACGCAGCGTGGTGTCACCAACGGCATCGCGGGTCTGGTCTCTGCGCTGAAGGTGCCTCCCGCTTCGCGGACGCTCGCCGGGACGTCGATCAACTTCGACGTATCGGTGTTCGAGATCTTTACTACGCTGAGCACCGGCGGCACCGTCGAGGTGGTCAGGAACGTGCTCGAACTGGGGGAGCGCGACAGCTGGCATGGCGGCGTGATCAGCGCCGTGCCCTCGGCTTTCGCCGAACTCGTCGACCGCGTCGCCGGGAAGATCGAGGCGCATGCGGTGGTGTTCGCGGGTGAGGCGCTGCCCGCCGATCTCGTGCGGCGCGTGCGGGAAGCCATTCCGGGTGTCCGGGTGCTCAACGCCTACGGCCAGAGCGAAAGTTTCTACGCCACAACGTATTCGCTGCCGGACGACGACGCGCGGGCCGACAGCGCGCCGATCGGGGTACCCCTCGGCAACATGCGGGCCTATGTGCTCGGTCCCGGGCTGTCCCCGGTGGCGCCGGGCGTGGTCGGCGAGTTGTACGTCGCCGGGGTAGTCGCCCGGGGTTACTACGGACAGGCCGGGCTTACCGCAGGCCGATTCGTGGCCGACCCGTTCGGGCCGCCCGGATCGCGGATGTACCGCTCGGGCGACCTCGCGCGGTGGAACCCCGACGGTGCGCTCGAATACGCGGGCCGGGCGGACGCACAGGTGAAGGTGCGCGGCTTCCGCGTCGAACCCGGCGAGATCGAGGGCGTCCTCGCCGCGCATCCCGAGGTCGGGCAGGCGGTGGTGATCGCCCACGGCCACGGCACCGGCCGCAGGCTCATCGGCTACGTGGTGCCCGAAACAGACAGCGCTGTCCTGGTTTCGGGCCAGTTGCGGAAATTCGTCGCCGACCGGCTGCCGGAGTACATGGTGCCCGCCGCGGTCATGCCGGTGGACCGGCTGCCGCTGATGCCGAACGGAAAGCTGGACCGAGCCGCGCTGCCGGAGCCGGAATACCTCGGCGGTGTGTACCGGGCGCCGCGCACTCCGCGGGAGGAGCGCCTCGTCCAGCTGTTCACCGAGGTGCTCGGGGTGGACCGGATCGGTATCGATGACAGTTTCTTCGATCTGGGCGGGCATTCGCTGCTGGCGACCCGGCTGATCGGACGGGTCGGCGAGGTCTTCGAGATCAACGTGCCGATGCGCATGGTGTTCGAGTTCCCGACCGTCGCGGAGCTGGCCACCCGGCTGGCCGACGGGGCGGCGCCGCAGTTCGAGGACCCGTACGCGGGCTTGCTGCCGATCAGGACCGAGGGTGCCGGGACGCCACTATGGTTCATCCAGCCCGGATTCGGGCTCAGCTGGGCGTATCTCAACTTCGCCGCGCACCTGCGTGACCGGCCGGTGTACGCCTTCCAGGCCCCGGTGTTCAGCGGCTTGCCGGTGCCGGAGACGCTCGATGAGCTGGTGGACGACTATCTGCGCCAGATTCTCGATATCCAGCCGGAGGGGCCGTATCACCTGGTGGGCTGGTCGTTCGGTGGTACTGCGGCGCACGCGATGGCTGCGGAACTGGAGCGGCGCGGACTCGAGGTGGGGCTACTCGGGCTGCTCGATTGTGCGCCCGGCAGCCACTTCGGCGAGGTGCAGGAGCTCGAGCAGGCAGAGGTGGAACACGTGCTCGCGGACTACATCGGCCACCTGGTCGGTTCCGACGAGTATCAGCGGGTGTTGCAGGCGTCGGCGTCGGCGCTGATCAGTCACCTGACGATGGTGCGGGAGTACACCTCTCCGGTATTCGCCGGGGATGTGCTGTTCTTCAATGCGGCGCTGAATCCGCTCGACTCCTTCGCGAGCCTCTGGCAGCCGTACGTCACCGGTACCATCGTCGAGCACGACATCGAGACTGCTCACCCGCAGATGTGTGACCCGCGCCCGGCCGCGGCGATCAGCGAGATCCTGAACCGGGTGCTCGGGGCGCGATGACGAAAGCGGCCGCCTCCGGCGTGAAGCCGGAGGCGGCCGCTGTGTTCAAGCGGTATCCGCAGCGCGCGGATTTACCAGATCACGGGCAGCTCGTGCAGTCCGTAGACGCCTTCTTCGCCCCGGAATCTCAGCTCTTCGAACGGTACCGCCAGCTTCAGGCCGGGGATACGGGCGAACAGCGTGTCGAACACGATCTGGAACTCCAGCCGGGCGAGGGTCTGGCCGAGGCACTGATGCGCGCCATAGCCGAAGGCCAGATGAGCTCGGGACGGGCGGTCGATATCGAACTTCTCGGGCTCCGGGAAGACGCTGGGATCGTGGTTCGCCGCGTTGATGAGCGCCACCACCCCGTCGCCCGCGCGGATGACCTTGCCGCCGATCTCGACGTTCTCGGTGGCGACGCGCATCATCGCCAGTTCGGAAACGGTGAAGTAGCGCAGCAGTTCCTCCACCACCGCTGGGGTCAGCGCGGGGTCCGCAGTGAACCGGGCGCGCTGCTCCGGGTGCCGCAGTAGTAGCGCGACACCGAGCGCGATCGTGTTGGTCGACGTCTCGTGCCCGGCCACCAGCAGCAGGAAGGCCAGGCCGAGCAACGACGCCAGGTTGTCGTCGCCAGCTTCCCGGTTCTTGGCGAGCTGCCTGCTGAGCAGGTCGTCTCCCGGTTCCTTCTGCTTCTTCTCGATCAGATTCCACAGGTAACCGGCGAGTGCGCCGAACGCCTCGTCTCGCTCATGCTCCGGCGTGTTGATGCTGACCAGCTTCGCGCTGGTGGTCAGGAAGAATTGGTGGTCCTCGATGGGGACCCCGAGCTGTGTGCACATCACCAGCGCAGGCACCGGCACGGCGAAACCCGCGACCAAATCGCCGGGCTGCGGGCCTACCAAGAACGCGTCCACCTGGTCGTCGACGATCCGCTGGATATGCGGCCGCAAGTCTTTGACCCGTTTCGCGGTGTATTCACCGACCACCCGGCGTCTGGCCTCGGTGTGCTCCCGAGCATCCAGGTTGATCATCGTCTGGAGCGGCTGTTCGGTCGGTTTCTCCTGGCTGAGCCACGGATAGCCGGGGTGTCGGCTATCCGAGCTGAAGCGAACGTCGGTAAGGATCCTGCGGACGTCCGCGTAACTGGTCAGGGCCCAGATTTCGTCATTGTTCGGCAGCCGGACCCTGGAAACGGGCTCGTCCGCGAGCATTCGTTCGTACGCCGGGGGTGGGGCGAAGGGGCAGGTTCTGGCGAAGGGGATCTTCGCTTCCGCCGAGGTGGTTGGTTCGGTCATGACTCCGCTTTCAGATCCGGACCGGCAACCGGACCAGGTGGGTGCCGTCGCCGGGCCAACTGCCGTATTCGAGTTCGTCACGGCCGACGGCAAGGGCCACGCTGTCCCGGCGGAACAGCAGCCGGTCCAACGCGATCTCGGCCTGCATCCGAGCGAGTGCCGCACCGAGGCAGTAGTGCGCGCCCGCGCCGAACGCGAGGTGCTGCTCGCCCTGGCTGGGCGCCCGATCGATGTCGAGTCGTTCCGGCTGAGCGAACCTGGTCGGGTCGTGGTCCGCGGCGAGGAACGCGGTGGTGACCGATTCTCCGCGCTTCAGCTGTACCCCGGCGAATTCGAGGTCTTCGGTCGCGTACGCCGTCGCCCCGACGGTCACCGGCGTGGTGTACCGCAACAGTTCGTGGATCGCTTTCGGCATCAGGCTGTGGTCGGCCCGCAGCCGGGCGAGTTGTTCGGGGTGATCCAGGAGTGCGAGCAGCGCGGTGCAGAGGAACAGCACCGGCGGTGTATGCCCGGTATTGATCAGCAGGAACACCATCGCGATCATCTCGGCCTCGGTGGCGGGGTCGTGGTCAGCGATCATGCTGGAGATGAGGTCGTCGGTCGGGGCCTCCCGCCGCCGCTGGATCAGCTCCTTCGTGTAGTTGACGACACCCTGCAGGCCCGCGACGATCTCCACCGGTTCACTGCCGGAGACGTACTGCAGGATCCAACCGCGCATCTTTTCCTGGTCAGCCTCCTCGACGCCGATCAGGTCGCAGATGGCGGCATTGGCCAGCGGGTAGGCGAAATCCGCCATCAGGTCGATCTCGTCGCGGCCGTCGAGCTCCTTCAGCAGCGTGTCGGCGACCTGCTCGACGGAAGGGCGCAGCGCGTTGATCCGGCGCGCCGAGAAGGTCCGGATCACCTTGGCGCGCAGCCGGCTATGCTCGGGCCCGTCGATGACGACCAGACTGGTCAAGTATTCGCCGTACTCCAAGGGCAGATCCCAAGCTTTCAGCATCTCGATACCGAGATGCGGGATGTCGACGTCAGGTATTTTGCTGTGGTCCCGGACGAACCGGGTGTCTGTCAGCAGCGCCTTGATATCTTCGAAATGGGTGACAAACCAGGTGGGCGACACAGTACCCGGCAGGACGACGTTGGCGAGCGGGCCCTGTTTACGCAGTTCGGTGTAGCCGCCGACGTGGTCGCTGACCTGCTCAGGTGTTAACTCGACGGGAGACTGAGTCATGGTCTTCCTTTCTGTGAAGTAGACATTGCCGCGAACATTACGTGTGGCGCGGGAACGCGGCCAGAATTTTCGGACCGTAAGCTTGCGTAATTCGCACTGCAGAGTTGACTCTGGACAAACGTGATCGGCCGTGTGCGAGTGCGTCGCCGTCCGGTCGACGGGACACGGTTGCCGGCATACGCAGGCGCCCCCGGTGGTGAATCCACACATTTTTCGTAATACCAGGTGCTACCTCTCGATATGCATTTTCGGTTGCGCCGTAATTCGACGGCACCAATTTCTGAATTCCGGTACTGGGAGCGCGGCGACGAATCCGCACAATGCCTCGAATGGTTCGGTCGGGGTGGCTGGAGGTGCGGCAACCCGAGCGCGTCAACGAGGGCGAAGGCGACTTCCTCTGCACCGGTAACGGGATCCTGGCGGGCAGCGGGATCCGGCCGACGCCGTGGTCTTCGGCTTGAATGTGCTGTCGGACGGCCGGGAATGTGTTCTTGCCGGACCGAGTGGCAGGGCTGGCCAAACGATTGCTGGAGCACGGTTGCACACCAGTCAGCGTCGATCTAACCGAATTACTGAAGGCTGGCGGCAGCGTCGAATGCTGCACGCTCGAATTGCGTGACCGACCGGAGCGCACGCCGGGCCGCGTAATAGCGTTACCCGAGTGCGTTTCGGTCGATATTTTCGCTGATCGACCATCTCTTCGATTCACGTGGTTCGGCGAATTATCGAATATGATGGATATGGCGATGGGGTATCGCATTTTCCGTTCGAGAAATTGGGTTTCGACTATGAGTACCAATCCATTCGACGATACGAACGGCCAGTTCCACGTGCTGGTCAACGAAGAAGGGCAGCATTCCATGTGGCCTGCATTCGCCGAGATTCCGCCGGGCTGGCACAGTATCAACGGCTTGGCCGACCGGCGGAGCGCTTTGTCTTATATCGAGGAAAATTGGGTCGATATGCGCCCCAGGTCATTGCGCGCGGCTATGGCTGCCGACAAAACGGGGGAATAAAAGAAGAAAACCGTCATCGAGTGTTGTGCACTCGATGACGGTTTTCTTTATGAACAGACCCGGGGTTCGGGGGGTTACCTCGACCCCGGGCGATCATTGCGGCATACTCTCCGGTCAGAAAAGCAGCTCTTCGTTTATCTCGGAAACCGCGGCGCATCCGGTCAGGGTCAGCGCGAGATCGATATCGGCGAGCAGGCAGCGCAGGACGTGTTCGACACCGGCCTGCCCGGCGATACCCAGGCCGTACGCGTACGGCCTGCCGTACAGCACCGCGTCGGCACCTAGGGCCAGTGCCTTGACGACATCGGCACCGGTGCGGATTCCAGAGTCCACCAGGACGGTTGCCGCAGGCCCGACCGTCGCGCGTACGGCGGGCAGGGCGTCCACCGCGCCGACACAGCCATCGAGCTGGCGGGCGCCGTGGTTGGAGACGATCACCCCGTCGGCGCCGACAGCGAGCGCCGCGCGCGCGTCGTCGGGGTGCAAGATGCCCTTGATCAGGATGGGCAGGCTGGTCAGACGCCGCAGCCACGCGATGTCCTCCCAGTGCAGCCGCGGCGTCGCGGTCACCTTCGCCCAGTACATCACGTCGGCGAAGTCACCGGCCGCGGGGTCGACGCCCGCGCGGAAGGCCGGGTCGCTGGTGTAGTTCGCGATGCCGATGCCGCGCAGGAATGGGGAAGAGCCGCTGTCGAGTTCGGCCGGGCGCAGGCCGAGACTGGTGGCGTCCACCGTGACGACCAGTGCGGTATATCCACTCCGCTCGGCCCGCCGGACCAGCGACTCGCCTATGGTCCGATCGTTCGGCAGATACAGCTGAAACCAGCGCGGCGCCGAGCCCGCCGCCAACGCCACCTCCTCCATCGTCTGCGCGGAGTAGCTCGAAAGTATCAGTGGCACACCGGTTTCGGACGCCGCTCTGGCCGTGGCAAGCTCGCCGTCGGGGTGCAGGATGGCCTGTGCGGCAACCGGGGCGAGCAGTACCGGCACCGGTAGCCGCGTGCCGAGCAGGCGGACCGACAGATCAGGGCGAGTGACACCCCGCAGCATTCGCGGCATCAGCTGAATGCGTTCCAGCGCCGCCCGGTTCGCCAGTCCGGTCCCGCCCGATCCCGCATTGCCCGCCACATACGCGAACGCGGTGGGTGGCAACGTGGTTCGAGCGACCTCCTCGAGTGCGGTCGGATCGGTGGGCAGCGGCGGCAGCTGGTCACCGAGCCCGCGCAACATCGTGGCGCGGACGAAGTCGGCGGGCCTGGCGTCGCCGGGCTGTACGACAGGTTCGCGTATCCGCTCGGTGAGCAAGGACGAGGTGGCATCTGGCGCATCGAGCAGGGCGAAGTGCCCGCCCGCGAGTACCCGCATCTCGTAGCCGCCATCGGTGTGCCTGGCCCAGTCGCGCATCTGAGTTGGCGTGCTCTTCGGGTCGACGTCACCAAGGAGCACGGTGATAGGCGCGGCGATGATGGCGTCGGAAGCGCACCGGTAGTCGCGCAGGGCGCGATGGTCGGCCCGCAGCACCCGCAGCACCTCCCGGCTGGCGTCCGGATCGTCCAGGATCGGTGTCGGCACCCCACCGAGCAGCCGCAGTCCGTCGACGATGGCGTCATCGGTCAGCGCGTCGACGTCGGCTTCACCCCAATCCTGGGCAGGTGGGCGGGCTGCCGAGACGAACAGCCGGACGACCCCCCGCCCATCGGCCAGCAGCCGGGCAGCCTCGAACGCGACCAGTGCTCCCATGCTGTGTCCGAGCAGGAACAGCGGCACCGACGTGTCGAGTGCGGCGGTTGCCGCCGCGGCCATCGCGCTGATTTCCTCGACGCATGGCTCGGCCCGGCGGGCCTGTCTGCCGGGGTATTGCACGGCGACAACATCTATCTCGGGTGGGAGTGCCCGCGCCAGCCCGCTGAAGGCACTCGCCGCGCCACCCGCGTGCGGAAAACACACCAGCCGGGCGGTGGCGGCCGGCGCCGCGCGCAGCGTTCGGATCCAGGCCGAGGCACGTGTGGCTTCGGGGCGGATGTCGGTCGACGTCATACTGTCACCTCGGTCTTCTCGGTCTCTGCGGGTAGCTGGGTGCGCAGATGGTCAGCCAGGTCGGCTGGCGTCACCCAGTCGTAGATGAAGGTCGCGGGCAATTTGATGCCGGTCGCCTCGGCCAGCCTGTTGCGCAGCTCCACGGTCATCAGCGAGTCGAAGCCGATCTCGTCGAAGACCACATCCGCGCCGATCGCGCCACTGGACCCGTGCCCGAGCACCGTGCTCGTCTCGATGAGAATGGTGTCGAGCAGTGCATCCCCGGTGTCGGAACGGGTTTCGATCGGCACATGCGATTGCCCGGCGACCGACGGCCGAACCTGCTCGCGCTGCCACTGTGCGGCGATGACCACCGGATGGTTCATCGCGATGGCGTCGTCGAACATCCGCAGTCCTTCCTCGGTGGACAGCGGCAGCAGGCCGGCGCGGGCCATCCTGGCTAGGTCGGTCTCGGTGAGCCGGGCACCCATGCCGCCGCTGGAGTCCCACAGCCCCCAGACGATCGACACCCCGGGCAGTCCCACTGAGCGCCGGAATTCGATCAAGCCGTCGAGTACCGCGTTCGCCGCACCGTAAGCGGACTGACCGGGCGCGCCCAGAGTGCCCGCGAGTGAGGAGAACACCACGAAGGTGGACAGGTCGAGCGATTCGGTGAGTTCGTGCAGGTTCAGCGCCGCGTCGACCTTGGGCCGCAGCACCCGGTCCAGCTGTTCGGTGGTCACCGTGGGCAGGAGCCCGTCGTCGACGATGCCCGCGGAGTGGACCACGCCACCGATCGAGACGCCCTCCGCCGACAGGCCCTCGAGCAGTCCGGCGAGTGCGTCACGGTCTGCCGCGTCGCATTGCACGACGCGGATGTCGACGCCCTGCTCGCGCAGGTCATCGAGGTCGCGGACGGCCTCGGCACTCGGGGCGGTTCGGCCGAGCAGGATGAACTGGCGCACCTGGTGTCGGGCTGCCAGATGCTTGGTCGTGAGCCGTCCGAGCCAGCCCAGTCCGCCGGTGACGAGCACCGCCCGCGTGCTGTCCCACCGGTTGCTCTCGTCGAGCGCGAGCACCACCTTGCCGATATGCCTGGCCTCGCCGAGGAATCGGAACGCCTGCGGAGCATCGCGAACGTCCCAGGTCGAGACCCGCGGCGGCAAAATAACGCCCTGCTCGATGAGTTCGGCAACGGCGCGCAGCATCTCCTGGATCTGGTCCAGGCCGAATTCGCCGATATCGAAGGCGCGGTAGCGGACACCGGGATGCTGTGCTGCTACTTCGGCGAGGTCCCGCACGTCGGTCTTGCCCATCTCCAGGAAATGGCCACCGGGAGCGAGCAGGCGCAGCGACGCGTCGGTGAACTCGCCAGCGAGAGCGTTCAGCACCACGTCGAAGCCCGCTTCGCCGGTGGTGCGCCGGAAGTGCCGCTCGAACTCGAGGTTGCGAGACGAGGCGATCCGGTCGCCGGTCAGCCCGGCTGCCCGCAAGGCGTGCCACTTCGCCGGGCTCGCCGTCGCGTAGGCGGTCGCCCCGAGATGGCGGGCCAACTGGAGCGCGGCGGTGCCGACACCTCCGGTACCGGCGTGCACCAGAATCTTTTGTCCCGGCCGCAAATCGGCGAGGTGGATGAGGGCGTAGTAAGCGGTCATGTAGGTGATCGGTATTGCCGCCGCCTGCCGGACTGACAAGCCCCTCGGGATGGCGCACAGCGTCGCGCGATCGGTCACCGTGGTCGATTCGATACTCGTGAACAAGCCCATTACCTGATCGCCCGGTTGCAGATCCTCGACGTCCTTGCCGACCTCGAGGACCTCGCCCGCACCCTCGCTACCGACGACATCGGCACCCGCCGACGAGGTGACCAGCGCGGGCGGGATGACGTTCAGTGTCATCAGCACGTCACGGAAGTTCAAGCCGGACGCGAGCAGCCGTACCCGTACCTGACCCGGCCCGAGCGGTGCGTCCGCCTTGGGCGAGGGTGTCAATGTCATATTGGCGAAGCTGCCCTTGCCGATATGGTCGAGCCGCCAGTGCGGCATGTCAGGCGGCGCGACCAGTGCCGTCCCGGCGGGCCGCTGGACTGCGGTGCCGGGTCGGTACGCGGCGCCGCCGCGCAGGGTCAGCTCGGCCTCGTTGGCTGCGGCCGCGGCGAGTAGCGACTGCCATGATGCCGCCGCGCCATCGATATCGATGTGGGTGAACCGGTCCGGGTGTTCCCGCCGAACGCACCGCAGCAGGCCCGATATCGCGCGTGCGGACAGCGCTGCTTGACCCGCGGCACTGCCGTTCCTGGTCAGCACGACGACCCGGGCTCCGGACAGTCGATCGTCGCGCAGTATGACCTGGGCGGCCTCGACCACCTGGTGCAGTAGGTCGCGAATGGCGACCGGAACTGGGGCCTCGGGGCGCTCGCAGGCGACCACGATCACCTCGGGTATCGGATCGCCCGCGGCGATCGATTCGAGCAACGACGTCGATGTGGCGTACTCACCGTGCAGCCGATCCGACAGCGCCACGCGCAGGGCGTCATCGACCGCGCCGAGCACCACCCAGCCTGCGTCGGCCTGTGCGCTCGAGGCGATAGCCACCTGGTCCCACGTCGGGATCCGGAGGCCGCCGCGAGCACTCGAGCCGACCAGCATCGGCCGCAACGCGAGCGACCCGATGGTGGCGACAGGCCGACCCGTCGCATCGGCGAGATCGATGGACACTTTGTGCTTGCCGATCGTGGTGAGCCGAGCGCGCAGGGCGGTTCGCGCGGAGCCGTGGACGCGCACGCCGGACCAGGCGAACGGCAGCAAGCCGCCTAGGCCGGGTTCTGCTGACGCGCTCACCGCGATCGAATGCAGCGCCGCATCGAGCAGCGCCGGATGGATCGCGACGCTGTCCGCGGACCAGGCGACCGTGTCGGCGTACCGCTGGTCCGGCAGCTCGACCTCGGCGAACAGCTCGGTGCCGCGTTGCCAGATCGCTTGCAGGCCACGGAAGGTGGCGCCGTAATCCAGTCCTCTGGCAGACATGTCGTGGTACAGCGAATCCAGCGACACGTGCACCGGGTCGGCGTCCGGCGGCGGCCAGGTGGTGAGGTCTGCGACGGAACCTTCGGCAGCGCGCGCGATCGTCCCTTGGGCGTTGCGCGTCCAGATCGGTGCGGCCTCGCCCGCTTCGGCGGAGTAGACCGCGACCGAGCGGCTGCCGGTGTCGTCGGCAGGCCCCACCTGCACGCGCACCAGCACGGCGGTCACACTCGGGACGACCAACGGCGCCTCCAGGACGAGTTCGTCGATCAGATCGCACCCGGCGGACCGTGCGGCGCAGGTCACCAGGTCGAGCATCGCCGTACCGGGCAGGATGACCTGGCCCGCCACCGTGTGATCGCTCAGCCACGGATGCGCGGTGAGCGAGAGCAATCCGCTGAGCAGTAGGTCTCCGCTGCCAGGCAGTTCGGCGGTCGCGTTGAGGATCGGATGATCGAGCGGGGTCAGCCCCGCGAAACGCACGTCGCCGTGCGCCGGGGCCGGTTCGGGCCAGTACGCGCGGTGTTGGAACGAATAGGTCGGAAGGTCGACCCGGCGGGCGTCGCAGTCGGCGAAGACCTCGGGCCAGTCGATGTGGCCACCGGCGGCGTGCAGCCGCGACACGGCGGTGAGCACCCCCACCGGCTCGGTGAGTTTCTTCGGCAGCGCCGCGACCACCACGGGCCGGGCCCGGGTCGGCCGCTTGGTGACAGCCCCAGCGAGACCGCCGATCGCCAGCGAACTGAGATCGCTACCGGGGCCGACTTGGATGAAACGCGTGCATCCCAGTTCGGCGAGCGACAGCACCGCGTCGTGGAAGCGGACGGTCCGTCGCGCATGCTCGGTCCAATAATCCGGGGCGGCAAGTTCATCGGCCGTCACCGGCTGCCCGGTCAGGTCGGATACCACCGTCAGCTCGGCGGGCGAGAAGGTCAGTGCGGCCACCACCTCCCGCAACGGCTGCAGCGCCGGTTCCATCAGATGCGAATGGAACGCATGGCTCACCCGCAGCCACGTCGCTTGGCTGCCGCGTGCCGCGTGCCGCTCGAGCACCTCGACCAGCGCGGCGCGCTCGCCGGACAGTACCGTCGAGGTCGGGCCGTTGATCGCCGCGATCGAGATCCGGTCCGAGTACCCGTCCAGCAACAACCTGGCCTCGGCCTGCGGCACCCGCAGTGCGGCCATGGCGCCGCCGTCGGGCAGCTTGCCGATGATCCGGCCGCGCGCGGCCACCAACCGGGCCGCGTCGGCCAGTGACAGCACGCCCGCGACGTGCACGGCGGCGATCACACCTACCGAATGTCCGGTCACCGCGTCCGGCCGGATGCCCCACGATTCCAGTAACCGGAACAGCGCCACCTCGATCGCGAACAGCGCAGGCTGCGCGTATTCGGTCCGGTCGAGTATCGCGGCATCCGGGTCGGCGATGACGTCCCGAAGCGGGCGCTCGAGCTGCGGATCCAGTGCCGCGCACACCTCGTCGAACGCCGCCGCGAAGGTCGGGAAGGCTTCGTAGAGTTGGTTGCCCATCCCCACGCGCTGTGCGCCCTGACCGGAGAACAGGTATGCGGTCCTGCCCTCGGTCGTGGTATCCCGGATCACCGCCGGACCGGGGGTGCCGTCCACGAGCGCACGCAGTCCGGCGAGCAGATCGTTCTTGTTCTCGGGCAGGAACACCGCCCGATGTGACAGGTGACTGCGGGTCGCCAGCGAGAATCCGAGATCGGCCAGCGCCGTGTCGGGTTCGGCGGCCACCCGCTGATACAGGTTCGCCGCCTGGGCGCGTAATGCCTGTTCGGTCCGCGCCGAGAGCGCGCAGGGCACGACCGGAAGCGGCCGCGCGCCGAGATCCGACGGCGCGGGTTCCTCGGTGTACTGCTCGAGCAGGATGTGCGCATTGGTGCCGCTGATGCCGAAGGCCGACACCCCGGCTCGACGCGGGCGCTCGCGCGCCGGCCACGGGCGGGGCGTCGTCAACAACGACACCGCACCGCTCGACCAGTCGACGTGCTCGCTCGGTTCGTCCGCGTGCAATGTTTTCGGCAACAGCCCGTGCCGCATTGCCATCGTTGTCTTGATGATGGCACCGACACCCGCTGCAGCCTGGGTGTGCCCGATATTCGACTTGAGCGAACCCAGATACAGCGGATCGTCCGCCGTGTGGGCGGCACCGTAGGTGCCGAGGATGGCGCGCGCCTCGATCGGGTCGCCGAGTGCGGTGCCGGTTCCATGCGCCTCCACCACGTCCACCTCCGCGGCGGTCAGTCCCGCGTTGCGCAGCGCGTCTTCGATCAAGCGCTCCTGCGCACGTCCGCTGGGGGAGGTCAGGCTGGTGCTCGCGCCGTCTTGGTTGATCGCGGACCCACGGATGACCGCCAGCACGGTATGCCCGTGGCGGCGGGCGTCGGAAAGGCGCTCGAGCAGGACCAGGCCGGCGCCCTCGCCCCAGCCGGTGCCGTCCGCGGCCGCGGAGAACGCCTTGCATCGGCCGTCCGTCGAGAGTCCGCGCTGCCTGGCGAACTCTACGAACGGCGCCGGTGTCGCCATCACCGTCGCGCCGCCTGCCAGCGCAAGCGAGCACTCGCCGCGCCGTAGTGCCGCACTCGCCAGATGGATTGCCACCAGCGACGAAGAGCATGCGGTGTCCAGGGTCATCGTCGGGCCCTCGAACCCGAACGTGTACGAGATCCGTCCGGACGCAACGCTTGTCGAGGTTCCGGTGCTTACGTAGCCTTCCATTTCCTGCGGCGTCGGAGTGCTCGAGGACAGGTAGTTGGCGTACATGATGTAGTCGGCGTACATGATGCCGACGAAGACACCGGTGTCGCTGCCGCGCAGCGTGTGTGCGTCGATACCGGCGTTCTCGAACGTCTGCCACGCCATCTCCAGCAGGTGGCGCTGCTGCGGATCCATGCCGAGCGCCTCACGCGGTGCGATACCGAAGAATTCGGCGTCGAACTGGGTGGCGTCCTGGAGGAATCCACCCTCCTTCGTATAGGTGGTGTGCGGGACGTTCGGGTCCGGGTTGTACAGGGCATCGAGGTCCCAGCCGCGATCGGTCGGAAACGGGCCGATCGCGTCGACCTCGTCGATGACCAGCCGCCACAGATCCTCCGGCGAGCGCACACCACCCGGGTACCGGCAGCCCATGCCGACGATCGCGATGGGTTCGCTGTCGCGATCGGTGAGATCGGCGTTGATCGCTTCGAGCCGCTCGTTGTCCTTGAGCGCGGCGCGCAGCGCAGCGACGATCTGGTCCGGTGTTGATTCCATCGTGGTTCCTCTCATTGCGTGGACTCGTCACGAATCCCGTTGTCGCCGAGCGCAAGCCGAACGAGATCGTCGGTGCCCATCTGGTCGAGAACACTGTCTTGGCTGGTCTGGTCGGTGCCGTTGCCCACGGCGCCGTGCTGGTCGGGCATGAGCTCGTGGCGTAGCCATTCGGCCAGCGCCGCGGGAGTCGAGTGATCGAAGATCAGCGTCGGGGGGAGCGTCATGCCGGTGGCCGCGGTCAGGCGGTTGCGGAACTCGAGCGCGGTCAGCGAGTCGAATCCGAGGTCGACGAACCCGCGATCGGCACGCACCCGCTCGTCGGTGTCGTAGCCGAGCACATCCACCACCTCGGCGCGCACCGTCTCCAGCAGCAGGTGGCTGTGTTCGTGGCCGGGTGCGACTGCCAGGCGCGCGCGTAGATCGGACTCCTGCGCTCGATCTGGCGCCGGGTGGGTCGCGGGGGCGAGTTCACGCAGCAGCGCGGGCGCGTCTTGGGCCAACTCACGCAGATCGAAACGGGCGGCGGCGACGACCGGTGCCGCACTGGTCAGCGCCGCGTCGAACAGGGCGAGACCCTCCTGCGCTGAGAGGGCGACGATCCCCGAGCGCGTCATGCGTCTGCGGTCGGCGTCGGTGAATCCCTCGGTCAGTGTGCTGGACGGCGCCCACAGCCCCCAGGCCACCGAGACAGCGGCGCCGCCTTCGCCGACGCGCTGCTGGGCCAGGCCGTCGAGCACGGCATTGGCCGCCGCGTAGTTGCCCTGACCCGCCGAGCCGAACATTCCGGCCATCGAGGAGAACAGCACGAACGCCGACAGGTCCAGCTCGCGGGTGAGCTCGTGCAGCATGATCGCTGCCTCCGCCTTCGGTCGCAATACCCGCAGCATGCGTTCGGGGGTGAGCCCGGCGATGACGGAATCGTCGAGCACCGCCGCGGCGTGCACTATGCCGGTCAGCGGATGCTCGTGCGGCACGGTGTCGAGCAGGGCGGTCAGCGCGCCGCGATCACCGATGTCGCAGGCGACGATGTGCACCTGTGCGCCAAGGGTTTCCAGCTCTGCCGCAAATTCGGCGGCCCCGTCGGTGTCCATGCCGCGACGGCTGGTCAGCAGCAGGCGCCGCACGCCGTGCTGTTGCACGAGATGACGGGTGATCAGGCGGCCGAGGGTGCCGAGACCACCGGTGATAAGCACGTGGCTGCCCGCGCCGAACGGCGACTGCCCACCGGAACCGTCGGACCTGCGCCGCAGCTTCGGTACGTAGGTACGGCCTGCCCGGATCGCGACCTGCGTCTCGTCCAGCGCCTCGACCAGACGGCGGGTCGAGGCCGGATGCCGATCGATATCGACGAGGCCGAACCGGCCGGGCTGTTCGGTCTGCGCGGAGCGCAGCAGGCCCCACACCGCGGCGGCCGCGAGATCGGGCCACTCGACCGCGTCGACGGCAACGCCGCCTTCGGTCACCAGCACCAGCCGCACGGACCGCAGCCGCTCGTCGCTGACCCATCGACGAGCGAGCGCCAAGACCGCGTCGGCGGCTGCGCCGACTCGGTTTGCGCCGTTGCTGACCGCGGTCGCGACGACGACATCAGGCATTCGGGCGCCGTCGGCGAACATATCGTAGAGCTCGGGGTAGCCATGCGCGATGATGCCCGCCGCGCGGGCCGCGTCGACGATGCCGTACGCGTCAGGGCCGAGCACAGCGACCGCGCGACCACCAGATCGCAGTTCACGGTGGATCCAGCGCAGGTCGTACAGGCCCGCGCCGTCGGCCTGTGCGGCTGCCAGCTCGCGTACCGCGAACTCGGCAGAAAGCACCGGCGCGCCGGACTCGTCGGTGATGCCGACCGACCAGGTCTTGTCGTCGCTGCGGCCGAGCCGCACTCGTACCGCCGCGGAGCAGGGACGGTAGACCGCCAGGTTGTGCCACGCGAACGGGACCGCCGTCGAATCGTCGTCGTAGGCGAGCAGGCAGGCGTGCAGTGCGGCGTCCAGCAGCGGTGGATGGATCAGGAATCCGTCGGCGATGTCGAGCGGGCCGACCTCGGCGTACAGCTCCGACCCGGCTCGCCACGCAGCGCGCAGCCCGCGGAACGCGGGCCCGTACCGGTAGCCGCGAACGGCTAGCCGATCGTAGAAATCATCGAGATCCAGCGCGGTCGCACCCGGTGGCGGCCAGGCCTTGGACTCGTCGGGTGGCGAAATATCTTGTGTGCGTAGCTGACCCGTTGCATGCCGGAGCCATTTCGCCGACGAGTCGACTGGGCGGGAGTAAAGGACGACGCTGTGCTCGCCGTCATCGCCATGGTGTAGCCGCAACTGCAGGTCGACCGGTTCGTCCACCGGCAGTGGACGTTCCAGCGTCAGCCCGGACACCTGTCGGGCGCCGCACCGGTGCGCGGCCTGCAGGGCGAGTTCGGCGATGGCAGCGCCGGGCAGCAGCACCCGGCCCGCGATCACATGGTCGCCGAGCCACGGCGTGGTTGCTGCGTCTAGGCGCCCACCGAACAGCCACCCCGCGTCGTCGGCCAACTCCATCGCCTGGGTCAGGAAGGGGTGACCGGTGTCGGATGCGGCGGTCATCGCTTCGTCTGATGTGTTGTGCCAGAAGCGCTCTCGCTGATACGGGTAGGTGGGCAGCGGTACGGCGTTCCCGTTGTCCGCGAATCGAGCCCAGTCCACCGCCGTGCCGTGCACATACGCCCGGGCCAACGCCGTCAGGAACGTCTGCTGCTCGCCGTGGCCGCGGTGCAACAGTGGTACCGCGACTACGGTCCGGTGCGTGGCGAGATTCGGGGCGATCATGCCGGAGAGGGTGGCGTCGGGGCCGAGCTCGAGGTACGTTGTCACGCTCTCGCCGCCGAGATGGGCGATACCGTCGGCGAAGCGGACCGGTTCGCGCAGTTGTCGAACCCAGTACTGTGGGTTGGCCAGTTCGGCCAGGGTCACCGGACGCCCTGTCAGATTGGAGATGATCGGGATCGCCGGTTCGGTGAGAGTGACGCGGCAGGCGACATCGTGGAATTCATCGAGGATTTCCGCCATGTGTGGTGAGTGGAAGGCGTGGCTGACGCGCAGTCGCTTGGTCCGTCGGCCGACTCGTTGCCACAGCGCCGCCACCTCGAGTACGGCGGATTCGTCGCCGGAGACGACGACCGACTGCGGCCCATTGATCGCCGCGATCACCGCACCGCCGACCAGAGTGGCCGACACCTCCGCCTCGGTCGCCGCGACGGCAACCATCGCACCGCCGCCACGGGCGCGCTGCATCAGTTGGCCGCGTGCGGCGACCAGCATGCAGGCATCGTCGAGGGAGAGTGCACCCGCCGCGCAGGCGGCCGACAGTTCTCCGATGGAGTGACCGATGAGCTGGTCGGGGACGATTCCGTACTCGCGTAGGAGCTGGAACAGGGCGTATTCGATCGCGAACAGTGCGGGCTGGGTGTAGCGGGTTTCGTCGAGTCGACCCGGTCGCTCGGGATCGTCGGCCCACATCAGGTCTCGTAGCGCGACGTCGAGATGCGGGTCCATCCGGGCGCACACGTCATCGAGCGCGGTCGCGAAGGCCGGGTAGGCGTCGTACAGTTCGCGACCCATGCCGACGTGCTGGCCGCCCTGACCGGCGAAGACGAAGGCGACGGCGCCAGCGCCTTCGGCCTGGCCCGTGACGACCGTGCGGGTGGCCGCGCCGCGGGAGAGGGCGTCGAGACCATCGGTCAGATCGGCTCGATTCGCGGCGAGGACGACGGCACGGTCGGTGAGCGCCGACCGGGTGGTCGCCAGTGTGTACGCGAGGTCGACCTCCGCGGGGCGGAGGGGGCCTTCGCCGTCGACGAGCGGCCGTAGCTGCGCCGCCTGCGCCCGCAACGCCCGTTGCCCACGGGCACCGATCACGAAGGGGAGCAGCGCGGGCACGGGCACGTCCCGAGACCGCGTCCGCGGTGTCTGCGGTGGTTGTTCGATGATGATGTGCGCATTGGTGCCGCTGATGCCGAAGCTGGAGATGGCGGCGCGCCGTGGTCGGCCGGTGCTTGGCCATGGCGTCGTCTCGGTGAGCAGTCGCACATTGCCGACGGTCCAGTCGACATGGGTGGACGGTGTGCTGAGGTGCAGGGTCGGCGGCAGGATTCGGTGCCGAATGGCTTCGGTCATCTTGATGATTCCAGCGATGCCCGCCGCGGCTTGGGTATGGCCGATGTTGGATTTGACGCTGCCGAGGTAGACGGGGTGGCTGCGGTTCTGGCCGTAGGTGCTGAGGATGGCCTGGGCTTCGATGGGGTCGCCGAGCCGAGTGCCGGTGCCGTGGCCTTCGACGACGTCGATTTCGGTGGTGCTGAGCCGGGCGTTGGCGAGTGCTTCGTGGATCACCCGCTGCTGGGCGGGGCCGTTGGGTGCGGAGAGCCCGTTGCTGGCACCGTCCTGGTTGACGGCGCTGCCGCGCAGCACGGCGAGAATCGGCCGTTTTTGGCTGCGGGCGTCGGAAAGTCGTTGCAGGAGCAGGGTTCCGGCGCCTTCGGCCCATCCGGTGCCGTCGGCGGTGTCGTCGAAGGATTTGCAGCGGCCGTCGGCGGCGAGCCCGCGTTGCCTAGTGAATTCGATGAAGATGCCGGGTGTCGCCATCACGGTGACACCACCGGCCAAGGCGAGGTCACATTCGCCGTTGCGCAGGGACTGGGCGGCCAGGTGCACGGCGACCAGCGACGACGAACAGGCGGTGTCTACTGTGATGGCCGGGCCCTGCAGCCCGAGTGCGTAGGCCACGCGCCCGGACACCACGCTCGACACCGTGCCGGTGTGCAGCGTGGTCGCGTAGTCGCTGTACATCACACCGGTGAAAACGCCGGTGCGGGTTCCGTGCAGTGTCGCCGGATCGATCTGCGCTCGTTCGATCGCCTCACGGCTGATCTCGAGGAACAGCCGCTGTTGCGGATCCATTTCGGCGGCCTCACGGGGGCTGATGCCGAAGAAATCGGCATCGAAAAGGTCCGCGTCATAGAGGAATCCGCCCTGTTCGGTGGCCGTCTTGCCATCGACGTCCCAGCCTCGGTCCGGCGGAAACGGACCGACGGCGTCGGTGCCGCCGGACGTCAGCTCCCACAGATCTTCGGGTGAGCGCACATCACCCGGATAACGGCAGGCCGCGGCGACGATGACGATGGGGTCGTCCATCGGTGCCGCCGATACGGTCGGCCGAGTGGTGGCCGCGGGCTTGCGCACGAGTTCGGTCATGAGGTGGTCGATGAGCGCGCCCGGCGTCGGATAGTCGAAGACCGCGGTGGCGGGTAAGGCGATCCCGGTGCCCGTGCGGATTCGGGATCGCAACTCCAGCGCCGTCAGCGAATCGAAGCCGAAATCCTTGAACGCGGTGGTTTCGACGACGTCCGCCGACCCGGTCAGTCCGACAACCGATGCCGTCGCCGTGCCGACGAGTTCGGCGATCCTGCGTCGCCGCTGGGCCTGCGGGAGTTCGGCGGTCTGATCAGCCCACGACCGCGCCTCGCCGCTCGCCCGCCCCGAGGGCAGGCCGTCGGTGCCGACGAGCGAACGGAGCAAGGCCGGAGTGGATTCGTCGGCTGCGCGCAGCGCTGCGCGGTCGAGTTCTACGGGCAGCATCAACGACCGATTCGCGGCGATTGCCGCGTCGAACAGTTCCATGCCGCGTTCGGCGGACAGCGGCAGCACGCCATGACGAGCCCAGCGCAGCCGATCGGTCTCGGTCAACGTCGCGGTCAGTCCGCTCGGGGAGTCCCAGAGACCCCAGGCGAGTGCGGTCGCGGGCAGACCGTCGGCGCGGCGATGCGCCGCCAGCGCATCCAGGAAGCCGTTGGCGGCAGCGTAATTCGCCTGCCCTGGGTTTCCGATGACGCCCGCGATCGAGGAGAAGAGGACGAAGGCCGACAGTGCGATGTCGGCGGTGAGTTCGTGCAGATGCCATGCGGCGTCGGCCTTCGCTCGCAGGACCTGGTCCAGGTCGGCGGGTGTGAGGTTGACGACGGTGGCGTCGGCCAGGACACCCGCCGTGTGGATCACCGCCGTCAGCGGATGCGCGGCCGGAATGTCTGCCAGCACCGTGGCAAGTGCGGCACGATCCGACGCGTCACACGCGCGGATCGTCACGTCGGCTTCGGACAGTTCCGCGGTCAGTTCCGCCGCGCCCTCGGCCCCGTCGCCGCGCCTGCTGAGCAGCAGCAGGTGCTGGACGCCGTGCCTGCTGACCAGGTGCCGGGCCACAAGGCGGCCGAGCGTGCCGGTACCCCCGGTGATCAGAACCGTGCCCGCCGGATCGAATTCGGGTGTGCCTGGCGGCCACGGGGTGCGCTCAAGTTGGGGTGCGGAGACCGTTCCGCCGCGCGCCACGAGCGGCAGCCGGGTGCCGACAGGTCCGGTCAGCGCCGAGAGGACATGACGATAGTCGACTGGCGTCTCATCGAGATCTAGCAGCGCGAACCGGTTCGGATGTTCGTTCTGTACGACGCCGAGCAGTCCGCGCGCCACCGCACCCGGCAGGTTGCGCGCGTCGTCGCCCGCCGCGAACCGGGTCAGCAGCAGAGCCAGGGTTTCGGTGAATCGGTCGTCGGCGAGTAGCCGCTGGACGTGGTCGAGTTCCGTTCGCGCCGCGGCGTGCATCGCGTCGGCGGAGTTCGTGCCGGGGACCTGTGCGAACACGACACCGTCGGGTGCGGGCAGGCCCGCGTCGACTGAGGCGATGAGAGCCGCGAGGTCTCGGTGCTCGGCGACGGTGACACCGGCGGCGGACAGCCCGGCGACGGCGTCGAGCGGGTCGCCGCCGACGACCGCCCAACGGCCGAGTACGGATTCGGTGCCGACCGGGATCGGGCGCCAGCCGAGATGATGGAGTCCGGTGCGCGTCACCGCCACGGCAGGGGCAGGCCGCAGGACGAGCGCGGCGATCGTCAGGACCGCGGTGCCCTCATGGTCGGTCGCGGTGAGCGCGACTACGTCGCGACCGGCTGGCACCACGCGGACGCGCAGTGAGGTCGCCTGTGTCGCATGCACGGTGACACCGTCGAACGAGAACGGCATGAGCAACCGCGCGTCGTCGGCCGGTTCGCGGAGCAGGCACACCTGGAGCGCGGCATCGAACAGTGCCGGATGAATACCGAAGCCGTCCACGGCGAGCCCAGTATCCGGTAGGGCGACCTCGCCGTACGCTTCTCGGCCGTTGTGCCAGGCTGATTCGAGTCCGCGGAAGGCCGGTCCGTACCCGTAGCCGAGTTCGGCCAAGCGTTCGCGGAAGCCGTCGAGGTCGATCTGTCCGGCGTCGGCAGGCGGCCACGCCTGTCGGTCGGGTGCGGGATCCTCGGTCGTTAGGGTGAGTGTGCCAGCGGCGTTCTTGGTCCAGTGGTCATCATCGGCCGGACTGGAATACAGCGCGAAGGAACGGTCAGCCCCGTCGCCGGGCTGCTCGACGGCGACCTGGAAGCGCACCCGTTCGCTCGGGGGAAGCAACAACGGCTCCGTGAGCACGACATCAGCCAACCGACCGAGTCCGAGTTGCCCGCCGACGGCGAGTGCGATCTCCACGATTGCGGCACCCGGCAGCACGACCGTATCCGCAATCCGATGGTCGGCCAGCCACGGATGATCGGCCGGTGACAGGTGGCCCGTGTACAAGAGCCCGCCGTCCTTGGCGAGCACGGTCACCCCATCGAGCAGCGGATGATCGACCGAAGTGAGTCCTGCCCCGTGCTCCACCGTGCCGGGCGTATCGATCCAGTACCGGCTGCGCTGAAACGCGTAGGTCGGCAGCGGGACGCGGCGTGCACCGATCCCGTCGAAGAACGCGGCCCAGTCGACATCGACACCGTGGCAGTGCGTTTCGGCCAACGCGGTGAGCATGCGAGTTGTGTCGTCATCGTCGCGGCGCAACGTGCCGACGGCGGTGCCGTCCAGTCCGGCGGTATCAATGGTGGCCTGTACCGCGGCGGTCAGCACCGGGTGCGGGCTGATCTCGACGAACAACCGGTGCCCGCGTTCGAGCAGCGCCTCGGTCGCCGCTTCGAATTGGACTGGCTCACGCAGGTTCCGGTACCAGTAGGCGCCGTCCATCACTCGGGTATCGGACAGGAATTCGGCGGTCACCGACGAACACAGCGGGATGTCCCCGGTGTGGGCCTCGATACCGGCGAAGGCCGCGATCAGCTCGGACTCGAGCACGGCGACGTGGGCCGAGTGCGAGGCGTAGTCGATGTCGACCCGGCGGGCGCGCACCTCGTGACTCGCGCAGAACGCACTGAACTCGGCCAGCGCGGCGGTGCTGCCCGCGACCACGGTGTGCGCCGGGCTGTTGATCGCGGCGAGCGTGATCTGGCCCTGCCAGCGGTCGAGGTGTTCGCGCACCCAGGCCGCTGACTGAGTCACCGATACCAGCCCGCTGCGCCCCGCCAGCGCCCGCAGCGCTCGGCTGCGCAGCGCGACGATGCGGGCGCCGTCCGTCAGGGACAACACACCCGCGACGCACGCGGCGGCGAGCTCGCCTTGCGAATGCCCGATCACCGCGGCGGGCCGCACGCCGTACCAGCGCCACACGTCGGCCAGCGACACCATGACGGCCCACAGCGCCGGCTGCACCACGGCGTCGCCCGCAAGGGCTGGCGCGTCGTCGGTACCGCGGACGACATCCAGCAACGACCACTCGACGAACGGTTCGAGCGCGGTCGCGCATTCGTTCATCCGACGGGCGAACACGGGTGAGGTCTCGAGCAGCCCGGCGGCCATCCCAGCCCACTGCGAGCCCTGTCCAGGAAAGACGAACACCGGGCGCACGTTCGAGCCCGCCACTGCCTTGATCACCTCCGTGATCGCGGCACCCGCAGCCAGCTCGCGCAGCCGACGTGCCAGCTCGTCACGATCGGTTGTTACCACGGCGGCGCGGTGCGCGAAGCGGGCGCGCTCGAAGGTCAGCGAGTCGGCGAGATCGCGCAACTCGAATTCCGGGTGTTCGTTCAGGTGTGCCAACAGCTTGGCGGCTTGGTCGGCCAGCGCCTGTTCGGACTTCGCCGACAACAGCACCGGGACGGGGGTGGTGCCGCCGCGGCGCCGTCGTCCGGGCCGGGTCTCCGGTGGCTGTTCGATGATGACATGTGCGTTGGTGCCGCTGATGCCAAAGCTGGAGATGGCCGCGCGGCGAGGGCGGCCGGTGGTGGGCCAGGAGATGGTGTCGGTGAGCAGTTCGACATTGCCGCTGTCCCAGTCGACGTGGCGGCTCGGGCGGTCGATATGCAGCGTCGGCGGGAGCGTGCCGTGCCGCATCGCCATGATCATTTTGATGACGCCTGCGATGCCTGCCGCGGTTTGCGTGTGGCCGATATTCGATTTGATGGAGCCAAGGTAAGCCGGGTGTGGCCGGTTCAAGCCGTAGGTGGCCAGCAGCGCTTGGGCCTCGATGGGGTCGCCGAGGGCGGTGCCGGTGCCGTGCGCCTCGATGGCGTCGATGTCGGCGGTGCCGAGCCCGGTGCTGGCGAGTGCGTCGTGGATGACGCGTTGCTGGGCGAGGCCGTTGGGGGCGGACAGACCATTGCTGGCCCCGTCCTGGTTGATGGCCGAGCCGCGCAGCAGCGCGACGACGGGGTGGTTGTCCCGGCGGGCATCGGAGAGCCGTTGCAGGACAAGGATTCCGGCGCCTTCGGCCCACGCGGTGCCGTCGGC
Source organism: Nocardia sp. NPDC060255 (assembly GCF_042727395.1). Classification (NCBI taxonomy): domain Bacteria; kingdom Bacillati; phylum Actinomycetota; class Actinomycetes; order Mycobacteriales; family Nocardiaceae; genus Nocardia; species Nocardia sp. NPDC060255. The sequence continues at coordinate 33,729 of NZ_JBHXAU010000005.1, read as the reverse complement.
GCCGTCGGCGAAGGATTTGCAGCGGCCGTCGGGGGCGAGTCCGCGTTGCCTGCTGAATTCGAGGAAGATGCCCGGTGATGACATGACGGTGACGCCGCCGGCCAGTGCCAGATCGCATTCGCCGTCGCGCAGTGCCTGGGCAGCCAGATGCATCGCCACCAGCGACGACGAGCAGGCAGTGTCGATGGTGACCGCCGGGCCTGCCAAGCCGAGCGTGTACGCCACGCGTCCCGAGGCCACCGAGGTGTAGGTGCCGGTGAGCACCCGCCCGCTGGTGGCGCCGTCGGCCTCGTGCATCCGTGGTCCGTAGTCCTGCGCCATCACACCGAGGTAGACCCCGGTCGGCGAATCGTGCAGCGTGGCCGGGTCGATGCCCGCGCGTTCGATCGCCTCCCATGCTATTTCCAGCGTCAGCCGCTGCTGCGGGTCCATCGCGGCGGCCTCGCGGGGGCTGATGCCGAAGAAGTCGGCGTCGAACATGGTGGCGTCGTAGAGGAATCCGCCCTCGCGGACATAGGTGCGACCGGCCCGCTCGGGGTCGTCGTCGAATAGGCTGTTCAGCGGCCAGCCACGGTCGTCCGGGAATCCGGAGATGACATCACGGCCCTCGGCGACCAACTGCCACAGGCTTTCCGGTGAGGTGATGCCGCCCGGGAAACGGCACGCCATGGCGACGATCGCAATGGGGTCGTCGGCCGGAATCGGACGCCGCCGCGCGGACGCGACCGTGGTCTCGACGCCGCCGACAACTGACTCCAGATAAGTGGCGAGTCGCTGTGGTGTGGGGTGATCGAAGAGCACGGTCGCGGGCAGCCGCAGACCGGTGCCCGCCGCGAGCCGGTTGCGCAATTCCAGCGCACCCACCGAATCGAAGCCGAGATCCCGGAACGCGGTGTCCGGCTCCGGCGCCGGGCGGCCGAGCATGTGCGCCGTCTCCGCGAGCACAAGATCGATCAGCGAACTCGCCGTCTCTGCCTCGGCCACGCGGGAGAGTTCAGGGGCGGGCAACTCGATCAGTGGTGTATCAGCAGGGAACAGCGGCGTCCAGTCCACGGCGACACCGGCGGTGTGTGCCGCGGCCAGGGCGGTCAGGAAATGGCGGGTGCCCACGCCACCGCGCCGGATCGAGGCCGCGACCACCGCAGCCGAACCGACTTCGTCGAGGGTGTCCTGCACTGCGGCGATGATGACGGGATGCGGGCTGATCTCCAGGAATACATCGTGATCGGACAACGACCGGATGGCTCGTTCGAATTCGACTGTCCCACGCAGGTTTCGGTACCAGTAGTGCGCGTCGAGCGGCTCGTCGCGGTGCCCGGTCACGGTCGAGCGGAAGTCCACCTCGGGTGGGTGCGGCCGCACGGTGGCGAGATCATCGAGCATGCTCTCGCGTAACTGCTCGATATGTGCCGAATGCGCGGCCACGTCGACCGAAACCTGTTTCGCTGCAATGCCTTCCGCATTCAACGCGGCCAGCAGCTCGAGCACCGCGGCTCGGTCGCCGGTCAGGATCACCTGTCGTGGGCCGTTGATCGCGCCGATCGATACCCGGGTGCCCCACTCGGCCAGTCGCGGCGTGATGACCGCGGCGGGCAACGGTACCGACAGCATCGCTCCCTGCCCAGATAACCGGGCCTGGGCCTTGCTCCACAGCGCCACCACGCGGGCTCCGTCGTCGAGCGACAGCGCGCCCGCGACGACGGCGGCGGCGATCTCGCCGTTGCTGTGCCCCACTACGGCGGCGGGGGATACACCGAAAGACCGCCACATCGCGGCGAGCCCGATCATGGTCGCGAACAACGCGGGCTGCACCACATCGTCACGATCAGGCGCGGGCGCATCCGGCGCCCCGCGCAAGACGTCGTGCAGCGACCAGTCGATGTATGGGGCCAACGCCCGCGCGCAATCGTCGATAGCCGCGCGATAGACGTCCGAACTCTCCAGCAGGTCCGCGGTCATACCGGCCCACTGCGAGCCTTGACCTGGAAAGACGAACACCACCCGATCGCGCGCCGCAGCGGTGCCGTTGATCCGGCTCGGTGTCGGCCTGCCCGCCACGAGAGCGGTCAATTCGGCGCTCGCTTGCTCGATGGTCTCGGTCAGGAGCACAGCACGGCTCGGCTGCGGATCACGTGCAGTCAGCGACAGGCCAACGCTCGCGATCGAGTCGCGGCCGCCGACTAGGTCGTCGCGCAGTTGCCGGGCGTACCCGCGCAGTTCGGCGGGCGTCCGTCCGGACAGTACCCAGGGGGTTGCGGCGCTACGAAAGCTGCTCGGCTCGCCGACATGGTTTCTTGCTGACATTTGGGATCCTCCCGCGGGCATTCGCCTGTTACCACTCGACCAAGAACTGTGAGAGGCCGCGCACGGCCATCCCGTCCATCCAGACCACCGCATCGGGGCAGTCGGCGATGCGCAGCCGCGGCAACCTGTTCAGCAATCGGTCGAGCACGATCCGGAGCTGCAGGCGCGCCAATGTCGCGCCGAGACAACGGTGTGGTCCGTAACCGAACGTCAGATGGCCGTTGCCGTCGCGATCGGGGTGCAGCTGTAAGGGATCCGGGAATGCGGCGCCGTCCCGGTTCCCGTGCAGCAGCGACACGATGACGGTGTCGCCCGCCGCGACCTCGACGCTGCCCAGCGGCAGCGGTTCGACCGCAACCCGAATAAAGGCAAGCGGGGTCGACGGCGTGAGCCGGATCAATTCGTCGACGGTGCCGTCGAGCAGGCCGGGATCGTTGAGCAGCGCCTCGTAGGCCGTGCGGTTCGACAGCAAAGCGTGCACGGCAACCCCGATCTGGCCGACGGTCGTCTGATACCCGGCCATCAGGAGCGTGAGGCCCATGGTGAGCAACTCGGACACCGACATCCGGCCCTCGTCGTGCGCGAGGATCATGTCCATCAGCACGTCCTCGTCCGTGGTCCCGCGTTTCGCGGTGATCAGGTCGGACATGTAAGCGGAGATCTCGAGGCGCCTGCGCGCTTTTTCCCGCGGCGTGCTGACGGACAGGTCGAACAGCACGTCGACCCAGTCCTTGAACAGCGTGTGATCCTCGCGGGGCACCCCGAGCAGCGTGCAGAGCACGCTGAGCGGCATCGGCGTCGCGACGTGTGCGATCAGATCGACGACCGGACCGGCGGCGATCATCGAGTCGAGATACCGGTCGGCGAGTGCTTCGATCGACGGGGTCAACGCGGTCATTCGCTTAGGGCTGAACGCGCCGGTGAGGACGCGTCGCAGCCGTAGGTGTTCGGCGCCGTCCATACTCATCATCGAGGCTGCGGTGGGCTGCACGTCGGCAGCCTTCGTATTCCCCGGTGCGGCGGCCGCGGCCCGACTGAACCGCTGATCGGCCAGCACGCGTCGGGCCAGCGAATAGTCGCGCACCAGCCACGCGGTGCCGCCCGGTGTGGGTATGGCGAGCATGTCGGCATCGTCGTGCTTGTCGAGGAAGTCGGGCAGCGGGCCGAGGTCGGTGATGTGGGCAGTCGTCATCGGGCGCGCTCCGGCTGCGGCGCGGTACGGCTGAGCCGGTCCTGTGCGGCCCGCAGCGTCTCGAGTGGTCGGTTGAACGCTATTCGGACGTACTGGTCGCCTTCGGCCGGGTCGTCGAAGAATACGGTGCCCGGCACCACGAGTACCCCAGTGCGCTCCATCAGCTCACGGACGAAAGGCATACCACCGTAGCGCTTTCCGGTCAGGGCGCTGATCTCGGCGAAGATGAAGACGCCGCCCTCGACCTGCGCGAACTCCATCCCGTAGTCATGGAAGATCTGCTGGGCGAGGTCGCGGCGCTCGGTCATCCGCACGAGGACCTTCGACAGATCCAGCGCCGGGGCCGCGGCGGCGGCCGCGGCCTGCAGCGGCACCGCGGCGCTGAAGGTCGTCAGGTAATGCACCCGCCGCAGCACCTCGGTGCGCTTGCGGTCGGCCCGCAAGTACCCCAGCCGCCAGCCACTCAGCGCGTGGCTCTTGGATAGCGAGCCGACGACGATGCTGCGCTCCGCGAGTCCCGGCACGTCGGCGACGGACAGATAGGGGCGGTCGTCGAACACGAAGGCGCTATACACCTCGTCGCAGATGGCCGTGACATCCCACTTCTCGCAGAGCGCCGCGATCTGGTCGAGTTCGTCGCGAGTCAGCACGCGTCCGGTGGGGTTGCTCGGTGTATTGAGCACGATCGCGCGGGTCCTCGACGAGAACGCGGCAGCAAGCTCGGCCGGGTCGAAGCGCCATTCCGGGCCGCGCAGGCGCACGAATCGTGGTGTCGCGCCGGCGAGTGCGACGGTGTCGAAGAACTGGTCGAACCCCGGCACGAGCAGGATGACCTCGTCGCCCGGGTCAACGCTCGCGAGCAGTGCGGCGGTCAACCCAGCCGTCGCACCTACGGTAATGGTGATTTCGGTGTCCGGGTCGGTCGGCGCGTTGAACCGGCCTGCGACGTACTGACGCAGGGGTCGGTCCCCGAACGGCAGTTCGGTCTGGTTGCGCCCATCCCGCATCGCACGTTCCGCCGCGGTGATGAGTTCATCGGTGGTATCGGGAAAGCGTGGTGTGCCTATCGCCAGATCCACTTGCGCGGCATACGACATCAGGAACACCTCGCCAAGGCCGGTGTTCGGCAGCCTTTCGGCCCGTGCCGAGAAAGGCGATCTGGCAATCGGGGAAAGTGTCATTGAGTCCTCCTGAACAGCGAGTTCAATTCGCCTGTCTGCGAATTGATCCGGGCAGGGCAGAGTGTGTTACTCCAGGTGTCCTGTCGACCGGACATCCGAACGTTACGCACTCATTCGGTGCATACTCGACGATGCGAAAGATTCCTGTACTTACCGTTCCGTCCGGTGTATGTGCCCGGAATCAGTTGGCTGATTCGCAAAGGGGTGACCACGTCGTCCGGAATCCATTGGATCTGCCTGAAGCATACCGATCTAGATTCCGAGCTCTAGTTATCCGCACGTGTTCGTCCGTTGTTCGTTTCCCACAGCATCAGCGCATTCGGAGAGGTTGACATGCGGTTTTCGTGCTTCGATCGAACGGTTCTGTCCTGCCGCCGGGACAGTGCGGCGTTAAGCTGAGCTATATGTCGCAATGGGTGGCGCCGGGTATGCTTGTTAAAAATTCGACCGCCATCTCGCCTGTTCGGAGGGGGAGCATTGTCCCTGCATGAAAGAGATAAAATGTATGATGTTGTCGGTGTTGGATTCGGACCGTCGAATTTGGCGTTGGCTATTGCGCTGGAGGAACAACCGCTACTGAATCTGCGAGAGCGATCGAGCGCGTTGTTCTTCGAGCGACAGCCGACATTCGGATGGCACCGGCACATGTTGCTGCCATCGGCGACGATGCAGGTAGTGTTCTTGAAGGATTTGGCGACATTCCGGAATCCGGTGTCACCGTTCAGCTTCGTTTCCTTCCTGCACGCGTCTGACCGGCTGGCGAAGTTTTCCAACAAGCAGAGCTTCTTCCCCACGCGCCGTGAGTTCCACCAGTATCTGGAGTGGGCCGCGTCCAGTTTCACCGACCGCGTGTTCTACGAATCCGAGGTTTGCGAGGTCCGGCTGCCAAGCAATGCCGAATCGGGCCCAGCCGAGCACCTGGAGGTGCTGGTCCGGACACCGCATGGCAGACGCCAGGTCAGCGCCCGCAACATTGTCGTTTCCACCGGCCTTGTCCCACGCATGCCGAGGGGCGCTGAGCGCGGTAAGACCGTCTGGCACAGCTCCGAATTCCTGGCACAGTTCCAACGCGCCGATCCGCAGCAGCTGACTCGGGTCGGAGTGGTCGGGGCTGGGCAGAGCGCCGCCGAGATCACTCGGTTCCTGCATACCGCCCTGCCGCATGCCACGGTGTACTCGATCATCCCCGCCTATGGGTACTCGATTGCCGACGATACGCCTTTTGCCAATCAGATCTTCGACCCGATCGCAGTCGATGATTACTACTTCGGCACCGCACGCACCCGTGAGGCGTTTTGGCAGTACCACAAGAACACCAACTACTCGGTGGTCGATGATGAAGTGATCGACGATCTGTTCCGGCTTTCGTACGAGGAATCCTTGTCCGATTCGGTGCGCCTGAACTTCCTCAATCTGACGCGCGTGCTCGGCGTCGAGCATGACGGAGCCGGGACCCGGGTCCGCCTGTTGTCGCTGCAGGACGGCGGATCACGCGATCTCGACGTCGACGCGCTGGTCTGCGCGACGGGCTACGACGCGATGGACCCGTCGAGTCTCCTCGGCGACCTCGACCGCTACTGCCTGCGTGATCAGTTCGGGCAGTATCAGGTCGAACGTGACTACCGAGTCGCGACGACACCGGACCTCGCCTGCGGTATCTACCTGCAGGGTGGCACCGAGCACACGCACGGGCTGTCGGCTTCGCTGCTGTCGAATATCGCCGTGCGCAGTGGTGAGATTGCCCAGTCCGTCACCGACCGCCGGGGCGAGGGCGGGTTGCGCAGTCGCGAAGCGGCCTCGGAATTCGCGGGACCTGGGCCAGAAGCCAAATTGATGCCATAATTGCGCCATGGAACTCAGGTGGCATGTCGACAAGGTGCTGCGAGAGCTCTCAGCTGCGGCTGAGTCGGGTGGCGCGGAGGCGCGCGAACATGCCGAACGTCTCCTTGTGCCACTCTCCTCGGCCGTTCAGCTGATGCTGCTCGACGTACTGTCGACCGCTGCGGAAGAGATAACCCGAGAACTGGTGCCAGGGTCGGTCGAGCTTCGCCTGCGTGGGCTCGACCCGAGTTTTGTCGTGACGCTGCCCGCGGACCAGGTATTCGACGGCGAGCTCGAGGAAGATGCCGAGAGACAGCCCGGTTCGGCTCCGCACTTGCCTGCCGTCATCGCACCTGCGCCGATCGGCGGCGACGAGGGCGCGATCTCCCGAATCAACTTCCGCCCGCCCGAATACTTGAAGGCTCGGATCGAGCAGGCGGCCCGTCAGGAACAGCTGTCGGTGAATACCTGGCTGGTCCGGGCGGTGTCCGCAGTCCTCGAGTTCGATGCCCGCGCCCAACGCCCGGAACGGCGTGCGGTGCGGAGCCGCCCGCGCGACGCCCAACGCTACACAGGTTGGGTGGTCTAACCGGTAGTGCCGCGGTCCGGTGCGGGTGCCTCGGTCCCGCGTCGGAGCCGATTCGGCGAGCCCCGGAGACTGCTCCCTCTCGAGCGGTTTCCGGGGCCGCCACTCAGTGCCGCGGACCGGCGAGCGTGGCTGATAAAGCGATGTCCCGTCGACGGGACATCGCTTCAGTCGTTTCAAATTCGACATACGGGTAATTTCGGCAGCCTATTTATTGACTGAGAATCCTGTCGGGTGGCACATTGAGTGAGATCGCGCAGGTCGTAATTTCCGGCATAAACCGGTAACCGCCTGCGGTCTGCCGGTCGGCAATATGCATGCGAAATAGAAACTCGTGAGGTAGGTGGCAGCCCATGGTCGTTCATAACTGCGGACTGATTCCGGAGAGTCCATACTTTTGGTGCGCGCGGCGGCCTGAGGTCCGCGGTCGACTCATCTGCTTTCCCCATGCGGGAGCCGGCGCGTCCAGTTACGCGGACTGGGTCGCTTGGTTGCCCGACGATATCGAATTAGTAGCGGTGCAGCTACCTGGACGACAGGATCGGGTGGCCGAGGAACCTTTCACCGAGGTCGAGCCTCTGGTCCGAGCGGTGGCGGAGGGCATAGCACCGATACTGGACCGTCCCTTCGCGTTTTTCGGACATTCGACGGGTGCGGCATTGGCCTACGAGGTGGCCAAAGAATTGCGTGCGCAAGAACAGTCCGGCCTCGGTCATTTGTTCCTCTCCGGACAACCGTCACCTGGCGTGCGCGCTGGTAAAGAACTGTACCGGCTCCCGGACGACGCGTTCCGGAAAGAATTGGTCCAACTCGGCGGCATCAATGCCGAGATCGCGGCCGATGAATACGTGATGAGTGCGGTGCTGCCGGTGGTGCGCACCGACTTCGTACTGTGGGAGCCGCATTTGTCGAAACCCGATACGCCCCTGGATTGCCCGATCACGGCGCTGGTCGGCACGACGGATCCACGTGCACCCGAAGAGAGCATGCGGGGTTGGCGTGAACAGACCACCGCGACATTTGCCATGCGGCGGTTCACCGGCGGGCACTTCTATTTTATGGATTCGCTGGCCGATCTCGTCTCGTTCGTCGGTGCGCAAGCCCGCGAGGCTCTCGCGGCGGGGGCGGCGAAATGAGAATCAACGGTTACCCGGACAACGAGACGCTCGCCGAGATCACCGACGCCGTTCGCGCCGTCCCCGGCGTCGATGACGCTGTCGCGGTGGTGCGCGCGAGCGTATCCATGGCGGCGGCAGCGGATGCGTCACCGAGTTCGCTGCCAATGCCCGAGCTCATCGATGGCGAGGCAGCGATGGCGGATCTCGACGGCGGCGCGGTGCACTACCCGCCGGACGCTCCGCGCAACCTGCAGGAAGCGTTGCGGCGAGCCGCTGCCACGGCACCCGAGCGCGGCACGATATTCATCCGACAGGGCCGCCCCGACGAAATGCAGGCCTTCCCGGTACTGCTGGACGAGGCACAACAAGTGCTGGCCGGGCTGCGGGCGGCAGGTCTGCGACCCGGCGACGCGGCGCTGTTCATCTTCGCCGATCATCGCGATTACACCACCGCGTTCTGGGCGTGCGTGCTCGGCGGGTTCGTCCCGACACCCGTCGCCGTCGCACCCGACTATCAGGCACCGAACGATATGAACCGGAAGCTGCACAACGCCTGGCAGTTGCTGGGTCGGCCCGCGCTGCTGACCGACACCGCCACCGCGATAGCTCTGGCGGACGTACGGACCCTCTGGGACGAGCCGGAGGTGCGCGTTCTCACCGTTGCCGAACTGGTAGAGAACCCGGCGGATACCGCATGGCACGAAGTTACCCGTGAGACCCCGGTGCTCAATCTGCTGACCTCGGGGAGCACCGGCGTGCCGAAGTGTGTGCAGCACACGCACGCCAGCGTCACCGAACGCTCGTTCGCCGATATTCAGGCCCGTGATCTCGACGCCACCAACGTCAGCATGACGTGGATGCCGTTGGACCACGTGAGCTTCGTGATGTACAACGTGCGCGACGTGTTCCTCGGTTGCTTGCACGTCAACGCCACGACCGATCATTTCCTGGCAGACCCGTTGTGCTGGCTGGATTGGATCCACCGGTATCGGGCGACCGACACTTGGGCACCAAACTTTGCGTTCGCCCTCGTCAACGAGCACGCGGAGCAGATCCGGACGCGGGCCGCGGCATGGGACCTTTCCTGCATGCGGTACTTCGGCGACGCGGCGGAGCCGGTGATCCCCGCGACCAACCACCGCTTCCTGCAACTGCTGGGACCACACGGCCTTCGCGAGGATGCGGTCTGCCCGATGTGGGGTATGGCGGAGACCTGCTCGGTCGTCACCTTCACCAGGCAGAACCGCAACAACTCCGACGCGGGTTGCGTGGCCGTCGACATCACGACGCTCACCGGAAACATCCGGGTGGTCGAACCTGGCGCCCGCAATGCGACGGTGTTCTCGACGGTAGGTCCTCCGATGCCGGGCGTACGGATGCGGGTGCTCGACTCCGAGGGCGACGTGCTGCCGGAATTGCGACTCGGCGAGCTGATGGTCGCCGGGAAGACCATGATGCGCGAGTACTTCGGAAACCCGAAGGCACAGCGTGAATCCTGGGATTCGGCGGGCTGGTTCCGTACCGGTGACCTCGCGTTCGTGTACAACGGCGAGGTAGTGATCGCCGGTCGCAAAAAGGACCAGATTATTGTCCGGGGCGTCAACTATCTGGCCCACGAGATCGAGGACGTGGTGGGCCGACTCGACAACGTGCGCACCACGTTCGTTGCTGCCGCCGCGGTGCGCGAGCAGGACGAGGGCTCCGATCGGTTGGCTGTGTTCTATGTCCCGTTGCGGTGGGACGCCGACGCGTTGGCGGCATCGGCTTCGCAGGTGCGAGCCGTGCTCGTGCGGGAAGTGGGGATCAAGCCGGACGTGCTCGTGCCGGTCACCGAGGCGGAATTCCACAAGACCGGTAGCGGCAAGATTCAACGCAGCGCTTTCGTCGCCGACCTGCGGGCGGGCGTGTTCGGCGACCGGGTGCTCGGAGCTCTCGGCGGGCAGCCCACGGATACCTGGTTTGCCCGGCGGGAATGGGTCGAGGTCCCCGCCGCTCCGAGCGACTGTGGCGCGGGAGCGACGGTGGTGTTCGCCGAATCGGACGACCTTCACCGCCTCGCGATCGACGGACAGGTGGTCGGGGTATCGCGCGGAACCGAGTGGACCGAACCAACTCGCGACACGTTCCACGTTCCGTCCGACGATCCTGCGCAGCTACGGCGGCTGCTGTCACTGACGATGGCGCGCCACGGCACCATTTCCACCATCGTCTTTGCGTGGCCGTTATCCGCGGCAGGGGACGAATCCGCGCGGCTGACCCAGGTGACTGCGGAGTTCGCCGCCCTCATCGGGGCGTTGAGCGGAGCGGAGTTCGCGCGCTCACTCGTGCTCGTGGTGACTCGCGGCGCCGTGCACGCGGATGCGGGCGACACAGTGGATCTCGGCCTGTGCGCCATCCCCGCGTTGATTCGCACCGTCAACGCGGAACTACCCGGTCACGTTGTCCGCCAAGTCGATCTGTCGTCGAATCCTGACGATGACGCGCAGGAACTGCGCGCGGAAATCGTCGATCGCGAGCGCGGCGGTAGCATCGCAGCCCGGCAGAACCGGCGATGGCAGCCACGGGTACGCCCTGTCATCGAGTCGGATGCTGTCGTCGAGTCGGATGCCACTGCCGAGGCACCGTATCTGGTCGTCGGCGGCACCTACCTGATCACCGGCGGGCTCGGTGGCCTTGCCCACCGCGTGGCGCGGGATCTACTCATCCGCTTCGGCGCCCGACTGCTGCTGGTGGGTCGATCACCAGCAGCGGGTGACAAGGCGGAGCGATTGGCGGAACTGACGGCGCTTGGTGACGTCATGTACCGCCAACTCGATATCGCCGACAGCGACACGATGGGGCAAGTCGTGCGGGCGGCCGAGGCGCGGTGGGGTCGAGGGCTGGACGGAGTGTTCCATCTGGCCGCGGCGGACCCGACCGGCCAGTGGGAGAGCCTGGAGCAGCACACCGTCGTCGCGGAATCGGCCGCGGGTTTCGCCGAGCAGTATCGGGCGAAAGTGTCGGGCACGCTCGCTATCGCGGAGGTGCTCGAGACGCGCCCGGCCGCGTCGCTGGTGCTGTTCGGCTCGGTGAACGGCGAATTCGGTGGACACGGGTTCGGCGCGTACTCCGCTGCCAACAGTTTCCTGGTGGGTTTCGCCGACTATTGGCGGCATACCCGGGATCGTGCGGTGCGTTGTCTCGCGTGGAGCATGTGGACAGACGCCGGTGTCAATCGCTCGCGGTCGACCGGACCGCTACAGGGCCGGGGATTTCGACCGCTCGACTCGGAGACGGGCGTACGGCTCCTGTGGGACGCGCTGGCACAGCCACACCATTATGTCATCATCGGTCTGGACTTCACGCACCCGATAATCGTGGCCGAAGTCACGCCGGAGTTGTTGCGCGCCAGCGAGATTCTCATCGGGTACGCCGGTGCCGTGATCGCGCCGGACGCCGTGAGCGCGGCCGTGGCAGGCTACGCCGCGGCCGCGGTGGTCCCGCTGCGTCCGGTCCGCATGCCGAATATCCCGCTGCACGCCGACGGCCGCGTCGACACCATTCGCCTGCTGCGTGCCGCCGCGCCCGACGGCGATCGGCAGAAGTCGGCCCCGGTGGTGGACGGTCTCGAGCGCCAGATCGCCGCGCTGTGGTCCGATGCCCTGAGCAAACCGGATATCGGCCGGGACGACTCGTTCTTCAATCTGGGGGGCGACTCGCTGTGTGCGACGCGGCTCCTGGCGATGGTCGACCGCCAGTTCGAGGTTCGACTGTCACTGCAGCATCTCTATGCGGGCCCGACTGTCGCGGCGATGGCGGTAACCATCGCGCAGCGTCGGACGGCCGCCGCCGTCTGACTCGAGAAAACCGACAAGCCGCCATGGCGTCACATGACGTTATGGCGGCTTGTCGGCTGAATGGGGGTGCTCACCAGTGGCTCCAACGGAACTGCTCATCGTTATGGCGCCAATCTTCGGTCCGGAGGTTGCGTGCGGGCCTAAATGGTGCCAAAATGGCATCATGAGAATCGGCAGGTACGTCGACAGTCTGCAGCGGGATATGGCGGTCGCCGCGTTGGCGGGCGGTGCGGAAGGGCGCGAACTCGCTGACCGCCTGATCGCCCAGCTGTCGTCCGCAATCCATTTGACCACGTTGAAAGTGTTGGCTGCTGCTGCGGAGGAAACCACCCTTGAGCTGGCCCAGGGGTCAGTCGAAGTCCGGCTCCGCGGTTTCGACTCAACCTTCGTCGTGAGGCTGCCGTGGAGCGACCACTTCTTCGACGGTACGGACGACCCGGAACCTTCGGACGCCGAATTGGCGCCATCGCTGAAATTGATGGTGTCGCAGATGGCGAGCTGGCAAGGGGGAGTGGCGTCATGGATCAACTTCCGCCCGCCGGAGTATCTGAAGGCCCGAATCGATGAGGCCGCCGTGCGCGAGCAGCTGTCAGTGAACGCCTGGCTGGTTCGGTCGGTATCCGCGGTGCTTGAGTCCGACGATTACGTGCGGCGGCCCGACCGTCGCGCACCGCGCCGTGCCGAGCATTACGCCGGCTGGGTCAGGTAAAGGTAGGGGGATCGTGACTGTTTTCGATACGCCAGAACCGATTTTCGTGACCATCGAACTCGGGACCGGGGATATTCGCCTGCAAGCCGCCCAGCGCGCCGACACCATCGTCGAGGTGCGTCCGAGCGACCCCGCGAACGACGCGGACGTGAAGGTCGCCGAACATGTCGTGATCTACTACGCCGATGGCACATTGGTCGTCAAGGCGCCGCGATACCGTGGCTTGCTGGCCAGATCGGGATCGATCGACGTGACGATTCAGCTGCCCGCGGGCTCAGATATCTCAGGAGTAGCGCGAGACGCCGCTTTCCGGGCTACCGGCAGGTTGGGCGACTGCCGCTACAAGACCTCCACCGGCGATATCCAATTGGCGGAATCCGGCACGTTCAACCTGGTCACCAGTGTCGGCGATATCACCGTCGACCTGGCGGAGGGCCCGGTCGAGGCGACGACCAGTTCGGGCGCGATCCGGATCCGTGAGCTGCTGGGGCCTGCGGTGCTCAAGAATTCCAACGGCTCAATTTCCGTCGACAAGGCGCACGCTGCCATCGAAGCCAAGACCGCCAGCGGCGACATCAGGATCGCCGAGGCGGGACGCGATTCGATCATTCTCGGCACGTCGGTCGGTCAGCTCGAAGTCGGCGTACGAACCGGCACCGCAGCGTTGCTCGACGTGCGTTCCATGGCGGGCAACGTGCACAACTTCCTGACTCCGGCAGACGGCCCTGGATCGTCCGACAGGACGGTCGAAATACGTGCCATTACCACGGTTGGTGACGTCGCGATTCGTCGCGCCTGAACGAGCAAGTGCATCGATCTAACAGGGGAGGGATTTAAGGGCCGACGCGGTTGTTTCTGCACTGTGCACGTGTCGCAATCGCTCAACATTTTTCTGGTCGAGCAACGTCTCGATCACTTATTCGATTTGATCCGATTGCGCTGAACATTGTCTCGATGGTTATCGCGTGATAATTATAGGAGTTTAAATGGATAAAACCGGTAAATTGACCGTCGACGAGCGTAGGCCATCACGGGCTGACGATCCACCCTCGGTGGCGAGCCCCCCCAAAACCTCGCTGAAGACGTGGCTCAGCCTGGTCGCGGTCGGCTTGGGCATCATGATGGTGCAACTCGACGGCACCGTTGTCGTCGTCGCGAACCCTGCCATCGCCGATGATCTCGGTGCAGGCCTGAACAGCCTGCAGTGGGTGATGACAGGTTACCTCTTGGTGCTCGCCGGCCTGTTGATCCCGGCAGGCAATCTGGCCGACAAGATCGGCCGCAAGAAGTCGTTCATCATCGGTGTCACTGGTTTCACCGTTGCGTCGCTGCTGTGCGCGGTATCCAATTCGATCGAGTTGCTTATCGGTGCGCGAGTGCTGCAGGGCATATTCGGATCATTGCTGATTCCGGCGGCCCTCGCGGTGGTCAAAGCGGCATTCCCGCCGGAGAAACTGGCCTCGGCGATCGGGCTCTTCAGTGGGGTCACCGCGGTGGCGTTGGCGTCAGGCCCGATTATCGGCGCCGTTGTGGTCGAGCACCTGAGCTGGCCATGGGTGTTCTGGATCAACCTGCCCCTCGGCATCCTCAGCATTATCCTTACCGTTCTCGTCATCAATGAGTCCAAGGAGAAGTCGCCGAAGCCGCTCGATGTTCCTGGCGGACTGAGCATCACCCTCGCGATCGTCAGCCTGGTCTGGGCCCTCACACACGGCGAGCAGTACGGCTGGGGATCGGTCAAGACCCTCGGCTACCTCCTCGGCGGTATGCTGCTGCTCGGTGCCTTCGTCCTGATTCAATCAAAACGCAAGCACCCGATGGTGCCGCTCGACCTGTTCCGCATCCGCTCGCTGTCGGTGGGCTGCGTGCTGATGATCGTCACGATGTTCGCGTTCTACGCGATCATCTACTACCTCAATTTCTTCTTGCAGGGAATGCAGGGCAAGGATCCGATTCCCGCGGCGATCGCGGTACTCCCGCTGACGCTGACCTTCATCATCTCGGCGCCGATCGGCGGCTTCGCGACCGAGAAGTTCGGTGTCAAGGGCCCGTTGGTGGTCGGGGCGCTCTGCATCGCGGCCTCGTCGCTGCTGTTGCTTCGGCTGGAAATCGACTCCGGGATGCTGGTTCTCGGTCCGCCGCTCGTCCTCAGCGGTATCGGCCTCGGCCTCATGATGGTCGCGGCGACACAGGCGATCGTCGGTAGCGCGCCGACGGAGAAGGCGGGCACCGCTGCGGGTATGCAGAATTCCTTGTCGCAGCTCGGCAGCCTGCTCGGCACCGCGGTGTTCGGCACCATCCTGTCCGCGGTGATCAGTTCCCGGTTCGCGACCCAGTTGTACGACGCCTTCGGCAGCGGTCGGCCGCCGGTTGTGGATCAGCTGGCGAACGACGTTGATACGCTCAAACTCGTCGAGCTCGGCTTTCCACCCCAGGCGGAGACTGCCTACGCCCAGCAGGCGATGGCGAACGGCGCGCCCGCCGATCAGGCGGCGCAGTTCGCAGCGACGTTCGCGCATGCCGCGCGTGAGACGTTCCTCAGCGGTCTGCACACGGTGTTCCTGGTCAGTGCCGGAGTCGCGGTCGTCGCGGCCCTGCTCTCGCTGCTGGTCTCCAACGAGGACACCAAGGGTGACCAAATGGCCGCCTACGTGTAGTCGTGCACTTAGAGTGCCGCGCGCGAACCTTCCGGTCCTGCCGGTCGGTTCGCGCGTGTCGCGTTGTGCGGCCACAGCATCGGATGAACTTCAACGACGGTGGCGCGCGTTCGCCCGCGATGATCCGGATCCGGCCGAAGCGCAGATTGATGACGGTGTGGATCCGTTCGGGCGTATCGAATGTGGGCATTTCGAGTCTCTTTCCGACGTTATGAGATGGCTCGGCGGCGGGCCAGCCGCAGTCGCACGTGCTGGTGTGCTGGCACGGCGTCATCGCTCGGAACGCCATTACAGCGCCATTATGACGCCGTAGAGCGGGTGCTCGCGACCGGACTTTGAAGGTGATCCTGGCGGCGTTACATTAAGCCTGGAAACAGTCCTTGGAGATATGGCGCCGCATGGATGCCATGACTGTCCGGTAGGTGCGCGGTGGTCGAGCACAGATTCGCTCGGCGGGATACTGGAGCCGGTCGACGCGGGAACGCTACATACGGGTTTCGGGATCGCTCGCTGGGCGGTCGGCTGATGTCGAGCCGGATCACCGCCTCCTCGATGACCGGAAGTTGCCCGATCTGGGCGGCCCAGGGCGAGTGGTGAGTCAGCCTGGGATGCAACCTATTCCACGGTCTGGCCACGGCCGGACCGTAGCGATGAGTCTCGGTCGCGGTGGTCACCGTCGACTCGCCCGGGCGCCGAAGACGAACTCGCCATTGTGGCGGGGTTCCTCCGGCGATGAGGTTGGCGATCACGATGCGCAGCGGTGACGGCCGCGGCGAGGCTTGGCCCACAAGGGCTACTCTGCTCGCGCGATCCGTGACTACCTACGGCGTCGTTGCATCGCCGCCACCACTGCCGAACGAGCCGATCAACGGGCCAATCGCCAGCGGCAGGGCAGGCGGCCGCCGACGTTCGGTCCGATCGTCTACCCCCGACACAATATTGTTGAACGCTCGTTCAACCGGCTTGAGCGATACCGGGTGATCTCCACGCACTAAGGCTCTTCCCGGCACCTGGGATCCGCCCGCACTATCGGGTGACGGGGAGTTGCTGGACTACCTGGTTTCGGACGGCTCCGTGAGAGATTCACCGGACATCCGCCGCATTAGGCATGCTGTTTCGTGGTGCCGTCCGGACTTATTGTCCGAGAACGATCGCACCACTCGCTGCTTGACTTCGGGCGGTTGCTCCTGGCTCAGTTTGAACATGCCCTCGGCGTGCGACACCGAAAACCGGAACGCGCCTACGCCGGGGAGCAGTTTGTGGAAGTAGTCGATGGATTCGGACATATCCCAGCCGTAGCCGAGTTCTTTTTCGTAGGCGGTCACTGTCGCTTTCACCACATCGAGTGTCTGCTCCGGCGAATCGATCGTTTCCAGTACCCCGTGCACATGGACCGCCGTGAAATTCCAGGTCGGCGCTGCGGGCGTGACCTGGTATATGGTCGGCGAGACGTAAGCGTGCGGGCCAGTGAAAACCAGCAGTGCGGGCGTCGGTGATCGCAGCGCCTGCCAGTGCGGGTTCGCGCGATTCATATGTCCCAGCAGTTCGATACCGGAAAGATCTCCGTTGGGTTCCTCGACTGCCGCTGGGTCCAGTATTGCCGGTAAGTGTGTTATAAAGGGCGCATCCGCCGTCGTATTATTGGTCGCCAGTTGCGCCAGCGGATACTGGCGGATCAAGTCGATGAGCCAAGAGGTGTCCGGCTCGCGGTATTGTGCAGGAACGAACATATATCGCACCCTTTCGATATTTCCGGCAAGATCGCAGCACAGAGCTGCCGTGATGCGATCGACCGATCGCGACATTTCTTTCGCGGAAAACGTAACGAGTCGTGTCGTATGCCGACAACCTATCCGTTCGTCAATGAATTATTCCTGTACCGATAGCGTCGTCCCGTTGACAGGACGAAGCGGAGTGGTCAACTATGGGCTGGCAAGGACGTTTGGGTGAGCGCTGCGATGGTCCGCAGCGCGTCGTGGGTGATGATGAGATCGAGCAAGAACACCATCTACCGGTCATCGGGGGATCTCCCGACAAAGTGCTGAGCCGCCGCTGACGCCTTGACCTTGCTCATCGAGTCCCGGCTGCGGCAAAGCGTATTCACTTGCGCCGCAATCAAGATTAAGATTGCCACCTACTGAAGACCGAGTCGACGGACGGGAGCGGGGATGACGTCTGGCGCGCTGACGCGAGGCGGGCTGGAATCGTCGACTTCTGGTTGACGACGGAGATGTTCAACCCGCAGAAGGTGGACAGAGTCGACCGCGAGCGTCAGGTCTTCGCCGTCGAGCGCAATCAGTCTCTTCCGTGGGAGCCGGGTCACGAGCTCGCCACCTGGCATCTGCGTTCGAACCAGGCGTGGCAGCACATCGTCTACTTGGGGGTCTACCAGCTCGACAAGGCCGTCGATCTGTTGTCGTCTGTGTTCGAGCCGGATCCTGAGAGCTACGACGAACGACCGACCGGTGAAAGTTCAATCGCCGCGTTCGCGGTCGCCGAAGACGGGCGGGCCGTTGATGATTCCCAAGTGCTGTCTAGCTGTGCATGGGCGGTCGCGAAGGTGCTGCGAGAGGGGCCGGACCAGGACTGGGCCGCCGAATTTCAGGACTCCTCGATGGACTTCAGCCGTGACTGGCGCGACTTCGTCACGGTGGCAGAGCCCCCGCTACCACAGGAGATCGAATCGCCGCAACGGTCGGCGTCGGCGTTGATCAGCCATATAATGATGGTGAACAACTTCACGTCTCCGGTGTTCTCCGGCGATGCGCTGTTCTTCAACGCGACGCTGAACCCGGACGATTCCTATGCAGGGCACTGGAAGCAGTACATCACCGGCACCGTCGATGAGTACGACATCGAAATCGGCCACCCGCAGATGTGTGACCCGCGTCCGGCCGTGGAGATCAGCAAGGTCGTGAACCGGATACTCGGCGACCGATGACACAAAGGACTGCGGTCACCTCCGAATCGGAGGTGACCGCAGTCCTTTGCGTGCAGGATCGGCTGACGGTGGTCTACCAGCTGACGGGCAGCTCGTAGAGGCCGTAGGTGCCCTCTTCGCCCTTGAACTTCAGCTCTTCGACCGGGACCGCCAGCTTCAGGCCGGGAATGCGGGCGAACAACGTGTCGAACACGACCTCTAACTCCATCCGCGCAAGGCTCTGGCCGAGGCACAGATGCGGGCCGAAGCCCAAAGCCAGGTGAGGATGGGACGGGCGGCGGTTGATGTCGAACTCGTTGGGCTCCGGAAAGACGTCAGGATCGTGGTTGGCCGCGTTGATCAGTGCCACAACACCCTCGCCGGCGCGGATGATCTTGCTGCCGATCTTGACGTCCTCGGTCGCGACGCGGACCGCCGCGAGATCGGCAACGGTGAAGTAGCGCAGCATTTCCTCCACCATCCCCGGGGTCAGCGAGGGGTCGGCGGTGAATCGGGCGCGCTGCTCCGGATGTTGCAGGAGCAGCGCGGTACCGAGCGCGATCATGCCGACCAAATTCTCGTGCCCGGCCACCAGCAGCAGGAAAGCCAGGCCCAGCAACGACATCCGGTCGTAATCGCCGCATTCCCGGTTCTTGGCGATCTGCCTGCTGAGCAGGTCGTCGCCCGGATTGTTCTCCTTCTTCTCGATCAGGGCCCACAAGTAGCCGCCGAGTGCGCTGAACGCCTCGTCCCGCTCGCTCTCCGACGACGCGATGCTGACCAGTTTCGTGTTGATGGACAGAAAGAACTGGTGGTCGTCGAGGGGGACCCCGAGTTGCTCGCACATCACCAGTGCGGGCACCGGCACCGCGAGCGCCGCCACCAGATCGACCGGCTTCGGACCGTCGAGGAGCGCGTCCAGGTGCTTGTCGACTATCAGCTGGACCTGCGGCCGCAGGTCCTTGATCCGCTTCGCGGTGTACTCGCCGATCACCCGTCGGCGGGCCTCGTTATGTTCCGGGGCGTCCAGGTTGACTATCGTCCGGACCGGCTGCTCGGTGGGCTTTTCTGGGGTGAACGTCGGATATCCCGGGTGCCGGTTGTCCGAGCTGAAGCGGGCGTCGGTGAACATGGCGCGCACGTCCGCATAACTGGTGAGCGCCCAGACCTCGTCGTTGTTCAGCAGCCGGACCCGGGCAACGGGCTCCTCCGCCAGCATCCTTTGGTACTCGGCGGGCGGAGAGAAGGGGCAAGTTCTGGCGAACGGGATCTTCTCCTGGGGCGATATGGCTTGTTCGGTCATGACTCTTCTTTTCGGTTTGTTGTGTCGACACTGCTGGAAGCCGCCGGAACGCCGTGAGCGCACGGCCCGAGTGGCCGTGCGCTCACAGGCCCGTCGGTACATACGTGGTTCAGAGTCGGACCGGCAACCGGACGAGGTGGTTGCCGTCGCCGGGCCAGCTGGCGTATTCGAGCTCGCCACGGCTCACCGCGATGGCGAAGCTGTCCCGCTGGAACAGCAGTCGGTCGAGCGCGATCTCGGCCTGCATCCGGGCCAGCGCAGCGCCGAGGCAGTGGTGCGCGCCCGCCCCGAACGCGAGGTGCTCCTCACCGTGGTTGGGCGCCCTGCCGATATCGAGCCGTTCGGGATGCTGGAATTTCTCCGGAGCATGGTAGTCGATGTGCCCGGACGCATCCAGTCGTAGTGCACCGCACGGTAGTACCGCCCCGTCACCGACGCTGGTGAGCGGTGTGTGAGATGGCCGCCGACGTTAAGGTCGAGCCCCGGCAGCGTGCCGCCAGGTGGTATGAGAGCCGCGAGCACCGCGAAGTTCGCCGAAGAACACGAATGCGGCTGCACATTGGCGTACTGCGCGCCGAAGAGTTCCTTCGCGCGTTGCACCGCGAGGCGTTCGACCTGATCGAACTGTGCCGAACCAGGGTGGTATCGCGCACCGGGATAGCCTTCGGCGGTCACATTCGACAATGCTGCGCCGCTCGCCGCCAGCACGGACGGATCCGCAGCGCTCGCCGATGCGACCATTGCCAGTGTGGCGCGTTGGTAGCCGATCTCGGCATCCAGTATGGTGCCGAGTTCCGGGTCGTCGCGCTGCAATGATTCGATGCCCGCGCGCAGCAGCTGGGCCTGGTCGCCCACCGTCACGGTCGCCACCGCTGTCGCGGGTGTCGCGTCCGTGGAGGAACCGGTATTACGGTGTGCTGTCCGCACTGGGGCGATGTTCGACCGACCGGTCATCTGCCGCACCTCTTTTCTTGTTCGATACACACTCGAACGAGCTGACCTGTTTCTCGCGAAACCCAACTCCCGGCCGCCGGTCGAACTCTGGAACAGAGCCCGTTTCCATCGTGCGCTTATATGCGACGAATTCTGCGCGAAGGTGACCGATGAGGTAGGAATTGATTCCGGAAAAGGGTCGGAGCGAGTTCCTTTCATTTCAGTAGTACCCGAAAGATGGTCTGCGGGCAATAGATCCGAGTCGGGGACGACACAGGGAAACCGGGGGGTCAACGGGCTGTCCCGTCGACGGGACAGCGGGCTTGACCAGGGGCCGAACTGTCAGAAAGCTGTGCTGAAGCGGTCGGTGGCAGCCGGAACCATTTCTCCTGACTCGGGTGGATGGGGGCCTCACCGCGATGGACGGAAAGCCGTCACGGAAATTTCTGCGCTGCAGGTCTTTCTTTGTCCGGATGGTCTGCCGGTGGATTCGAAAGTGTTTGGGAAGGTTGAAACGAAATGATTGAATTGTCGTTCGCTCAGCGCCGTTTGTGGTTCCTGCATCGTTTCGAGGGGCTTTCCGCCACGTACAACCTTCCGGTGGTGTCACGGCTGACGGGCGTGGTCGACGCAGAATCGATGGCGGCGGCGCTGCGGGATGTGGTGACCCGGCACGAGATCTTGCGGACATTGATCATCGAGGACGCCGATGGTGTGCCGTTTCAGCTGGTGGTTCCGTTCGAGCAGGCCGGATTCACTCTGGAGGTGGCCGAAGTCGCTGCGGATGCGGTCTCGGGTGAGATAGCGAAATTGGTGGGCCACCGGTTCGATCTGACGGCCGAGATCCCGGTCCGGGCCGCGCTGTTGCGGTGTGGGCCCGAGGACCATGTCCTGATCCTGATCCTGCATCATATTGCCGCTGACGGTGAGTCGATGGTCCCGTTGGCGAAGGACCTCGCAGCGGCCTACACCGCGCGGCAGACCGGCAGTTCGCCTGCATGGGACGAGCTGCCGGTGCAGTACACCGATTACACGCTCTGGCAGCGGGAAGTGCTCGGTGACGAAGACGACCCGGACAGTGCAATCGCTACGCAGCTCAGATACTGGCAGAAGGAGCTCGAAGGGCTGCCGCCGGAGGGTCGGCTGCCCCTGGATCGGCCGCGTCCACCGGTTCCCGGTCATGCGGGGGGGCTCGTCGAATTCGCGATCGAGCCCGAGGATTGGGCTGCGGTCGAGGAGCTTGCCCAGCGCAGCGGTGCGTCCTCGCCGATGGTCCTTCAGGCGGTACTGGCAGTACTGATGGGTCGATTGGGTGGTGGTACCGACATCGCGATTGGTTCGCCGATCGCGGGCCGCACCGATGAGGCGTTGTCGGATCTGATCGGGTGCTTCGTCAATACCTGGGTGCTGCGTGTCGATCTGTCGGACGCTCCGACCTTCACGGACGTCGTGGAGCGAGTCCGTGACAAGGCCCTGTCCGCTTACGACAATCAGGACGTGCCGTTCGAACGGCTGGTGGAAATCCTCAATCCCGAGCGCACGAGTGCATATCATCCGCTGTTTCAAGTGATGTTCGCATGGCAGGGCACCGGTCCGATCGACCTGACGATGCCCGATCTGCACGCGACACTGGAAATGGTGTCTTCGTACACGGCGAAATTCGACCTCGAATTCGCGATCGGCCGGAACCCGGTCGGTTCCGGTGCCGACTGCTCACTGGAGTACGCGACCGACCTGTTCGATCACGATACTGCCGGCGCGATTGCCCAGCGTTTCCTGCGATTGCTGCGGCAGTTGACGGCTGAGCCGCACCGCCCGATCGTGGCAGTAGATGTCCTGTCCGACGCCGAGCGTGCTCACCTGTCGGAGATCAATGCCACCACGGTAAAGCTGCCCGAATCGTCGGTGGTCCAACTGGTGGAGCGATGGGCTGATGCTCTGCCGGAGATGCCGGCGGTGGTGTGCGATGCCGAGTCGCTGACGTATGCGCAACTCAATGCGCGGGCCAACCGGCTCGCGCGGGAACTCGTGGTCCGGGGCGTCGGACCGGAGTCGCTGGTGGGGTTGGCTCTTCCTCGCGGTGCCGACCTCGTCGTGGGCCTGCTGGGAATCTGGAAATCGGGCGCTGGCTACCTGCCCGTCGACCCGAGGTACCCGAGCCGCCGGTTGAACTGCGTCTTGTCCGAAGCGCGCCCGGAGCTGGTGTTGACAGACTCGGCGACTCGCGGACTCATACCGGAAGCTGCGGCGCCACAATTCCTGATCGAGGAGCTCGATCCGGCCGCGAGTGACGAGGCGAATCTGACTGCGGGTGAACTGCTCGCGCCGCCACACGAGGACAATGTGGCGTACGTGATGTACACCTCCGGTTCGACCGGGAGGCCGAAGGGTGTCGCGATAACGAATGGCGGTGTGGTCAACGGGATCTCAGGTCTGATTCAAGCGCTGGGCATCGGCGTCCGGTCACGAATCCTGGCAGGCACCTCGATCAACTTCGACGTGTCGGTATTCGAGATATTCAGTGGGCTGAGCGCAGGCGCGACCGTCGAGGTAGCCCGTGACGTGCTGGAGCTGGCTGAGCGCGAGAGCTGGACCGGCGGCGTGATCAGCACGGTGCCAACGGTTTTCGCGGACCTCTTCGAGGAGATTGCCGGTCGTACTCGGGTGGAGAGCCTGGTGTTCGCCGGGGAGGTGCTGCCCGCCGCCCTGGTGGATCGGGTGCGTGCGGTGTGGCCGCGCGTCCGAATTGTCAATGGGTATGGGCAGAGCGAGAGCTTCTATGCCACCACCTATCGATACCCGGCCGGTCAGGAGGGCGTCGCTGGTACGGGCGCGGCGCCGATCGGCACACCGTTGCCGAACATGCGGACGTATGTCCTGGACGAGGCGCTCACACCGGTGCCGCCGGGCGTGGTCGGTGAGCTGTACGTCGCGGGGGCGGTGGGGCGTGGTTACTATCATCGTCCGGCGCTCACCGGGGAACGGTTCGTCGCGGACCCCTATGGGCCCGCTGGCGCGCGAATGTATCGAACAGGCGACATGGCGCGGTGGAATGGCCAGTGGCAACTGGAATGTGTCGGGCGCGCGGATTCACAATTGAAGATCCGAGGGTTCCGTGTCGAACCCGGTGAGGTCGAGGCGGCACTCGCCGCGCATCCCGCGGTCGAGCAGGCGGTGGTGGTCGCGCACGACGGTCGTGGTTCCGGTCGTCAGCTCGTCGGTTACGTCGTGCCCTCGGCGGATGCGTCATTGCCGCAGCCCGCGCGGCTGCGCCGATTCGTAGCCGAGAGACTGCCCGAGTATTCCGTGCCTGCGGTGATTGTGGTGCTGGACAAACTTCCGATGGACTTGAATGGCAAAGTGAATCGATCGGCGCTGCCTGAACCAGAGTTCTCCGGTGGCGCGTACAGAGCACCGCGCTCGGTCGAAGAAGAAGTGCTTGCTTCGGTTTTCGCCGACGTGCTGGGTGCAGGCCGCGTCGGAATCGACGACGACTTCTTCACGATCGGGGGCGACAGCATCCGGTCGATACAGGTTGTCACGCGCGCACGAGTTCACGATATCGCTGTAACACCACAGGACGTCTTCGAGCGCCGTACTGTCGCTGGACTGGCGGAGGCCGCCATGGCCAGACGGCTTGCCGGAACCGCGGTGGTGCTGGACGAGCTCGAAGGCCGCGGTGTCGGCTCGATGCCGCTGATGCCCGTCGGGGCATACCTGATGGAGTTGGGTGGCGAGATCGGCACGTTCTCCATGTCTGCACTCGTGGATCTACCGGTCGGTATTGATTCACGGCAGCTCGCGGCGACGCTGTCCGCAGTGCTGAACCGCCATGACATATTGCGCTCACGACTGGTCGAGGAGGGCAACGGGTGGGCGCTGCAAGTGGCTCCGGCGGAGAGCACCGCCGCGTCCGCGCTGATCGAAAGGGTTGTCTGTGATGGTGATTGGGAGTCGTCGGGCTGGCGTGCGCTTGCCTCGCGGAAGTTGAACGAGGCGTTGTGCCGGTTGTCTCCGGTTGACGGAGTGATGGCGCAGTTCGTGTGGTTCGATCCCGGTGCGCGAGTTCCTGGCCGGATGTTGTTGGTGTTGCATCACTTTGTGGTGGATGGGGTTTCGTGGCGGATTTTGTTGCCGGACCTCGCTGCGGCTTGGGAACAGGTGCAGGCCGGTTCGGAACCGGTGTTGCCACAGGGGGGCACGTCGGTGCGGCGCTGGGCGCATGCACTTGCGGATGCCGCCCTGGCCGAGGAACGGGTGGCGGAACTTCCGCGGTGGCAGGCGGTCGTGCAGGGTTCGGATCCATTGTTGGGTTGTCGGTCGTTGGATCCGGTATCGGACACGATGTCGACGGTGGAGGTGGTACGGGTCGAGTTGGCGGTTGGGGTGACTGCGGCATTATCGACGGTGTTGCCTGCGGTGTTGCGTTGTGGGGTGGACGTTGGGTTGTTGACTGGTTTGGCGTTGGCGGTGGCGCGGTGGCGTGAGCGTCGTGGGGTGGTGGATCGGTCGGTGCTGGTGCGGTTGGAGGGGCATGGCCGGGAGGAATCGGTGGTGGCGGGTGCGGATTTGTCTCGCACGGTGGGGTGGTTCACCAGCATGTTCCCGCTGCGATTGGATGCCGGGAGTGGTGATGTGGGGGAGGTGTTGAAGGCCGTGAAGGAGCAGGTGTTGGCTGTTCCGGATAAGGGGATCGGTTATGGGTTGCTGCGTTATTTGAATTCTGAGACTGCGGGCGTGCTGGCGGGGTTTGCCGATCCGCAGATCGGGTTCAACTATCTGGGCCGTTTCTCGGTGACGGATATGCCGGAGGATTTGCGGGGTCTGGGCTGGACTCAGACGCTGAACACCGACGACCTCGATGCTGATGGTGGTGCACTGCCGGCGTTGTCTGCGCTGGAGATCAACTGTTTTGTCGCCGACGGTCCTGATGGCCCGAGGCTGGAGGCGACGTTCGGGTTCCCTTCCGGGGTGTTGAGCCGAGACGCGGTGGCCGAGCTGGCTGATCTTTGGCATGGCGCTTCGACTGCGGTGGCCGAATACGTGACACAGCCCGGGGCCGGTGGGTTGACGCCGTCGGATCTGTCATTGGTTTCAGTGGGGCAACAGGACATTCAGGCGTGGGAGGCGCGGTACCCGGCGCTGTCGGATGTATGGCCTTTGACCCCGCTGCAGTCGGGTTTGCTGTTCCACACGGTACTGGCCGACCGGACCACGGCCGTGGACGCCTATCAGGTGCAGTTGGTGTTTCATCTGGCCGGGGTGATGGACGCCGATCGTATGCGCCGGTCCGGAGAAGCATTGCTGGATCGGTATCCGAATCTGCGGGCCGTGTTCGTGCCTGCCGCAGGTGGGGAGTGGGTGCAGTTGGTGGTCGATGGGGTTGTGCTGCCGTGGGAGGAACTCGACCTGCGGACACTGCCTGCCGACGAACAGGCCAGGGTGTTCGAGGAGTTCCTCATCGCGGACCGGACACACCATTTCGATCTGGCGGTCGCGCCGTTGTTGCGGCTTGCGTTGGTGCGGTTGGCCGATAATCGGTCCGAGTTGGTGCTGACCGCGCATCACGTCCTGTTCGACGGCTGGTCGATACCGCTGATTCTCCAGCAATTGCTCACCGGCTACGCCGATTATGGCCTGGCGAATGAATCCATCGCGCCACAACGCGGTGGCTATCGCGACTACCTGGCGTGGCTGACCGCACAAGACCGTCAGGCCGCAGCGCAGGCATGGACCAGAGAGCTGACCGGTATAGACGAACCTACACTGCTCGCCCCCGCCGCGGCGCACGCCAATGATCTGTCGATGGCGCACATCGCGGTGGCACTGGATGCCCGCCGGACCGGCATGCTGGCCGGGCGGGCGCGCGAACTCGGCGTGACGATCAATACTCTGGTCCAAGGGGCCTGGGGCATCACACTCGGTGCGATGACCGGCCGGTCCGATGTGATGTTCGGGGCCACTGTGTCCGGGCGGCCCGGGGAAGTGCCCGGTATCGACTCCATGGTCGGCATGTTCATCAACACGCTGCCCGTACGCGTACAGCTTGCATCGACCCGTACGCTCGCCGAGACGGTCACCGATCTGCAGCAACACCAGACCGCACTGCTCGACTACCACCACTACGGGTTGACCGATATTCAGCAGATCCTGGGACTGCAGACCCTGTTCGACACCCTCGTCGTCTTCGAGTCCTATCCCGTCGAACCTGTACCCGACCACGACGACCCCGACGCGCTCACATGCACGGGGCTGCGCCCATCTTCGGGCTCTCACTACCCACTGACCATCATCGTCGATGCGGAAACCGAACTGCGGCTGGCACTGCAATATCGACAGGAAGTCTTCGGCCGCGACTTCGTCGAGAAGATCGCGGACCGGCTCCAGCTGGTCTTGCGGCAGCTTTCCGAGGAACCCGGACGCGCACTGGGCACGGTGCGAATACTGCCTGATGCTGAGCACGATCGTCTGCTGCGCGGGCTCAACGATACGGCGCGACCGGTATCGGACATCACGTTGCCCGAGTTGTTCGAACGCCAGGTTGTCATTGCCCCCGAGGCCGACGCGTTGATTGCCGATGAGCTCACCCTGTCGTATCGGGATGTGAATATTCGGGCGAACCGGCTTGCGCACTGGCTGATCCAGGGCGGTGTGGGCCCGGAGACAGTGGTGGCGATCGCCCTGCCGCGCTCGGCGGACATGATCATCGGTCTGCTCGCGGTGATGAAAGCCGGCGGCGCATACCTCCCAATCGATCCGGCGTATCCGCACGAGCGGATCGCCTTCATGATCGACGACGCGCAGCCCACTCTGGTGCTGACGCATACGGCCTATGCAACCAGCCTGCCCGGTACGTGCTGGACGATCATGCTGGACGATCCGGACGTGCACGGCACACTGGCGGCGCAGTCCCCTGCCGACCCGACCGACAACGATCGGACCGCGCCGCTCGACCCGCGAAATCCCGCCTACATCATCTACACCTCGGGTTCGACCGGACGCCCCAAGGGCGTGATCATCCCGCACAACACCCTGCCCAGCCTGGCACGCACGGAACTGGACTGTGCGAACGTCACCGCACAGTCGAGGGTGCTGGCGTGCACCTCGCCGAGTTTCGACATCTCGGTCACCGAGTGGGTCGCCGCCTTCGCCGGTGGAGCGGCGCTCGTCGTACCTTCGGGGCAGCTGATGGGTGATGCGCTGGCTGCCGCACTCTCCAGGGCGGCGATCACCACCGCCATGATTCCCACCGCCATACTCGCTACGGTGCCGCCGGGCAGCTTCGACGACCTCACCGTGCTGGGCGTCGGTGGCGAGGCGATGTCGATCGGTATGGTCGAGGACTGGTCGCCCGGACGCAAACTGTTCAACGGGTACGGCCCGACCGAGACCACCTGTGTAGCAACGATGAGCGATCCGCTCATCGCCGACGGCGGCCCGACACCGATCGGCAAGCCGGTGGCCAATGCCAAGGTGTACGTGCTCGATCAATGGCTGCGGCCGGTACCGGAAGGCGTTGCCGGTGAGCTGTACGTCAGCGGGAAGGGTTTGGGCCGTGGCTATTTGAATCGTGCCGCGCTGACCGCGGAACGATTCATTGCCGATCCGTTCGGTGAACCCGGCACACGGATGTACCGCACCGGCGATCAGGTGCGGTGGCGTCCGGACGAGCAGCTCGACTTCTTCGGGCGAATCGACGACCAGGTGAAGATCCGAGGCTTCCGGGTCGAGCCGGGCGAGGTCGCATCCGTGCTCGAGACACATCCGCGTTTGGCCGAGGCAGCAGTACTCGCTCGCGCTGGCCGCAACGATCGGATAGGAAAGCAGCTCATCGGCTACGTCGTGCCCACCGCCGATGTCGCCGTCGACGAGTTGCGCGCCTTCCTGACACAACGGCTTCCCGACCATATGATTCCGGTCGCCTTCGTCATTCTGGACCGGTTGCCGCGCACCGCGACCGGCAAGCTGGACCGCGTTGCACTGCCGAAGCCGGAGATGATCGGCATCGACTATCGCGCCCCGCGGACCGGCGCCGAGCGGGCGCTCGCGGAATTGTTCGCCGAGGTGCTGAGCATCGAGCGCGTCGGCATCGATGACAACTTCTTCGCGCTGGGCGGGCACTCGCTGCTGGTGACCCGGCTGGCAGGCCGCGTTCGCGAAGCGCTGGGGACCGAGCTGGCCCTGCGCTCCGTGTTCGATTCACCCACTGTTGCCGAGTTGTCCCTGCACTTGTCGGCCGATGGCCGCACACGGCCAGCGCTGCGGCGCCGGGAAGGCCGCCCGGAGACGATACCGTTGTCGTTCGCTCAGCGGCGCATGTGGTTCCTACATCGTTTCGATGGACCGTCCGCTACCTACAACATTCCGATCGCCGTGCGGCTCCGCGGTGCGCTCGACCAGGCGGCGATGGTTGCCGCACTGCGGGATGTGGTTGTCCGGCATGAAAGCTTGCGAACCTTGATCGGCGAGGACGGGCACGGAACACCGTTTCAGCGAGTGATTCCGGCTGCCGGCCTCTCTTTCGAGGTGCGGCTGGCCGAGGTGACACCGGATGCCGTAACCGGTGCAGTGTCGGAGGTGATGGCTCACCACTTCGACCTGGCAACGGAACTTCCGATCCATGCGGTGCTGTTCCGATCCGCGCCCGAGGAGCATGTGCTCGCACTCGTGATGCATCACATCGCCGCGGATGGCGCGTCGATGGTTCCGCTGGTGCGTGACCTCTCTGTGGCGTACACCGCTCGCTGCGCAGGTGTCGCGCCCGTTTGGCCCGAACTTGCGGTGCAGTACGTCGACTACGCGCTGTGGCAGCGGGAGCTCCTGGGCGAAGAAGTCGATCCGGACAGCCTTATGGCTACACAGGCGGCGTACTGGCACGCCGAGCTGACCGGTACCACGCAGCCGCTCTTGCTACCGGCGGACCGTCCGCGTCCACCGGTGGCCAGTCATCGGGGCGCCATGCTCGAGTTCACTGTCGAACCGAAGCTTCTGACAGCGGTTCGAGAGTTCGCTCGCGCGCATGACGCCACCATGTCCATGGTGATGCAGGCGGCTCTGGCAGTGTTGCTCGGACGGCTGGGCGCGGCCTCCGATGTGTCGATAGGGTCACCGATCGCAGGGCGGATCGACGAGGCCCTGTCGGATTTGGTCGGGTTCTTTGTGAACACATGGGTCCTGCGGGTCGATCTTTCCGGCGCACCGTCGTTTGCGGAGGTTGTGGATCGGGTTCGAGGAAAGGCCTTGTCGGCCTACGACAATCAGGATGTTCCGTTTGAGCGCTTGGTCGAGATTCTGAATCCGGAACGGACAAGTGCACATCACCCGTTGTTCCAGGTGATGTTCGCTTGGCAGGACGCCATCGGGATCGACTTCACGCTGCCGGGATTGGCTGCCGAGCCCGTGGTGATTCCGACCCCGACCGCGAAATTCGACCTGTACATCACCGTGGCCGAGAACCCCGACAGCGCCGAGAATGGGGCGCGAGGCTACCTGGAATATGCGACGGATCTATTCGATCGCAGCACTGCGGGGGGCTTCTCGGAGCGCTTCGTGACCTTGCTCGAACGACTGGTGGCAGCGCCTGAGGAGTGCGTCGCCGTCGTGGATGTGCTGTCCGGCGAGGAACGGATCCGGATATCCGGAGTCAATGAGACATCAACTCCTGCAACAGGATTGACGATTTCGGCGATGGTCGAGCATCGAGCCGCCCGGTGCCCCGATACGACAGCGTTGATTTGTGGTGACGTATCACTGACCTACGCCGAGCTGAATGCTCGCGCGAATCGCCTGGCGCGAGTTCTCGTAGGCCGTGGAGTCGGTCCGGAGAAGCTGGTGGGGCTGGCGCTGCCACGGTCGGTGGAACTGGTGATCGGACTGCTCGCGGTGGTGAAGTCGGGCGCAGGGTACGTGCCGGCCGATCCCAGGTACCCGGGTCGTCGGCTGGACTTCGTGTTGTCACAGGCGCAGCCGGTAACAGTGCTGACCGATTCGGGAACGGCCGAGACGATTCCGGAGGCGGGAACGCCACGGATTCTGATCGACGAGCTGGATCCGGCAGTGGGCGACGACAGTAACCTCATCGATGCGGATCGGATCGTTCCCTTGCGGCCGGACAACCTCGCCTACGTCATGTACACCTCGGGATCGACTGGGACGCCGAAGGGTGTCGCGATCACCAACTCTGGTGTGGTCAACGGTATTCGGGGACTGGTGGATGCCGTCGGGATCACCGGGGAGATGCGGGTGCTGGCCGGGACGTCGATCAATTTCGATGTCTCGGTATTCGAGATATTCAGCGCACTGAGCGTCGGTGCCACTATCGAATTGATGCGCGACGTACTGGAACTGGCCGAGCGCGACGGCTGGACCGGCGGAGTGATCAGCACGGTGCCTTCTGTTCTCGCTGGATTGCTGGACCAGATCGCAGAACATGTCGTCACCGATACGTTGGTGTTCGCCGGTGAGGTACTGCCCGGATCGCTGGTGGAGCGGGTACACGCAGTTTGGCCGCAGACCCGGATTGTCAACTGCTATGGGCAAAGTGAGAGCTTCTACGCGTCGACCTATCGCTACCAGCCGGAGATCGTGGGTGGTAGCGGTGGTACCGCCGCCCCTATCGGTGCGCCGCTGGGAAATATGCGCATGTATGTGCTGGGCGATGGGCTCGTCCCGGTCCCGCCGGGCGTGGTGGGCGAGTTGTATGTGGCCGGTGCGATCGGGCGCGGCTATCACGATCGAGTCACGCTCACAGCGCAACGATTCGTAGCGGATCCCTTCGGGCCCGCGGGGCACAGGATGTATCGCACCGGCGACTTGGCGCGGTGGAATCGTCACGGGCAACTGGAATGCGTAGGCCGAGCAGATTCCCAGTTGAAGATCCGTGGCTTCCGTATCGAGCTGGGTGAGGTCGAGGCGGCCGTGCTCACCCATCCCGCGGTCGGGCAGGCAATCGTAACGGTCGGCGAAGGACGGACGGGAGCAAAGCAACTCGTCTGCTACGTCGTGTCGGCCGGTGCGGCAGATGTATCAAGCGGCATCGATGTCGACATAGACGCACGTCTCGAGGTATCTCGGTTGAGGCATTTCGTCTCCGAGCTATTGCCGGAGTTCATGGTGCCCGCGGTATTCGTTGTGCTGGAAGAACTTCCGCTGGACCTCAATGGGAAGGTGAACCGGTCGGCCTTGCCCGAACCGGAGTTCACGCCATCGGCGTATCGTGCGCCGCGCTCATCGGACGAAGCCATCCTGGCCACGGTCTACTCCGAGGTTCTCGGGGTGGAACAGGTCGGTGTCGACGACGACTTCTTCGCTACCGGGGGCGACAGCATCCGGTCGATCCAGGTCGTCACCCGAGCGCGCGCCCACGGCATCGATGTCACCCCGCGAGACGTGTTCGAATGCCGGACCATCGCCCGGCTGGCCGCAGCAGCCGAGGCCAGACGGCTTACCGGTGCACCGATCAGACTGGTGGAACTGGACGGTGGCGGCGTCGGCGTGATGCCGTTGATGCCGATCGGCTCGTATCTCGTGGAGCTGGGCGGCGACATCGGAAAGTTCTCCATGTCCACGCTGGTCGACTTGCCGAGTGGTATCGATGCGACGGGGGTGGCAGCCACCTTGGCTGCGGTGCTCGACCACCACGACATACTTCGGTCTCGGCTGGTCGATACCGACGGTGGATGGATGTTGCAGGTGGATCCGCAGCACACGGTCGATGCCGAAGTCCTGATCGAAAGGGTTGTCTGCGAGGATGATTGGGAGTCGTCGGCGTGGCGCGTGCTCGCATCGCGGAAGCTGAACGAGGCGTTGCGCCGGTTGTCGCCCGTGGACGGTGTGATGGCGCAGTTCGTGTGGTTCGACGCCGGTGAGCGGGCGGCGGGCCGGTTGCTGTTGGTGCTGCATCACTTCGTCGTGGACGGGGTCTCGTGGCGGATTCTGTTGCCGGACCTGGCTGCGGCGTGGCTGCAGGTGCGTGACGGACGGACACCGGTACTCCCGGCAGCAGGAACGTCGGTACGGCGCTGGTCGCACGCCCTCGCAGAAGAGGCTGCCGACCAGCGCAGGGTCGCTGAACTCGACATGTGGCAGGCGATGCAGCAGAACCCGGATCCGTTGTTGGGACACCGATCCTTGGATCCGGTGCTGGACACGATGTCGACGGTGGAGACGGTGCGGGTCGAATTGCCCGCCGCGGTGACCGAGATATTGATGGGCACGCTGCCAGGGGTGCTGCGCGCCGGAGCGGACATCGCGTTGTTGACTGGTTTGGCGTTGGCGGTGGCGCGGTGGCGTGAGCGTCGTGGGGTGGTGGATCGGTCGGTGCTGGTGCGGTTGGAGGGGCATGGCCGGGAGGAATCGGTGGTGGCGGGTGCGGATTTGTCTCGCACGGTGGGGTGGTTCACCAGCATGTTCCCGCTGCGATTGGACGTCGGAGGGTGTGATCTGGGTGAGGCGTTCGCCGGGGGTGCAGGGGCCGGGGTGGCGCTGAAGGCCGTGAAAGAGCAGGTGCTCGCCGTTCCGGACAAGGGGATCGGTTACGGGCTGCTTCGCTACCTCAACCCCGAGACCGCGGGTGTGCTGGCGGGGTCTGCTGATCCGCAGATCGGGTTCAACTATCTGGGTCGTTTCTCGGCCACGGACATGCCCGAGGATCTGCGAGGTCTGGGCTGGACCCAGACCATGAACACCGACGACCTCGAGCTCGACACTGGTGATGGTGAAGGTCTGCCGGCGCTGTCGGCGTTGGAGATCAGCTCTTTTGTAGCCGATGGTCCCGATGGCCCGAGGCTGGAGGCACTGTTCGGGTTTGCTTCGGGCATGCTCACCCGCACCGAGGTAGCGGAGCTGGCCGATCTGTGGTGCGCGGCATTGACGGTGCTGGCCGAATACGCGACACAGCCGGCGGCCGGTGGGTTGACGCCGTCGGATCTGCCGCTGGTTTCAGTGGGGCAGCAGCAGATTCAGGCGTGGGAGGCGCGTTACCCGAGCTTGTCGGATGTATGGCCGCTGACCGCATTGCAGTCGGGCCTTCTGTTTCACTCGATGTTGACCGACCCCGATGCGGCGATCGATGCGTATCAGGTGCAGTTGGTGTTTCATCTGGCCGGGGTGATGGACGCCGATCGTATGCGCCGGTCCGGAGAAGCATTGCTGGATCGGTATCCGAATCT
>NZ_JBHXAU010000004.1:397207-407222 GCF_042727395.1 Nocardia sp. NPDC060255 | reverse complement strand
TCGCGGTCGTCGCGGTCGTCGCGGTCGTCACGGTGGTCGCGGTCGTCGCGGTCGTAGCGGTCGTAGCGGTGACGGTGTCGCTGCCGGTCGGCCTCGCCACCGTCGGGTTCTTCATTTTCGTGCGGCTGGTGGAGGACTACCTGCTGGCACCCAAGATCATGGGCCGCACGGTTTAGGCCCGCAGTCGTGACGATCGTGGCCGTGCTGCCCGGCGGTGCGCTGCTCTGCCTCATCGGCGCACTGCTCGCTATCCCGGCTGCCGCGGCCGTGCCGCTGTTGATCAGCGAGACACGGTTCCCGCGCCTCGATCGGGGGTCACCGGCGAAAGCGGCGATGCCGCAACGGCTTCGACTCGAGGAACGACCAGCTGAGCACGCACTCCCCTGATGCCCACGCCGCATCAGTCGGGCAGACGCCGCTCCGGCGACAACCGCTGGCAAGCGGTCCCCTAGCATCGCGACCTGTGATCACCGTTGCCACGTGGAACGTGCTACACCGCATCCACGCCGAGAATTGGTACGAGGACGTCTCCAGCCGGTGGCCGGACGAGGCGGCCCGGATCGACGCGGTCACCGCGCGCGTGGCGGCGCGAACCGAGTGGGCAATCGCGCTGCAGGAGGTCAGCGGCGATCAATTGATCAGTCTGCGGGCCGCTTTACCCGGTCGGACGATCCACTCCATGCAGTACGTGCGCGTGCCGACCGCGCGCAGGCACGCCAGCGCGCTTCGTGATCCGAGCGAGCACCTGGTGCTCATCGTCGAGGGGCCGAGCCGGGAGATCACCGCCGACTCCTTCGCCGACGACCCAGGCAAGGGTGCGCTCGCGGTCAGCGCGGGCGGTGTAGTACTGATCGCCACGCATGTGACCGGGGATCGGCGGCGCACGAAGCAGCTCGCACGGTTGGCCGAAATGGCTTCCGTCACTCCGGAATATCCAGCGGTGCTGCTCGGGGACTTCAATATCGACGGGACGACCGTCGCAGCGAGCCTCGGTGACCGATTCACTGTCGCGGACCTGGCGCCGAGCTCGCCGGCGACCCGCCCGCGCACCTCCGGCGCGAAGTCGCAGTTCATCGATCACGTGGTCGTGCGCGACGCGACCGTGCGCGAAGTGGTGGTCGAAGAGTCCGGCGGCCTGTCCGACCACAATCTGGTCCGCGCGACGATCGCCCTGTAACGACCGCGCTTTCGTAGTCGCAGGTCAGCACATCGAACGCGGTGCGCCAACCCCGCGATTCTGGTGTCTGCTGATAGCCGGCGGCGGCGATTAGGGTTCACCGGGGTGCCGAATCGGCATGCGGAGACCGGGGCGTGAGGGGGGCCATGATGACACGATGCCGGGCGCTGCCTGCCCGCGGTCAGTCCGACGAATCAGGCACCACGCCGTCGATGTTCGGCGCTGCGCCGTCGACGAGCCGACCCGCGGGATCAATGGCTGGAATCACATTGGCGGACGGCGGAATCCCGCTCCCCGTCAACGAATCCACGCTCCCCGTCAACGAATCCACGCTCCCCGTCAACGAATACACGCTCCCTGCCAGCGGATGCACGCTCCGTGACAGCGGGGCCACGCTCCGCGACAACAGGTTCACCCCCCGCGACAACAGGTTCACGCCCCGCGACAACAGGTTCACGCCCCGCGATAGCGGGTTCATGCTCCGCGATAGCGGGTTCATGCTCCTCGATAGCGGATTCACGCCCCGCGACAACGGATTCACACTCCCCGACAGCCGATTCACGTTTCCCGACAGCAAGGTCGAAGCGTGCAGCCACGCGTTGTGGCTGTGTGCTCAAGACGAGCCGTCTGCGATGGTCGCTGACCACAGCGCGACCGCTTTCGCGCAGCCGGCGTTCGCTGCCCACACCGCTCACGACCGGCACGACTTCGGCGGCCGATAGCGCACCAACACTTCAGGCGAGCCGAACAGTAACGGCCGCAAAGTAATTCGCGCCCCTCGGATCGACGGGGCGAGGTACCAGGAGGAGCTATGCCCCGCAAGACATTTGTGCACTTAACCACGCAAAAGAGTGTTGCGGCGGTCTTATTAATACTGGCAGCGGTGCTCCTCGCGCTCACCGCATGTTCGTCCAACAGCACCGAGACACCGCCTGCCGCCAGAACACCCCTCGCGAGCGCGACCGCGAAACCGTCAACGACCACCGGACAACCGACACCAGGTAAACCGGCACCAGCGCAACCAGCACCCGGGCCCGCAGCAGTCCCGCAAGGACCCCAGCAGGCCGGCGCACCCCAGACCCCGGCCGACGAATACGTGAAGTGCACGGACCGCATCAACTACGCAGGCGACCCCCGCGCGAACGCCGAAATCAACATCCTCGGCGAACAAACCGGCGTCTGCCCGGAACCGCAACAACCGCCCGCCGACAACTACGTCAAATGCACCGACCGCATCAACTACGCAGGCGACCCCCGCGCCAATGCCGAAATCAACATCCTCGGCGAACAAACCGGCGTCTGCCCGCAACCGATCCGGCCGACCGCCGCACAGGTCACCACCTCACCCGCACCGACGGTCACCACGTCAACCGCCCCGGCCCCCACAACACCGACGGCACCGGCAACGTCGACCGCGGTCACGCCGACCGCATGATCGACACCAGCCATCGACGAGAGGCAAGTCCTTCCTGGACAGCGACTCCCCTGACGACACCTCCGGTGGTCGCGCTGATGTCATGATCGACACCAGCGTCCGCCTGGTCGAGCACGGCGATGGCGGTCGCACCGGATTAACGATCGACGCCACGCGCCGGCGAGTCGAGCCCCTCGACAACAGCGACCTCGGTCACGCCGGCTTCTTGATCGACGCCGACGAGACACCCTCCTCCGCGCCTACCGCCGCCGCGCCGGAGTCCCTCCCGCACCCCAACATTCGCGGCCGGCGCAGGCCGTTGCCGCGATTTCGCCGCCGCCGACCTCCGGCCCGACCGAGAATGCTCTTATGGTCGAGATCAGCCGCGGGGTAGGCACCGTTAACGGCATTCATATGCACTACCGCCGCGCCGGGTCGGGTCCGGCGCTGGTGTTGTTGCACGGCTGGCCGCAGACCGGCTATTGCTGGCGAAAGGTGCTGCCCGCCTTGGCCGAGCGGCACACCGTGATCGCTCCGGATCTCCGCGGCTACGGCTACACCGACAAGCCGACCACCGGTTACGACAAACGCAGCATGGCCTCCGACGTGGCCACGTTGATGGAGTCGCTCGGCTTCACCTCCGCCGCTGTCGTCGGGCACGACCGCGGCGCGCGGGTCGCCCACCGCTGGGCGCTGGACCGCCCGGATCAGGTCACCAAGCTTGCCGTGCTCGACATCATTCCCACCCGGGAGACCTGGCGCCGGATGGATGCCGCGCTCGGCCGCCGCTACTTCCACTGGCTGTTCCACCTACAGCCGGATCTGCCCGAACGGCTTGTCGGCCATGACATTCCCGGCTACCTGCGTTACTTCTTCGAGACCTGGACCGTCAACCGGCACGGCCTGCCCGGCGAGGCCATCGACGAATACATCCGCGCCTTCAGCACTCCCGGCGCATTGCGGGCAGGCTTCGACGACTATCGTGCCGCCGCGGTCGACGCCGAACACGACGCCACCTCCGCGGGCCACCGGCTGACCATGCCGATGCTCGCGCTCTGGGGCTCGGCCAGCTTCCTCGAAACGATTCCGGTACTGGAGGTTTGGCGCGACTATGCCGAAGATGTACGCGGGGCTGTCATCCCCGACTGCGGCCACTTCATCGCCGAGGAACGGCCCGAGGTTCTGCTGACTCATCTCGATGAATTCCTCTGAGACGTCGGCCTATTCAGCACACAGTGCATGATCGACCCATGCGGTCGCCGCACGCTCCTGCTCGAATCCCTTGCTGCGCATGAAGTCTTCGCCTACGGCGAGGGCCACGGACGGCGATGCGGCGCCCCGTCCTCGGTCACGCCGACGTCGGTCATGTATCCCTCCTGGCCGCCGTTGTGCATCCAGTAGCGCCCCGCCTCCCCCTGCGGGACTATCCGGTCCGCGAACCGCCGTTGTTGCACTTGACCCAAGATCTGATCACGGAACGGTTATCGACCCGTCTAGAGACCGACCAGTCTGAAATGATCGGGCCACCGCTTGACTGAACGCACGCTCGTGACCTGCTACATCCCCGGGATGAAGGGTGCGACATGGTCGCTCTGGGCCGGCTAGGGATTCGACTCGCGCTCTGCGCCGTCGCGATGACATTCGCCGCCGTCGGCGCACCGAGTGTCGCGACGGCCGGGCCGCTCGCGCCGCTCGGCGGCGGTTCCGGGATTCTGCTCGGGCGCGGCGTCTGCACGCTGACCACCATCGGATACGACCGCGCGGACCGGCTGGTCGGGCTCACCGCTGGCCACTGCACAGAAGTCGGGATGTCGGTGCGGGCCGAGCGGGCACCGGACGCAGGCGTTGTCGGCACCGTCGCGGCGGTCGACCACTACGACGACTACGCCGTGCTCGAATTCGACCGAGCCAAGGTCACACCGATCCGCCAGGTGGCCGCGACCACGATCGGCGGCATCGGCGCGCCCCCGCAGCAGGGCGACGTGGTGTGCAAGAACGGTCGGACCTCCGGATACAACTGCGGCGTCGTGTGGGACACGCACAGATGGTGGTTCCAGAACCAATCCTGCTCGCAGCCAGGCGATTCCGGCGGACCGGTCACCATCGGCGATCGGCTGGTCGGCATGAACGTCGGGCACATCGGCCTGCGACTGGTCGGCGTCACCGTGTTCGACATGGTGTGCCATCCGCCCATCGCGCCGCTGCACGATCCGGCCGTGGCGACCCAAATCGGCATGGTGCTCGACGACATCGATCAAGGCGGCGGCGTCGGGTCGGGATTCCGACCGCTCTGACCACATGCGACGATGAGCCGAAAAGCGGTGCGCCGGTAGGGCATTCCGTGCGACGCACACCACAGGAGCTCGACGTGGAGCCGACCCGAAGGTCCTCGTTCGCTCGTTTCGTCGCCCTGGGTGACAGTCAGACGGAAGGGATCGGCGATCCCGACGGCAACGGCGGATACCGCGGTTGGGCCGACCGATTCGCCACCCTGCTCGCCGCCGCGCACCCCGCGCTGCACTACGCCAACCTCGCCGTGCGCGGCCGTCGCGCCGCCGAGATCCGCACCGAACAGCTCGAGCCTGCCCTCGCGTTGAAACCGGACCTCGCCACCGTGGTCGCAGGCATGAACGACATCATCCGGCCCCGCTTCGACCGAGACGCACTGCTCGCCGACATCGCGGCCATGTTCACCGCCCTCACCGCGATCGGCACCGAGGTCGTGACGTTCACCTTCCCCGACATCGGCGCCATCGCACCGTTCGCCCGCCCACTGTCCGCGCGAGTCCGCACCCTGAACGCCGACCTTCGCGCGCTCGCCGCACACAACGGCGTCACCCTCGTCGACTTCGAACCCGTCGCCGCGGCCACCCACCCGGCCGCATGGGACGAAGACCGGCTACACCTCAGCCCGACCGGTCACGACATCGTCGCCCGCGCCCTCGCCGCCGCCCTCGAAGTCCCTGGCGCCGACGACACTTGGCGCGACCCCCTAGCGCCGGTCAACCGATCCGTCACTCAGACCGTCGCGACAGAGTTCCACTGGACCGTCCACTACCTGATGCCATGGATCGGACGCCGCCTCCGCGGGACCTCCTCCGGAACCGATCAGCAAGCCAAACAACCGGAGTTGCTGCCTGTGTCGGTCTAATCCGCAGGCTGAATCAGCGCGCGGTGTCCGACAACCGATGCGCACCGCGCGAGGCCAAGCCGCGGCCGTCCGTGCACCGACGCCGTCGCGGGCTCACGCAGCATCAGTGAGCGGTGCACTGCGGGTCCGCACGCGCAGCCTTATCAGTCTGCCCACGTATTTGACACGACGCAGCCACGACGACTTGACGTACGAAACATCCACTTGACGCCGACTGCAGCAGGTATCAAGACGATGAAACCTACGTCAAGTGGCACTGGCTTGCTCGACTCGGCACTGCCAACCGCACAGGCCTGCGACACTTCTCTGACCAAGGCTCTCGGGAACAGCCACAGCCAGGCTGGCCAGGGAGCCAGGCTGGCCAGCTTTGGTGGCCTATCGAGACCTTCGGAACCCAAGTTCGGTGTGCAATAGCCCGTCCCAGCGTCGCAAGGCCGCTGCCGTCACCCGGCAACGAATCGAGCCGAGTCGAAAGGTCGCTACTTGATCATCAACAACGACCATTCGACTCGACTCGATCACCGCGAACCACCATTGCGTGGACTGACAGCGATCGTGAGCCGAGCCCCCGGTGACTTCGGACAATTCGCACTTCACCGGTGCGCTTAGACTTACTGCGATCGTGAATGCTCAGACCACGCAGCATGTTCTGTGCCATGAATAGCAGCGTCAGAGTCAGTGGGCAGGGTGCGCTGCGACGGAATGGCGTATGGGCGCGGGGGCTCGCGGCCGACGAGCTACTCGTGCGCGTGCTGGCGAGTGGTGTGCGCCCCACGGATCTGGATGTCGCCGAGGGTGACCTGCCGGTGCATCGGGTGGGAGCGGTGCCCGGGCACGAGGTGGTCGGGCACGAGGTGGTCGAGCACGAGGTGGTCGAGCACGAGGTGGTCGGGAGGTGCGGTCGAGGAGATCCCTGCCTGCGCGGCACGTTCTCTGGCGCGAATCGCGCGCGGAAAGGCCGGGCGCAGGCAGAGCCGGCGACGCAACATGAGTGGGGCAGGTGTGTTGTGACCGGGAGCGCATGACCTGGGCAACTACGCAAACCGGTGCGATCGGGCAGTACGACCGGAAGTAGTATGGCGCGGTGCGAACATCGGCGGAAGCTACGGCGCGACTGCGTGGTGCGTTCGTCGGATCCGCGTCCGGTGCGGTGAGCATCGCGGCGCATGCCCTCGGTGGGGGCGATGTCGCCCCCGGTCAGTCTTCGATCGCCTTGTTGATCGCCGCCTGCACGATTGTCGGCGTAGTCGTCGGCGCGCGGCGGACTCGCTTCGGGGTCGCCGAAGTAATGGTGTTGCTGGCGATCGGCCAAGCGGTCGGCCATGTGGCGCTCGCCATGTCCCCCGGCCACCACCACACCACCGGCATGACCTCGATCATGCTCGCGGCCCACCTCGCCGCCATCCCGGTCGGCGCGCTACTCATCCGTGGCGCCGAGATCGGTTTCGGCCGAGCAGTTTCCGCCGCGAACCGCACCGTCCGAGTGCTCGGCACCCGCCCCGCCGCCCCCTTCGTATTCCAATACGCCGTCCCCGTCGGCCCGCTCACCGCGCCGCGGCGCTTGCTGTTCAGCTCCGGATCCGGGCTGCGCGGGCCACCGCCCCGGCGCTGAGCCACGTTCCCGCCAACCGCAGCCAGCACCCAATCGCGCTGTCGCTGAGCGCATTCCGGCGCGATTGCGAAGCACGCCGGTACCGAACGCTAGACGACCAGTTACCGATCGAACCCGCCAAAGAGTTAGGGCGGGCACCGATTTCACTGCTGATCAGGTCTATCGCGCTGAGTGTCTGCGACTTCAGCTGCATCGCCGCAGGCTTCCTCGCAGCAGCAGCTGTGAAAGCCCGAGGATTCGGGCCTCGAGCCCAACCCATCGGCGGCCCGACAATGCGGCATCGATCGGGGCCGATCGGGGCCAACGAGCACTCACCGCACGTGCTCGGATGACGCTCACCGGCACGGCGGATCAAGGCAGACACTTCGCGCCCCGACTGAGTCGACCCACAGGAGTCGGCTGGAGCCCAGCGGCCCAGCGGCCCAGCGGCCCAGCGGCCCAGCGGCCCAGCGGCCCAGCGGCCCAGCGGCCCAGCGGCACGGCGGCACGGCGGCACGGCGGCACGGCGGCACGGACCATCGTCGACCGCGGCAACGGTCACCGGCGGACCGAAGCGGCGCGGCAGGGTCGGGCGTATCTGTCAGCTCGGCAAGGCAATTGAGGCGATCCGTGCAGGCGGCCGCCCGCCGGCAGCGTTGGTGCGGCAACTCGCGACGAGACAACACATTTCCCATGA
Organism: Nocardia sp. NPDC060255; assembly: GCF_042727395.1. NCBI lineage: Bacteria > Bacillati > Actinomycetota > Actinomycetes > Mycobacteriales > Nocardiaceae > Nocardia > Nocardia sp. NPDC060255. Next base: position 399,192 of record NZ_JBHXAU010000004.1, on the reverse strand, counting down.
TCGGAGATTTCCATGCTTACCTTCACCACCAACTCAGCACCCAGCTCACGTCGAGCTGCGCGTGTACTGCGCGGCGCCGCAGCAGCTTTGGCTGTTCCGCTGTTTCTCGTCGCCTGCTCGTCCAACGACAAAGCCGAGTCCAAGGCCGCGGACTCGGTCACGATCAAAGATCAGTGGGTGAAGGCGGCGGACGGTGACATGTCGGCGGCGTTCGGTGAGCTGAGCAATGCGGGTGACAAAGCGCGGACCGTGGTGTCGGCGTCGAGTCCCGCGTCGAGCCGAGTCGAACTGCACGAGGTGGTTGCGGATGCGAGCGGGACCAAGACGATGCGCCCCAAGGCGGGTGGGTTCGTGATTCCGGCGCACGGGAAGGCCGAGTTGCGGCCGGGTGGTGACCACATCATGTTCATGGGGCTCACCGGTCCACTGCGCACGGGCACCGAAACACCGGTCACGCTCACCTTCGACGACGGGTCGACGACCACGTTCACCGCGCAGGTGCGTGACTTCTCCGGCAACCAGGAGAACTACGCGCCCGATCACGCGAGCGGTGCGCAGACACCGGCGCACGGTGGCTGAGACCAGCCCGGGACGCCTGAACCGGCGGCGCCTGCTCGGTGGCGGTGCCGCCGCAGCGGGTGCCGCGGGCATCGGTTGGAGCGCGGTCGCCATGACCGCCCGCGACGACACACCGCGGCCGTCGGCGACCGAACCGTTCTATGGCACACACCAATCCGGGATCGCGACCAGCCCGCAGTCGCAGGCGGCTTTCGTCGCCTTCGATCTGAAACAGGGCGTCACCAGGGACGACCTCATCGGCATCCTGAAGATCTGGACCGGCGACGCCGCCCGCCTCACCCAGGGCCGCCCAGCCTTGGCCGACACGGAACCGGAACTGGCACAACGCCCGGCCCGACTGACCATCACCGTGGGCCTCGGCCCTGCAGTGTTCACCGTCGCAGCCCTCGAGCACCGCCGCCCATCCTGGCTTCGACCGCTGCCACCGTTCGCCATCGATCGACTCGAATCATCTTGGAGCGACGGCGATCTGCTGGTTCAGGTCTGCGCGGACGAGGCGACCACGGTGTCGCACGCGGTACGTGTGCTGTGCCGGAGTGTGTCCTCCCTGGTCACGGTGCGCTGGGTGCAGCGCGGGTTCCGCAACGCCGAACCCGGCCGGACGCCACGCAATCTGATGGGCCAAGTCGACGGCACGGTGAACATCGGCCCCGGCCCCGATTTCGATCGGCTGGTGTGGGACAACGGCTCCGGGCAACCCTGGCTCGCCGGCGGCACCTCCTGCGTGCTGCGCCGAATCGCGATGACCTTGGACACCTGGGACGAAATCGACCAGGAGGGCAGGGAACTCACCGTCGGCCGCACCGTCGCCAATGGTGCGCCACTGACCGGCACCGCCGAGTTCGACGAACCCGATTTCGCCGCCGTCGACGCCAACGGCATCACCGTCATCCCGCAGTCCTCCCACATCGCCCGCGCCCATCACACGCACGACGGCGAGCGGTTCCTGCGCCGCGGCTACAACTACGACGACGCCCCGGCACCGGGCCGGATCTCGAACTCGGGTCTGCTCTTCGCCGCCTACCAGCGCGACGTGGACGCCCAATTCTTGCCGGTCCAGCAGCGACTCGCGGAGTTCGACGCCCTCAACGTGTGGACGACGCCGATCGGCTCGGCGGTGTTCGTCATCCCACCGGGGGTACCGGTGCCGGGCGGATATATCGGACAGTCACTGTTCGAATCGTGATGGCGCCGAAGCCGATACGAGAGGGTGTCGGCATCGAATCCGCCGATCATGTAGTCGCGCTGGAACATCCGGTCAGACGGGTCCCGGCGAACACGCGGCGGCCGCCCCGCCCCAATGTCGCGGCGGCCCCCGGGCGCGGGGAAGCCCAAAAGTAACCGGGGGGGCCGGGCACGCCGTTGCGTGCGTTGGGATACCCAAACCCCCGGTTTACGCCCGGGTT
>NZ_JBHXAU010000004.1:393189-397197 GCF_042727395.1 Nocardia sp. NPDC060255 | reverse complement strand
TGTCCTAACCTAACCCCCTTTATCTTTTGCCCGGGTCAAACCGCGGGACTCCGGGGCCCGGCCCACCCGGGGGGGCCCGCCCCCCCTATGGCCCGGGGCGGCCGCGGGCCGAGTGAATCCGATCAGATACCGGTCGCGCCGTGCATCGCCTTGGCGTCCTTGCGAATCCCGAACGCCAGGATGACCTCCGTGATGCCGAGCACGACCAACCACACGCCGACCACGATCGCCAGCGTCGCCACCGACGACAACGGCCACGCGATCAACACGATGCCCGCGATCACGGTGATCAGACCGAAGAACACCGCCAGCCAGCGCCCGGGCACGGCAGGCTCGGACACCGCGATCACCAACGCGGACACGCCACGGAACAGCCAGCCGATCCCGATCCAAATCGCAAGCAGCAGAATCGAAGTCAGCTCGTCACGGAAACAGAACACGCCGATCGCGATGGACAGCACGCCACTGATGAAGGCCAGCACCCGCATGCCGGTGCTGGCCGGTGCGCCGAACGCGGCCATCAGTTGCAGAAAACCGCTGACCACCAGGTAGATACCGAACAGGACGCCCGCCGCCACCAGGGTGACGCCGGGCCAGGCGAGAATGATCACGCCGAGGACCACCGAAAGTAAGCCGGTGACCAGAACGGTTTGCCACGCACTGCGGGCAAGAGACTGCAAAGGACCCTCGAGCACGCTGTTTGTCGTCATAATTCGATGCTATGCCCTTGCCAGTAGAGTTTCCTGGACATTTGCCCACGCAACTCGCAAGTCCAGTGGGCTTACCCACCGAATTATCCGCCTGTCCGGCGGCTGTTGTCCGGCTAAGCGACAGATTCGCCGGCCGCCGACACGCCTGATGTCGCCGCTGCCGGGGCGGCGATATTGACCATCCAGGCGATGCCGAACCGGTCCTGGCACAGCCCGAACTCGTCGCCCCACATCTGCTTCTCCAGCGGCACCGACACCGTGCCCGCCTCCGACAACCGGTCCCAGTAACCGTGCAGCTCGCGCGCGTCCTCGCCGCTGAGGCTGATCGAAATGCTGCTTCCCGGTTTGTATTCCATGCCAGGCGGGGTGTCCGCGGCCATCAACGTGAAGCCGCTCGGGGTCTCCAGGATGCCGTGCATGACCAGGTCCGCGCCGGGCGCGTCCTGGTCACTGAATTCACTGAAGGTGCTGATGGTCAGGGTGCCGCCGAACACGTCGCGGTAGAACTCCAGAGCTGCGCGGGCCGTGTCGCCGAAACTGAGGTACGGGTTGAGCCGGGAGGTCATGACACGAGGTTAGTGCGCCAACGCACAGGGGGCGATCGCTAGCGGGGTTTATCGCCGGTTCGGCTCGGGTAGTAATTCCTAAGTGACTCTCATCGCGTACACCCATGGGTGTGGCGAGTGGGTCGGAATCGTGAGTCCCGGGTGGCTAGGAGAAGAGGGTGGCGGTTGTACTCGTGCTGCAGGCGCGGGGCCTTGGCGATCTACTGACCGGGGTCCCCGCGCTTCGCGCGCTGCGCCGCGCCAAGCCGCATGACCGGATCGTGCTCGCCGCGCCGCACCGGCTGAAGCCGATCGTCGACCTGATCGCCTCGGTGGACGCGATGGTGCCGACCGCCGAACTCGGCGGACTGCGCTGGGACGCGCCCGGCCCGCAACTCGCCGTCAACCTGCACGGGCCGAGCACCGAAAGCATTGTGCAGCTGGAGAAGACGGAACCGGGACGGATCCTCAGCTACCGCAATCCGGCGTTCCCCGAGTTGGACGGCCCGGAGTGGCAGACCGACATGCACAACGTGGACCGCTGGTGTCACCTGCTCGAGTCGGACGGGATCGTCGCGGATCGACGCAACCTCGGCCTGGTGCCGCCGGTGTCGACCACGAGCCACCGCGATTGCGTCGTGGTGCACGTCGGCGCGGGCGCGCCGGCCCGCCGCTGGCCGCCGGACCGGTTCGCCGCCGTCGTGCGGCATCTGCTGGTGCTCGGCCGCGAGGTGGTGCTCACCGGGGATGAATACGAGCGCGAGATCGCGCTGAACATCGCCGCGCGGGCAGGCCTGCCGATCGGCCGGGTCCTCGCCGGGGAGCAGAACCTGATCGAACTGGCCGCCACCGTCGCCGAGGCGGGGCTCGTGATCAGCGGCGACACCGGCGTCGCGCACCTGGCCACCGCGTTCGGCACCCGCACCGTCCAGATCTTCGGCCCCACCCCGCCGCGCTGGGGCGGACCACCCCCGCACCTGCTCAATCGGCACATCGTCCTCTGGGCCGGTCAGCTCGGTGACCCCTACGCCGGCACACCCGACCCCGGCTTGCTGCGGATCGGCGTCACCGACGTGATCAACGCCGTGGACAAGCAAGTCAACAAGCGCAACTGGCCCGGCACCGGCACCCAACCCCGCCGCGCTCCCTATCGTCGCGTCGGCTGACGGTTCCACCCGCCGTCAGCAGGCCCGCACAACCACATCACCGATACCGAGCCTGGTCTTCGCAGACTTGGTTAGGCCCTCTCACATCCAGTGGACCTCGCTGCGTGCGGAGAGGACAGGTGCGCAGTAACGTCTCGGCGACGCGTCGACAAATGCCAGCCTGCAATGCGGCAAACCACGCAACCAAGATGCGCGGTGAGCATCCGAATCCTCTTGCCGCCGAACAGGTCCGGCATCGGCGGCGAACGCGTTCGCCCGCTAGAGGCTGCCGTCGGTGCGGGCCGTCTGCAACGCGGCGGAGTAGGCGGCCAGGGCGCTGGGCCAGAACTGGTCCAGGTAGTCGCGGGCGTCGCTGAGGCCGCGGGGGTCGAGGGAGTACAGGCGGCGGTTGCCGTCCGGGCGCATCAGCACCAGGCGGGCTTCGCGCAGGACGCGCAGGTGCTGGGAGACGGCGGAGCTGGTTACGCCGGTGAGTTCCGCTAGTTCACCGACCGCGCGCGGGGCCTGCGGGAGCGCCTCGAAGATGGCACGGCGGGTCGGGTCCGAGAGCGCCGTCAGGGCGCGAACTCCATTAGTCGCCACTGAAATAGTGTGATCACCGAGCGACCATTTGGTCAACTCGGCGTAATACGGAATTCCCCCAGGTGAACACGCGAGGCGCGCGTTGGCGTTACACACTTGTAATACGCGAACTGGGCTTTCTTTCCGCTGTGACGGTAACCACACGATTGCGGAACAGGTATGACCCTCCCGTACGTTCGTCCCATGCCCGTGACCGTTCCGTTATCTTCCCGTCGGGGCGCGACCCGGACTCGACGCCACCGTGCCGCCACCCGCGCGGTGGCCGTGTCCGCGGTCGTCAGCGCCTCGCTCGGCGTCCTCGCCGCCGCCGACCAGCAATCGACCGCCGACCAACTCACCGCAGGCAAGCGCACCGCCGACGTGGCACCGCAGGCCGTGTTCACCGCGTTCACCCCGCGCGAAGCACAGATGCCGCAGACGGTGCCGGACAACGTCGTATGGGCGCAGCACCGCCTCGCCGTCGAGGCCGCCCGCCCCAAGACCGTGCGCCCCATCGCGGGCGTGCTGACCTCCACCTTCGGCGTGCGCTGGGGCGCACTGCACGCGGGCCTCGACCTGGCGGACCCGATCGGCACGCCGATCGGCGCGGTCACCGACGGCGTCGTGATCGAGGCCGGACCGGCCAGCGGCTTCGGCATGTGGGTGCGGGTGCAGCAGGACGACGGCACCATCGGCATCTACGGCCACGTCAACGACATCCTGGCCACCGTCGGCCAGCAGGTCCGCGCGGGCGACATCATCGCCACCGTCGGCAACCGCGGCTTCTCCACCGGCCCGCACCTGCACTACGAAATCCACCTGCCCAGCGGCGAGCCCATCGACCCGCTCCCCTGGCTCGCCGGCCGCGGTATCGACATCCAGGGCAACACGCCTTAATCCAGTGGCCTTCGCGAGTCGATGAGGGGCTCGCGAACGATCACCACGCCGAACGCCCCGGACGTGGGCGGGTGGAATGGGGGCCCAGCACGACCCGGGGGGGGCCCCGGTGGGCCACCCAAGCCCCCG
>NZ_JBHXAU010000004.1:180514-393179 GCF_042727395.1 Nocardia sp. NPDC060255 | reverse complement strand
GGGGGGTTGGGTTTCTGTCATGGCGCCCCCGCCGCACGTCCGGGGCGCTCACGCGTTGCCACACCTAGGCACAGGCCGCGCACCCTGCATCCCGCCGCGCACCTAGCGTCCTGCCGCGCACATCGCATCCCGCCGCGCACCTTGCATCCCGCCGCGCAACTTACGTCCTGCCGCGCACCTTACGTCCTGCCGCGCAACTTACGTCCTGCCGCGCACCTTGCGTCCTGCCGCGCAGCGAATCGTCGACCGCTTCGTACGCGGCGCGACAAACCATGCGCGGCATGCTGTTCCGGGTGACCGCCTAGCCGGACGGTGCGCTGCGAAACCGACTATTTGCCGATCTGGTCTACGCGGGTGCCGTCGAGCCACGGTTTCAGGTCGGCGAGGAATGGGGTGTCGCCGAGACGTTCGAGGTCGTCCAAGAATGCCGTGGTGGTGCGGGCGGCCGCGGCGGTGGTGCCAGCGGAGATGAATCCGGCTTGCTCGCGGTCGAGGCCGCGGGACAGGGACTTGTCGGTGCCGAAGTAGATGGCGCGCTTGGATTCCGCGATGGCGATCGGGTTTCGGGTGGCCAATCTGGCTGCTGTGGCCTGGGTTTCGGCGAGGAGCTGGTCTTCGGGCACCAGTCGATGCACCAGACCGAGTCGGTAGCCCTCCTGCGCTGACAGCGGTGCGCCTTCGAGGGTTACCTCAATGGCCTTGGCGGCGCCCAAGAGTCGCGACAGGCGCTGGGTTCCGCCGCCACCGGGGATCAGGTTGGCAAGGGTCTCGATCTGGCCGAGCTTGACGTGGTCGGCGTCCGCTGCGTACCGCAGATCGCAGGAGAGCGCGATCTCATGGCCGCCGCCGAGCGCGGGACCGTTGATCGCCGCCAAATACACCACGCCAGAACGGTTCATCCGCAGCGTAGTCTTCTTCCACCGATGCCCCCACACCAGTCCGGCGCCGAGCCCACCGCCGAAGCGTTCCGCCAGTCGCGTCGCGCCCGGCACTCGCATCGCCACATCACCGATCCGGAGAAACGGTGCCGCGTTTCGAGCCGGGATGAACGGATGCGGCAGCTCGACCATGCCGATGAGTGCGCGCGGGTCCGCGTGGGTGAGGAACCGGCCGGGCAGCCCACCGGTGATCACGACCGCGCCCACGGTGTCGTCGGCGTCGACCGCGGCGGTCAGCGTGTCCAGGTCGCGGACGAACTCGGGGGTGGCGAAGTTGAGCGGTGGTGCGACGACCCGTGCCGTCAGCACCCGCCCATCCTGCGCCAGTCGGATGGTCTCCAGTGGGAGGTCGGCGGCGGACATCGGCGGCTCCTTCGATGCGCAGGACAACGGCGGGTGGTCGAGAAGGCTTCGGCGCAAACGCGATTCAGCCGAAGCCGGTTCCTGATTATGGTGTCCACCATAGTAGGTGTGTCAAGAGGTAGCACCCACCCGGCTGCGAGCGCTCCGGGACTATTCGGCGCGGGTGACCGCCGGAATCAGGTCGCGCAGTTCACCGACGACATCGTCGAGCGGTGTGATGTCACGCTGAGCCCGGCACAGCGCGATCGCCCCCTCGAACGCGGCGACGGTGAGGGTGGCGATACTGCGCGCGCGAGACTCGGAAATGCCGTCCCGGACCAGCATTTCGGTGAGCGCACGGGCCCAGCGAGCGAAGATGTCGGCGGCGGCACGCGCGAATTCCGGTGCATCGTCGTTCGTTTCGACCGCGACCGCGAATACCGGGCAGCCCGCACGGAATTCGCTGTCGAGCAACGTGCGCCGCCACATCGTGGCGAACTTGTCGAGTGCGGTCACCGGGTCGTTGTCGACGGTCAACCGCTCGATGAACTCGGACATCATGGTCCCGGCCGCGACGACCGCATCATTGATCAGCTCCGTGCGCCCACCAGGAAAATGGTGATACACCGATCCACGCGGCGCGCCGGTAGTGCTGAGCACCCGATCCACACTCGTCGCGCTGGCACCGTGTACCCGCAACGAATCGACCGCCCCCTCGATCATCCGCCGCCGCGCATCACCCGGACGCGGCCGAACAGAACCGTCACTACGCGCTCGGCGTGTCCCTGCCATACGACCATGTTATGGGATATGCCATAAGCACGACGCAACGCCAGGGCAACTGGCCGTCCTGCGCCTGGCTCGGGTGATCACGAGGGCCGTGTGGGCGGCATTAATGGATCGCCTCGGTGTCGAGCCCCGCCGACGGGTCCACCCTGTCAGCTCGTTGCCAGGGTGGACCGACCGAAGGGGTAGGAACTGCGACTCGCCCAATCAGGTGGTGCGATGCGGCACCCGAGTCGCGTGGAAATCGAGAAAGGCCGAGAGGGTCTCGTCGGGGGCTTCCACTTGGGGGTAGTGGCCGATCTTCGCCAGTTCCACCACGTCGGGGTTCGGAATCAGTTCGCGGTAGCGGCGGGCCATGTGCGCACCGGAGACCGGGTCGAGGAGACCGTCGATGAGACGCAACGGAACCGGAGCGTCGCGCAGTGCCCCGACCCAGCGTTCGCGATACTTGCGACGTTCGGCCATATAACGAATCAGCTTGTGTCCGTTGCGTTTACCGCGCTTGCTGCACCACAGCGTCCAGAACTGATCCAGTTCGTCCCGAGTCGGTTTGGTGTCGGGCCCGAAGACCGACGACAGACTGGTCGTATAGGCCCGCTCGGATGCCAGGAAGCTGGCCAGCGGTCCGAGCGGACTGGCCAGCAGCCGCTGCACCAGCCGAGCCCGGTGCGTCTCCGGGAACAAGCCACCATTGAGCAGGCACACCGACTCGAGCACCAGCGACTCATCACCCGCTGCCCGGCGTTCGGCGTCGCGAGCCAGCAACTCCTGCGCGACAGTGTCGCCGTAGTCGTGGGCGAGGATGTGGAACCGGCCGATCCCCTGCTCCCGCAACAGATCCTCGTGAATATCGGCCTGATCGCCGATCGAGTACCGGTAATTGCTGGGCTTCGCCGACCAACCGAAACCGATCATGTCCGGCGCGAGCACCCGGGCGAACCGCGAGCACAGCCCCGGCCAGAGGCGATGCCAGTCCCAGGACGCGGTCGGGAAACCGTGGATGCAGACCAGCGTGCCGTCGGCCCCACCGCCGTCGTCGCGATAGAAGATCTGGTGGCCGCGGTGGGTGAACCGCCTGCCGTTCGCCCGCCAGGACGCAAACTCCTCCATGCCTACCTCCTTGTCGCCGACAAGCATGGCCCCTCAACCCCTCTGGCACAGGAAATCCGTCGACACCGGACGTGTCATGTACTGCGGGCCGAGTTGCCGTCGGTGCGCTCTGCGAGAATGCCACCGTGCATGTCGCGATCGGCCTAGTGGTTCTTGTTGCTTCTGCGGCAGCGCTCGCGGCGCTGGCCCGCCGGTTCGGGGTGTCCGAGCCGCTCGTGTTGACCCTGGCCGGGGTCGCGGCGTCGTATTTGCCGTTCGTGCCGGAGATTCATCCGGATCCGGAGATCATCCTGCTCGGTCTGCTGCCGCCGCTGTTGTATACGGCGGCGATCCGGACGTCGCTGGTCGACTTCCGCGCCAACCTGAAAACCATCGCGTCGCTCTCGGTGGGCTTGGTGCTGTTCAGTACCTTCGCCGTCGCCTCCGTGGTGTGGTGGCTGCTGCCGGTGCCGTTCGCGGTCGCGGTCGCGCTCGGTGCGGTGGTGGCGCCGCCGGACGCGGTGGCGGCGACGGCGGTGGCCAGGCGGATCGGCATGCCGCGCCAGATCGTCACGATCCTCGAGGACGAGTCGCTGTTCAACGACGCCACCGCGCTGGTGGCGTTGCGTACCGCGATCGCCGCGTCGGCCGGCACCGTGTCGGTGTGGCAGGCGGGCGGCGACTTCCTGCTCGCGGCGGGCGGTGGTGCCGCGGTGGGCGTTGTCGTCGCGTATCTGCTTGCGCTGCTTCGTCGCCGGATCACCGACCCGGTGCTCGATACGACGCTGTCCTTCCTGGCGCCGTTCGCGGCGTACCTGCCCGCCGAAGGGATCGGCGCGTCCGGCGTGATCGCGGTGGTCACCTGCGGCATGATCCTCGGGCACGGCGCGCCGGTGTGGCAGAGCGCGGCGTCGCGGATCGCGGAACGCACCAATTGGCGCACTATCCAGTTCATTCTGGAGAGCTCGGTGTTCGTGATCATCGGGTTGCAGGTGCGCGCGATCCTCGAAGGCGCGTGGAGCAGCGGGCTCGACCATCGGACCGTGGTGGTGGCCGCGATCGGCGTGCTGCTGGTGACGATGCTGGCGCGACCGTTGTGGATCTTCCCGTGGTCGTTGCTGATTCGCCGGCTCGGCCGCCATACCGGCGGCGTGCCGATCGCGCATTCGACGGTGGTGTCGTGGGCGGGCATGCGCGGCGTGGTCACCCTGGCCGCGGTACTGCTGCTGCCCGAAGACACACCGCAGCTGCCGGTGCTGAAACTGCTCGCGCTGGTCGTTGTCGCGGGAACGCTACTGCTGCAAGGCACTTCGTTGCCGTGGCTGGTGAAGATGCTGCACCTGCGCGGACCGAGTCGCGCGGAAAACGCGCTGCAGAAGGCGAATCTGCTCCAACAGGCGACAACCGCGGGCCTCGCCGAGCTCGACAAGTGGATCACCCCGGAAACGCCTCAGTCGGTGGTCGATTCGCTGAACGACCGAGTCACCTGGAAAACCAACGCCGCCTGGGAGCGTCTCGGCCGATCCGAATCCGAGCAGGCCACCCCGACCGCCGAATACCGGCGACTGCGGTTGGCGATGCTGCGCGCGGAACGGGAAACGGTACTGCGCGTACGAGATTCGGGCGGGGCCGACTACGAGATCCTGCAATACGTGCTGGCCCGACTCGACCTCGAGGAATCGATGATCGACCGGTACGACGAGACCGAAGAGGAACGTCTCGAACCGCTCGCCGCCCCCACCGCGGGCGATACGTGTGTGCATCTGGAAGACGCCCCCATGGTCCTCGAGCCCGCCGGCCCCGACGTCTGCGAAGAGTGCATCGCCGAGGGCCTGACCTGGGTACACCTGCGAATGTGCCTCACCTGCAAGCACATCGCCTGCTGCGACTCCTCGGTCGGCAACCACGCGACCAAGCACTACGGCAGCACCCAGCACCCGGTCATGCGCAGCGTCGAACCCGGTGAGGCCTGGCGCTGGTGCTACGTGGACGAACTACTGGGCTGATCCCCCGGCACGCTTCACTTCAGCTATACGCGAGCCCCGGCTTCCTCCAACAGCGCCTTGGCCCTGTCGGCCTCGCTCTTGAGTACCGCTTCGAGGACCATCGCCGGGGCACCGTCGACTACGGCTTGGCGTCCTCGAGACTCAGGCCCGTCAGCTCACGGACGGCCTTGATCACATTGGTCTTCTTCTCACCAGCTTCGGTGAGCATCACATTGAACTCGGTCTGCTCCCCGTACATGACCGACCCCTGCTGTCCTCGTGGCATCCCGTCGGCGCACGGTCTGATCATCATCTCGCCGCGGAGCGGGTTCAGGTTGCGCTTTCGCCGTGACCGAGGCACCGTTATGCAGCGTGCGACTTGCTGAGATCCGTTGAGAACGTGGACATCTCGAGCGACGCCCCGCACTTGACACCGTCGCCGCGCGCGATGCCGCGAGGCGCGCGCGGAATGGCCAACAATATCGAACGCAGCACGACATGACATGCGCGGCGGTCACCGAGCCCGATGCGGTCGATGGACTTTGCGGCTTGCGGCGCTCGGCCGTCGCGTGCCCAGTCAGCGACGGGCTGGTCAGCGAAGCTTCGCGGTCAGCGGCGGGCGTGGGAGTAGATGAGGCGGGCGTATTGGTTGAGGAGTTGATCCAGGGAAGGATCTTCGCCGCCTGCGGCGATCTGCTGGTAGCCGATCAGCATGGCCATGCCGAGGGAGGTGACCACGGCGGTGGTGTCCTCGTCGCCGATGACGCCCTTGATCGCCTTGTGCACTGTGCGCCTGCGGGATTCGTCGACCCGCTTGAGCGCCAGGTTCACCGATTCGTCGTTGCCCGCCCAGGCGCGGATCGCGGCTTCGGCGGCGTGGTGTAGGCCTGCGGCGAGGTCGGACATGGCGCGGATGTCGTCGTCGGGGTTGCCCTGGTTGAATTTCAGCGTGCGCAGGATCAGCACCTGCCGGTTCTCCCAGTGCTCCAGTAAGGCGTCGACGAAGCCCTGCCAGCTGCCGAAGTGGTGATAGAACGAGCCGCTGGTGACCCCGAGCCGACGGCACAGCACGCCGATGTTGAGCCCCTTGAAACCGAGTTCGGCGAGCACCTCCAGAGCCGTGTCGAAGTACTGCTCCTTGGTGACCACACGTGACATGCCGGGCGCCGTTCTGTTCGTTCGGGCAGGGGTGGGAGGACCGAACAGTACCCCATTGTCTCGTCGGCTCGTACGAGGATAGCCAAGCCATTACACCCGCTGTTCCAGCGACCTCTAGTACCTGTTACCCGGCGAAATATGTAGTGCGCGTGTGCAATCGAGACCACGCTCGGCGAGCGAGTGCGCCGGGCTATCTCATAGCGCGCGAGCATCGCAGGGTCGATCGAGCGCGTGCACGTATCCGATCCATCGACTGCCGCGGATGATTCGGCGTGCCAGAACACGTCCACCGCCAGCACGCCGTAACTAATAGACAGGGCACACGCAAGACGACCTGCACACATGCAGGCGCGGCGGGGCGAGACGCGGCGGCGCGGATCGGCGAGGCGACGGGTCAGCGCGGCGGGGCGGCGGGCCGGCGCGGCGGGGTGGCGCGACGGGGCGGCGCGACGGGGTGGCGGGGTGGCGGGGTGGCGGGGTGGCGCAGCAGGCCAGCGGGTCAGCGCGGCAGGCCGGCGCGGCGCAACGGCGCGACGAGGCGGCGGGTCAGCGCAGCGCGGCAGCGCGGCAGCGCGGCAGGACGGCGGTGCGGCAGGACGGCGGTGCGGCAGGACGGCGGTGCGGCAGGACGGCGGTGCGGCAGGACGGCGAAAGCCACGATAGACGCGCCGAATAGCAGAGCGCTCGCTCTGTTATTGTGGTCGCATGCCTCGCCCCCGCACCCACGATCCCGACGTCGTGCTCGATGCCGCGGAGTCGCTGGCCGTGCGATCGGGTCCGGCTGCGGTCACCACGCGGGCGGTCGCGGCGGCGACCGGGGTGTCCAACGGCGCGATCTATCACACGTTCGGTTCTCGGGCGGAGTTGCTCGGGCGCACCTGGTTGCGGGCGGCGCATCGGTTTCTGGCGTTGCAGTCCGCGTTGGTCGACCGCGCGCTGGACGGGCCCGATCGGTGCGACGGCATCGACGCGGTGGTTGCCGCGGCCGAGGCGCCCGCGGTGTTCGCCGAGCAGTTCCCGGTGTCGTCGCGGTTGCTGCTCACCGTCGAGCGTGATGAACTGCTCGGCGAGGTGCCCGAGACCATCGCGACCGAGCTCGCGGATACCGACAAGGTGTTGGTGGAGTTGATGATCCGACTGTCGCGGCACCTCTGGGATCGGGCCGACGGACGCGCGGTCGATGTCCTCAACCTGTGCCTGGTCGACCTGCCCACCGCGATCCTGTTGCGCCGCAAACGGTTCACCAATCCCCTTGCCCGTGAGCAACTTCGCGCGGCAGTCCGGGCCGTGCTCGCGCTCGGTTCGCCACCGTGACAGCAATTCATGTTCAGGAAAATCCACCACCTCTCGACACAAGGAATCTCATGCCGACTCTCAGCTACCACGACAAGATCGCCGTCCTCGACCTCGGCAACGACGAAAATCGTTTCTCGCCGGCCTTTCTCGACGAAGTGAACGCCCACCTCGACACCGTCCTCGCCGACGGCGCGCAGGGCCTGGTCACCACCGCCGGCGGAAAGTTCTTCTCCAACGGACTCGACCTCGACTGGCTCGGCGCCAACGGCGACCGCAGTCAGTGGTACGTCGGCGAGGTGCAGGCTGTGTTCGCGCGCGTGCTCGCGCTGCCCGTCCCCACGGTCGCCGCGCTGCCCGGGCACGCCTTCGGCGCGGGCGCCATGCTCGCCATCGCGCACGACTACCGGGTGATGCGCGCCGATCGCGGCTACTTCTGTTTCCCCGAGGTGGACATCCGCATCCCGTTCACCGAGGGGATGGCCGCGCTCATCCAAGCCAAGCTCTCCCCGAAAACCGCGGTCGCCTCGATGACCACCGGCCGTCGCTTCGGCGGAACCGACGCGCTCGCAGTCGATATCGTCGACGCCACCGCCGCCGAGGGCGCGATCACCGACACCGCGCTCGCCATCCTCGCCCCGCTCGGCGGCAAGGATTCCAGCACCCTCGGCGCCATCAAGAACACCATGTTCGCCGACGCCATCGCCGCGCTCGCGGCGGCCAGGCAGAACGGCTGACCTACTCCGGTGCGGGCTGAACCTCGTCGTCCGACGCCACGGGTGCGGCGGTGATTACATCGATCTGCTCGCCGAGGTAACGGACCACCACCGCAACCACCGCCACCACCGGAACGGCGAGGAACGCACCGACAATCCCGTAGAGCGAGCCGCCCGCGGTGACGGCGAGCAACACCAGCACCGCGTGCAGCTTCATGCTGCGGCTCTGCAGAACCGGTTGCAGCACATTACCTTCCAACTGCTGCACCGCGACGATGATGGCGAGCACGATCAACGCGGTGGTGAACCCATTGCCGACCAACGCGACGAGCACCGCGAGCGCGCCCGCCACGAACGCACCGACCATCGGGACGAAACCACCGATGAACGTGATCACCGCGAGCACCAGCGCCAACGGCACCCCGAGGATCACCAGCCCCGCACCGATGAACACCGCGTCGATCAAACTGACCAGGGCCTGGGTCCGGATGAAACCGCCGAGGGTGCCCCAGATCCGGTTCAGCACCTCCTCGACGTGCCAGGCCACTGCGGCTGCCGAGCACGGCGTGCAGCCACGGCAGCAGTCGCGGGCCGTCCTTGACGAAGAAGAAGCTCAGCACGAGCACCAGGAACAGGGTGATGAGCACCGACGTCGCCGTGGACACTCCACTGAACACACCACCGGCGATCTGCGCGGCGCTCGACTGCAGCCGGGACACGATCGCATCGACCGCGGAGTTGAGTTGCTCGTCGCGGATCCGCAGCGGCGGACCCTGCATCCAGTCGCGCACCTGATTGACACCGGCGGTGGACTTATCGGCGAGGTCGGGCGCCTGGTCCACCACCGACGGCACGATCAGCGCGATGACTCCGGCCAGCGCGCCGATGAACACCACCATCGTGATCGTCGCGGCCAGCGCCGGACGCAAACCATGATTGGTGAGCCACCGCGTCGGCGGCCACAGCACCGTCGCCACAACGATCGCGAGCGCCACCGGCAAGATCACCACCCACAGCTTCGCGAGCAGAAACATCAGCACCCACGAGCCCGCCGCGATCGCGACAATGCACAACGACCATTTAGCGAGCCAGATGATTCCGGACCCGATCACGTCGCCGCGATCCGGCACGGCGTGGCTACCGCCACTCTGGGCCGTCTTGTCGGGGTTGTGCTGAATGTCTGCTTTAGGCCCACTCACGGGCCAAGTCTTGCACGGGGCCAAGCGGGTCCTTGTCTGCCGCGCGGCGCAGGCCTGCGACCGGGTCACACCAGCACCGGCCACCCGAGAGGCCGCTGTCCGCAGCAGCGCCTGCCGGCCTGGGCCCGCACAACGCCGGAAGGTCGAGGGCCGCTCCGGCACTGGCTTGCGACCGATCACACCAGCACCGGTGGCCGACATATCGCGGTCAGCAAGAGCGCCGGCCTATGCTCGCGCAACGCTGGAAGGTCACCGGCCGCTCCGACGCCGCAGCCTAGCATCGGCGACCGAATCCGCAGCGCGAACCTGAGACCGACCACA
This sequence comes from Nocardia sp. NPDC060255, assembly GCF_042727395.1. Taxonomy (NCBI): domain Bacteria; kingdom Bacillati; phylum Actinomycetota; class Actinomycetes; order Mycobacteriales; family Nocardiaceae; genus Nocardia; species Nocardia sp. NPDC060255. The sequence goes on along the minus strand of NZ_JBHXAU010000004.1, from coordinate 383,352 downwards.
CCAGCACCGACCACTGGGAATATCACGGTCCGCAGGAGCGCTGGCCTAGGCCCGCGGTCCGCAGGAGCGCTGGCCTAGGCCCGCGCAACGCCAGAAAGTCAAGGACCGCTCCGGCCCTGCGGCCTCGCATCGCAACCGAATCCGCAGCGCGAACCTGCGATCGGCGCCGCAGCCGGCCGCGGAGAGACCGCTGTCCGCAGGAGCACCTACCTAGGCTGCGCAACGCCGAGAGGCCAAGGGCCGCTCCGCCACCGTGGCCCAGCATCGCAACCGAATCCGCAGCGCGATCCTGCGACCTAACACACCAGCACCGGCCGCAGGAGATACCGCGGCCCGCAGTAGCGCTTGCCTAGGCCCGCGCAACGCCGGAAGGTCAAGGGCCGCTTCGGCGCTGTGGCTTAGCATCGGCGACCGAAGCCGCCGCACGGGATTCCGATCGGCTGCACCAGCACCGGCCACCGGAAATATCGCGGTCCGCAAGAGCGCCTAGGCCCGCACAGCGCCAGGAGGCTCCGGGGGCGCTCCCGCGCCGCGGCCTGGCGTCCGCGACCGAATCCGCAGCGCAGGCCTGCGATCGGCCGCACCAGCACCGGCCACCGGAGAGACCCGTGTCCGCAGGAGTGCCTGCCTGCCAAGGCCTGCGCCACTCACGGATGTCAAGAGCCGCTCCGCCATCGTGGCCTACGCGACGGAATCCCGCGGCGCAGGCCTGCGGTCGGCCGCGACATCGAGTAGGCATCCGACCACTGACCGGGATCTGACACGATGATCGCGCGTAGCGTCCCGGTAGGTTCGAAGGAACTTCTGAAGGAGGGCTCACCTTGACCGCCGCAGCCACGCTGGAACGCAAGGGGCACATCGCCGTCATCACCCTGAATCGCCCCGAGGCGATGAATGCGGTGAATGCCGAACTGTCGGGTGCGGTGGGTGCCGCGCTGGCCGAACTCGCCACCGATCCGGAGCTGCGGGTCGGGGTGATCACCGGGGCCGGGCGCGCATTCTGTGCCGGGGCCGACCTCAAAGAGTTGGCGCGCGGCAACGTGATTCACGATGTGGCGCATCCGGAGTACGGATTCGCCGGGCTGGTACAACATTTCGTCGACAAGCCGCTCATCGCGGCGGTCAATGGGTTCGCCCTCGGCGGCGGCACCGAGATCGTGCTGGCCAGCGATCTCGCGGTGATGAGCGAAGACGCCTCGCTCGGCTTGCCCGAGGTGACGCGCGGATTGATCGCCGCCGCAGGCGGATTACTGCGCCTGCCGCGCGCGGTACCGCCGAAGATCGCGCTCGAGATGGCGCTGACCGGCACCCCGATCGATGCCGCGAGCGCGGCACACTGGGGACTGGTCAACCGCGTGGTGCCCGCCGACCAGGTGCTCACCGCCGCACTCGAACTGGCCGAGAAGATCGCCGCAAACGCGCCCATGGCAGTACGCGCCTCCAAACGAATCATGCACCGCGTCAACGACTTCGGCTCCGACTGGGATACCCCGATCTGGCAGATGAGCCTCGAGGAAGCAGGCCCGGTATTCATCAGCAAGGACGCCCTCGAAGGCCCCCGCGCCTTCGCCGAAAAGCGCCCCCCAAAATGGACCGGCGAGTAGGCCCCGCGTAATTAACGTAATCCGCACCCTCACTCGGGATCAGCACCCACTCTAGGGCCCTATTTCGAGTGCCGATCCCGAGTCACAGTGCGGATTTCGGTAAGGTGTACGGCGAGGCCGACAGATCCGGCGCATCAACGCTATACGGCGATGTCATACCGCCGACAACCCAAACGTCCTGGCCAAATCCGCACCCTCACTCGGGATCAGCACTGACTCTAGGGCCCTATTCCGAGTGCCGATCCCGAGTCACAGTGCGGATTTCAGTAGGGTGCACGGGCGAGGCCGACAGGCCCGCAGCGTCAACGCTATGCGGCGATGTCATACCGCCGACAACCCCGACGTCCTGGCCAAATCCGCACCCTCACTCGGGATCAGCACTGACTTTAGTGCCCTATTCCGAGTGCGGATCCCGAGTGTGGGTGCGGATTTCGGTGGGTGCGACCGGGGTGGGATCACGTTCAAGATCATGGGAAACTGATGTTGGCGTCGGTCGAGAGGCCAACAGCACCAGTTCCCCATGATCTTGAACGTGATCCATCGTTCGCAGCACATCGGGGCGAGTGCTCGGTTTATACCGTCGGCGGTACCGGCTAGTTCGATAGGTCCGCTGGCTCAAGGGTTTTCGGGGGCGGTGAGGTGGGTGTCGAAGAAGGTGAGGATGCGTTGCCAGGCGTCTCGGGAGGCGTCCTCGTTGTAGCCGAGGCCGGTGACGCGCAGCAGGGGGTCGACCGGGGTGACGTTGGCGAAGGCGTGGGTGACCTTCGGGTAGACCTTGATGTCGTGGTCTACGCCGAGTTCGGTCAGTGCCTCGTCCAGTTTGCGTGGCGCGCCGATCAGGATCGGGTCGCGTTGGGCGTAGCTGGCGACCACCGGGCAGGCGCCGTCGAGCATGGCGCGATAGTCGCCGTACAGCGACGGATAGAACGGTGCGGACGCGTCGAAACCCTTCGGCGCGACCAGCAGTGCGAAGCCACCGCCCATACAGAACCCGACGACGGCGGTGCGGCCGGTGCAGTCGGGTTCGGCGACCAGCCGGTCCCGCGCCGCCATGACATCGCGCACCGGCGGGCCGTCACCGGTGAACGCCAGGGCCCGGAAGATCGTCCGAATGCAGCGCACCCGGCCGCGCGAGAACAGGTTCGGCGCGATCGTCAGATACCCGTAGTCGGCCAGCATTCGCACGGTCCGCCGCAAGTCCTCGCTGAACCCCACCCCGTCGTGGATCACCACGACCCCTGGCCACGGCCCGTCCCCGGACGGCCGCGCCAATACCGCCTCGAGCCGTCCATCGGGTGCGGTGAGCTCAATCGTCTCCATGCCCACCGAATCTAGGTCAGTGTCTCAGACATGTACAGCTCGCTATCGGGGTGCGAGCGCGCCAAGCATGCTGCGGGCGAATCGTTTGTAGCGGTCGATGGTGAACTGCTCGGGGTCGGTGAGGATCTGGTGCCCCGCCCGCTCGCACGCGGCGATCAGGGACATGGCCAGCAGTTCCAGATCTATGTCGGCGAGGCCGGCGCGGCGATCGCTGCCCCATTCGAGCAAGGCGCGCAGCTGATCGAGGGCGAATTGCATGGCGGCCTCGGATCGTTCGCGGACCTGACTCGCGTCGACGGCGGGCAGCAGCCGCCGCCGCGATGAATCCGGGTTCGCGAGAACCACGGTGAGCAGGTTCGTCATCGCGGCGACGAGGACGTCGTCGAACTCGGCGTCGTCGGCGAAGGTGGGCATCGCCTCGGCCAGCGGCGCCAGTGCTCGCTCCCCTTCCCGGTCGAACAGCGCGATCAGCAACGGTTCCACGCCTGGATAGGCGGAATAACATGCGGCTTGGCCAGCTCCGCCTCACGCGCGACGGCCTCCATCGTGATCGCCGCGTAGCCGTGCTGGGTCACCAGCCGCAATGCGGCGTCGAGTACCTGCTCACGACGCACCGCCAGCCGCATGCGCGGCTGGCGGTGGCGTTCACGGGCTGCCCGCACCTTAGTCGCCGGTCCTGTTTCGGCCCGGAAGGCGGAGGCGCTTGAGCGACAACGCGTTCAACGCGACGATGATGCTGGAACCCGACATCGACATGGCGGCGATCTCCGGGCGCAGCGTGAAACCGAAGGCGGGCACGAAAACGCCCGCGGCGATCGGCAAGGCGATGGTGTTGTAGCCGACCGCCCAGGCCAGGTTCTGATGCATCTTGCGCAGGGTGCCACGGCCGATGCGCAGTGCGGTGGGGACGTCGAGTGGGTCCGAGCGCATCAACACCAGGTCGGCGGTTTCGATGGCGACATCGGTGCCCGCGCCGATCGCGATGCCCAGATCCGCGCCCGCCAGCGCCGGCGCATCGTTCACGCCGTCGCCGACCATCGCGACCTTGCGGCCATCACGTTGCAGCTCAGCGATTTTCGCGGCCTTGTCGCCGGGCAGGACCTCCGCGATGACGGTATCGATCCCGAGATCGGCGGCAATGCGTTCGGCGGTAGCGTGATTGTCACCGGTCAACATCACCACTTCGATACCGAGGTCGTGCAGCTCGGCGACCGCGGCGGCGGAGGTTTCGCGTGGTGCGTCGGCGAGTGCGATCACCGCGACAGCAGTGCCATCGATCGCGGCGAGCACAGCGGTGTGACCGGAGTCGGCCAGTCGATCACGGTGCGCGGCAAGCGATCCGAGGTCGATGCGTTCACGTTCGAACAACCGCCGGTTGCCGACAACGACACGATGCCCCTCGACCTCAGCGATAGCGCCGTACCCGGGGACGTTCTCGAACTTGTCGGCAGACAAGGACGCTACGGTTCCGGCGCTCAGGCCTTTCCCGGACTCGTCGGCAGACAGAATCGTGCCGCCGCTGCCGAGGTGCGAGCCATCGACGGCGGGCCGGCTGGGAAGATGGACAGCGTGGGCGGGGTCGTGCGCGGATTCGCTAGCGGACTCCGTTGCAGCGCGACCACTTCCGTCGTGATCGCCATTGTGGTCGGAATCGATTGGAGCCGACTGTCCGGGCGCGCCTTCGGAACTGTTCGCCGACCAACCTGCGCTGCTGCTGTTTTCGGCATTCCGATCGTCAACTATGCGATCGCCTGGAACGACGGCGTGGCCGGAGTAAGGCGCGGATCTTGTTGCGTGGCCGCCTTTCTCAACGCCGTCAACGAGCGCCCGGTCGTCGCGGGCAGTGGTGGCGACATCGCCGGAGATCGCGCCGCTATCGCCGACCTTGGCAGTGACGGCGTCGCCGGGAAGAGACGCGACTCGCGGTGCAGGGCTGAGGGTTTCGGTGTGTCGGACGATCGCGGCGGCCAGCGGGTGTTCGGATTCGCGTTCGACGGCGGCGACCAGGCGGAGCACCTCGTCGGGCGAAAACCCTTCGGCGGTAACCACATCGGTGACTTCCGGTTCGCCCTTGGTGAGGGTGCCGGTCTTGTCCATGACCACCGTTTGGATGCGGGCCGCGGATTCCAGGGCGAGCGCATTCTTGAACAGCACACCGCGTTTCGCGCCGAGGCCGGTGCCGACCATGATCGCGGTCGGGGTGGCGAGGCCGAGGGCGTCGGGGCAGGTGATCACCACGACGGTGATCGCGAACAGCATCGCCTTGGCGAAGGAGGCGCCGACGAGCAGCCACACCGTGAATGTCAGCGCGCCGCCGACCAGTGCGACCAGCACCAACCAGAAGGCCGCGCGGTCGGCCAGCTGCTGGCCCGGCGCCTTCGAATTCTGGGCCTGCTGAACCAATTCCACGATCTGCGCCAGCGCGGTATCCGCGCCGACCTTGGTCGCGCGGACCCGCAGCGTGCCGTTGGTGTTCAACGACGCGCCGATGACCGTCGAGCCCGGTTCCTTGTGCACCGGCATGCTCTCGCCGGTCACCATCGACTCGTCGACCTCGCTGTCGCCCTCCTCGACCACACCGTCGACGGCGATCTTCGCACCCGGTCGCACCAGCAACAGGTCACCGACCACCACCTCGGCGGTGGGCACCTCGACCGGCACACCGTCGCGGATCACCTCCGCCTTCGGCGGCGCCAGATCCAGCAGCGCGCGGATCGCATCGTTGGCCCCGCCGCGAGCCCGCATCTCGAACCAATGACCAAGCAGCACAAAGGTTGCCAGCATCGTCGAGGCCTCATAGAACACCTCGCCGCCGCCGGTCAGCGTGATCGCCAGCGAATACAGCCAGCCCGCCCCGATCCCCACCGCGACCAGCACCATCATGTCCAACGTGCGCGCCCGCAACGCCGCCACCGCGCCGGTGAAGAAGATCGCCGACGAATAGAAGATCACCGGCAAACTCAGCACCAGCGCCCAAATGTCCTGCCGCATCCCGAACGGCACCGGCAAATGCAGCCCGAACATGTCGGTAGCCATCGGCGACCACAACATCACCAACACCGCGAAAACAGCCGCCACCACAAACCGATTCCGCATATCAGCAGCCATGTCCGCCATAGACATCCCGGCATGCCCCGCATGGCCACCGTGTCCCGCATGGCCGCCATGTCCCGCATGCCCACCGTGTCCCGCATCGCCGCCATGTCCCGCATGCCCACCGTGCCCCGCATGCCCACCGTGCCCCGCATCGCCGCCATGTCCCGCATGCCCACCGTGCCCCGCATGCCCACCGTGCCCCGCATCGCCGCCACGTCCCGCGTGATCGCCGTGATCGCCGTGATCGCCGTGATCGCCGTGATCGCCGTGATCGCCGTGATCGCCGTGATCGGAGGCTCGCATCTGCGCATCGTGTTCAGCGCGACCGCCATGCCCGCCGACCTTGGCATGATCGCTGTAATCCGCAGGTGTCACGTGCCCTGTGTGCTCGGCCTCCCCGACGACGGCATCATGATCGGCGTGCCCGCCACGATCGACGCGGCCACCACGTTCTGCGTGCTCAGCGGGATTCGCAGTACCCATCTGCGCATCGCCATCAGCGCGACGGATGATCCGCGCGTCTGCACCCTGATCAGCGCTGCCACCCGGCCCGACCGTTCCGACTTGCCCATCCTGATCGCTGTGTCGTGCGCGAGATCCATCGGTACCAGCGGCCACCAGCCGTGCGGATTCGGCAGGAGTCGGCGCGACGTGCACTGTCCGCCCGCTATCCAAGGCGTCACTCCGGTGCTCGTACGCGCCGGGCACGTCGTCATCGTGCGCGACGTTGCCGACACTGTCCGAGCCTGCCGCGTGACCGTCGGTGTGCGGCTCGATCAGTGGATCGCAGATGTGGTTGGGGACTGAACGGCCTGCGCAGTGGTAGCCGCAGTCACGGATCCAGCCGGCCAGTTCGGCGACCGAGGTGATGGCAGGGTCGTAGGCGACCGTGGCGGTTTGGGCGGTGGGGTTGGCGGCGACGTCGAGCACGCCTGGTCTGCGGCGGAGTACGGCGGTGACGACGTTGGCTTGGCTGGCCCAGCGGATGCCGCGCACGTCGAGGACGGCGGTGCGGCTTGCTGGGTTGCGGTGCTGCTGGTCGTGGTTCACGTACCTCACTCCTCGTTCGGAAAGCTCGGCTCGATCGAGTCGAGGCGTACCGTCGGCAACGTCGACCATATACCCCTACCGGGTAGGTGTCTAATGCGAATCGCCGACGCCGGAACGCGAAAACCAGTCATCACGGGCTGGTGCCGTGCAGCTCGTGGCAGAAATCACCAGCTTTGCTCGCCACCTACGACGAACGGTTGGGTGGGGTACCGCGACACCTTCCGGTCGGCGCGCCCTGAGCACAGGACGGTCCACTGGTTCGCGTCATCGGGAAATTCCGCGGGTTGGTCGACGCTGCCCGCGATGCGAGAGTCCTTGGCGCGGAACTGAATCGGCTGATCGAGCGGCAGCGCGACTACTTCGCGTCGCGCGACGAAGCCGCAGCGGACCGCTCGTCGGGGCCAACGCCACCGTGCGGAAATCGACAGAAACGTCCCCGTGTGCTTTCCCTGCCTTTACCGTCTCAGAGAGATAGACAGCTGTTCTGAACGGGGTTGTGTGATGACCGAGCCGAATACTTCCTGTGCCGCGTTCCAGCGGGTCGCGTCCATTGATCCCGACGCGGTTGCGGTCCGGTCGATCGGCGGCGCGCAGAGTTTGACCTGGCGGGACTACGCCGCGCAGGTGCGGGAGATCGCGGCGGGGTTGAGCGCGCTCGGTGTCGGGCGCGGTGACACAGTCGCGTTGATGATGGCCAACCGGGTCGAGTTCTATCCGCTCGAGGTGGGTGCGCAACATACCGGGGCCACTTCGTTTTCCGTGTACAACACGCTCGTCCCGGAGCAGTTGAACTACGTGTTCGGCAATGCGGGCAACCGGGTGGTGATCTGCGAGGCGCAGTACGTGGACCGCATCCGATCGTGCGGTGTGCCGATCGAGACCATCGTCTGCCTGGACGGCGCGCCGGACGGAACGCTCAGCGTTGAGGACCTGAAATCGTTGGGGCGCAGCGATTTCGACTTCGAGGCGAGTTGGCGCGCGGTGCAGCCGGACGATGTGGTGACGCTGTGCTACACCTCGGGAACCACCGGCAATCCGAAGGGTGTCGAGCTCACCCACGCCAATCTGCTGTTCGACGCGCACACCTTCGCCACGGTGCTCCCGGTCGAATTCGGCGACCGCCAAACCTCCTACCTACCGACGGCGCACATGGCCGACCGATTCACCGCGCTGTATCTGCAGGAGGTCTTCGGCACGCAACTCACGGTCGTGCCCGATCGCAACCAGCTGCTCGGCGCGTTGATCGACGCCAGGCCCACCATTTGGGGCGCGGTCCCCCGCGTGTGGGAAAAGTTCAAGGCCGCACTGGAATTCGCGGCCGCCAACGAACCCGACGACGCCACCCGCGCGGCGCTGCAATGGGGGCTCGGCGTCGCCGCGCGCAAGGCCGCCGCGGAACTGGCGGGCGAACCGATGGACGACGCGCTCGCCGCCGAATGGGCGAAGGCCGACGCCGCCGTGTTGTCCAAACTGCGCGCGAAACTCGGTCTGGACCAAGTGAAGTGGGCGATGTCGGGCGCCGCGCCGATCCCGCCGGAGACGCTCGGCTTCTTCTTCGGCCTCGGCATCCCCATCTCCGAAGTCTGGGGCATGTCCGAGGTGACCTGCATCGCCACCGTCAGCCCGCCGCACGAGGCCAGACTCGACACGGTCGGCAAGTTACTGCCCGGCCTCGAGGCCACCATCGCCGACGACGGCGAGTTCCTTATTCGAGGCCCGTCGATCATGCGCTCCTACCGCGCGGAACCCATCAAGACCGCCGAGGCCCTCGACGCCGACGGCTGGCTGCACACCGGCGACATCCTCACCCAGGACGCCGACGGCTACCTCCGCGTCGTGGACCGCAAGAAGGAACTCATCATCAACTCCGCCGGAAAGAACATGTCCCCGGCCAACATCGAGAACGCCATCAAGGCCGCCACCCCATTGATCGGCTCCATCGCCACCATCGGCGACCGCCGCCCCTTCAACACCGCGCTCATCGTCATCGACGCCGAAACCGCCGAACCCTATGCGGCCCAACATGGTCTACCCGACGCCTCCGCCGCCGCCCTCGCCACCGACCCCGGCGTGATCGCCGAAATCGCGCGCGGCGTCGCGGCGGGCAACACCAAACTGTCCCGGGTAGAACAGATCAAACGCTTCACCGTCCTGCCCACCTTCTGGGAACCCGGCGGCGACGAGATCACCCTCACGATGAAACTCCGCCGCAATCCCATCGCCGCCAAATACACCCCCGACATCGACCGCCTCTACTCCCCCGACCCACCCCCCGAAGTCCACCAACCCACCACCCCCGCCGAAACCACCACCGTCGCGTAGCCGCCACACCCGCGTCGCGGGGATCGAGTCGAGTCAAAAGGTCGCTGTCAAAGATCAAGTAGCGACCTTTTGACTCTGCTCGATTCTTGACCCCGGCAGGAGCGCACGGGACACTCGCCCGCGCCACCACTCCGCCAGAAGTGTTGGCGGGGTGGGGAATTCGTTGACCGACTACAGCGGGAAGGTGAGGCGGTCGGGGCGGATGTAGTCGGCTGGGTCGTGGAGGGAGCGGAGCTCAGGGCGGTGGAGGCTGGAGATGCGGTTGAGTTCATCGCGCAGGGGCGGGTCGTAGTTCGCGGCGCCTGCGGTGACCCCGGGGAGCCAATTGTCGTGGTGGGTGGGGACGAAAAGCGCGGGAGCGATGGCTTCGATGTAGCGGCGGGGGTCGCGCAGACCGTTGGTGATTTGGTTGAAGCCTTGGACCGCACCGATCTGAAGGTCGGTCGGGGGTAGCGCGGCGAAGACGTCGAACACGTTCGGGGCCTTCTCGGTGAGCGGGCCGCTGGAGTCGTGCCAGACCAGCGAGAAACCGGGGACACGGAATTGGTAGAGCAGCGAACCGCCCTCGGGATCGTTCAGGCGCGGAACGCTCTGCAAGACACCGGCGAGCGTCGGCGGATGTTGAACGAGGGCACAGAGTTCCGGCATCGGGAAAAACGGGGCCGAGCCGCCGGGGCGTTCCGGCGCGGTAGGCGCGGAGTGCACGTGGCGGATCGCGGTCACCTCGACCGCACCGACGGTGAAGTCGTGCCGCTCCCCCGGCAGCGAGTTCGCGTCACCGAGGGCGACGGTCCGGAACTCCGGATCACTCACCTGCGCACGGATACTCACACCGTGATCGGCCGTCCCGTAGACCACCGCGCCGGACGCCTGCGCGATCCGCCCCGCGTCACCGGCATGATCGAAATGCCCGTGCCCGATGAAAATCGCTTCGGGCGCAAGGTCGGCCAGATCCTGCGGCGTAGCGGGCACATATCCGGTGCTGGTGAGCCGAGGCACCCACGCATCCAGCAGAAACACCGACCCGCCGATGGCCATCGCAAACGTTGTGCATCCCGCCCACGCCAGCACGACCCGATCTGCCCGCACCGCACCGGTCTCCGCATCGACGGTATCGACTCCGAAGAACCGCTGCCGAGCAGCAATAGTCTGCGGCGCCCCAGGCTCAGCCGACGCCGTCAATCGCCCCGCTGCCAACAGCACCCCGGCACCGAGCACGCCACCCAGCATCGTCCGCCGCCCGATCAAGCCCCGCCCAGGAATGTTGCACACCGCAGTACCACATCACGGAACATCGGCCCGGGCAACCATTTCAGCCCGATCCCGTCGATTCGGACTCGAGCCCGTTGGCGAAGGTGCTCAGGCCGGGCAGGTCATCGGCCCGGACCGCAGCGATCCATCCTGGTAAGGGTTGGCCCTGCAAACTTGCGCGCCGACAATGGCGGGTGGGCAGGTTGTCAAGGCTTGGAAATTGTTGCGGTGCACAGCTTCCAGCCATTGTCGTCTCGGACGAGCGCGAAGAAGGCCACCTGCGGGGTTCCCTCGGCGGTACCGAGTTTGCCCTGAACGCGGGCGTAGGCAGTGGCCGTGTTGCCGTCGACGGTGATGTAGTGGAAGTCGCCGACACCGATGTGCAGGGTTGCTGTGTCGGTGTTCTGGTTGGCGAGGATCTGGCGATTGCCTTCGTTGACACGCATCCCGACGTCGCCGCAGGTTCGTCGGGACAAGGTGGTGGTGTCGCCGGTGTTCGCGGCATCGACGACGGTACGTACCGTCTCGGCGACGCTTTTCTGGTCGGCGGGCGTTTCGGAGCGTTCATAAGTTGACCGTCCGATGAGAACTCCGACGACGAGGGCGGCAACCAGGGTGAAGATCCCCAGCAGGACGGTCTTGCCACGGGTTCGGTTGCTGGTCGCGTGGGCGGGCGGGGTCGTCATTGGTTGCTCCTGTGGCGGTACCGCCTGGTCAGTGCGATCGCGGCGACAATCCAGTTGATGGTCACCAGGATCGCCAGGATCCAATCGAGAGGCGATGCGGTACCGCGGAATACGTCGATCAGGGGATCGATGCTTAAGACGGTGATGAGCGTGGTCATCACGACGAAATAGGTATCTATTTGCGGGATGGCAAAGAACTTGCTCATGGCGTCGCTTCCACTGGTTGGTGTGTTCATCGGCAGTTGTCGAATCGCCAGCCTTGGGATGTCAGTGTCCAGGTCCGCCCGGTTTCGGCGTCGGGATCGTTATCGATGTCGTTGTACTTGAACACGACCTCGGCCGAGGCGCCGTTGAGCTGTGCCGAGTAGCTGGGCCGGCCTGCGGAGAGGTTGCGGCCGGTGTAGATCTCGGTGATTGCGGCGGTGAATGCATCCGAGGTCAGGGCTGTTTTGCACGTGTCGGATCGGTAACTGTAGGCCGAAGCGTAGTCGCGGTCGGCGATGGCGCCGTACATCGCCACGACGGCCTGCTGCAGCTGATCCGCTGGTGTCGCGACAGCGGATGTCTCCTCTCCGTTCTCGCGCACCGCACCGACAACGAGAACAGTCACCATTCCCATCTCCGCAGTTCTCCTACGACTCAAGGAAAACCCGATAGCTAATAGACACCCGGCCAACCCTGCAAGCAAGGGACGGTCGAAGATTCAACGACCAATTTGTGGCGTGCGTCATGCCCCGGCCGTTACCTGAAACGACGACTGGCGCCATTGCCACTGGGCGCTCGTTAGTCGTCTGTTCGAATTCTGGCCCGGATCGATTGGGTAGCACGGACCTTCTCTCGCAGCCATGGAGGCTGCGGCGAGTACTCGCACGGGAGCGCGGCTGTGTGGCATCGCTCCTCGTGCATCTGCCCATCGCTTCGCATAACCCGACGTGCGGGGTATGCGAAGCGACAATCAGGTGTGCGGACTACAGGCTGATACCGAGGAGGGCGTCGATGGCGGCGGCGATTTCGGCGGGCGCTGCGGGGTCGGAGCCGCCGTAGTCGAGGGCCTGGCGGGCCCAATTGTCCACGGCGTCCAGGGCTTTCGGGGTGTCCAGGTCGTCGGACAGGTGCTGGCGGAGGCGGGCGATGGTGTCGGTGGCGGTGGGGCCGGACGACAGCGCGGTCGCGCGGCGCCACAGGTCGAGGCGGGACTTGGCCTGCTCGAGGACCGTGTCGGTCCACATGCGGTCTTGGCGGTAGTGGCCGGCCAGCAGGCCGAGGCGGATGGCGGCCGGGTCGACGCCGCTGCGGCGCAGGGTGGAGACCAGTACGAGGTTGCCCTTGGACTTCGACATCTTCTCGCCGTCCAGGCCGATCAGGCCGGCGTGCACGTAGTGGCGGGCGAAGCGACGGCCCGCGATGATCGACTCCGCGTGCGCGGCGGAGTATTCGTGGTGCGGGTAGATCAGGTCGCTGCCGCCCCCCTGGATGTCGAACTCGGGGCCGATGCGGTTGAGCGCGATGGCCGAACACTCGATGTGCCAGCCAGGGCGTCCGGCCCCGAACGGGGCGGGCCAGGACGGCTCGCCCGGGCGCTCGGCACGCCAGAGCAGCGCGTCGATGGTGTCGCGCTTGCCGGGGCGGTCGGGGTCGCCGCCGCGTTCGGCGAACAGGCGCTCCATGGTGGCGCGGTCATAGCCGGACTCATAGCCGAACTGCTCGGTGGCGTCGGCACGGAAGTACACGTCGGGGAATTCGGCATCGTCGACGACGTACGCCGCACCCGAGGCCAGCAGCTTCTGCACGAATTCGACGACCTCGTCGACGGATTCGATCGCGCCGACGTACTCGCGCGGCGGCACGATGCGCAGTGCCGTCATGTCCTCGCGGAACAGATTGATCTCGCGGGTGCCCAGCTCGCGCCAATCCAGGCCGTCGCGCGCGGCCCGCTCGAACAGCGGGTCGTCCACGTCGGTCACGTTTTGCACGTAGTGCACCTCGTGGCCGGCGTCGCGCAGCACCCGGTTGACCAGATCGAAGGTCAGGTAGGTGGCGGCGTGACCGAGATGGGTGGCGTCATAGGGGGTGATCCCGCAGACGTACATGGTGGCGGTGGCACCGGGTGTCACCGGCCGCACCTGACGGTCGGCGGTGTCGTACAACCGCAACGGTGGCCCTGCTCCGGGGATGGTGGGTAGGGCGGTATCGGACCAGGACTGCATGATTCGAGGGTAAAGGTGTGGTCGAGATCATCGCCCCCCGCCCCGGTCCAGCACTCGCCTTACGCCCCTGACCAGCCGCTCCCGACCTGCGTTTTTCAGCAAATCATCGGATGTCAACATTTTTGCTCTCGCAGAATCAGCTGTCGGCGGATCCGCGCTCACCGGCATCCGGCCCGTTCGCTCCGGCACCGCGCGCCACCCGGCCAACCGCTGACGGTAGCGGCCGGGCCGCGCGAGGGCAACGAGAAATCCCAGCCCGGCCAAGGATGCCAACGCCCGTGATCGGCACAGCGTGCAGTCCTGCACTCGGTGCCGATTGAGCAGTGTGCGACATGGCACCACGCCAGTGCACCAGTACCGCAACGGTATTCGTCGACGCCGGTGCGCATTCTCGGCCGCCGTTGCCGTCGGGCTGCGAGATCGGCTGCGCAGCCGTCATTCCTGTCCGGCCAACGGACCCCACGGCACGCGCGACCGGCGACTCGCACCCCGCGGCACTGCGCCGCCATCGCGATGCTTCGGTCCCGGCGCAACGGAGCTCGCGACTCCGACCGGGTCGACTATGACGTACGTCACGGAAGCGAGGTGTCACAAGGGTCGAGGTGTGGGCGTCTTATGCGGACCAGTTATCCGATCAGGACTACTTCTCGAGGAGAAATCATGAACACCACGCTGTGGATTGCTGCCGGACTGCTGGCGGTCGTCGCCCTGGCCGGTGGTATCAGCAAGACGTTCGTACCGAAGGAGAAACTGGCGGCAGTACCCGGTGGGGAATGGACCGAACCGATCAATAGCGGATTCATCAAAGCTCTCGGCGTGCTCGAGCTTCTCGCCGCGGTTGGCCTGATTTTGCCCGCGGTGCTCGATATCGTGCCGGTTCTGGTCCCGGTGACGGCCGTCTGCTGGGTTGTGTTGATGGTGGGTGCGATGATCACTCATATCCGGGATGGTGGATACAAGTTCGTGGTGCTGAATGCCGCATATCTCGCGTTGGCCGTCTTCATCGCCTGGGGGCGCTTCGGCCCGCAGTCCTTCAGCTGACCGCACTGGCGGGCCGACTGTGCCGGTATGGCAAGGGAATTCGCGAGGGTGGGACCGTCACACCGCACGAAGAGGTAGTCGACATCGCGGCGGGCGCAGCCGAATCGAGGTTGCGCCCTCTGGTCGACTCGAGTTACTGGCACTCGCCAGCGAACTGTGTCGAGCAACCCTCTAATTCAGCACAGTGCGCAGCTTCGCATTCCCTGCCAAAAACCGGTCCAGCGCCAGCAGAATTCAGAACGCGGGCCAGGGAATCGGCCGGGCCGTGCGCGGCACAGGCATTACCGGATCATCGACCAATTCCTGCGTACGGTCGACCAATGCCTCGATTTCGGCCTCGGTGATGTGCTCGGCGAGCTGATCGGCAACAGCACCCGGCAGTTCTTTCGCGAACGCGGTGATATCGGCAACCAGTGCCTCACTGAGCGGTTGTCCGGCCCACCCCCACAGCACAGTGCGCAATTTATGCTCACTGTGCAAACAGATGCCGTGGTCCACCCCGTACACCTGCCCGTCGGTCCCCTCCAACGCATGCCCACCCTTGCGGTCAGCGTTGTTCAGCAGCACATCGAGCACCGCCATCCGCTGCAACCGCGGATCGTCCGCGTGAATGAGCGACACCTCGTTCCCCGCCGGATCCTGCGCCCGCAGCACCTCGTAGAAACCGCCCGGCACCGCACCGGCCGGGCACAGATCGACCAGGTCGAGCCGATCCCCCTGCTCGGTGTGGTTGTCGACCCCCTCGACCCACCGCTGCACCATGCCGACCCCGTACGGCCCATCGCGCAGGATCGTCTCGGGAATCACGCCCCAGCCCACCGCGGCCGAAATCTGATACGACGCCACCTCGCGTCCAGCGAGCGTGCCGTCGGGAAAGTCCCACAGCGGCCGCTCACCGCGCACCGGTTTGTACACCACCCGCAGCGGCGGTTCCGTCTCATCGAGAATGTCGCAAACCAGGGTCACGTTACTGGCGGTACTGATCCGCCCGATCACCGTCAGCTCGCCGCTGTGGAACCGGTCCCCGGCCCGCGTCACCGATCACTCCTCTAGTTCGGCCGCGCCGAAGATATCGCCGCGCTTGTACCCGTTGGTGCGCACGCACATGTGCCCGCGCGACGACAGCGGCTCCCCGCACAGCGGGCACGGCGGCCGGCCCGCCGCGATCACCCTGGTGGACCGCAGCGCGAACTCCCGCGCCTGGATCGGGGTGAGGAACACCCGGACCGCGTCCGGCCCCTCCTCGGTGTCGTCGAGCACCACCGACTCGTCCACCTCGGTCTCGGTGATCGCCAGCAACTCGACCACCACGGCATTCGCATCGGCGTCCCAGCCGAGCCCCATGGTGCCGACCCGGAACTCCGCGTCCACTGGCGTCACCAGCGGCGCCGTGTCGCCGATGTCCTCGGCCTGCGGCGGCACCTCGGCGCCGAACCGGCGAGCCACCTCGTCCAACAGCAAACCCATCCGGTCGGCGAGCACCTTCACCTGTTGCTTCTCCAGCAACACACTGACAACCCGCGGTTCCTCTATGGCCTGCAGATAGAACGAACGATCGCCCGGCTCACCGACGGTCCCGGCGACGAAACGATCGGGGGTGCGAAATACATGGATTGCGCGTGACACATGCACCTCCTGATACGTGACCCTGATCGACTACCCACGGCGCTGGGATACAACGCCCACTATCCGTGTACAAGGAATCTCAGCGCTCCGCATTCCCATTATCCCCACTCCCGGCACTACCTAGCTCACCGCCGGGAACGGGCCCGGAGGTATCGGGCGCGGCGTCTTGTTTATCGGTGCCGGAATCGGGAACGGGGCGTGGCGGATTCGACAGCGCGGACAGGTCGGTACCGGTGTCGTTGAGCCGCCACACATAGGGTGCGGTCGGCGTGTATCGGACGACGCTGATCGACGCGGGCTCCACGACGATCCGCTGGAATCCGTCCAAATGGATGCCCAACGCGTCGGCCAGCACGGATTTGATGACGTCACCGTGGGTGCAGGCCACCCACAGCACGTCGTGCCCGTGCTGTTCGGCCAGCGCCCGATCGTGCTCGCGCAGAGCGGCGACCGCGCGGCTCTGCACCTGCGCGAGCCCCTCGCCGCCCGGAAATACCGCGCCGGAAGCGTGCCGCTGCACCACTTTCCACAACGGTTCCTGCAGCAGTTCGCCGATCGGTCGCCCGGTCCATTCGCCGTAATCGACCTCGATCAGCCGGTCGTCGAAGACCGGTTCCAGCCCTAATTTCTCCGCCAGCGGCGCCACCGTTCGCTGACAGCGCAATAGCGGAGAGTGCACGATGCGTTCGATCGGCAGCCCGGCGAGCCGGTCGGCGACGGCCTTGGCTTGGTCGTTGCCGCGCTCGGTCAGCTCTACGCCGGTACTGCGACCGGCCAGCGTGTGGGCGGTGTTCGAAGTCGAGACTCCGTGTCGGAGCAGAATCACCGTCATATACTCAGCCTAATCATGTCGCCGACACGACACCGGTCGCGAGCAGTCCCATAACGGTCAACCCGAGCACGATCCGGTACCCGACAAACCAGTCCAGCGAATGCTTGGCGACGAACTTCAACAACCACGCCACCGACGCATATCCGACAACAAACGCCAGCAACGTCGCCACGATCAGCTGCGCGCCGCTGGCATTGAGCCCCTCACCGGCCGGCTTGAACGCATCCGGAATGCTGAACAGCCCCGACGCGGTCACCGCGGGAATCGCGAGCAGGAACGAAAACCGCACGGACGCTTCACGAGTCAGCCCGAGGAACAGGCCCGCCGACGAGGTGGCACCCGAGCGCGACACACCGGGAATCAGCGCGAGGCACTGCGCGAAACCCATCACCAGCCCGTCGCGGGTGGTCAGCTGCTCGAGCGGCCGCACTTTGCGTCCGTAGTACTCGGCCGCCGCGATGACCAGCGCGAACGCGATCAACATGAACGAGATCAGCCACAGATTGCGGGCCGCGGTGCGGATCACGTCCTTGAGCAGGTAACCGAGCACGCCGATCGGGATGGTGGCGATGATCACATACCAGCCGACCCGGTAGTCCAGCTCGCGCTGGCGCTCCGCGTCGAAGTAGCGGTCGGCCTGGCCCATGGTCACCACGGGCAGCCGCGTCGTCACCTGATCGGTGATCGGGACGGACTGCCGCTGCGTCAGCTTGCGGGCCACGGTGCAGAACCAGGCCTGCAGGATCCGCCAGATGTCCTTGGCGAAATACACCAGGACGGCGGCCTCGGTGCCGAGCTGGGTGACCGCGGTGAACGAGGCGCCCGCGTCGTCGCCGAAGAACACCCCCGACACGATCCGCAGATGCGCCGACGAGGAGATCGGCAGGAACTCCGTGAGGCCCTGCACCAGGCCGAGGACGAGCGCCTGTATCCAGGTCATCGATTCGCCCGTCACACGGTCTCCTGGTGTCTCATGCCGCCTCCATGTGTGCTTGCCCGAAAGAAGTGTTCCGACTGGGCAATTGGTCAACAGATGGGTCGCACGCGAGCGAGTCCGGCGCAATCCCGCAGCGACAGTACAGTGTCGCGGCCAAGGTGGCATGCCCGCACCGCTATCGCGAACGACGCGCGAGCCACTGTGCGGGTAGGCGCCCGGACGACCGCGCACGCTCTAGGCTTGGCGCCGTGACGATTGCGCGGACACGGTGATGGAGCAACGGACGGTTGGCCGCAGCGGCCTACGGGTGTCCCGGATAGGGCTTGCGACCCATACCTGGGGTTCGCATACGGATGCCGATGAGGCGGCCGTGCAGTTGGTGGCGTTCATCGAGGCGGGCGGCACGCTCGTCGACACCTCCCCCGCGTACGTCGGCGGTGGCGCGCAACGAATCCTGGCCGAGCTGCTCGGCGATCTCGTCTCGCGCGACGATCTGGTGCTCAGCGGCTGTGCGGGTCTCGCGCCGCGGGTCACGCCCGCGCCCGCCGGACCGGCCGTGCCGGACGCGACGACCAAGACCGCCGTCGACACCTCGCGGCGCGCGCTGCTGCGTCAGCTCGATCGGACGCTGCTCGAATTCGGCACCGATCACCTCGACATCTGGAATGTCGCGGTGTGGGATCCGCGGACCCCGCTCGACGAGGTCGCGGCCACCCTCGAACAGGTGGTGCGGGCCGGGAAGGTGCGGTACGCGGGCGTGCGCGGATTCGGCGCGTGGCAGGTGGCGAGCCTCGCCGCGATCACCCCGATCAGCGTCGCGCAGACGCCGTACTCGCTGCTGGCCCGCGACGCGGAACCCGATTTCGTGCCCGCCGCACTGCATCACGGTGTCGGCGTGATCGCGTCCGCGCCGCTGGCCGGCGGGATTCTCACCGGCAAGTATCGCGACGGGGTTCCCGCGGACTCGCGCGGCGCGGACGAGGCCACCGCGGCCGATATCCGCAGCAGTCTCGACGAGCGCGCGACCAGGGTGGTCGACGCGCTGGTCACCGCCGCGGACGGGTTGGGTACCTCGCCGTTGGCCGTCGCGCTGGCCTGGATTCGGGACCGGCCCGGCATCGCGAGCATGATCGTCGGCGCCCGCGATATCGGACAGCTCACCGGCGTGCTCGCCGCGGAAACCCTGGAACTGCCGCGCGCCATCGCGGCCGCGCTCGACGACGTCAGTGCTCGTACCGAGTGAGCGACGCCGCCAGATGCTCCCTGCGGCCGGCGTATTTGCGGGCACTCACGGAATCTCGAAGTCCGGCGAGTTCCTGACGACCACCTGTTCGATCGGCACCGACCCGGTGCCGATCGTCGCGCGGCACGTCTTAGGCTTACCTACATGAGGCATGCGACGTCCGGCGACTCGTCCGTCCGAACCCAGCGGATCGCCGGTGTCCGATCGGGCTGGTCGCGCTGTGTGCTCGCGGTGTTCGCGCTCACGCTGGTCGCCGCGTCCGCCGCATGCGGAACGGACACCGCGGCGACGAATTCCGGCCCGCGTGGGGCGGCCACCGCGACGCTGACCGACCTCGATCCGGTGCCGATCGGACCGGAGCCGACGCCGGTGCTCCCGGTCACTGTGCGCTCATTCGACGGCGCGGACGTCACCATCACCGATGCGAGCCGCATCATCGCGGTCGATCGCTACGGCACGCTCTCGCAGATCGTGTACGCGCTCGGCTTGGGCGGCAAGCTGATCGGCCGCAGCACCGTCGCGATACCCGCCATTCGCGATGTGCCGAACGTGGCGGGCGGCAACGGTTCGTTGAACCTGGAAGCCCTACTGGCACTGCGCCCTTCGGTGTTCCTGACCGATGACGTGACGGTGACGCCGCAGTTGCGTGAGCAGTTGCGCGCGGCAGGCGTGAACGTCGTGTTCGCCGATCCGAAGCGCACCATGGACGGTGTCGTCCCCCAGATCGAGGCCGTGGCAAACGCTTTGGGCGTGCCCGCGCAAGGGAAGGCGCTCGGGCAGCGCACCCGCGGCGAGATCGACGCCGCCATCGCCGCTGTGCCCAAGCAGGATCCGCAGCTGAAGATGGCGTTCCTGTATCTGCGCAGCACCGCCATCACCATGCTGGCCGGGCCGGGATCCGGGGCGGATTCGCTGATCGCCGCGCTCGGCGGGCAAGACGCGGGCGCCGCGCTGTCCGAACCGTTCATCACGATCACCAGCGAGGCCATGATCAGTGCCGCGCCCGATCTGCTGCTCGTCATGTCGGACGGGCTGAAATCCGTTGGCGGAGTAGACGGATTGGAGAAGGTGCCGGGCATCGCGCAGACCCCGGCCGGGCGCAACAAGCGGGTCGTCGACATGTCGGACCAGGTGATCCTGAGCTACGGCCCCAACACCGGCCGCGTCATCACGGCCCTCAGCGCGGCCGTGTACGGCGTCAAGCCCGCATGACCGGGCGGCTCGCATGACCGAATCCGCCGTGGCCAAGACCGAACCAGCAGTCGAACCATCTGTGCCGCCTGCTCCGAAATCGCGCGGACGTTCGCGCATCACGCTGGTGTTCGCAGTGGCGATCATCGGGCTGATCGCGCTGGCCCTGGCGTCCGCCGCGATCGGCCAGGTGCCGACCACACCCGCCGAGGTAGCGGGCAGCGTGCTGCACCGGATCGGACTCGACTGGGGGCCGATGCCCGCGCATCCCGCCGGTGAGGTGACGTTGTGGCAGGTGCGGTTCCCCCGGGTATTGCTGGCCATGCTGGTCGGGGCGGCGCTCGCGACGGCGGGCGGGTTGCTGCAGGGTGTGTTCGCGAATCCGCTTGCCGAGCCCGGTGTTATCGGTGTTTCCGCCGGTGCCGCGGTCGGTGCGGGCACCGTGATCGTGGTCGGCGGCGCGTTCGTCGCCGCCTGGTCGGTGGCCGCGGCCGCGTTCGCCGCGGGGCTGGCCACCACACTGCTGGTGTATCTGCTCGCCCGCTCCAATGGACGCACCGAGGTGGTCACCTTGGTGCTCACCGGTGTCGCGATCAATGCGTTCGCGGGCGGGTTGCTCGCGTTCCTGTTGTTCGTCGCCAACCCCGCCGCGCGCGATCAGATCGTGTTCTGGCAGTTGGGTTCACTGAACGGCGCGACCTGGGATTCGGTCACCGTCGTCGCCATCCTCACCGCCCTCGGTGTCACCGCCGCCATCCTCATCGCGCCACGACTCGACCTGCTCGCCCTCGGTGAGCCCGCTGCCCGTCACCTCGGCGTCGACGTGGAACGCTTGCGCCGCAACGTCATCCTGGTCGTCGCCGTCCTCGCCACGGCAGGGGTCGCCTTCACCGGCATCGTCATGTTCGTCGGCCTGATCGTCCCGCATCTGGTCCGGATGCTCGTCGGCCCCGCCCACCGCGTCCTGATCCCGTTGAGCGCCATCCTCGGCGCCATCGTCCTACTCGCCGCCGACGTCGCCGCCCGCTCCCTGGTGCACAACGCCGACCTCCCCCTCGGCATGCTCACCTCCCTGATCGGCGGCCCCTTCTTCTTCTGGCTGCTCCGCCGCACCCGTGCCCGCGCCGGAGGATGGGCATGATGCGCGCCCGCAGGCCGAATTACGTTGTGTCGGTTGGCTTCCTGTGCTGTGGGGGTGGCGTGTGAGTGGGGTTCGACAGGTGTTCGCGCGGACGCATGAGTTACCTGTTGCGCCGGAGAAGGGGGCGGTTACCTTGCGGGCGCGGGGGGTGAGTGTGGATCGGCGGGGGGCTAAGACCGCACAGCGGCGGGTGCTCGAAGGGGTGGACTTCGATGTTGTCGCGGGTGAGGTAGTCGCGCTGGTCGGGCCCAATGGTGCGGGCAAGTCCACGTTGCTTGCCGCGCTGGCGGGCGAGTTGACGCCGAGCGAGGGGGCGGTCGAGCTCGAAGGGCAGGCGTTGACGCATTGGTCGCCGCTGGATATGGCGCGCCGTCGGGCCGTGCTCCCGCAAACCCATACCGTCGGTTTCCCGTTCACCGCTCGCGAGGTCGTGGCGATGGGGCGGGCGCCATGGTTGCGGACCGAGCGGCGCGAGCTCGATGACGAGCGCATCGCCGCCGCGATGACCGCCGCCGACGTGGAACACCTTGGCGCCCGGTCCTTTCCGACCCTTTCCGGCGGCGAACGCGCCCGCGTCGCCCTGGCCCGTGTGCTGGCCCAGGACACCGGCACCCTGCTCCTCGACGAGCCCACCGCCGCCCTCGACCTCGGCCACCAGGAAGCCGTCCTGCACCTGGCCACCACCCGCGCCCAAGCGGGTGCCGCGGTCGTCGTCGTCCTGCACGACCTCGGCATCGCCGCCGCCTACGCCGACCGCGTCGCCGTCCTCGAGTCCGGCCGCATCGCCGCCGACGGCCCACCCCGCGAGGTCCTCACCACCGACCTCCTCACCCGCGTCTACCAACACCCCGTCGAAGTCCTGAACCACCCCCGCACCGGCGCCCAACTAGTCCTCCCCGTCCGCCGATAACCTCTCCCGCGTGCGTTCCCACCCGCCGCGTCCAGAATTGCCAGCAATTCCATACGCGCCACGCTGATTCAGGCGCGGCAAGCGGCGCTATACCCTGCCAGCACCTGGAGTACGAACGCACTGGAGGTCCGTCTGGCTCGGACTGGCCGCTGCCGATCTCACCAGAAGGGTGCCGCCGCGTGCGTCCTCGCCCGCTGCGTCCAGAATTGCCAGCAATTCCGTGCGCGCCAGGCTGATTCGTACGCCGCAAGGTGGTCGGCCGTCAGGCAGTTCGGCAGCGTGCCGTTGGGTTCCGGGCTGGCCTGGACTGTGTGCCGCGTATCTCTTCGCGCCCTGCGATAAAGATCGCCGGGAATTTCGTGCGCGCCGGGCTGATTCGTGCGCGGACGGCGGTCACTGGTACGTCGGCGGTCGGAGGGGGCTGGGTGGGTCTGATGGGTCGTTGTCGAGTAGCAGTCCGCCTTGGAGGAGGACGCGTAGGAGGGCGTTGACTGCCCAGAGGGCGACGAAGACCAGGCCGGTCACGGGTGTTGTCGCGGTGGCCCAGGCGAGTGCGCCGCCACCGAACCAGATCAGTTCGAGGGCGAGGCGCCAGGTGCCGCGAAGCGGGAACCGCGGTGTCGACCCCGCGCCGAACAGAGCCCACATGAGGACGAACAGGGCTGGGGTGGCGACACCGGCGATCACCCTGACCAGCAAGCCGGCGGGCAGGGTGAAACCCCAGACTGCTACTCCCGCAAGCACTCCCAGTTCCAGTAGGAAGGTGCCGAACAGGTTGGCGCCCTTGAGTATCTGCATGGCGGGATCCTTCAGCGCCAGATCAGCTTCAATACCGCTGGAGTCAGCAGCATCCGGATAACGGTGGCGTCGAGGATCAGTGCGGCGATCATTCCGTAGGCGATGTACTTCATCAGAACCAGGTCGGAGAAGCCGAAGGCGCCGGTGACGACGATCAGAATGGCTGCGGCGGAGGTGATTACGCCGCCGGTGTGGGCGATGCCATAGCGGATCGCCTCGCCTGGTTCGGCTCCGTTCACCCGTGCCTCGGAGACCCGGGACAGCAGGAACACCTCATAGTCGGTGGACAGCCCGAACACCACCGTCACGATCAACGCGAGCACCGCGAACATCAGTGGGCCGGGCGTGAAGTGGAAGAACCCCGCACCATGCCCCTCGACGAACACCCAGGTGAGCACACCCAACGTCGACACCAGACTCAGCGCGCTCATCGCAACAGCCTTGACCGCCAACACAATCGACCGGAACGCCGCATACATCAGCGTCAACGCCGCCGCCGCGAGAATCGCCACCAGCAACGGCAACCCATGCAACAGTCCATTGATGCTGTCGCGTTCCAGCGCGGGCACCCCCGCGACCATCACGTCCACGCCAGGCGGTTCCGGGATCGCCCGCAACGCCGAGATCACCCGATCGGAATCCTGCTTGTCCGTCAGCCCGGCCTGCAACACATTGATGCCGTCCTTGGTCGGCACCGAAGGCTCGAATCGTCCGGTGAGCCCAGTGATTTGACTCGCCTCGTAACGAATATCACTGAGCTGCTGCGGATCCGCACCACGGATAACCAGCTTCAGCGGTTCGGTACGGAAACTCGGGAACAGCTCATCGAACCGTTCCTGCGCCACCCTGGCAGGGTTCTCGGCACCGAGATATTTCTCACTGATCCCGCCGAACTCGATGTGCCGGAACGGAATACTCAACGCGAGCAGCGCGAGCACGATCGGCACCGCCACCGCCCACGGCCGCCGCATCGACCACTGCGCGAGCCGCGAGAAGAATCCGGCGTCGATCTGCGCCTCGGTCTTACTGCGCGAGAACCGTTTCCAGCCCAGCAGATCGATCCGCCGCCCAGCGATACTCAACGCCGCGGGCAGCGCGGTCACCGACAGCAACGCGGCGAGCAGCACCGAGCTGATGCCGCCATAGGGCACCGACCGCAGTACCCCGTTCGGAAAGATGAACAGCGCACCGAGACTCACCGCGATGATCGCCGCCGAGAACAGCACAGTGCGCCCCGCGGTCGCGACCGTGCGCGCGGTCGCCTCCTCCACACTGCGACCCGCCGCGAGCTCCTCCCGGAACCGGGTGACGGTGAACAACCCATAGTCGATCGCCAACCCGAGACTCACCAAAGTCATGACGGTACTGGCGAATACGTTCACATCGATCAGCCCGGTGAGCACCCGCATGATGCCCGCGGTGCCCAAGATCGTCATCCCGCCGATCAACACCGGCAGCAGCGCACCGATCACCCCGCCGAACACGAAGTACAGCAGAATCGCCACCAACGGCATAGCGATGATTTCCGCCCGATGGATGTCGTTCTGCATCCCGGTATTGAGTCCCGCCAGCACCGGCTGCAAACCGGCCAGCTGCACGGTGGTGCCGCCGGGCCCACCGCCGACCTGCCCGGCGCCGAGATGATCCTTGATCGCGGAGTAGTTCTCGACAGTCGCGGTGCCCTCTCCGCGCAATCCGACGCTGGCGAACGCATGTGTCCGCGAGGCGTCGGTGGCGTTCGCCGCGAACGGACTATCCCAGTAGCTATCGATCTTCAGGATGTGCTCCGGATAACGCGCAAGCAATCCGTTCAACGCGCCCGTCACCGCGGATCGGACCGCCGGATCGTCGACGGTCGCGCCCGCCGGCGCGGTGTACAGCAGGATCAGATCACTGTCGGTGTCCCGTCCGAAGGTCGCGTCCGCGATCTTCGACGCCGCCACCGATTCGCTGGACTCGTCGAACCACCCCTCCTGCGTCAACCGCCCCGCCAGATCGCGCCCGTACACACCGGACGCCAGCACCACCAACACGAACACGCCGAGCACCAGCACCCGATGCCGGTAGACGAACCGCCCCCACCACAGCAACCCCGAATGCAACTTCGAATCGTCCTGCGGTGCCCGCGACCCGCGAACGCGCGTCATCCGCAAGTCCGACACGGTCAGCCGCAGGCCGGCGTGCGGTAATCGGCGGAACGCAGGATCCCGCACAGGTCGGTCCGCGAGATCTTCCACTTACCGTCGAGCAACACGAAATGCACGACGGTCGTGCGCACCGCGGTCCCGCTACCGTCCTTGTCCAGCCGCATCGTCGCGGTGAGCGTGCCGTCATGATTGTCGAACACCGGATCGGTGACCCCGTAGACCGCGCGCGGATTGTCCTGCAGCGCCTTGTACATGTCGGGGATCGCGGTCCGGAACGCGTCACCGTCCTCGATGAGATCGGTGCGCTCGCTGTCCGGCAGCCCGGGATCGAGTGCCCGCTTGATCTGCGAGTCCAGTTGCGCGGCCGACGGCAGCGGCGGATGCGCGGCGATGGACGACGTGGTGATCGAGGCGGACAGCGACGCGTTGGCCGACGAACGAGCGGCGTCGACGGCCGCCTCGTCCGATCCGGTGCTGCACGCCGCGGTGGCGGCCACCAGCAGGAGGCCGGACGCGGTCAGCACGGTGCGGGCGAGAAATGTGTATGGCATCACCATCTACATACCATCAATTACGGAACTGATGCGTCCCAGCAGTGCCCGCACGGTCGTCACTTCGCGATCCGGCGCCGCGTCGACGGGTACCGCATCGGGAATCATGTCGCGCACCAACGCGACGACGCTGCGTTCGTCATCGAGGTCGATGTCGGTGACCCTGGCCTCGGCGACCGCGACCACGTCCTCCGGGCCGGGTACCTCGCTGGCCAGATCGGCCCGGTAGATCTCCAGCGTCAAGCTGGCCCGGACCGTACGAAACGCATACGGCCTGCCATCGCCGGTCGTCCCGAACCCATGCGCGAACGGGCCAACGGTTATGTCATCGATGGCAAATCCCGACGAATGGTCGGCTTTCAACCGGATCTCCCTGATTTGGACACTGTTTCAGCTCAACCGTAACCCGCATCACCGACATTCTCCCCCAGCCGCCACCCCGGTACGCCGTCATGGTGCGCCATCATGGTCAGATGGTGGAGTTGCGGTGAATCGTCGGTAGCGGTCGGTAGAAGGAGTTCGGTGGATGCGCCCTCGCGGCTGGGTTCGATTGGCGGCGTTCGCGGGTTCCGCTGTGGTTACGCCCCGCAACCGCACACTCCGAGTCCCGACGGCGCTCGTCGGAGTAGCGGCACTGGCCCTGCTGACCGGCTGCTCCAACAGTCCCGACAGTGACAACCTGCCCACCAGAGATCCGGCCACCGCGGCGGTCTCACCCACCGACACGCCGCATCCCGCAGGCGATGTCACACGACTGTCCAGCCCCGTCCGCGCACTGCTGACCGAGGCGAGCACCGGAGAGATCGCCGCCCTCGACGCCAGCACCGATACCAGCACGGTCCTGTTCCTCATCGACCCGGCGACACTCGGCCGCACCGATCCCAACGGTGTTCCGGACGCCGGTGTCCGCGCCCTGTCCCTGTCGGCCCGCGGCGCCAGCCTCGCCCAGGGCAAGCCGGGCGAACTGCTTGTCGCCGCACCCAACCGGATCTTCCGCGTCAATATCGCGGCCCACTCGGTCAGCGAAATCCCGTTCGACGGTGACGCGAGGTCGGTGCAGCGACGCGACGACGGCACGCTGCTCGTCGGCACCGCCGACGGCAAGGTCCGCACCCTGGCAACCGACGGCGCAGTCACCCGCACCGTCACCGGCCTCGTCTCCGCCGACGCGCTCGCCCTCACCGACGGGCACGTGTCCGTCCTGGACCGCCGGCAAACCTCCGTCACCGAGATCGAGCTGGGCAAAGACGACCTCGGCCTGGCCCTGCGCGCGGGTGACGGCGCCACCAACATGATCGCCGACCACTTCGGCCGGATCATCGTCACCGACAGCACCGGCGGCGAACTCTTGGTCTTCAGCGCCGGACCTCTCGTCCTGCGTCAGCGGTTCCCGGTAAACTCTTCGCCTTACGCGCTTGCCTACGATCAGCGGTCCGACACCGTGTGGGTGACGTGCACGCAGAGCAACGAAGTCGTCGGATTCGATCTGTCGACAGGTATACCGGCAGAGGTGGGCCGCTACCCGACGGTGCGGCAGCCGAACTCGGTGACCATCGATCAGCGCACCGGGGACATGTTCGTAGGATCCGCGACCGGCGACGGCCTGCAGCGGATCCGGGCGGACGATCGGAAGAGAGGCCAATGATGACTCCGGCAACGCGCGCAGACGACGAACCCGCATCACCACGCGAGCAGCGAGCGCGGCGCAACGCACTGCCCGCCGGCTGGGAAACCACCAGCGACGATTACGAATACGTGCCGCTGCGACTGCCACCCGAGGTGACCAGGGTGACCGCGTCCATGCGGCTGGCCATCCAGGCCGAGTTCGGCGGCTGGGAACTGTCCCGCGTGCGGGCCTATACCGACGGTAGCCGCCGGGTGCTGCTGCGCCGCCGAAAAACCGCACTACCCCAGCCCGAACCGGGAATGTGAGCTGATGTACGCCCTGTTATTACGCCTGATGTTTCTGGTCCCGCCGGAACGCATCCACCACCTGGCCTTCGCGACGATGCGCGTGGCCGCTCGCTTCGCGCCCACCCGGTGGGTGATGACCAAGCTGCTCGTCACCGACGATCCCATCCTGCGCAACACCGCGTTCGGCATCGACTTCCCGGCGCCGGTCGGGCTGGCCGCCGGTTTCGACAAGAATGCCGACGGCGTCGACGCTTGGGCGCCACTGGGTTTCGGTTTCGCCGAGATCGGCACCGTCACCGCCCAGGCCCAGCCCGGCAATCCCGCGCCGCGACTGTTCCGGCTGCCCGCCGATCACGCCCTGATCAATCGTATGGGCTTCAACAACTTCGGTGCCGCGGCCGCCGCCGAATACCTGCGTGGCCGCCGCGGTGACGTGCCGATCGGCGCGAACATCGGCAAGACCAAAATCGTCGAACCCGCCGACGCCGCAGGCGATTACGCGATCAGCGCGGCCCTGCTCGGCCCGCTCGCCGACTTCGTCGTCGTCAACGTCAGCTCCCCCAACACCCCCGGCCTGCGCGATCTGCAGGCCGTGGAATCGCTGCGCCCGCTGCTGCAGGCCGTGCTCGACAGCGTCCAGGTGCCGGTCCTGGTGAAGATCGCCCCCGACCTGTCCGACGACGATATCGACGCCGTCGCCGACCTCGCCGTCGAACTCGGCCTCGCCGGAATCGTCGCCACCAACACCACCATTCGCCGCGACGGCCTGCGCACGCCCGCCGACGAGGTCACCGCCATGGGCGCGGGCGGCCTCTCCGGCGCCCCCGTGGCCGACCGCTCCCTCGACGTGCTGCGCCGCCTCTACCGCCGCGTCGGCGACCGCCTCATCCTCATCTCCGTCGGCGGCATCGAAACCGCCGACCAGGCCTGGGAACGCGTCCGCGCGGGCGCCACCCTGCTGCAGGGCTACACCGGCTTCATCTACGGCGGCCCCTTCTGGACCCGCAAAATCCACCGCGGTCTCGCACAACGCCTGCGCGCCAACGGGTATCAGAGCATCGCCGACGCCATCGGCGCCGAGCACACCGCCAACGCCTGAGCGCGTTGCGCCCAGCCCGCGAATGGGATAGGAACGCGGCCGAACTCGCGTAGCGCGGCTTATTCTGATTGGGGCACAACCACACACAACCCACGCGAGGGGGCGGCGCATGGTCTCGCGAGATCAGGGCGTGCTCACCATCGTGGGCGATGCCGTCATCGATCACATCTATCGCACCGACCGGCTGCCCGCCGAAGGCGGCACGGTGCACGGACGTTTCGAAGAACACTTCGGCGGCAAGGGTCTCAACCGTGCCGTCGCCGCCGCCCGGCTGGGTTTACGGGTGCGGCTGATCAGTGCGGTCGGCGGTGATGTAGCGGGTCGGCGCATCATCCGATACCTGAAACGCCAAGGCGTCGATACCGATCTGGTCAAGACGGTGGACGGCGAATCGACTCCGGTGGTGGGGGTGATCATCGCGAGCAGCGGGGCCACCGGCATCATCGGCGACAGCGATAACGCCGTGCGATTAAGCCGCGACGACCTGCGCACCGCCGCCGCCCGATCGGCGCTGACCTCGGCCGATGCGGTGCTGCTCACCTTCGAGCCGCCGATCGCCGTCATCGATCAGGCCTTGGGCGTGATCCGCAGAGGACGCACGCGTCCGCTTTTACTGGTGCACGCCACGCCGCCGACGAACTCACCGCAGTACATCTCCAAGTATTTCGGCCGGATCGACTACCTGATCGGAACCCGCAGGGAGCTGGCCGAATTGGTCGCCGATCCGGCGCGCACACCACACTCACCGATCGCCGATCTCGATGTCGACATCGCGCCGCAACTGCTCGCGCAGGGCGTCGGAAGTGTCTGCGCCGTCGAACGATTCGAGTGCAGTGTCCGATCGGCGGCACTGAATCTCGACGTGCCACGCTCCTTCGCCGCGGTGCTGGCGGACTCGCCCGGATCCTCCGCGGCGTTCAGCGCCGCCTTCGCCTTCCGGCTCATGACCGCCGGTCGCCCTGCCGATCGCGCAGACTTCGAATGGGCTACCGCCGCCATGGCGGCAACCCAGTCCTTCAGCGACGTGTCCGGCGCCATGCCGCCCGTCAGCGAGATCGATCGGATCGCCCGCCTCCCAACGTCATCCGACGACCACAGCTGATCGCGCCGGTCGTCAGCGATGCGCGTACGGCGGCTCGACGACGTGTGTGCGCATCGAATGCGAGCGGGGAGTCCGCCCCGGCGGCGCGGCCTCCCCCTCGGCGCGCTGACCGTGCTGCAGTCGTTGCGCCATCCGATTGGCCAGCAGCAGCAGCGCTTCTTCCCAGGACACGCCTAACATCTCGGCGCAGGTATCAGCACGGGATTGGGCCCGCTGGTCGTACACCGCGTGCGGGTTGCTCAGCAACTCGTCGAGTTCCATGCCCAGCCGGGCCTGCGCCTGGCTCAGCGGGCGATCCGGCAGCCAGCTCAACCGCCACGCATTCGCGTTTCCGGCTTCGCGGTACGCCGACTCCGGGGTGATATCGCTGGTCATCGTCCATGCGGTGGTGTGCACAGTCATAGCTGCCTCCGGGGTAACAGATGGAGCTTCATCACGAATGCCGCCTGTCGTGCATTCGCTGGTGCAGCAGAAGGGTGGCCTGCTGCACCGTGGTTCCCAGGATGTCGGCCAGCGCTTCGGCCTGTTCCTGCGTCGTTGGGTCTGCGGCGAGATCTCGACGGCTCAGCAGCTCGTCCAATTCCATTCCCGCCCTTGCCTGTTCGTGGCTGAGCCGGTGCGGTAACCAACTCAGGCGCCATGCCGGTTCCTCGTGCCCCGCCACCCGCCATGCCCATTCCTGGGTGGTGCTACTCGTCATCGACCGGCTGTTCTCGTAGATCGTCACGGCTGTCTCCACCGGGGAGGAGTCGTCGCCGACCCGCATTCGGGTGTGCTGAGCCCGGCCGACCGGCGAAGCGCGGTCGGCCGGTGCGGCGCTTCCTCGATGAAGCGGTGCGAGCGACGGCTGAGGCTGGCTTGGGACGCGATGGGCCGGCGAACGCAACGCGGCTCGCCTAGGCCGCAACCAGGTTCGGCTCGAGGTCTGCGTCGGACCCGATGTGCCGGTGCGGCCTTCGCCGCCGGCCCTGCCTGATCAGGAGAACAACTTTCATCTCCGAGTCCCCTCCGAGGTGGCTGGGAAGCGGGTACCCCGCCAAACCCAGTGTGGCATTTGCCGTATCTGACCGTCAATTGCCGTTGTAGTTTGGTAATTGACAGTTCGTCGGCTGGCTAAACGCCGTTTTCGGCTATCGTCAGCGCGGCCCTCGATAACGACGACCAGAGAGGTTGACACCGGTCATGGTCCCGCAGGACTCGGGCGTGGTTGCCGTGCGTAATATCCTCACCCGACTGTGCAAGCGCTCCGGTCTGAGCTCGGATCGCCTGCGCACCACCGAGATCGACGTTGCTCCGCTGCTCGATCTGCTAGCCGTCCGCCAGCATGCGCGGCGCCATGGCATCGCGCCGGAGGAGGCCGTCCTGCCGGTGGTCAAAGAACTCGCGGCACAACTGGAACCGACCAACCGATTGATCGCCGACGCCGAGCTGTCACTGGGCCTGTTGCGCGAGAACGCCACCACCGCGGTTGATCTCGATCGCCTGTACGCCGCGGACCTCGGCGAGCGCCGGGAATACCTCACCGAGCATTGGCGGTTGCTGCACGAAACGCTACGGGCCGAACGGATCCCGCCCCCGCTATCGGTCCGGTCGTTGCGAGCCACGCCCGAACGGCGCGCCTTCACCGCCCTGGCCGGCCTGTTGGTGAACGAGTCGGTCTACGACGCGGGATCGGTGCACCCGGCGGCTGCGGTTCAGCCGCAGCTGTCGACGGAACATCGTTCCGTACCAACGGTTCCGGGGGTAGTGACGGTCTTCGGGGACGCCGTCATCGATCACATCTACTTCGTCGATCACATCCCGGAAGCGGGCACCTCCACCCCCGGAAACAGCTTCGAGAAGCATCCTGGCGGCAAGGGCCTCAACCGCGCGGTCGCCGCCGCCAGGCTCGGACTGCAGGTCCGGCTGATCTCGGCGGTCGGCGACGACGACGAGGGCCGGCATGTCCTCGACTACCTGCGCTCAGAAAACGTCGACACCGATCTGGTCAAGGTCGTTCCCGACGCACCAACCCCGGTGACCGCGGTGATGATCACCAGCACCGGCGCCGCGGGCCTCATCGGCTGCCGAGACGACCGAATCCGGTTGAGCGCGCGGGACTTACGCAGCGCGGCGATTCGCGCGGCCATCGCCGCCTCGAATGCCGTGCTGCTGACCTTCGAGCAGCCGATCACCGTCATCGAGCAGGTCATGGCCCTGGTCCGGCGACTGGATTCGCGGCCGCTGCTCGTGGTCCATCCGTCACCGCCGATCGATCTGCCGCAATACCTTTACCAGTACCTCAACGTCGTCGACTACCTGGCGGGCACCAGCAAGGATCTCGCCGCCATGGTGCCCGAGGTCGCCGCCGCGTCCACCAGCGATACCGCGCAACGGTTACGCGCGCTCGGGGTGCGGTCGGTCTGCGCGACCGAGGACTTCCGGTGCACGGTGTGGTCGGACCTGGTCAACAGCCAGATCCCGGCCTTCCCCGCGGCGATGGAAGACTCCCCCGGTGCGGCTGCTGCCTTCGCGGCCGCCCTGGTATACCGTCTCGTCTCGACCCGCCGACCGGCCGAGGAAGACGATTACATCTGGGCGACCGCAGCGATGGTGGCTACACAATCGTTCGGGGACGTGCCCGGAGCCATGCCACCGGTCAGTGAGATCGACCGCATCGTCAGACTTGCTTCGGAGGAGCATTGACCATATCCCTGCCCCACCTTGCCGACACCGATCACCGGTTCACGCGTAAGGCGAACGATCTGCGGGTCAGGGTGCTCGAGCTCGACGACGCAGGCGAACGAGGCCACCTGTTGGTCTTCGGCGACATCGCCGACGGCTGCCTGGTCCGCATCCATTCGCGGTGCCTCTACGGCGAGGTGCTCGGCTCCGACGATTGCGACTGCGGCCCCGAGCTCGATGTCGCGCTCGATCGCATCCAGGCCGCGCGCTCCGGCATCCTGGTCTATCTCGAGCAGGAGGGCCGCGGCGCCGGGCTCATCGCGAAGGCGCGTGGCTATCGGCACAGCGAACTCTGCCGCACCGACAGCTTCACCAGCTACCGGGAATTGGGTTATCCCGTCGACGCCAGAACCTATGCGGTGGCGGCACGCGGACTGCTCGGGCTCGGATTGCGGTCGGTCACTTTGCTCACCAACAACCCTGCCAAGGTCGAAGCGCTGCAAGACGCCGACCTCACAGTCGTTGTCGCGCCGTTGATCACACCGGTCCGCAGCGAACGGGCCAGAGCTTATTTGGAAGCCAAGCGCGTGCACCGTGGGCACATCATCCCGAGTAGCGGACTGCCTTTGCTCGTGCTGCCGGAATCACCTGCTCTGCCGACATCGCGTTCGGTGCGGCCGCTGCCGAGCCGCGAGTTCGTCACGGTGTCTACGATCGCGATGCTGCTCGTCTTGCTCGTCGCGGTAGGCCACGCCGGGATCGCCGCAGTGGGCGCCCTTGCCGCGATCGCGGTGGCGAGCAGTTGGGCGTGGCGAAAACGCCCCGGAGTCACGCGGGCCTTAGCGGCAGTGCCCACTACGCCTTTCCCGCTACCGGCGTCGAAGCCCCGAGATGACCAGACGATCCAGGCCACGGAGGAAGCACTTGACCACTGCTGAATGGGATCTCGCCGAAACCGGGCATCGCTTGCTGCGCAAGGGCCACGATCTGCGGGTCCGGGTCATAGAGCTGCCCGCCGAGCCCGACGGCGGGCATGTGCTGATCTTCGGCGAGCCGACCGACGGCTGCCTCGTCCGAATCCATTCCCGCTGTCTGTACGGCGATGCGCTGCAGACCGACGACTGCGACTGCGGCCCCGCGCTCGAGAAGGCCATGGACTTTATTCAGGCGGCGGGCAGCGGGATTCTGATCTACCTGGAGCAGGAGGGCCGCGGCGCCGGACTCGTCAACAAGGCGCGCGGCCTGCGGACAAGCCAGGAAGATCAGGTGGATACGTTCCGTAGCTATGCCAAACTCGGCCTGCCCAGGGACGCACGGCGATACGAGCAGGCAGTCGCGGCCCTCCAGCGGCTCGGACTGTCGTCGATCCGGCTCATGACGAACAATCCCGACAAAGTGCAGGCCGTACAGAAGGCCGGGATCAAGGTAACCGTGCGCTCCCTGCACACCCGGCCACGCAGCAGGCGGGCGCGGGCTTACCTCGAGACCAAGCGACTCGTCGGGCAGCACACGCTGCCCAAAAACGATGGCCGCCTGGCCGATCTCGCCGCGGTCCGGCTGTGGTTGCGCAGCGGCTGGTTCTCGATGCGCCGGTGGTGGCACGGCAGATAGTTACGCCTAACGACGGTCACGAACCAGGAGTCCTGGCTACCATGAGTGAGCCGCGCCACTCCTGGCGCGCCGACCCGTTCGGGTCTCGAACCGCCCGCGTGCGGACGCCGTGAGGCGCGGTTCATTGCATGGATATCGGGAACAGGGATATGACGACAGACATCGGCTATTCGCACAAATCGGGCAAAACGGTCTATACGGTGCCGGAGGCGTTCCAGGAGACCGTGACGATCCGGCCGGAGCAGGTCGCGTTGCGGACCGTCGGCGGGACCCAGCAGATCACCTGGCGGCAGTTCGGTGAGCGGGTGCGCGCGATCGCGGCGGGCCTGGCCGAGCTCGGGGTCGGGCGCGGCGACACCGTCGGCATCATGCTCACCAACCGGCCCGAATTCAACCTGGTCGACACCGCCGCGCTGCACCTGGGCGCCACCCCGTTCTCGATCTACAACACCAGCTCATCGGAGCAGATCACCCACTTGTTCACCAACGCGGCGAACAAAGTCGTTGTGACAGAACAGGTTTTCCTGGACAAGGTCACCGGCGCGGGTGTCGAGCTCGCGCACATCATCCTGGTCGACGGACCGGCCGCGGGCACCAGCACCCTGGCCGAGATCGAGGCGAACCCGGCCGCCGGCTTCGATTTCGAGGCGGCCTGGCGCGCGGTCCAGCCCGACGATCTGGCCACGCTGATCTACACCTCGGGCACCACCGGCCCGTCCAAGGGCGTCGAGGTCACCCACCGCAACGTGCTCGCCCAGGTGATCGCGCTGGTGAACGGCCCGCTGCCGGTCGGCTTCGATGATCGCGCCGTGTCCTATCTGCCCGCCGCGCACGTCGCCGACCGCATCTCCTGCCACGCCATGAACCTGACCACCGGCGTCCAGGTGACCACCGTGCCGGACCCGCGCGAGGTCGCCGCCGCGCTGCCCGACGCCCGCCCGACCACCTTCTTCGGTGTGCCGCGGGTGTGGCAGAAGATCAAGGTCGGCATCGAGGGCAAGCTCGCCGCCGAACCGAGCGGCCTGAAGAAGTCACTCGCCAACTGGGCCATCGAGACCGGAATGGCCGCGGCCCGAGCCGATCTCGCGGGCCGCGGCCGTGGCCCGATCCTCGCGGTGCAGCACAAAGTGGCCGACGCGCTGGTGCTGTCGAAGCTGCGGCAGGCCATGGGACTGGACGAACTGTCGGTGCCCGCCTCCGGTGCCGCGCCGATCCCGGCGGAGACCCTGGAGTACTTCCTCGGCCTCGGCTTCCCGATGAGCGAGGTGTGGGGCATGTCGGAGACCACCGGCGTCGGCACCTTCACCGAGAAGACCAAGCCGCGCCCCGGCTCGGTCGGCCGCCCGGTCGACGGCATGGAACTGCGCTTGGACGCCGACGGTGAGGTGCTGGTGCGCGGGCCCATCGTGACCCGCGGCTACCGCAACATGCCGGAGCGGACGGCCGAGGCGATCGACGACGACGGCTGGCTGCACACCGGCGACATCGGCACCCTCGACCCCGACGGCTACCTGCGCATCGTGGACCGCAAGAAGGAACTGATCATCAGCGAGGCGGGCAAGAACATCGCGCCGAGCAATGTCGAGAACGCGGTGAAGGCCGTCTCCTCGCTGGTCGGTCAGGTCGTCGCGGTCGGCGACGCCAAGCCCTACATCGCCGCGCTGATCGTGCTCGACCCCGACGTCGCGGCCTTGCGCGCCAAGGAGTTCGACGCCACCGACGCCGAGGTGGCGACGCTGGCGACCCGCCAGGAGATCGTCGACGAGGTGCTCGCCGCGGTGCAGGCGGGCAACGTCAAGCTGTCGCGGGTGGAGCAGATCAAGCGCTTCACCATCGTCGGCGCGATCTGGGAGCCCGGCGGCGACGAACTCACACCGAAGATGTCCCTCAAACGCAGCCCGATAGCCGCCAAGTACGCCGCCGAGATCGCGTCCCTCTACGCAAAAGAACCGTCCCCCACAGTTATCAACGTCAAATAACGACCAAAGGCGCCCTTCAACCCGTCCTAGCGGTTGAAGGGCGCCTTCAGTCTGCAAGCCCGAATCGAGTGAAGGGCACCTTCGGTCGGTCTGGCGTGCTCGAGGTGGCCTTCGGTCGGGGTGAGTTTACTTCTGCTCGTAGGTGCCCACGATGGTCGCGCGGGCGATGGCGTGTGAGAACAGGTTGAAGCCGAGGTAGGCGGGCGTGGCGGAGCCGTCGAGACCGAGGCTTTCCACGTCCACCGCGTGCACCACGATGAAGTAGCGGTGGTAGCCGTGTCCGGGCGGCGGTGCCGCACCGACGAATCCGGCGAACCCGCCGTCGTTGCGCAACGAGATCGCGCCGGTCGGCAGCGCCCCGCCCTCTTCGCCGCTGCCCGCGCCGCTGGGCAGCGAGGTGACGCCGAGCGGGATATCGGCGACCGCCCAGTGCCAGAACCCGGCCGCCGTCGGCGCGTCCGGGTCGTACACGGTTACCGTGAAACTCTTTGTCTCCGCAGGGAATCCGGACCAGGACAACTGCGGCGAGAGGTCCTTGCCGCCCGCGCCGAACACGCCGCTGACCTGATCGTTGCCGAGCGGCTGACCGTCGGTGACATCCGCGGAGGTCAGCGTGAACGACGGCAACTGCGGCAGCGCCTCGTAGGGATTGAAGGAGTAGTCGGGCACGGATTGTCCTTTCGTCAGCTGTTCAGCAGGAAGTGTTCCAGCACCCGGGTGCCGAATTCGAGCGCCTCCACCGGAACTCGTTCGTCGACACCGTGGAACAGTGCGGTGAAGTCGAGCTCCGGCGGCAACCGCAGCGGCGCGAAGCCGAAGCTGCGAATACCCAAGCGGGCGAACGCCTTCGCGTCGGTGCCGCCCGAAAGCATGTAGGGCACAGTACGACCCTGCGGATCGTGCGCGAGGATGGCGTCGTTCATCGCGTCGACCAGGTGACCGTCGAATGTTGTTTCGTACGAGTCGAGTTTGGTGATCCACTCACGTTCGACGTCCGGGCCGATCAGCTCGTCCACCTCACGCTCGAACGCGGCCTGGCGCCCCGGCACCACGCGGCAGTCGATCACGGCCTCCGCGGTCTGCGGGATCACGTTCGCCTTGTACCCGGCCTGCAGCATGGTCGGGTTCGCCGTATCACGCAGTGTCGCACCGATGATCCGGGAGATGGTGCCCAGCTTGGCCAGCTGGCCCTCGATGTCGGGACTGGCCGGATCGAACTCCAGCCCGGTCTCCTCGGCCACGGCGGCCAGGAACTCGGTCACGGAGTCCGACATCACCACAGGGAAGGTGTGTTTGCCCAGCCGCGCGACCGCGGCGGCCAGAATGGTGACCGCGTTGTCCTCGTGCAGGAACGAGCCGTGACCCGCACGGGCCTTGGCGCGCAACCGCATCCAGCCGAGCCCCTTCTCGGCCGTCTCCACCAGGTACAGCCTGCGCTCGGTGCCGTCCGGCCGGGGCACGGTCAGCGAGAAGCCGCCGACCTCACCGACCGCCTCGGTGATCCCTTCGAACAGGTCGGGCCGGTTGTCCACCAGCCACTGCGAGCCCCACTTGCCGCCGTTCTCCTCGTCGGCCAGGAAGGCGAACACGATATCGCGCGGCGGCACCGTCCCCTCGAGCTTGAACTGACGGGCGATCGCCAGCATCATGCCGACCATGTCCTTCATATCGATGGCGCCGCGCCCCCACACGTAACCATCGCGCACCGCACCCGAGAACGGGTGCACACTCCAGTCGGCGGCCTCGGCAGGGACCACATCGAGGTGCCCGTGCATCATCAGCGCGCCCCGGCTGGAGTCGGCACCCTGCAGCCGCGCGAACACATTCCCGCGCCCCGGCGCGCCCGACTCCACGTACTCCGTCGTATATCCGGCTTGGTGCAGTTGTTCGGCCACCCATTCCGCGCATTCGCGCTCCCCCTTGGTGGTTGCCAGCTCGCCGGTGTTGGAGGTATCGAACCGGATCAGCGCGCTGACCAGGTCTACCACCTCGTCGACCGCGCGAGAGCTGCTGTTGGGGACTGATCCTTCGACAGTTGTGGACACGTACCCTTTCCTACCACCTGTCCCGGCCCGCGCCGTCCACTCCCTCCCGCCGCGCCAGCGCGGCGCCACCGGGACGACACAGCGTACGGTGCCGATCGCCGGGTCCACAGGGGTCAGCATCATGCTGATCGGAACGCCCAGCCTTCAGCCGCCAGCTCGACTATGCGGGAGCCGAGACCGATTCGGTCCCAACGGAGTACCGGATCATGAAGGGTCGAAGGCGAGTTTCAGTCCGAGCGCCAGCAGGACAGAGCCGGTGACGCCTTCCATCCACCGTTTCACCGAGCGCCGATCGAGCCACGCCCTGGCGAACCGGACACCGCCGATCAGCGCCGTGCACCA
This sequence comes from Nocardia sp. NPDC060255, assembly GCF_042727395.1. Taxonomy (NCBI): domain Bacteria; kingdom Bacillati; phylum Actinomycetota; class Actinomycetes; order Mycobacteriales; family Nocardiaceae; genus Nocardia; species Nocardia sp. NPDC060255. The sequence goes on along the minus strand of NZ_JBHXAU010000004.1, from coordinate 344,643 downwards.
CAGCAGACCCTCGACGAAATGCACCAGCGTCAGCGCCGTGCCCATCAGCAGATGCGGCGCCTGCGGCGGGATGAACTGCGGCAGCATGGCGATATAGAAGACACCGACCTTGGGGTTGAGCAGATTCGACGTCGCGCCGCGCACCCACGCCCGCAGCACACTGCCGTCCGGCACCGTCGCCTCGGCGACCTGGCTGCCACCGGACCGCCATAGCGTCACCAAGCTGGCGACGCCGAGCCAGACCAGATAGATCGCGCCCGCGATCCGCAACACCGTGTAGGCAACCTGCGAGGTGGTCAGCAACATCGACAGCCCACACGTGGCCGCGATCCCCCACACCAGCAACCCACTGCCCACCCCGAGCGCGGTCGCGAACGCAATGCGCGTGCCCCGGACAATCGCGGAACGCAGCACCAGCGCGGTATCCAAACCCGGAACAATAGTCAGCAACCCTGCAACAACGGCGAACGACACCAACGCTGTCCATACACTCACCCGCCCCATCTAACTACCACGCAGCACCTTCCACCAGACTCCGCAGCCGAAAACCGGTGGCGCAACGAACGATTGGTTGGCACAGTCGAGGAGTGCCCGATACCGATGTCTTGATCGTCGGCGGCGGACCCACGGGTCTCCTGTTGGCGAATGAACTAGGTCTTGCCGGGGTGCGCGCCCTCGTGGTGGAGCGCGACCTCACTCGAAGCCGCCAGTCCAAAGCGCTCAATCTGCAGCCGCGGTCGGCGGAAATCCTGGATTGGCGCGGCTGGCTCAGCCTGATGGACGAGTATGTCTTCGCCAAGCTGCCATGGGGCCATTTCGCCGGTATCCCACTGAATTACGGCGAGCTGGACAGCCGGTTCCCCCTGCAGACCGCCATTGTCCAGGCCGATGTGGAACGCGCACTGGAGGGCAATCTCGCCGACTTCGGTATCACGCGCCGCCGCGGCCACGAGCTGGTCCGTATCGACTCCGGACTCGCACCGGGCGACGAACAGGTCAGCGCGATCGTCGCCACCTCGGACGGCGAGCAGCGGATCACCGCGCACTACCTCGTCGGTGCCGACGGTGGCCGCAGCACCGTGCGCAAGCTGACCGGCGTCGGGTTCCCCGGCCGCGAAGGGCATCTGCCTGCCACGGTCTGCGACGTCACGCTGACCCGGAAACCGGCCGGACTCGCCGAACGCTGGTCGATACCCGAATTCGACCCCGCCCGTGCCGATTTCGCGTTCCTGCTGGCACTGCCCGACGGGCTGTACCGGTTCGTGTTCGGCGGTCCGGATCAGGCGGGCATCGACCGGGACGCCGCGCTCACCGCCGAGGAGGTGCAGCATGCGCTGACCCGCACCTACGGCTCGGAGATCGAACTCGGCGAGCTGCGCGCCGGCTCCCGGTTCACCGATTCCGCCCGCCAGGCCACCGAATACCGCACGGGCCGAGTATTTCTCGCCGGTGACGCGGCGCACATCCACGCGCCACTCGGCGGGCAGGGCATGAGCCTCGGCCTGCAAGACGCGTTCAATCTCGGCTGGAAACTGGCCGCCGGCATCAACGGCTGGGCGCCGCCGCAGCTGCTCGACACCTATCACGCGGAACGGCACCCGGTGGCGGCCGCGGTACTGGCCAACACCCAGGTGCAAAGCGTCCTGACCACAGCGCATCCGGACGCGCTCGCGATCCGGGCGATGATGATCAGGATGCTGCACCTCCCCGAGGCGAATCGTCAGGTGGCCGAGGACATTTCCGGTCTCGGCATTCGTTACGACCTCGGTCCTGGCCTCGGCCATCGGATGCCGGATCTCGACCTCGGCGACGGCACCCGGCTCGCCGAGCACGCGCGCGACGGGTCGGGACTACTGCTGGACGGCAGCCCCGACCGCCGGTTCACCGCGATCGCCGACGACTGGAAGGGCCGGGTCCGTTGTGTCGCTGTCGATCCCGGCGCAGTGGCCGCGCCCGCGGTGCTCGTCCGGCCGGACGGGTATGTCTGTGCCGCGAGCGACGCCCCCGCGACGATCTCGGCGGCACTGATGTTCTGGTTCGGCACGCCGGAGTAACCGGCGCGCTTGTCAGCGGTTGAGGTGCTCCTGCACAGCGGTGTGCATGCGGCCGAGCATGTCCTCGAGGACCGGACGGTAGGTCGCGAAGTTCAATCGCGCGAATCCCGCTCCGCCGGGCCCGAAGTCGGGCCCGGGCAGCAGCCGGACCTTGGCATGCTCCAGGAAGAACGCCGCCGGATCCTGGCCGAGGTCGAGTGCACGGCAGTCGAGCCAAGCCAAGTAGCTCGCTTCGGGCCGCTGGAAACGGATTTCGGGCGGCAGCGACTCGGCGACAAAGTCACGGTTGCCGGTCAGCCGCTGCCGGGTCTGCGCCAACCACGCGGCACCGTCTTGCCACGCGGTGCAGGTCGCGAGCACGCTCAGCGCGCTGACCTGGCCGTATATCAGAGGTGGCTGCGCGGCCAAGGCCGCACGGACCCGACTGTCACCGACATGGGCGACGCAGCAGCGCAGGCCCGCCAGATTGAAGGCCTTGCTCGCGGAGTTGAGTGTGACTGTGCGCCCGGCGATTTCCGGGCCGAGCGTGGCGATCGGGATGTGCCGGCGCCGCTCGTGCGTGAGCTCGGCATGGATTTCGTCGGAGATCACGAAAAGGTCGTGCCTACAGGCGATTTCCGCGATCGCGGACAGTTCATCGCGGTCGAACATGTGCCCGGTCGGGTTGTTCGGGTTCACCAGAATCACCGCGCGGCAATCGTTGCGGCGCACGTCCTCGGCCATCCGATCGGCATCGAAGGTCCAGCCCTGCTCCCCCGCGATCATCGGGATAGGCACCAGTCGCCGTCCCATCACCTCGATGGTCTGCAGGAACGGCGGGTAAGCGGGCGTGTGCACGGCGATCGCGTCGCCCGGCTTCGTCATCAGCTGCAGCACGATCTGCAGTACCTGAATGAGCTCGGTGAAGACGTACACGTCGTCGGGGTCGAGCGTGAAGTCATACCGTTCGCGCATGCGATCCGCGAACGCCTCCTGCACCGGATGGCGATCGGGCCGGTCCTCCCATGCCGGGTAGCCGAGGTCACCGTCGGCGGCTCGCCGCAACGCCGCGCGCACCGGGTCCGGCACCGGAAAGTCCATGTCCGCGATCCAGCCGGGCAGCACGTCCGCCCCGGCTCGCGCCCACTTGATGCCCACCCGCTGCCGGAGCATCTCGATATCGACAAGATCGTTCATGAGCTGAACCATAGAAGGAAGGCCGTCGAATGCGATTGACAGTTCTCCCGCTTCCACGCAAGGTTCTTGCGTGAGCGTCCTACCGTTAGATGACATCGACCACCGGCTGCTGGAGCTCGTGCAGGTCGATGCGACCCAACCCCTGCACGAGCTCGGCGATCGAGTCGGCCTGTCCCCCAGCGCGGTTCAGCGCAGACTCACCAGGCTGCGCACCGGCGGGGTGATCACGGCGGAGGTCGCCGTCATCGATCCGCGCACTGTCGGCATGGGACTGACCACCGTGGTGCTCGTCGAGCTGACCCAGGACAGCACCGACCATTACCTCGCCTTCTGCGACCGCATGCTCGCCGAACCCGCCGTTCAGCAGTGTTATTCCGTTGTGGGCCAATGGGATTACGTCGTAGTGATGATCACCGAAGACCTCGCCGCCTACCGGCACCTGTCGAACGAGCTGTTCGTCGGCGACAAGTCCGTGCACCGGTACGAGACGCTGCCCACCTACGAACGAGTCAAAGCCCAACTCGCCGTACCGTTGTCGCCGTCGCGCCAAGAGACCAAACCGTAATGGGCTTCACAGGAACTGCACGGCAAACTGTTGCCGACGGCACGGATAAGCGCGGTTTACTGGAATAGTGCCGATCGGCACGCACAACGGTCCCGCCAAGGAGGTCAGGCCATGTGCTCGGCACCTGTCACCGACGGCCCCGGCCCCGAAGTGGTCCGGCTCACCGGCACCACCTGGGAGTCGTTGAGCAGACGCGGTTCTCGCTCACTGAACGCCGATGCCGCAGCGGCCGTGACCGATCCGGGCACCGGGCGCACCGCGTTCGTCGTGGCCGACGGCATCGGCGATCACCTGGCCGCCGCGCGGGCCTCGCGCACCGCCGCGGAGGTCGCCGCACGCATCGGCGCCCGCGACGGCGCGCACGCGGGAATCCTTGCCGCCCAAGCCGAATTGCTCCGCCAGTTCCCGCAATCCGAAGCGGACAGCGTCCTGGTGGTGGCGGTGCTGCCGTCCGCGGGCCGGCCCGACGGACCGGGCGATATCGCCTGGGTCGGCGACTGCCGCGCCTACCGCTGGAACGGGCGCGTGCTGCACCAGATCACCACCGACCACACCGTCGCCGAATACTGGCGCGCCCGCGGCCTCGGCCCGCCGCCCCGCCTGGACCACATCGTCTTCACCTCGGCCCGCACCGTGCGCCCCGCCGACATCGGCACCGCGACCACCGGCTCCAGCACCGGCAGGCTGCTGCTGAGCACCGACGGCGTGCACAAGCGCCTCGACATGGCGACGATCAAGGCGATCCTGGCCGAGGAGAAATCGCCGGCAATCGCGGTCGACACCCTGGTGGACGGCGCCCTGCGCGCGGGCGGAACGGACAACACCACCGCCCTGGTCGCCGACTGCCGCCCGATTACCTGATCGGCTGACGAACCGGTAGTCACCCACCTCCCTCAAAGCCAGGTCCGGCCCTAGTTCCTCGAAATAGATCGACTGAGAACTAGTATTTGCTGCAAATTCGCTCCGGTCATACACTGATGATCACATTTCGGTAACGTCGCCAACTTTGGGCGGGTGACCAGGGCTAACCTTCGACGGTTGCTGTTCTAATATTCCAATGCCGGGGTTGCCTCGGCCGCTCAACCATGCACTCGGATATCAGTTGTATCGACTTTGCCCGGGAAAGTGGAGCGAGATGCAGGAATTAATCGTCGGGATCTGTGCCGCGGTGATCGCGATGGGGGTTTTGTTTGTCGGGGACCGGGTTCGCCCGAAATCGTGGCGGCAGAACAGTGACGAATCGTCCAGTCACCTCGCGCTCGACCTGGCCAAGACCATCTTCACGGCGGTACTCGCCTTCGTCTTCGTGGCCTGCTGGAACCAGAACCAGAACGCGTACAACCACACCATCACCGAGTCCAAGGGGCTGGTCGATACCTACCTGGCCATCCACACCATGCCGGGACCGGACCAGCAGCGGATTCAGGAAAAGGTGCGGGCCTACACCGACGGGGTCCTCAAAGACGAGTGGCCGGTCATGGAGCGCGAGAGCCGCCTCAACGAGGCCACCGGCAAGCTGCTCGATGACCTGCGCAACACCGTGGTAGCGATCCGGTCGCAGGATCCGGCGGTCGTCGAGGCGCGATCCCGGGCACTGGCCGGCATCGACCGCGTGACCCAGGCACGCCATGATCGCGCCATCGACGCGGCCCGCGCGGTCCCCCAATTCCTGTACATAGCATTGTGTTTCGGTGCGGTCCTGGTGTTACTGAACCCGGTGCTGACCGGCATGCTGGTCACCCGGCGCAGCATCGCGATGACCGCGCTGCTCGGCATCGTGATCGGCTCGTCCCTGCTGGCCATCCACGACCTGGAACGGCCGTTCTCCGGCGCGCTCGGCATTCCGATAGACGCGTTCACCTACGCCCAGTCGCAGTACGAGCAGAGCAATTCCGGACCGGTCACCCACAACGAATGAAACTTCCGCGGATGAAGGTGGGCGGCGTCGCGCCGCGAATGGCCAGGGGCGCACGCGGGTTGGTTGTCGTGAGCGCGTTCGTTCCGGCGGCCCTGTTATTCGGCGGCCGGTCCGCCGCCGAAGTGGTCCCGGATCCGCCCGCCGCAGCCGATGTCACGACCGAGCGCACGGCCGATGCGCCGAATACAGCGCAGCCGAGCGTCTCGCCCGAAGGTGAAGCACCGCAAGATGTTCCGGCCGGGAAAACGTCCCCGCTCGGCATTCCGTACGGCAAGGCACCCTCGACGGACATCCCGGCGGGAAACACGCCTGCGCCGGATCCTGCGACCGGGAACCCGCCTCGCTCGGACATCCCCGCCGGCGACACACCTCGATCAGATGTCCCGCCGCCATCAGACGTCCCGGCGGCAAACCCGCCAGCCGAAGGCGCGGCCGCACCGGACGTCTCCACCGGAAGCGCGGCGCCGCAAGACGTCTCGACCGGCAGCACCACGCCGGACGCGGCGACCGGCAGCGCATCCGAAGGCGGCCCGCTGTCACTGGACCCGCCGAAACCACCCGCCAGCGGCAGGCTCGACATCGGCAGCGCCACCGACGACGAGATGGGCGAAACTCCCACAGCCGCAACACAAGCCGCCGTCGGCCCCGCAGCATTCGGTCTCGACAGCGGCAGCGTCGACACCGCCTGCGCGGGCAGCGCGGTGGCGGGCGGTGCGCTCCTGTTCCTCGGCTCCGCCGCGGGCTCCGGCCTGATCGGTCCGGGCATGCTGGCCCCACCCTGGTGGGCCGTCGTCGGCTCGGCGGGATCGGTGGTGATCCCGCCCGGTTTCGGCTCGAGCGGCTCCGCCCTCGGCAGCGCCGCCGTCGGCAGCGCGGTCACCGGCAGCGCGGTACTGACCTGCCTCCTCGCACTGTCCACCGTCCCTACCCCGCCCGTCCCCACCTTCCCACTCCTGATCCCGCCATCAATACTGGGCTCACCGGCCTTCCCCTTCCTGCCGGTGGCCGCACCCATCGCCGAGGCCGACGCCGAATCGGCCACCGTGCCAGGAAGATTCGTTGTCGCGGCAGCGCCGTCCGCCGCCGCCGATGACGATGCGGCCGCCTCAGCCGCCGACACCGTCGGCTTCAACACCCTCGAAGTCGTCACCCTGATGGTCTTGCTCATCATCCTCGGCTACCAAGGCGCGACGGAAGCGACCAAGAAGCGACCGCCGCGCCCGTAGCGGCTAGACCGCCGGTTCGTGCGCGGCGGCGGCCATGGCGGCGCCGGTGAGTTCGACGGAACGCACTCGATCATCGATCTGCGCCGTCTGATGGGCCAGGATCAGTTCGTCGGCGTTGATTTCGGCCGCGAAATCCTCCAGGTACGCAACAACTTCGGCGGGCGTGCCGGCCGCGGTGTACTGGGTCATCGAGGCGAGTTGACGGCCGTTGGGCGAGGCGAGGAACGCGTCGATCTCCGCGTCGGTGTAGTCGACATCGGCGGCGCCGCGCTTGATGAACATCCGGGTCCGGGTGCGGTAGGAGATCGTCTTCTGCGCCAGCGCATCCTCGCGGTCCGCCGCGGCGAACACATTCACTCCGGCCATCACGTACGGCTCGGCCAGCTGCTCCGACGGACGGAAGCTGTCGCGGTAGACGGCGACCGCCTGGTGCAGCGCGTCCGGCGCGAAGTGCGACGCGAAGGCATACGGCAGGCCGAGCTGCGCGGCGAGCTGGGCGCCGAACAGCGAAGAGCCCAGGATGTACAGCGGCACAACCCCTTCCGCCCGCGGCACCGCCTGCACGCCGGATATCCGCGAGTGCCCCGACAGGTACCCCTGCAGCTCGAGCACGTCCTGCGGGAACGAGTCCGCCGAGGACGGATTGCGGCGCAACGCGAGCATCGTCTTCTGGTCACTGCCCGGCGCTCGCCCCAGCCCCAGGTCGATGCGTCCGGGGAACAGCGTCTCCAGGGTGCCGAACTGTTCCGCGATCACCAGCGGCGAGTGGTTGGGCAGCATGATGCCGCCGGAGCCGAGCCGAATGCTGTCGGTGTGCGCCGCGATGTGCCCGATGAGCACGCTCGTCGCGCTCGACGCGATCGAGCCCATGTTGTGGTGCTCGGCGTACCAGACGCGGCGGTAGCCGGACCGTTCGGCGGCCTGCGCCAGGGCGACGCTGTTGTCGAAGCTATCGCGCGCGGACTGGCCGGGCGCGATCACCGCCAGATCGAGGATGGACAGAGCAGTCGACATAGGACGTCGCCTTTCGTAGGTCAGAGAACGCGATGCAGTTGTTCGGTGAAGGCGCGGATGCGCGCGTCGTCGCGGCGGTAGTAGATCCACTGCCCGCGCCGGGTGCCGGTGAGGAACCCCGCGCGCTGCAGGATCGCCAGATGCGCCGAGATGGTCGACGCCGAGGTCCCGGCCTTCTGCTGGATGAGACCGGCGCACACGCCGAGCTCAGCCGTCTCGCCCCGTGCGGGAAAGTGCACGTCCGGCTCCTTGAGCCACTCCAGGACGCGCAACCGAGTCTCGTTCGCCAGCGCTTTGCACTCTTCGAGCAACGTCCCACCACCCTTCGATATTTCGCTAATTAACGAACTTACGCCGCACTCGACAGCACCGGCACCATGACGCTGCTCACTCGCGCGAGGCGGCACCGCTCCGCGCCCGCCACCCAGCGGGCGGATCCTCGCCGACGAGCCCGTCCATGGACTCACGAAGCAGATCGGCGTGACCGGTATGCCTGCCGTACTCCTCGATCAAGTCGCACACCAAGCGACGCAGACTGAGCCGACGGCCGTCGGGCCATGACAAATGGACGAGTTGGTCGAGCCCACCGGCAGCCAAGGCGGCATCGAGCTTCGCCCGCGACCGCGCGACCGTGTCATCCCAGATCGCGTATAACTGTTCCGGACTGTCATCGACCGCCGACTCGAAGTCCCAGTCCGGCACCGCATCCCAGTCGACCGCGTCCCAGGGCGGCCCCATCGGCGCACCACTGAGTTTGGTGCTGAACATCTGCGCCTCAGCCCGCGCAAGATGCTTGAGCAGCCCACCAAGCGTCAGCGACGACACCCCGACCCGAGCCCGCAACCCCGCGGAGTCGAGACCGTCGGCCTTCCACCGAAACGTCGTACGCAACCGCTCGAGCGCACCCACAAGATGCTCGACCTCGCTACCGGCGACGGGCGGTTCCCACGGAGTGTCGCTCATGGATCAACCGTAAATGTCAGCACGCGACGGCCCTCGATCGACGCGTCATCACTCAGGTGATCGGCCACTCTCGGCTTGGTCGGGCGGCGCGAGGATCTTGCCGTCCACGTTCTTACGCGGCACCCCTTCGATCTCGGTGCAGAGCCCGAAAACTCTTGCGGGACTGGTCCATCCGTTGATCCGGCCACGGTTGTTGCCGATTTGCACCCCGCCCACCGGCAATCGCGGTGACGAGATGGAGATAGACAGTCCCCGACACTCTGGCGAGCACGATGTCGCCGACAGCCAGCTTCGCCGGATCGGCCGGCGCGATCGTCACCAACTGCCGACTACGAATCAACGGCACCATCGAGGAACCAGCGGGCCGGATCCGGACGGTGGCCCCACCGGCGACCCGCACGGCGACCGCATCCAAAGCGCCCATAACCGCAGTGTCGCGCTGAACGCAGTGTCCCGCAACCCATTTTGACCAGCAGGCGAAGCCCTCATCTCGTCGATCAGGCGGGCGGCCCGAGCGAGCCGCTGGACAATCCGATGTCATCGGCGGTCGGTACGGGATGGATTTCGGGTATGCCTGCGGGTTTGCGGCGCAGGCGGGCCGGGGGTGGCTCGTCTTGCCCTGCGATTGCCACAGCGTTGCCGCCTCGGCGCTTCGCCCGATACATCGCCGAATCGGAGCGGCGCAGCAGGCGGCGGTAGGTGGCGACGTCGTAGGAGCTGGTCGTGCCCTCGAGCACCGCGATGCCGACGCTGGCGGTGATCGGGAGCGGCAGGTCGGGCATGGTTTCGATCGCGCTGCGCAGCCGTTCACCGACGGCGGCGGCGTCTTCGCGCAGGCAGCCGACGATGACGAACTCCTCGCCGCCGGTGCGCGCGATCAGGGCGTCGGATTCGACCGCCTCGCGCAATCGCTGTGCGGTTCGCGTCAGTACCTCGTCACCGAACGGATGACCGAACGTGTCGTTCACGGCTTTGAATCGGTCCATGTCCAGCGTCGCGACGTAGGCCGACTCCTGACGGCAATGCACGATGTGCGAGGACAGGTAGGAGTCGAGGCCGCGCCGGTTCAACAGGCCGGTCAGCGGGTCGGATTGGGCGTCCGCCCGCAGCAGCCAGTGACAGAACTGCACGAAGGGCAGCATCACGCCGACCACGACCAGCATGACGAGGACGACCGCGAGACCGAGGGCGAGGTCTTGTGGTTGGCGGCTCGCATTGTCCTGCGTACTGCGCGTCGAATCGGCCAGGTCACCGCGGAACATCAGGAACGCCAGCACCACGCTCGTCAGCATGGTCCACCCGACCTGCAATGCCAGGACCCGCGGACTGTGGAAGACGGTCACGTATGCCCCGATGGCCGTCAGCAGCACGACTCCCAAAACTCCGACGACGCGATCGTGCACCAGCAAATCGTTGGCGGTGGTGTCGATATCGAATAGCACGATCCAGGCGATCGATTCGATTTCGCGCGGCCACGGCAGAAACCACCAGCGCAACGTCCACAATCCGGCGACGGCCGCCTCGACGGCGCCCTGCACCTGCCCGACCCACCCGGCCACGTCACCCTGCGCCACCGAGGCGAGCACCGCGATCAGCAGCATGACCAGCCCGCCGGCCCCGAGCATGAACTTGAATCGACCGAGCGCACCGTGCGATTCGAACGTCTCGACCAGACCGCGGTAATCGACCGGGTCGCGCCACCATCGTCGAAACATCGATCGGTCGTCGGTCAATGAATTACCGCCTTCGGTCGACAACGGACCGGGCATTCACCCGGAGGTCTCCAGCGTGGCGTGCAAATCGACAGTAAAACGGGTTTCAGGATCACGCAATGTGAGATCGGCACACTATCCAATACGGGACGAAACGCCTATCCTAGCGGTCCATTCGCCTGATTTGCGTGATCATTTCCGCCGCGCCCGATAGGCCGCAACGGCATTGCGGTTTCCGCAGGCGGTGCTGCAATAGCGGCGCGAGCGGTTGCGCGACAGGTCGAGCACGATGCCCTCGCACGCACTGTCGGCACACAGGGACAACCGGCTCAGCTCATCGCTGCGGATCAGATCGACCAGCGCGATCGCCGTCTCGACGGCGATCCGGACCGGCAGCGGCGCCGCCGTCGGCACCGCGTGGATGTGATAGTCGACGTCGCCGTGCCGGACGAGTTGCGGCACCGCGCGATGCTTCGCCAGGGTCTCGTTCACCAGCCGCACCGTCGTATCGCGGTCACTGGTCAGCATCCGGCGCAGCGGCGCGCGCAGCGCACGGACCGCCGCGAGCTCGGCGGCATCGCCCGCGTGCGAGCCGGTATAGACGTGCCTGTCGAAAAACGCTGCGAGCTGGTCGATTTCGGTCAGCGTATCCGGTTCCTCGGCCGAATTCACCAGCTCCACCGCAGCCACCAGCGACTCCTCCATGTCAGGAGCAAAGTTCATGTTGACATATTACAACGCCGCCCATAGCGTCATTACCCATGGCTACGATGACTCATGACAGTGCCGTTGCGCGGCAACTCAGATCCGGACTGACCCTCGCGATACTGTCCGCGTCATCGTTCGGGCTCTCCGGTTCGCTGGCCCGCGGCCTGATGAACGCGGGCTGGAGCGCCGCGTCGGTCGTCGCGGTGCGGGTACTGCTGGCCGCCGTCGTGGTCCTGCCGATCGCGCTGCGACAGCTGCGCGGCGATTGGCAGTTGTTGCGCCGCAACGCATCTCTGATCACCGCGTATGGCCTGGTCGCCGTCGCGGGTACGCAGCTGGCGTACTTCAACGCTGTCGCCCACATGGCGGTCGGGGTCGCACTGCTCATCGAGTACACCGCGCCGATCGCCGTGGTCGGCTGGCTATGGGTGCGCTACCGGGAACGTCCGGGAGCCGCGACGGTCGCCGGCGCCGCACTCGGGATCACCGGCCTCTTCCTGGTCATCGACCTGCGTTCCGGCGCGACCACCAGCTGGGTCGGCATCGCCTGGGCACTCGCCGCGATGGTCGGCGCCGCCGGATACTTCGTGCTCTCGGCACACGGCGACGGCACGCTGCCCGGCTCCGTCCTGGCCGCAGGCGGCCTCCTCATCGGCGGCCTCGCCCTCTTGGCCGCGGGCGCGGTCGGCATCGTCCCACTGCACGCGACGACAAACCCGATCGTCTTCCAGCACTTCACCGTCCCGTGGTGGCCCACGGTCCTGGTACTCGGCATCGTGACGGCCGCCCTCTCCTACGTCACCGGCATCGCCGCCACCCGCCTACTCGGCTCCCGGCTGGCCTCCTTCGTCGCCCTCTTCGAAGTACTCTCCGCACTCGTCTTCGCCTGGGCACTGCTCGGCGAGGCCCCCCGCGCCCTCCAATTACTAGGCGGCGCACTGATTCTCGTCGGCGTCATCGCCGTCCGACGCGGCGAGCCCGACACCGCGCCCGCCACACCGACCATCCCCACCGACCAAAGGCGCCCTTCAGCGGCCAACACCAACTGACCGCCCCCTTCGGTCCGTCGGCCACCCGCGAACCGGTATCGACCGAAGGCGACCTTCATTCGCTGAGACCGACTGAGGGGCGCCTTCGGTCGGGGTCAGGCGGGGCGAACGTCCGTTCCGGACGGCTCCTCGGCCGAACGAGCAGGCTTGGCCACCCTGCGGGCGCGTTGACCACGTGCGACCTCGGTCGCGAGAGCGTCGAGCGGCTGGGCGAACTGGGCCAGCGGGTCGACCAACCCGGCCAGCCACTGCTGGGCCATCTCTACACCCGCCGAGTCGAGGGCATAAAGCCGTCGAGTCCCGTCAGCACGGACGCTCACCAACCCGGCGTCGCGCAGCACCTTGAGATGCTGTGAGACGCCGGGTTGCGAGATCCGCGTATGTTGTTGCACAGCAGCCACAATCGCGCCCGCGGTCGGCTCGCCGGCCGCCACCAGTTCGAGGATGTAGCGACGAACCGGATCGCCGAGCGCCTCGAAGATCTTCTCCCGGGAAAGCGTCATCAGGACTGCGAGCTGTCCTCGGGTTCGACCGTGTAGAAGGTGATCGTGCGCTGCGCGGCCGCGTGCGCGGCGGCCGAATCGTCACCGTCGTCGATGGCCGCGTTCGCCCAGCCGAGGGCCGCCACCCGGACGAACTCGAGCCCCTCGGGCGTCGTGGGAAAGGCCAAGCCCTCGCCCGGGTCCACTGCCGCACCGCTGGCCAGGTGCAGGCCCAGCGCCATCAGTGACAGATCCCAGCCGGCGCCCACTGCGCCGGGACCGTACTGATCCCAGAATTCGGGCGCGACGGGCGCCTCGTGCGCCAACTCCAGCTGAGTGCCCTCATCGTCGGCGGTCAGGGTAACGGCCACCCACGACACCTGCGGGCCCATCTCCCAGGTGACGGCGAACAGTCGCGGCTCATCGCATTCCGTCACGACTCCGCCCGCATTGCCTTCGGTCTGGTACCGGCCGCCGACCTTCAGTTCGCCACTGACCGGCAGGAACCACCGCGGTATCCGCTCGGCGTTGGTCAGCGCGTCCCAGAGATCGGCCTGGTCGGTCGCATAGGTGCGCCGGGCGATCGCGATCCGGGTCGGCGCGCCGTCCCGGGACCCGGTGCGGACCTCGCGAACGACGAGCCCGGCGATCGCGGCAGGGTCGGTGAGCAGGGGCATGACATCCTCCTTCTATAAGTCTGAGCTTATAGTAACCGACTCCGGCAATGCGGCATAGAATGCCTTGTGATCGATCACAGCTACCAACGGGCCACACCCGGTTTTTCTCACAAGTTGGCTGGTAAATCGCGCAAATCGCGCCCAAGCGGTTAGTGTTAGCTGCTATATAGCTAATGCTGACAAAGGAGTTGTCATGGCTGTCGACAGTCCGATCCGGCCGAACCTGACGATCTCCGGGAAACCGATGTCCACTCCCTTACGCGACGTAAGAGCCCTCTCCCGGCAAATGGTCGGCCACTTCGTCGAGAACGTCGTGCCGTGTGGCACGTTGCCCGGCGAGGCGATCTACGGCGACGTCACCACCATCACCCGCGTCTGTCTCGAGCTTGCCGCCAGCATGCTAGACGGGAAGAACATTCCGGCGAAGGTCGAGCAACTCGAAGAGGCCGCCGCCGGGTGGGCCCGCGAGGGCGTGCCGATCGAAGCGATCCACAACGCCATTCACGCCGGCTTCAAGATGGGCATGGACCTCGTCGTCTCGAACCTGACCGTCAAGGACTTCGAGAGCTTCGTCGACGCCTCCAAGATGAACGTCGAGATTCTGCACACGCTGACCTCTGCCATCTCCCGCGCCTACTTCCGGGAACTGCGCGCCGCGGTCAGCGAACACCACACCGCGGTGCACACCCTCACCTCCGCCCTGCTCGGCGGGCGGCCCACCTCGACGATGGCGCGCGAATGCGGCATCACCATCGCCGAGTCGTATGTCGTGCTGGCCGTGTCGATTCCGCGTCATCGCGACGAGCACAATCCGGCCCTCGACACCCAGGTCGTCGCGCGCCGCAAACTGCGCCGCACCCAGGCCGAACTGGCCGCCCGCTGCGGCGGCAACGCCTTGTCCCTGCTCAGCATCGATGGCGGAACCATCCTGCTGCCCGCCGACCAGCTCCGCGACGACGAACTCGACGCGCTGATCAAGGGACTCTCCGATGCCGCGCAGGTCGGCATCACCGCCACCCTGATGGAAGCCACCCCGGACCAGATCCCCGGCGCCGTCGATCAAGCCCACGAACTGCTCGACATGGTGCACCGCCTGGACTGCGTCACCGGCCTGTACCGCTTTGACGAACTCGCCCTCGAATACCAGCTCACCCGACCAGGACCCGGCCGCGAATACCTCGGCAGCGTGCTCACGCCCCTCGATGAACACGCCGAACTGCTGGAAACCCTGCAACTGCACATCAGCAACAACCTCAACCGCCAACGCACCGCGCACGCCCTGCACGTGCACACCAACACCGTCGACTACCGACTCAAGCGCATCGGCCAGCTGACCGGTTTCGACCCGTCCCAACCCTCCGGCCTCTGGTACCTCCGGTCCGCCCTGATCGCCCGCTCCTACCACCCCACCGACGGCGGTCGCCAAGTCGGTTGAGCGGCAGCGGTATTCGCGGTGCGGCGCGCGAGGCGCCGCACCACCGCGTTGTCAGGCTGCCACGGGCACCTGTTCTGGTTCTTCCACCGGCTCGGGCTCGGCTTCGGTCAACGGGGCCGACGGCTGATCGAAGATTTCCTGATCGAGGATGCCTTCGCGTTTCGCCACCAGGACCGGAACCACCATCTGCCCAGCGACATTCGTCGCGGTGCGGATCATGTCCAGGATCGGGTCGATGGCCAGCAGCAGACCGGCCCCGGCCAGTGGCAGGCCCAGCGTGGACAGCGTCAGGGTGAGCATCACGATCGCGCCGGTGAGACCGGCGGTCGCCGCGGAGCCGACCACGGAGACGAACGCGATCAACAGGTAGTCGCGAATGCCGAGGTGCGTTCCGGTGATCTGCGCGACGAAGATCGCGGCCAGCGCGGGATACACTGCCGCGCAACCGTCCATCTTGGTGGTCGCCCCGAACGGAACGGCGAACGACGCGTATTCTCTTGGCACACCGAGCCGTTCGGTGACCATCCGCTGCGTCAGCGGCATCGTGCCGATCGACGACCGGGACACGAACGCCAATTCGACTGCGGGCCAAGCCTTCGCGTAGAAGCGGATCGGGTTCACGCCGCCGACGGTGCGCAGCAGGATCGGGTAGACGACCACCAGCACGATGAGGCAGCCCACGTACACCGCGATCGTGAAGGTCGCCAATGGACGCAGCAGGTTCCAGCCGTAGCTGGCGATCGCCTTACCGATCAGCCCGGCGGTACCGATCGGCGCGAGCCGGATCACCCACCACAGCGCCTTCTGCACCAGCTCCAGCACCGATTCCGCCAGTGTCAGAAAGGGTTTCGCGCGCTCACCGAGTTTCAGCGCGGCCACGCCGAGCACCGCGCCGAGGAACACCAGCTGCAGCACATTGCCATTGGTGAAGGCGCCGACGACGTTGGTCGGGATGATGCCGGTGAGGAAGTCGGTCCAGCCGCCCTTCGAGTCGGGTGCCTTCGCACCGAGCAGGGTCAGTTCGACGCCGCGACCGGGGTTGGTGACCAGCCCGAGCACGATGCCGACCGCCACCGCGATCAGCGCGGTGCCGAGGAACCACAGCAGGGTGCGACCGGCCAGCCGGGCCGCATTGGTGACGTGCCGCAGTCCGGCGACGCTCACCAGTACCGCGGTGAACACCAGCGGCGGCACCGCGAGCTTCAGCAGCTGCACGAAAATGCCGCCGACCTGGGTCAATGTGCTGGTGAGCCAGGCGGATCCGGTGGCGCGGGCAATGAAGCCCGCCGCGATACCGACCGCGAGGCCGAGCAGGATCTGGACGCCGAACGACCAGCGCGCCGGATTCAGGACACGGCTGCGCGAACTGGGTGAAGACAAGGGAACCATCCAAGACAATCAGAGGATCTGGTGAGCTGAGCGCGCGTCAGCAACACAGCTGCGCGGCCAACCGGCCGAGATCCACATGCAGCCTGGCGACCAGGTGCACGACTGTCGCGAAAATGTTCATAACGCCCTAAACGGTAATTGATTCGTCCGACCAATTACTCATCGGTTCGGCTGCTCGCCGTATGGCCTGCGTCACAACCCCTTCCGATCAGCGCCGGTCGAGCGGTGCCCGCACTCCCCAGTCGCACCCACTTCCCCATCCGCCCGAGTCACGACTCCGCGCGTCCCGCAGCGGATCTGGGCTCTCGAAGCGCGCGTGTCAATCGCCGCGGAGTGGGCATTACGCGGGTGAGAGATGAGGAACATCATGAGCATATTTCGAAGTACGAACAGATATCGACGACGTGATCGGGTCGGCACCGTGCGTAGCGGCCGCGGCCGATCCAGGTGGGGACGCCGCGCCGACGACTACCGCCGACGCAGGTCCACCAGTTCCGGCGGATTGGAAGCGGCCGCACGATTCGGCTTCATCGCGCGCGGCATCGCCTACCTCACCATCGGCATCATCGGCTTCATGCTGGCCATCGGCACCGCGGAGCACGAACCGGACGGCGGCGGCGCGCTGGCCGCGATCGCGACCAAACCCCTCGGCTACCTCCTGCTGTGGATCCTGGTGTTCGGGTTCGCCGCTTTGGTCGTCTGGCGCGTCACCCAGGTCGTCAGCGCCCGCCGAACCGTGTCGGGCAGGCACCGCTTCTATGCCGTGATCTCCGGAATCGTCTATGCCCTGGCCTTTTTGGGCACCTTCCGCTATGTGGTGCACGGCCGGACACCGAAGCCGAGCGACGCCATCGCCCGCGACCTGACCGGCCGCATCCTGAGCTGGGACGGCGGCCAGATCGTCGTCCTCCTGATCGGCCTCGCCATTATCGCCTTCGGCATCTGGCAGACCATGCTCGGCCTCAGCCTCGCATTCGTCGACGACCTGCGCATGGGCTGGATGACCCACGGTTCCCGCGAGGCCGTGATCTGGCTCGGCCGCGTCGGCTACCTCGCCCGCGGCGCGATCGTGATCAGCATCGGCCTCGCGGCCGTCTTCGCCGGCCTGAACTACGACCCCGCCGAGGCCAAGGGCATCGACGCGGTCCTGCGTGACTTCGTCACCACACCGTTCGGCCCCTGGCTGCTCATCCTGATCTCCATCGGTCTCATGGCCTTCGGCGTGTTGTCCTTCCTCGAGGCCAAGCACCGCAGAACGTACGGCGGTGTCCCGGTCTAGATCCCGGCCGCCCCAAAGGAATTCGGCGACGACCCCGGCCATGGTGCCGGGGTCGTCGTCGCGTGCCCCGCCTTGTGGCTTCCCCAGTTGAGGGTTCGCGCACGTCACGCATTGGGGGGCAGCGGGTTTCGTTACGGGCGGGCGAGGACTCGTATCGTGGGCTCGCCCTCGGCGGAGCGACCCTGCGCCGGTGGGCTTGCTCGGCCCCTGAAACAACGTGTGAACAGCACATTAGTAGGAGGTACGAAGATGGCACGGCGACTTCGAATTCTGACCATGATGGCCGCGGCGGCACCGCTCGCGGTGGCTCTCGCTGTCCTTCCGGCGGCTCCAGCCCAGGCCGCCGACGGGGACCTGAGTTGCTCGGCGACGTTCAAGCTCACCCTCGATCCGCCGTTGCGGGCCGGGGGCGGCGCGAAGGTGTCGGTGAGCGGGGATCTCAGCAACTGCGCGTCGCGGAATGGTCAGCATGCCGACCTGCGCGCCGGCAAGTTGACGGGCACCGGGTCGGCGACGGCGACCGCGGGTGGGTTCAATCCGTGCGGATTGTTGGTTACCGCGAAAGGCAGCGGCACGATCGCCTGGGTGTCCGGCGGTGACAGCTCGTTCGGCTGGCGGATCGACCCCGATCCGTTCACCGGGTTGGCGTTCAGCGCCGACGTGACCGGCGGACAGTTGAAGGGTGACGCGATCACGGTGTCGGCGCGGGACGCGCAGCCCAATGCGGGTTGTCGCACCAACGGCCTGTCGACCCTGACTGTCACCGCACAGGTGACGTTCGCCTGATGACATAGCGAAGGCCAGGTCTGAAAAGCCAGACCTGGCCTTCTGTTTCGGAAACTCGGCCGGTGCACCCCGGTCGGCTACTGCCAGGCACCAGCCGCCACGGCGTCGCGCACGTAGTCGGCGAAGTCGATCGGCTCGCGGCCGAGCAGGCGGCCAGCCGTGTCGGTCACCTTGGCGTTGCGGCCGTCCAGCAGCGTCGCGAAGATGTCGATCATCCCGGCCACCTCCTCGGCGGGCATGCCGAACTCCCCGGCGAGCACCGCACCGAACTCCGCACCGCTGACCGGAATGTAGTGGACCTCGCGCCCGGTTCCCTTGGCGATCGCCTCGACCGCGTCGCCGAAGGTCAGCAGCCGGGGGCCGGTCAGTTCGTAGTTCTGGCCGGCGTGCCCGTCCTCGGTGAGTGCCAGCACCGCGACCGCCGCCAGGTCGGTGGCGTCGACGAAAGGCTCCAGTACCTGCCCTGCGGGGAAGGCGACGCCGCCGGCCAGCACCATAGCGGTGAAGACGCCCTCGTCGAAGTTCTGATTGAACCAAGCAGCTTGCAGCACAGTCCATTCGGCGCCGCTGTCGCGTACCGCCGCCTCGGCGGTGGCGGCCTGGTCCTCACCGCGAGCGGACAGCAGCACCAGTCGCGCAACGCCGTTCGCGACGGCCAGTTCACTGAACGCCCGAATCGTCTCCGCGGCAAGCGGATCCCCGATATCCGGGGTGTACATCACGAACGCCGCGTGTACGCCGTCGAGCACGGGCGCCCAGGTGCTCCGGTCCGCCCAGTCGAACGGACGCTCCGCCGAGCGGGAGCCGATTCGGACCGGGAATCCCTTGGCGGCCAACTGTTCTGCCACCCGTCGGCCCACCTTGCCGGTGCCCGCGGTGACGAGGATGGTGTGGTTTTTCGTTGTTGTCATGGTCTTAGTCAAGCCGTCGGCGGACCGGCGAACCATCGACGAAAAGCTCGGCTCCATACGTCAGCGTCTCAGACCTCGATGACCAGATGAAAGCGCTTCCGCAATACACCAACTAGGCATTCTGCACAGAATCTCTTACCCATTCCGCAAATCGACTCTTCATGATCGAAATTCCCCAGTTGATCTCCAGTGGAAACGGGGTACTCCACTGTGCTTCTCTGAGTATCGCAATGTCCCGGAGGAGGACGCGGACCTACACGGCACCTGCTTTGCTCGAAACATCCACGTGTCCGACACATTGGAGTTTATTTAATATGAGACGCTTTCCCTTGTTGCATACTGCCTCGGTACGAGCTGTTCCACTACTGGTCGTCGCGGCATTGGCCTCGAATATGGGCACGGCTTCCGCAGCGTCATTGACCGGAATCGGCGACCCTAACTTCCCGAATATCGGCAGCGCCGCATACGATGTTTCCAATTACAGCATCGATCTGAAATTCGATCCGTCCTCGGGACGACTGTCCGGCACCACCACGATCACCGCGAAAGCCAAGCAGGATCTCAAGGCCGGCACCGCGATCGGTTTCGACTTCCTCTTGCAGACGCAGTCGGTGCTGATCGACAACAAGCCCGCCAAATACACGCTGGGCAAGGACAAACTGGCGGTCAACGTCCCGGCGAACCTGACGACCGGCGCCGAGTTCACCACCGTCGTCGCCTACAACGACATCCCGTCCCGCGTGCAGAACGCGGCCGGCGCGCGCAACTGGATCGAAAACGCAGGCGGCGCAATCATTTCCAACGAGCCCTTCTCGGCCGAGTGGTGGTACCCGAGCAACGACCACCCCACCGACAAGGCGACCTATGCCGTGTCGGTGCTGGCGCCGGAGGATCGCGACGTCCTGTCCAACGGGGTCGAAACCAGTGTCACCCAAACGATTCCGGGCTGGAAGCGGCACAACTGGCTGAGCAAGTCGCCGCAGATGACCTACGCCACCTTCCTGGCGATCGGCAAATACGAGCGCAGCGGCCAGAGCGCAGGCACCCCGGCCAGGCCGAACCTGAACGCCTATGCGACGGACCTGGATCCGACCATCCGCGCCAACGCCAAGGCGAGCATCGAGCGGACCCCGGAGATCGTGGACTGGCTCGCCAGCACGCTCACGCCGTACCCGTACGAGGCCACCGGCGGGATCGTGGACGCCCGGATGGGCGGCTTCGCGCTGGAAACCCAGACCAGGCCCACCTACACCGACGGATTCTTCAGGCGCGGCAAGAATGACTCGGTCGTGGTGCACGAGAACGCGCACCAGTGGTTCGGCGACTCGACCTCCGTCGCCACCTGGAAGGACGGCTGGCTGAACGAAGGCTGGGCCAGCTACCTGGAATATCTCTGGTCGGAGAAGAACGACACCGGCTCCGCGGCGGACATCGCCGACTACGCCTACGCCACCTCCACCCGGATCAATTGGAATGTCGTGCTGACCGATCCGGGACCGGCCGACGTGCTGCCCGCCGAGTTGTACACCAGAGGCGCGCTGGCCATTCAGGCACTGCGCAGCGCAATCAACGATGACGACGTCTTCTTCCGGCTGGTCCGGGAATGGCTCACCAAACACCAGTACGGTAACGCCAAGGTCGCCGACTTCATCGACCTGGCCAACGCCGTCACCGGCCGCAGCACCAACGCGTTGTTCAAGACCTGGCTCACCGACAAGGGCAAGCCGTCCTACAAGCCGTCGGCCGCCACCTTCGACGCGAACGCGAAGCGGGCTCCCCGGTCGGCCACCCCGCCCCCGGCCAAGCCGAAGGTATATGACGACCTCTACGCAGTGGTCACCGCAAAGCAGTAACCATTAGTCAGAAGCCGGGCCCGTGCACACCACGGGCCCGGTTTCCTGTTCACCTGAGATAGGCGACCACCGCGAGATCCGCTTCACCCGATGACTTATCGTTGCCGGCCGGGCCCTGGATAACTGGGGTGCTGCTCTGATATGTTGTGCGGCAACGCATTCGACTAACAAGAATGAGCCACATGAGTGAGCAGCTAGCTGTCATGGGCCGTCTATGGCAGGAACACATGCGCGCGCCGTTCCCTGCGCGACTGCACAGCGTGCGGTCCGCGGGTGTCGAGATGGCGCTTCTGGACGCGGCCATCGCCGGTTGTGTGTCCGTCTGGCACGAGAACGGCGGGTCGCTCGATACCGAACGCATCGAGACACTGCGCAAGCGTCTTGCCGAGCTCGACCGGGTCCTGCCGCTGATCACCGAGGCGGAGGAACTCCGCTACCTCGAACGCCTGCGCCGACTGGCCGTGCTCGCCTCGGATACCGAGCATCCTGCGTGAATTCGGTTGCCCCTTCGTGTCGACATCCGGCGGGCCGGGACGGCGGTGATGGTCCGGTGATGGCGAGATTATGTCAGCGAAGCGTGTTCGGTCGGTGCGCGTGCCACCCTGGCAAGGTCGGTTGTCGAGTGGCGAAGGAAGACCCAGCGTTGTGACCACATCAGGCGAAGTTCAGCTCGAAGCGAAAGAGCAGTTCCGGGAGATCATGGCTCGGCTACGCACCATCGGCGACGAGTACCTGGCCGCCGAGGCCAAACGCGTTGCCGCCGAAGCCGAAATGATGCAGTTGACGAAGGAGCTCGACGCGGCCCTCGACGAAGCGGACCTGGAAGCCGGTGAGGACGTGCAGATGATGGCGGAGCTACAAGCCTTTACCGATGCCTTCAGCGCCGCCCGAGATCGGCAAACCGGCGAGCAGCACCACCCCGACTGGACGGTCGAGATCCGCACCTTCGCCGAGGCGTATCAGATGGCCGAAGCCAACGGCATACCGGTACAAGACATTTCATACCTCGGGTGGCACCCCGGCGCGCGTATCGGGGCGCACACCGCCGTCGCCCACTCGATCCTGCTGGCCTACAGCGACTCCGGCGGCGGCGCCATGCTCATCTTCGAGGAAGGACACCTGGATTCCTTCGCCTGCGGCGGGCTCGACAGCGACTTCCCCGACCGCCCCTTCGCCGTCAAGACGGTGATCGAGTCGGGACTGTGCGGCGTGCTCGCGCCGGAGGCCGTGAAACTGGAAGTGATCAGCGAGAACGGCACCGTCTTCGCGGCCGATGTCGTGGCACACACCTTCGCCGTGACCATCGATCTGCCGAGCGAACGCAGGCTCAACCAGCTGCGCCGAGCCTACGCAGCGCCCGACGAGGAGGTGCCGTTCGTGTTCGAGAGCGACGACCGCGGCGAGAACTACGAGACGCTGGATCGCTTCAGCGCCCGGGTATACGACCGCGACGACACCCTGCTGTACACGGGTCCCGTTCTCCCTGACCAATTCTGAGGTCTACCCGTTGGCAGATCCGGTCGGCGCGGCGAGCACCGTGTTGAGCAGCTGCCCGAGCAACTCCCCCGCGAGCCGAAGCTGAGTCTCGGCTACCGGGAGGAACTTCCGGGTGTACTCGTCGCCGATGGTGGCCGAATCCGGGTAGACGCCGGGAGTTTCGACGATCCGGCAGCTGTCCTGCGCCCACCGGACGGGATCGCTGTCCGGCTGCGCGGGCGGCAGGTCGGGCGCGGGCAGCGCGAGCAGTCGCCGCACCTCGTCGGCGTCGCTGGCGTGGCGGGTGTCGAGCATGCGGCTGTCCCACACCGAGTGCAGGTTGGTGTTGCGGCCCAGATACTGGACCTTGATCTCGTTCCCGCCGCGGTCGCGCGCGTACCCGGCGTGCATCGGCTGATTGATGTCGCCGACGAAGTGGACGATGAACTTCAGCGCCTGGCGGCGGTCGGCGTCCGCCCGGGACCGGTCGGCGAGAATCGCCGTCTGCCGCCGCAACGCTTCGATAACGTTCTGGCCGTCGTTACCGTTCACCGCCGGGTCGTACACGCACCCGTTCTCGGCGATATTGACGTAATGCCAGGGTGCCGAGATCTTCCCCAGGTCCGGGTCGTTGTTGCGGACCTGGTCGGCCCAGTTGGACACCCCGGCGAGCGTGGGGTCGGGTTCCCCCTGCAACAGCCGGGCCACCTCACCCCGCGCCGGAGCGCTCAGCCGCAGGTCGGCGATGGCACCGGTGGTGTTGTGGCCCTGCGGTCCCCACGCATTGGCGGTGGGTGGCACCGAAAGCACGATCGCGGCGAACGCACACACGCCCACCAGAGCAGCTCTACCTCGCATCAAGAACAAATCCCTTCCGAATAGCTTCGCGCACCCGCCCTGCTGCGCGCCATGGATCGAGTTATGTTTTCTCTCTTGCTGATTCAAGTATCGGTGACAAGTGGCATATGCCGAACAAACGCCGGGCTAAATCTTCGTGCGCGGTCAGGGGCTGACCCGAGACAGTCGGATGAGAGCGGCATCTGCACACTCAGGCGCAAGTTCGCTTGTTATGACGCCTACGGGGGATACCATCAGAACAGGCGCGGTGTGGTTCGTCACAGCTACGAACGCGAC
Source organism: Nocardia sp. NPDC060255 (assembly GCF_042727395.1). Classification (NCBI taxonomy): domain Bacteria; kingdom Bacillati; phylum Actinomycetota; class Actinomycetes; order Mycobacteriales; family Nocardiaceae; genus Nocardia; species Nocardia sp. NPDC060255. Next base: position 320,836 of record NZ_JBHXAU010000004.1, on the reverse strand, counting down.
GCCGCCAGGATCTTCGAGAAGCGGAGTAGCGGTCATGGTCACGGAACCGGTCCGGATCAGGGATATCGATGCGCGGGTCGCGGAACGCGGCCCGACAGCGTTGCGCATCGCCGTCGGTGGTCAACTCCGCAAGCTGCGCGAGGCGAAACGCATCACGCCCGCGGCGGCGGGCGAGCACATCCGCGGCTCGCACGCCAAGATCAGCCGGCTCGAACTCGGCCGCACCGGATACAAGGACCGCGACATCCTGGATCTGCTCACCCTCTACGGCGTCACCGAGCCGGACCAGCGCGAAATGTTCCTCGACCTGGCCCGCAGGGCCAACCAGCCCGGTTGGTGGCATCGCTACAACGACCTGCTGCCACCCTGGTTCGAGACCTACCTCGGCCTCGAGGGTGCCGCGCAGACGATCAGAACATTTGAGGGTCAACTGGTTCCGGGGCTGCTGCAGACCGAGGACTACACCCACGCGGTCATCGAGGTCAGCCACCAGAACGCCGAGGCGACCCGGCGGGTAGAGCTGCGCACCAAGCGCCAGGAAATCCTCGACGTGCCCGACGGCCCCCGATTATGGGCCGTCATCGACGAGGCGGTGCTGCATCGCCCCATCGGCGGCCGGAAGGTACTGCGCGAGCAGATCGAGCATCTGATCGAGATGTCGCAGCGAACAGGCGTGACCATCCAGATGCTCCCCTACGATGCGGGCGGCCACGCGGCGGCAGGTAGCTCGTTCACCATGCTCCGCTTCGCCGAACGCGAACTGCCCGACATCGTCTACCTGGAACAACTGACCAGCGCGCTCTACCTGGACCGCAAGGAAGACCTCCAGCTCTACCGCGAGGTCATGGACAAGGTCGCGGTGCAGGCCGAGACGCCCGAACGGTCCCGCGACCTCTTGGCCGCCGCCGCCAAAGAACTGTAAACGCTTGACAGCCCTGGCGATCCGGTCACGACCGGATCGCCAGGGCTGTTCGCCGTTGATCAGCCGGCGACTCGATCGGCCCAATCCGACGGCAGCGCCCGGCTGGAGACGTCCGCGATCTCCGCCAACCGGTCCCGCCCAATTCCCAAGCGGCTCAATTGGATCAGCCCTTGCGCCACCACCACGATGTTCGCGCTGTGCGCCGACACCGCGGCCTCGTCGACCTTGTCGCCGCCGAGACGCACTGCGGGATATAGCCGTTCGGCCACGCCCTGTTCCATGGCGGCGGTCGCCCTGGTGCTGATGGCGACCACTTCGGGCATCCGGGCACCCAGTTGCGCGATGCTGTTGAGCATCAGGCAGCCGCGCCGATTCGGTTGTGCGGCACAGTCATCGATGATCGCCTGGAAGAGCGCGCGCACGGCGGCCCGCGCCGAGCCCGGCGCGGCGCCGATCACCTCGCGCACGAACCGCGCGCGACCCTCGCAATAGCGCTCGAATACGGCGAGGAACAACCCCTGCTTGTTGCCGTAGGCGGCGTAGACACTGCCGTTGCCGACACCGGTCGCCCGCGAGATGTCCTCGACCGACGTGTCGTCGAAACCCTGCGACCAGAACAGCTCGGTAGCGGCGTCGAGCAAGCCCGCTTCGTCGAACTGTCGTGGCCGTCCCATGGGCTCACCGTACCAATCGGTGTGCGACATCGCCCACACCGCTTGTTATGGAGGCGTCCCTCCATAACAATGGTTGACATGGACCCTAACTCCACCGAGCCGCCGCGCCGACGAATCGGCGTGCTGGTCTTCGACGGCGTCAAAATGCTCGACTTCGCCGGCCCCGCCGAGGTTTTCGTGGAGGCGAATCAGACCGTGCCCGGCTACGACGTGGTCCTGCTCTCGGCCGACGGCCGTGCCGTACAGACCTCGATCGGCGCCCGGATCGAGGTGGCCGCCGCGGCCGCCGACGCGGGCCGGTTCGACACCATCGTGATCCCGGGCAGCGAACTGCCACCCGCGACGTTCGTGACCCCCGCGCTGGTCGCCGCGGCCAGGCACCTGTCCTGGCACACCCGCAGGCTGGCCTCGATCTGCAGCGGCGCCTTCGTCCTGGCCGAACTCGGTCTCTTCGACGGCAGACGCGCGACCACCCACTGGAAGTACGCCGCCGACCTCGCGCGGCGGTACCCGGCGGTCGTGGTCGAGCCGGACGCGATCTTCGTGCGCGACGCGAACCTGTACAGCTCGGCGGGAGTCGCGGCGGGCGTCGATCTGGCGCTGGCCCTGGTCGAGGAGGACTACGGCGCCGACGCCGCCCGCCGGGTCGCGCAGTTGCTCGTGGTGTACATGCAGCGTGCGGGCGGGCAATCACAATTCTCGGCGTCGCTGAGCGGACCGGTCCCGCGCAGCCCGCTGGTGCGCAAGGTGGTCGACCTGATCTGCGCGGATCCGGCGTTCCCGCACACGGTTCAGACGTTGGCGACGCACGCCATGGTCAGCGTCCGGCATCTGACCCGGCTCTTCCGCGCCGAGCTCGAACGCTCCCCCGCCGAATACGTCGCCTTCATCCGCTTCGGCGTCGCCCGCGACCTGCTGCACGCGGGACACAGCGTCACCGAGGCCGCGATGACCGCCGGATACGGCAGCAGCGAGGCGCTGCGCCGCGCGTTCGTGGCCAGGCTCGGCATCTCACCGCGCAAGTACCAGCAGCGATTCCGTTCCACCGGATCGGCCGGCGCGTTCGAACCGATCGCGGCCGCCGTGTCCTGATCCGGGGCTTTTGCGGCCCGTGCGGAGGGGCGCCGGACGGGGTGCGCACCGGAAACTGAGTGCGGCACAACGCCATATCGAGAAAGGACCTGCATGTCTTCCGAGACAACCATTGTTCTCGTGCACGGCGCGTTCGCCGACGCGTCCAGCTGGGGCCCGGTCACCGAGCGGCTGCTCGCCGCGGGGCATCGGGTCGTCGCACCGCCGGTCTTCAACCGGAGCCTGGCCGAGGACGCGGCGTATATCAAGTCCTTCGTCGAGCAGATCGACGGACCGGTCCTGCTGGCCGGCCACTCCTACGGCGGCGCGGTCATCACCGTCGCCGGTGTGGCCGGCAATGTCGTCGGTCTGGTCTACGTCTCGGGCTATGTCCTCGCGGTCGGCGAGAGCCTCGGCCAATTGCAGGGCGGTTTCCCGGACTCCGAGCTGGCCGCCAACCTCGTCTACACACCGTATCCGGTCGCCGACGGCGAGCCGGGAACCGACGTTTCGGTCGATGTCGCCGCCTTCCCCGAGGTCTTCGCGGCCGGCCTGGACAAGACGCGGGCCCAGGTGCTGGCCGTCTCGCAGCGTCCGCTCTCGGCTATCGCGTTCGGCGAGGCGGCCACCGCCGCGGCCTGGCAAACCAAGCCGGGTTGGGGGATCGTTTCCAGTGCGGACCGCACCATCAATCCCGAGGTCGAACGGTTCGGCTACCAGCGGGCCGCGCTGCGGTCGGTCGTCGAGATCGACGCACCGCACCTGGTGATGCAGACCCATCCTGATGAGGTCGTCGCGGTGATCACCGCAGCACTCGCCGAGCTCGCTTGAACTTTCGAAAATAGAACCACCGCAGCATTTCTCCGCCCTACCGAAAGGAATGACGATGACCGGAAACCCGCACGGCGTCGCACTGGAGCCGGCCGCTCAGGAGTTCGTCGACGCGACCTCGACGCCCCCGTTCCTCTATCAGCTGGCACCGGAAGAGGGCCGCAAGGCGGTCGATTCGGTACAGGACACCCCGATCTACAAGCCCGAGATCGACGAAGAGTGGATCACCGTCGAAGGCGGGCCGACCGGGTCGGTGCGCGCCAGGATCGTCAAGCCGCAGAACGTCACCGAGCCGCTGCCGGTGATCGTCTACACCCACGGCGCCGGTTGGGTTTTCGGCGACGCGCACACCCATGACCGGCTGGTCCGTGACCTCGCCGTCGGCGCGCACGCGGCCGTGGTGTTCCCCGAGTACGATCGCTCGCCGGACGTGCACTACCCGGTGGCCAACGAGCAGTCCTACCGAGTCGCCCAGTGGGTCACCACCCAGGGCGCCGAGAAGAACCTCGACCCGTCGCGCATCGCGGTCGCGGGCGACTCGGTCGGCGGCAACATGGCCATCGCGCTCACCCTGATGGCCAAGGAACGCGGCGACGTCTCGTTCGTGCAGCAGGTGCTGTTCTATCCGGTGACCGATGCCAACTTCGACACCGAGTCCTACCACCGGTTCGCCGAGGGCTACTTCCTGGCTCGCGACGGGATGAAGTGGTTCTGGGATCAGTACACCACCAGCGAAGAAGATCGCGCGCAGATCACCGCGTCGCCGCTGCGCGCCAGCACCGAGCAGCTGTCCGGCCTGCCGCCCGCGCTGGTCATCACGGCCGAGAACGACGTATTGCGTGACGAGGGTGAGGCTTTCGCGGCGAAGCTGCGGACCGCGGGCGTGCGGGTCATCCAGGCGCGGTACGGCGGCATCATCCATGACTTCGTGATGGTCAACTCGATGCACGACACCAACGCCGCCAAAGCCGCTGTCGCCCAGGCCGTCGCGGTGCTACACGCCGCCCTCTACCCCGCGTAATTCCACGCCGCGAAAGGAACATTCGTGAGTACCGCCCCAACCATCGTGCTGGTGCACGGCGCGTTCGCCGACTCCTCCAGCTGGAACGGTGTCGTCGAAACACTACGCGCACAGGGCTATTCGGTCGTCGCCGCGGCAAACCCGCTGCGCGGCCTGGACAGCGATGCCGCATACATCGGCTCGGTCCTCGATGATGTCGCCGGCCCGTGCGTGCTGGTCGGTCATTCCTACGGCGGTAGCGTTATCACCGTCGCCGCGGCCGGGAAGCCGAACGTGCAGGCGCTGGTCTATATCGCCGCCTTCATCCCGGCCGAGGGCGAAAGCGCGCTGGAATTGACCGACAAGTTCCCCGGCTCCACCCTCGGGCCGACTACCCGTCCGGCGAACTACCCGCTCCCAGACGGCAATACGGGAACCGAGCTCTACATCCGGCAGGACGAGTTCCCCGCACAGTTCGCCGCAGACGTCCCCACCCCCGCTGCCGAACTGATGGCCGCCACCCAGCGGCCCGTTGCCCTCGACGCCTTGCAGCAACCGGCCAAGGCGGCGGCATGGCAGACCATCCCGGTCTTCGCGTTGCTCACCACCGAGGACAAGAACATTCCGATTGCGGCACAACGGTTCATGGCCGAGCGCGCGTCCGCGCACAGTGTCGAGGTCCCCGCCTCGCATGCGGTGAGCGTCGCCATGCCCGGCGTGGTCAGCGATCTGATCGTCTTGGCTGCCGAGAAGTAGACGCCGGAAATCCGGTCACGCCAACGGTTTCGGGCGTGACCGGATCTCGGGGTCGATCAGCCGATCGCGGCGTTGAGTGCGGCTTGGCCACCCACCACCGGGAACGTGACCTTGGTTTCGGCGAGGTTCACGCCGAAGCCGGGTCCTGGCTTGGGCCGCAGGGTGTACTCGTTGTCGCTGGACAACACCACCACGCCCAGTTTGTGTCCGCGCACCAGCACGTAGTCGTGCGGCATCATGCACACGTTGATCGCGTACTCTTTGCCCGGGGTGATCGGGCTGGTCTTGCTGAGCGAGTCACGGTTCTGCGGGTCCACCCAGCCCCTGGTGACGATCCGGGAGCTGCCGTCGGGCGAGCGATCCACCAGCAGCGCAGTCACATTCGCGGCCGGGCGCTGGAAGGTCGCCTTCAACGCCACGTCGACCGCACCACTGATGCGCAGCGTTGTGGTGGTGGGCTTGGAGAAGTACTCCAGCCGGTTCGGTGAGCTGGGTGCGGCGACGAGGTCGGCGGCCAGTTTGGTCGCGTCGTCGTCGAGGGATTCGGTGACCTTACCCGCTCCGCTCGTGGCCAGCCCGCCGATATTGCGGCCGCCGGGTTGGAACACTGCGGTCGCGCCAGCGGTGGCCGGGGCAGGCCAGTCCGCCTCGTCCACCCACGACTTGTCCTCGCGCTGGATGGTGGCCTTGGGCTCGCGATCGATGCCGTTGTTCTGGCCGAGCAGGTACTTGCTGAACCAGCGGTTCACCGTGCGCAGCCACTCGTCCTTGCGCAGGCTGATCGGGTCGGTGTGACCGGACTGGTGCAGCCAGATCTTGTGCGGCACACCGGCTTTCTTCAGCGCGTCGTACCACTGCGCGACATTCTTGGTCTTGACGTTGAAGTCGTTGAGACCGTGCACGGCCAGTACCGCGGCATGCACCTTGCTGACGTCGTTGACGTAGTTGCGCTCGTTCCAGAAGGCGGTGTAGTTACCGTCCACCCGGTCCTGATCCTGCTCCACCTTGTTGATCACCGGCGTGCAGATGTTCCGGTCGGCCCTGGTGTAGACGTACTTGGCCAGCACGTCGGTGTCCTCGCCCTGATAGGTGCCCGGCGCGACCACCGCGCCCCCGGCCCGGTAGTAGTCGTACCAGTTGCTGATCGCGGCGATCGGCACGATGGCTTCCAGTCCGGGCACGCCGGTGGAGGCGACGGCATTGGGCAGGGTTCCGTTGTAGGACACGCCCATCATGCCGACCTTGCCGCTGGCCCAGCTGGCGACGACGTTCTTGCCTTGCGCGTCACGGGCTTTGGCGCGCCCGTTCAGCCAATCGATCGGGGCCCGCGCGCCGATGGTCTCGTTGCGCCCGCCCGAGGTCGGGCAGCCGGTGGACGTGCCGGTGCCGAGCGACTCGCCGTACATCACCGCGAAGCCGCGAGCGAGGAAGTAGTCCTCGTACTGCCAAGTGATCTGGCCCTTGTCGAGGGTGATGCCGGCGGCCCGCAGATCCTCGGCCACCCGCGCACGCAGCTCGCCGGGTGCCGGAGCCATCCGTGCGTCGGCGCCGTTCGGCACGTAAAGCTCAACGTCCACACCATGATTGGTGACGTCGTTGCCGCCAGAGAAGTACGGACTCGCCTGGTACACCACCGGCAGCTTGCCGGTGGCCCCGGCCGGGCGCACGACCTGAACGTGCACCTCGTCGTCCTTACCGTCCGCGTCGCTGTCCACCGGCGCGCGCACCCAAAGGTCTTGGCGGACAGCCGCGGCCGCATTGAACGTCGGCTGGGCCTCGCCGCCGGCGATGCTCGGTCCGGTCTGCGGCTCGGCCATCGCGGGCGCACCGGAAAGCAGCAGCGCGGCGGCCACGCCCAGCAGCGCCAAGCGCGGTAGGCGCCGCAGCGTCACCAGGGTCCACCTGACTGCCCGGACCACTCGGGTTCGCGGCCCCCGCCGATCATGTCTGTGCTGATGCTGTCTGGCTGCCATTGTCTTCTCCTTGTCACCGCTCATCACGAGGCACTCCCGTGCGAGACTCGAAATACCTACTGGCTCAGGGAATTACCTCGGATGCCCGACCAGAACTGGCCGGGCATCCGGTGACGGGTCAGGACTGACGCGGCGGGCTCTTCCGCTCGATCGCGGCCTTCATCGCGTCCAGCCCGATCAGGTTGAACTCGCGACCCAGCGTCCGCATCAACGAGTTCTCGGTCGGCCGGTACACACCGCGCTTGCAGTAGACCGCGCCTTCGTAAGTGCCGACCACGCCGCCGTCCGGGGACTGTTTGCCCAGGTACTGGTACCACTTGGTGCGGTTCTGCTGCATCTGCGCGCTGGTGTAGGTCGACGCGTTGGCCTCGCTCGGCTCACGACCGGTGTAGCGGTCGTTCGGGTAGTCGTACTCGTCGGCGAGACCACCCACCGAGTGCCCGAGCTCGTGCAGCACGATCTGTCCGGCCTGGGCGTTCCCGCCGGACGACGTGGCGACCCCGCCGCCCGCGCCGCCGTACTTGGTGGTGTTGGCCAGCGCGATCACCTGGTCGGCCTCGGGCGCCAGCCGCGCGTACTGCAGCGCCTTGGTTTCGTTGACGCACAGCAGCCGCTCGGTGCCGCCGCACCAGAAAGTCATGTCCAGCGCGGTATTCCGATACGTGCCACGCGGATCGTTGTCCACCCCGGACTGCTGGGAGACCACGTTGACCGCCCAGACATTGAACGAATTCTTATATGTCTTGAACGGCTCGACCTGGGTGATCTCGTTCCACCGATTGATCGCATGCTGCTTGTAGGTGCCCAATTGACTGGCGGTGTATCCGTCACCGACGAACACGAGATCGAACCGCTGACTCGACGGTCCGGTTTGCTGGATCGTCACGACGTCGGCCTGCACCGCCGAGCGCGGTGCCGGGCTTTTGTCGGGGACGGGCGCGATAACGCGGCTGATGGTGCCGTCCGGCGAAAATACTTCCCGCTCCTCGGTCGGGCCCGCCGAGCCGACCGCGACCGACATTCCGGCAATAATGAACGCGCCGAGCATGATTGCGAACATGTGTCGTAACAAGGGCATGGCAAGGCTCCTCGAGTGGTTCGCGAATTCGACGCGGACGGCGCGTGCCGCGCTTCACGTCCGTCGAATTCCTAACCAAGGAACCACATTTGGGCGGCCATCTCGACTGAGGAGTAACTGGGGAACGAATGCAGCCCCCAGGAGGCTGTCGACTACCGCCGCGCACCTCTCGGCACGCTGCGCATGGAATTGCTGGCAATTCCATGCGCGGCTGCCCAATTCACGCGCGGCGAAGCCTGCGGGTCGCTACCACGGGACGGTTTCGCCGTGCCGATCCAGGAACTGCAGGCCGGGAGCGCCTGCCTGTGCTTCGAGGACGTCGACGACGGCTGGGATGCTTTCCTTGGGGCTTAGTGGCGCGTCGGGTCCGCCGAGCTCGGTCTGGTTGTGGCCGGGGTCGATGAGCAGCTTGGTCTGCCCGTCGCCGGCGTAGCGGGTGGCGTAGCTGCGCATCAGCTGGTTGAGCGCGGCCTTGCTCGCCTTGTACAGCTCGTAGCCGCCCTCGGTGTTCCGCGAGATGCTGCCCTGCTCGGAGGACATGATCGCGACGGTGCCACCGGGCGCGACCAGTCCGCGCAGCGCCTCCAGCGCACGCAGCGGGCTCAGCGCGTTGGTGATCATCACCTCGGTGAACATGCCGGTCGGGACCTCGCCGATCGGCAGGTCGCCGCGATCGATCGCGGCGTTGACGAAGAGCAGATCGAGTCGGATGCCGTCGAGGCGCTCCCGCAGCGCGGCCAGCTGTTCGGCGCTGGTCATTTCCAGTGATTCGACCGTCAGCCGCCCGTTCGAGGCCTCGGCAGCCGCTTGCAGTTCGCCGCCTGGCCGACGGGTTGTCGCGATGACCTGCCAGTCGCGGCGGACGAGCTCGTCGGCGAGCACGAGCCCCAACCCGCGCGAGGCGCCGATGACGAGGGCTCGGCGATTGGTCGCTTCAGGCACATTTACTCCTTGGTAGTGCGAAGACATAATCTAGACTAGACGTAGCGTCTAGAGTCAATCACACGATCCGCCGATAGGTAAGGTGTCCCGCATGCCCGCCACGAGCTCTCAGCCACAGCGGCCGCGCTCCGGCCCACGGCGCGACGAGGCCGCCCGGCTCGCCGTGCTGCACGCCGCCGACGATCTGCTCGTCGAGCACGGCTTCGGCGGGCTGACCGTCGAGGCCATCGCCCGCCGCGCCGGCGTCGCCAAGCAGACGATCTACCGCTGGTGGCCGTCGAAGGTCGAGATCCTGCTCGACACGCTCATCGAGGACACCGGCAAGCGCCTCCCCTTCCCCACCGGTGCGCCCACTGCGGCGAGCATCAGCGGCTACCTGCGCGCCTTCGTGCGTTTTCTCACCCGCGACCCGGCGGGCAAGGTCCTGCTCGCGCTGATCGCCGAGGCACAGCACAATCCGGCAACGGCCACCAGCCTGCACGAGCGATATCTCGATCCGCGCCGCGACCAAGAACGCGACATGCTCACCCGCGCAATCGAATCCGGCGAGATATCGCCCAGGCTCGGCGCGGACGAAGCGATCGACGCGCTCATCGGCCCGCTCGTCTATCGCGCGCTGACAGGGTCGACGATCCCCCGCGATCTGGTGGACACTCTGGTCCAGGACCTACTCAGGCCCCGCTCTTGAATGTCCGCACGACGGGTTCCGGCCTGCGCCGAACTCCGTTCAGGCAGTATGAACAACCGAGACGAGGAGGTCCGCATGACATACGTCCCCGAACCGACCAGGTACGACGGCGCGATGAGCTATCGCCGCTCGGGCCGGTCCGGTCTCGATCTGCCACTGCTCTCGCTCGGCTTCTGGCACAATTTCGGCGACGATCGCCCGTATCTCGTCCAGCGCGAAATCGCCCTGCGCGCTTTCGATCTCGGCATCAGCCATTTCGATCTGGCCAACAACTACGGCCCGCCGTACGGGTCGGCGGAGATCAACGCCGGACGTATTCTGCGCGAGGAGCTCGCGCCGTATCGCGACGAACTCGTCATCTCCACCAAGGCGGGCTGGGACATGTGGCCCGGACCGTACGGGCAGGGCGGCGGGTCGCGCAAGTACGTGCTCGCGTCCCTCGATCAGTCGCTGACCCGGCTCGGGCTCGACTACGTCGACATCTTCTACTCGCATCGGTTCGATCCGACGACGCCGCTGGAGGAGACCGCCGCAGCACTGAATACCGCTGTCCGCCAAGGCAAAGCGCTGTACGTGGGGATTTCCTCGTACACCGCAGCGGATTCCGTCACCATGGCGAAGCTGCTGCGCGAGCTCGGCACGCCGCTCCTCATCCACCAGCCGTCGTACTCGATGCTCAACCGCTGGATCGAGACCGAGGGCCTGCTCGACGCCGCCACCGAGGAAGGGTTCGGCGTCATCGGGTTCACCGCGCTCGCGCAGGGCCTGCTCACCTCGAAGTACATCGACGGTATTCCGCCGGAATCGCGTGCCGCGCAAGACAAGTCGTTCCAGAAGGAATTGCTCACCCCCGAGATGATCGAGCGGTTGCGCAAGCTCAACGCGATCGCGGACAAGCGCGGCCAGACCCTCGCTCAACTCGCCCTCGCCTGGGCGCTGCGCGACGAGCGGGTGACCTCGCTGGTGATCGGCGCGTCCACCACCGAGCAGCTCGAACAGAACGTCGCGGCGTTGGGCACGCTCGACTTCAGCACCGACGAGCTCGCCGAGATCGACCGTCTGCTCGATGACGACGGTGAGGTCGATCTGTGGCGGTCGGCGCGCCAAGGCACGCTCTGACGGCTCAAATCGTCGGATTGACCACGTCGAGGCCGAGGGCGAACTTGCCCGCGTGCTCGTGCTGGGTGTCGCGCAGATAGAGGTGCTGGGTGAGCACGTTGATGTCGCGCCAGATCCGCTGGATCGGGCTCGTCTCATACATCGCGCTCGCCCCGGCGATCCGGAAGAGGTCGTCGACCGCGTCCCGGCAGGTCTCGGCCGCCCACACCACCTGCTGATGCAGCTCACACCGGTCAGCGACCGACAGCTGGCTCATGTCCGCGCCGCGCAACCGCCGGTCGACATACGTGTCGAACACCGCGCGGGTCGACTCGCGCGCGCCGCGGATCGCGGCCTGTGCTCGACCGACGATGCGCTGGATGACCGGATCTTCCGATGCCGGTTGGAATTTCGGCGGACCGACCCGATTCGGCAGCACGGCCCGGACCTCGTCGAGGGCATGTTCGGCCATGCCGATCGCGACACCGGCGAACCCGGGCGCCAGCAGGCTGAACAGCGGGAGCCGATACTTCGCGTCCTCGAGGTGACTCGGCGCGAAGAACGAAAAGCTGTGGCGCGCGGGTACGAACACGTCATCGAGGGTGAAACTCATTGAGCCCGTGCCCCGTAGGCCCGCGACGTGCCAGTCATCGATGATGTTCACCTGTTCGGTGGGCACGACGACCGAGATGAGTTCGGGCAACCCATCGGCGCCAGGCTTCGGCGCGCCGTCTTCGTCGAGCAGGACGGTGTTCGCCATGACCCAGCCCGCATAGCCGATGCCGCTGGCGAACGGCCACCGTCCCGTCACGCGTAACCCACCCTCGGCGGGCCGACTGCGCCCGTTCGGGCCGAAGACGAGGGACATGGGTCCGATCCCGTCGGCCAAGACCTCGGCGAGTCCGTCGGCAGGCAGTTCGGCCGCCAGGATGGCGGGCGTGGTCGCGCAGATGAACAGGCTCCACGCCGTGCTCGTGTCCGCGTAGGCGAGCGCCCGCACGATCTCGAACGCCTCGTCGAGACCGATCAGGCCGCTGCCGCCGGCGCAGGCCGGAGTGAACACACCCCACAGACCGGCGGCCGCGATGGCGTCGACCACCTCGGGCGGGAGGTTGCGGGCATCCTCGGCTTGTTTGCTGTACTGGCGGGCGATGGGTGCGAGCTCGGTGACCGCGCCGAGCGCATCATCCAGCGACTTGATGGCGGGTGAAATATGTTGTGGCACAGACGCCCCTCCTCATCGCACGCCCCATCGCGCCGGGCGGATCGCAGGTAGATCCTGCGCCCTCGACTGCCGAACGCGAAAGTGCTGTTTTCGCTCAGCGGACCGAGGATTCTGAATGCGTGAAGATTTACGCGGATCGGGCCACCGTCGCCGCCCGCCAATTGATCACGGATCTGATCGTAGTGGCGTGGGTCTACGCCTCCATCGTGGCCGCGCTATGGCTGCACGATCTAATACAGAAACTGGCCGTTCCCGGGCAGAAACTGGCGGGCGCGGGCACCGGGATGGCCGACAGTCTCGGCGATGTCGGCCGCAAGGTCGGCCGCGTGCCCGTGGTGGGTGACGATCTGACCTCTCCGTTCGACCGGGCCGCCGGAGCCGCCCGGTCGATGGCCGATGCCGGGCACGACCAACAGGCGATCGTCAACGATCTGGCGATGACCCTCGCGATCGGAATGCTCATCGTCCCACTGGGATTGGTGCTGTTCGTCTGGTTGCCGCTGCGGGTGCGGTGGATGCGCCGGGCCGCGGCCGCGATGCGGCTGCGTGCCGTCCCGGGCGGTCGAGAACTGCTCGCCCTACGCGCACTCACCAACCAACCGCTGCGCAAGCTGGACCGGATAGACGCCGACGTGGTCGACGCCTGGCGGCGCGGCGACGACGACACGGTGCGCGAATTGGCCGCCCTGGAATTGCGTGGTCTCGGCCTGCGCGGGAGCTGACAATTCCCGCCGAAGCGGGGACAACACATTCGGCAGAACCGCGCAAAACCGGAAAACCACGCACCTTTTCAAACAGGAAAGTAATTCTGTTCACAAACAAGACCGCTTAGTTTGCGCAGCCTGTTCCGGCCCTATCCACTGGAACGATGCCCACCGAGAATACGACAATAGCCAGACGGAGGAGTTTCATTCCGCGGCTGCGCCGTCGCAACCTCGATGGCTACGAGATGGTCGTCTCCGCGCCGGAAAAACCGACGGACGACGAAAACCAGAGCGCCGACCGCAATGTCGTCATCGTGGCCTTGTTCGCCGCGCTCGGCGGCATGCTGTACGGCTACGACACCGGGATCATCTCCGGCGCGCTGCCCAAGATGTCGGCGCAGTGGGGCATCGACCACTCCCGCCAGGAGATCCTGACCGCCGCGATCCTCGCCGGTGCGGTGATCGGCGCGCTCATCGGCGGTTCGCTGTCGAAGACGTTGGGGCGCCGCAAGACCATCTTCATCATCGCCTGCGTCTTCGCCGTCGGTGTCATAGCGTGCGCGCTCGCCGTCGACGCCTGGATGATGACGGCCTGCCGGCTCTTCCTCGGCCTCGCCGTCGGTGCCTGCTCACAGATCGTGCCGACTTACATCGCCGAACTCGCACCGCCCCATCGCCGCGGCGCGATGGTCACCTTCTTCAACATCGCGATCGGCGTCGGCATCTTCCTCGCCAACCTGGTCAGCGTGTTCGCGGCCACCGACAACACCTTCCAGGCCAGCGACAGCTGGCGTTGGATGATCGGCATCGCGGTGATCCCGGCGCTCGTGCTGGCCGCCGCGATGCTGCAGCTGCCCGAAACACCGCGCTGGCTCATCGACAACGGCACGGTCGGCAAGGCCAGGGTCGTGTTGCGCTGGATGCGCCCGAACCGCACGGCCGCCGTCGACGAAACACTGAAGATCTGGGCCATCTCACAACAGGAACAGAAGGAATCCCGCGGCGGCTGGACCAACCTGACCCAACGCTGGGCCCGCCCCGCACTCGTCGCCGGCCTCGGCATCGCCGCCTTCACCCAGCTCTCCGGCCTGGAGATGATGATCTACTACTCGCACACCATCCTCGGTAGCGCAGCAGGTTTCAGTACCGGCCTGGTCGTCTGGTCCGGCCTCGGCATCGCCGCCGTCTACCTCATCTTCACCGCAGTAGGCGAACGCCTCGTCGACAAGGTCGGCCGCCGCCGCCTGATGCTCATACTCATCCCCGGCGCGACCTTTTTCTTGTTCGGCTTCGGCCTGCTCTTCATCCTCACCGCCCACCCCAACCGCTTCCTCACCCTCACGCTGATGCTCGCCTACATGGCCTGCAACGCCGCCGGCCTCCAAGCAGTCGGCTGGCTACTAGGCTCCGAGCTCTACCCCCTCAGCATCCGTGACCGCGCCACCAGCCTCCACGCAGTAGCCCTCTGGGGCTCCAACCTCGTCCTCACCCTCACCGCCCTGACCACCATCGACGCACTAGGCCTAGGCCCAGCCTTCGTCATGTACGCCGCCTTCAACCTGCTGTCCCTGGTCTTCGTATACTTCTGCGTCCCCGAAACAAAGGGCCATTCCCTAGAAGACATCGAACAATCCCTCCGCAACGGAACTTTCATGCCCCTACGCGGCAACATCAGCAGCCAAGTCGACCTTTCCTCGTCCGAAAAAGCAGGCGATCCATAACCCCGCAGCCACCTAGAGTTGCGACATGACGACCGATCCCCGCGCGCTACCGAAGGCCGAGTTCGCATTCCCCGGCCCGATCCGCGATCAACTCGTCGCCGCGATCCTCGACGGTTCGAAAACCTCCACCACCGGCATCCTCGCCGACTACGAGCACTCCGGCGACCCGTTACCAGAGGTCGGTTCCCTTGCGGCAGTAGTCGATTCAAACGACCGCCGGGTCGCAGTAATCGAAGTGACCGACGTTCGCCTCACCCGCCTCGCCGAAGTGGACCTCCCCCACGCCATCGACGAAGGCGAAGGTTTCACCACCCTCACCGACTGGCGAACAGTCCACGAAACCTACTGGCACAGCCCAGAAATGCGCCAATCCCTCAACAACGAAACCTTCACCGTCAACGATGAAACAATCGTAATCCTCCAACGCTTCCGCCTCATCACCGATTTACGCTGACCACCCACCCCCGGCTCGTCCCACTCGTTAAGGACGGCGCTTGGCTTCCCACCGCGGTCCAGCGCTACCGTCGACCTTGTGAGCCGCACCCAGTGGACGATCCACGGTGAGACCGTCGTGGACGAGAACCGACACATGAAGCTCTCGACCGTCGACATCGAGTTGCCCAACGGCGTGAAGTTCACCCAGTACGTCGCGCGACTGCCTCGATGCGCAATGACGTTGGTACTCAACGACAAACGTGAAGCCCTGCTGATGTACCGGCACCGATTCATCATCGACCGGAATACTTGGCGGCAGAAGATCCAATTCGCCCTATTCTTGTCGCCATGGTCTAATTACTCGGGAGGCGCGGAGAATCCGAGTACATACACATCGGAACCGGCTGCGGATCAATCGGCCACTACACGGCTAATGCCAGGTCGGCAGCGACTCGTGACCACGATGAGCGACGGCCCGCGCAGGCCTCCGGGGGACGGACAAGCCAGGTCGATGAGCTGCGTCGATGACCTGTGATCACCCGGAACGCCGACAGATTACGTATAACACCTGGTCGAACATGATCTGCACGTGACCGGTCCGTGATCGGCCGTGATATGCCAGTTAACGGCACCTGAACTCGCTTTTAGAATGCGCCGCAGGGCTCGTGTATTGCGTCGGCAGGTTCTACGTTGGGTCTGGGATCGACAATCTGTCGAGACCGACGAGATAGACCGAATAAGGCTGCTCGCCTCGAGCTTCCCGTCTGTCGACAGCGCGCGCGAACAATGAATCAGCGCTGCGAATTCGACGATGCTGCCAAGAGGAGTTTGTCATGGCGCTCTACTTCACCGAGTGGTCGATCACCAGTGATACCAGTCCGGAACATGCCTCCCGTGTTGCCGACCGCGGCCGGGCGGTGTGGCAGTTGAGCTGGCTGCCCGATCGGGCCCTCACTCTCGAACAGGCCAGGGCCGGAATGGAACTCGACGAACTCCTGAGCGATCCGGAGAACGTGCACGACTATATGGCCATGGCGCGGGCGGACACCTGCGCGGGCATCATCGGGATGCTGCGGGCCCACGTGGTGATCCTGTTGGCGCGGCGGATGGCGGCTCGCCTTCCGGTCGCCGTCAGCGCGAACTGAATTCGGGGTCAGCGCGGAACATTCACGGGCACTTGACGATCGCTCAGGCCTCATCCAGCCAGGCGAGGATTCGATCGGTCCCGGACCCGAGTGCGGGCGGCGCGCTGACATAGCGAACAGGGTTCCGTGACAACGTGATCGGGTTCGCGACCAGCGGTGGCAGACCGGTCTCCGACGGGATGCGGGGCTCCAACCCGAGCCGGTCGGCCAATGCGAACGCGCCGGCCATGTCGTTGACAGGCCCGCAGGGAACGCCGAGCGGAGTGAGCAGCGCTTCCCACTCGGCCGCGGGCTTCGTCGTCAAGATGGCACTGAGTTCCGCTGCCAGCACCTCGACATGCGCGACCCACGCGGTGTTGCCGGTGAATCGCGGATCGCCGACCAGATGCTCGGCGCCGATGGCGCGGCACAGCGTGCCGAACTGCCCATCACTGCCCACCGCCACCGCCAGCGGCCGGTCCGCGGTGGGAAACACCTCATACGGCGCGATCGACGGATGCCGGTTGCCGAGCGCGGTCGGCACCACACCGGCCAGCGCATAAGCCGTGCTCTGGTTCACCATGCCCGCCAGCAGGCTCGACAGCAGATTCACCTCGACCAGCTGCCCTTCGCCGGTCGCCGCCCGATGCCGTAGCGCCGCAAGCACTCCCACGGCCGCATGCAGTCCCGCGAGCACATCGACCACGGCGACGCCGGTCTTCGTGGGCTCCCCGTCCCCCGTGATGCTCATCAACCCACCCGCAGCCTGAATCAGCAGATCGTAACCCGGCAATTCAGCACCCTTACCCGCGCCGAACGCAGACAGCGAGCAGTAGATCACCCCCGGATTGAGCCCCTGAACCTGCTCGTAGGACAACCCGAACTTCGCCATCGTCCCAGGCCGGAAATTCTCCACCACAATGTCGGCCCGCCGCACCAACTCCCGCGCGTACCGCTGCCCCTCCGCGCTCCGCAAATCCAGCGCCACCGACGTCTTGTTCCGGTTCACCGACTGAAAATAGGTAGCCTGCCCGTCCACGAACGGCGGCCCCCACCCTCGAGTGTCGTCCCCGGCACCCGCCCGCTCCACCTTGATGACCTCGGCCCCCAAATCGGCCAGCAACATGGTCAAATACGGCGCAGCAAGAATCCGCCCGAAGTCCGCGACCACGATCCCGGACAGGGCACCTACCGTTCGCTTCTCGTCGGTCATACCCGACACTCCACCACGGGCAGACTCGGACCGGATCGGCAACTACCTCCACCGGACCCGAACACCCGGTTCGAGCAGGCGAGGCAGCACGCGAACGCGGCCGCTCGACCTACCCGTGCAACCGGACTGGCAGCGCGACAAGACCTCTAATGAGGAGGCTGGGCTGCCACTGCACGGGCTCGGCCTGCGGGGCCAATGCCAGGTTCGGGAATCGTCGCAGGAGTGCGGTGAACGCTATCTCCGCTTCGACCCGGGCCAGCGGGGCGCCGACGCAGAAGTGGATGCCGTGGCCGAAGGCCAGGTGGCCTCCCGTGTCGCCGGTGAGGTCGAGGGTGTCGGGGTCGTGGTAGCGGGCCGGGTCACGGTTCGCGGCAGCGAGGGCGACGTAAACGAACTCGTCGGCAGGGATTTCGGTGCCGCCCACCTGAACGGGCTCCGTGGTGTAGCGGATGGTGGCCCAGTCGACCGGGCTACCGAAGCGGAGGAATTCCTCTACCGCGGCGGGCACGCCGACCGGATCATCGCGCAGCGCACGGAACTGAGATTCGTTGCGCAGCAACGCATACGAGCCATTCGCGATGAGGTTCACGGTGGTTTCGTGGCCTGCGATCAGCAGCAGGAACGCCATGCCGAGCAGTTCCTCCTCGGAGAGCTGGTCACCGTCTTCGCGCGCTTGCGTGAGACCGGAGAGCAGATCATCGCCGGGATCGGTCCGCTTCGTCTGCACCAATTCCGCCAGATACTGCGACATCTCGGCCGAGCAGCGCGCCCGCTCCTCCACCCCGCTCGTCCCGCCGCCCACCCCGACCAGCACCTTCGTCCACCGCTGGAAGTCCTCCCGATCCTCGAACGGCACGCCGAGCAGCTCACAGATCACGGTGACCGGCAGCGGCGTCGCGAAGGCCGCCACCAGGTCCACCTCCTCCTGCTCGGCCATCTGATCGAGCAACCCGGCGGTGATCTCTTCGATGCGCGGCCGCAGCGCCGCCACTCGGCGGGTGGTGAAGGCCTTGTTGACCATCTTGCGCAGCCGGCTGTGTGCGGGCGGGTCGCTGTTGAGCATGTGGTCGGTGAGTGTCAGCCACTCCGGATCCTGTTCTACTGTCGGGTCTTTCCGACGAATCACCTCGATCATCCCGGGGATGTTCTTGTGCAGGCGCGGATCGGCGAGCGCCGCCCGCGCCTCGGCGTACCCGATGACGACCCACACCGGTGCGCTGTGCGAGAACTGAACCTGCAACACCGGACCCCGCTCACGCCACCGCCGGTAGTACACCTGCGGGTCCTCGAAGAAGTCCGCGCCCACCGTCTCGATCAGGTCCTGCGCCTCGATGTCGGCCATACTGCCCTCCCTGCTCAACGCGACCGGGATCGATCGCGCCCACCCGTGGGCCGCCACACGGCAGGCCTCACCTCAACCACCGTACCGAAATGACCGCCCGATTCTGCTGGTCGCCAACGGATCAACCGATCCGTCGGCGCAGCATCGTCGCGATCAACACGGCATCGGGCGAGGAGAGCGGCGGCGGCGCGACTCCGGCAGACCACCGCGGGCAAACCCATCGAGCGAGCGCCATCTCGACCTGAACCCCATTGCAGCACCGTACTTTTCGCATACATCTGATGAACATCAAGCTCTGATCCATCATCGTTGGATCATCGACGCCCTACCCGCCGCCACCGAAAGTCCGGCTGGCCCGCCCATTCCGGCAATCGGGCATCATCGGAACATCATCGCGGCTTTCCGCCGCCGTCGCGGCGCGTCGCCGGACCCATAACATCTGCCCCGGAGTTCGACCGAGGCGAGGAGATCCGGTGAGTGCTGCCGGTGAGGCATTCCGATCCGATGTGACAGACGGGATGTGGCAGTCCTTTGCTGGGCAGGTGAGTCGTCAGCCGGGAGCGGCGGCACTCATCGACGGCGCCGGGAGTGTGACGTATGCCGAGCTCGCCGAGCTGATCGAGGACTTCGCGGAGCGCTTGCGCGCCAACGGAGTTCGGGTCGGCGACCTGGTGGGCGTCCAGCTACCGCGCGGCCGTGCGGCGATCGTCGCGATCCTGGCCGTGCTGCGGTCGGGGGCGGCGTATGTGCCGCTCGATCCGGCGTATCCGGCGGCTCGACTGGACGCGATGATCGACGACGCCCGGCCCGCGGCGCTGGTCACCGAGGACGGTGTCGTCGCGTTGGGCGACGGTGTGCCGCAGCCCGACGCCGCCTATCTGATCTTCACGTCGGGAACCTCCGGGCGGCCGAAAGGCGTGCTGGTTTCCCGGCGGGCGCTCGCGGCATTCTGTGCGGCCGCGATCGATCGGTATGGGCTCGGCGTCGATGACCGGGTGTTGCAGTTCGCGTCGTTGAGTTTCGACGCCAGCGTCGAGGAGCTCTTTCCCGCGCTGAGTTGTGGTGCGGCAGTGGTGCTTCGGGACGAAGACATGATCAGCCGGCCCGATCTGTTCCTGGACCGCTGCGCGGCCTTGGCGGTGTCGGTGCTGGACCTGCCGACGGCCTACTGGCATGAGCTGGTCACGGCGCTCGATCGAGGTGAGGCCGCGCTGCCCGCGACGGTCCGGCTGACCATCATCGGCGGCGAGGCCGCGCGGCCCGACGCGGTGCGCCGCTGGCAGGCCGCGGTCGGCGGCGCGACCCGACTGCTGAACACTTACGGGCCAACGGAAACCACGGTTGTCGCGACCGTCGCGGACCTCACCCGGTGGGCGGGCGAGGTGGTGCCGATCGGCACACCCCTATCCGGGGTGACCTGCCGCGTCGTCGACGCCGATGGCGATCCGGCGCCGATCGGTGAACTGCTGATCGGCGGGTCCACCCTCGCCGAGGGCTATCTGAACCGGCCCGAGCTCACCGCCGAGCGATTCCGGCCGGGACCTGACGGCATGGAGTACCGCACCGGCGACCGCGTTCGCTGGCGCGACGGGCAGCTCGAATTCCTCGGCAGGCTCGACGATCAGGTGAAGATCCGCGGCTTCCGGGTCGAGCCGGGTGATATCGAAGCGGCGCTGCGGGCGCTCCCGGCGATCGACGATGCCGTGGTGCTGGTGGATCAGCGAGCCGAGCGCCCGGTGTTGATCGGTCATGTCGTGACCGAATCCGACACTGACCTGGCCGCAGTACGAGCGGCGCTGCGGGACACGTTGCCCGCCTACCTCGTGCCCGCCGATCTCGTTCGGCACGTGCGGTTTCCGCTCACGCCGCAGGGCAAGATCGATCGTGCGGCGCTGATATCTGTCACGGAACCCACTCAGGCCCAAAGCGTTTCGTGGTCAGGCAGCGCGGACGAGGCGAAGATCGCCGCGCTGTGGGAGTCGCTGCTCGGTGTGCCCGTCAGCGGGCCGGACGATGACTTCTTCACGCTCGGTGGTGATTCGCTCAGCGCGGTACGCCTCAGCGCCGTCCTCCGCCATGAGCACGGCGTCGATTTCACACTGCGCGAGCTGTACTCGGCATCTACTGTCGCTGCAGTCGCGGCTCGGCTCGGTCGGCACGTACCCGCCGAGCCCCGGTGGATCACGGGCTTGCCGGAGAATGTGCCGCTGCCGCTGAGTCCATTGCAGCGCGATTTCTGGGTCGCCGAGCAGGTGTGCGCCGGGTTGCCCGCGCACGCGCTCGGCATCCGGTATCGGTGGCATGGTCGCGTCGATGCGGACGCGCTGGCCCATGGTCTCGTCGAGCTCGCTCGCCGTCATCCATTGCTCAGGTCTCGCTTCGTGGACGACGGCGCGGAACCGAGCATGGTGATCGATCCGGACGCGACGATCCCGCTGATCGAATCCGCGCCGGAGACCGACGGCATCGATCTGCGACGCGGTCCGATCGCGCGAGCATTCCTGGTTCGCGGTGACGATTCGGACGAGGTCGTCCTCGTCGTCCACCACCTCGCGTTCGACGGGTGGTCGGCGGGCATCGTCGGTGACGAACTCGCACAGCTGTATGAGGCCGCGCGCACCGGCGTCGACAGTGCTCTACCTGCGGCCGCGCCGCTGCCGGACTTGGCCGCCCTAGCCGCCGCGGCGAAGGCCGACGGATCGTTGACCGCGTATTGGCGCGACCGTTTCGAGGGCGCGGATCTCGACGTGGAACTGCCCGCCGACCGCCCGCGTCCGGTGGCCCGATCCTTCGCTGCGGCACGCGTTTCCACCCGCATCGACCCGGAGTTGCTCGATCGGCTGCGCACCTACGCGCAGAGCCGACGCGCCAGCTTGTTCATGGCGTTGCTGGCAAGTTTGCAGGCGGTGCTGTCCCGCTACACCGGCAGAACCGACCTCACCGTGCTGGCACCGGTCGCCTGCCGGACCGCAAGCGGCCTGGAATCGTTAGTCGGCCCGCTACTCAACATCCTGCCGATGCGCGGTGACATCTCCGGCGAGCCGTCGTTCGCCGAACTGCTCGACCGGGTCCGCGACGCGGTGCTGCTCGACCTGGATCATCAGGACCTGGCCTTACCGGACTTGATCGAGGCTCTCGTTAGGCCGGGCAGCGGGAACCGGAACCGGGTCAGTCCGGTCATGCTGACGGTGCACAACACGCCGCAGCCCGGCGACCGCACCGTTCGGTACGCGGGTGAGATCGCCCCTGCCGCAACGATGGTCGACCTGGCCGTCGGTCTCGATTTCCCCGCCGACGGTGCCGTGCTGAGCATCGATTACGCGACCGAACTGTTCGACGCAGCACGGATCGAGGCCCTGCTCGGCCACCTGCTCACCGTGCTGGCCGCGGCCGTCGCCGAGCCGGGCACGCCGGTGGCCCGGCTGCCCATCCTCACCGATGCCGAACACCGTCGGATCGTGCGCGAATGGAACGACAGCGCACTCCCCCGGCTCGACGCGACGGCACTGCATCAACTGTTCGAGCGTTGTGCCGCAACAACTCCGGACGCTCCGGCATTGACCTTCCGTGGCGACACGATCAGCTATGCCGAGCTGAACCAGCGGGCCAACCGGCTCGCCCGGCGGCTGTGTGCCGAGAGTGTCGCGCCGCGCGAGCGGGTGGCGATCTGCCTCGATCGCGGTTTCGACCTGTTCGTCGCGATGTGGGCGGTGCTCAAAGCCGGTGCGGCGTATGTGCCGCTCGATCCGGCGTATCCGCGGGAGCGCCTCGACTACATGCTCGCCGACTGCGGCGCGACACTCGTCGTCGACGCCGAGTATCTGGTCGGCGAAACCCCGGACGACAGTAGCGATTTGCCGTTGCGCAACACCGCAGACGACCCCGCGTATTTGATCTACACCTCCGGATCCACCGGCAAACCCAAGGGCGTCGTGGTGAATCACGGCAACCTGGTGCACGCGGTCGGGATGTGGCGGCACGCCTACGAACTGCGCCCCGAATGGACGTATCAGCAGGCGGCCAGCTTCTCGTTCGACATGTTCGTCGGCGAGACGCTGCGCGCGCTGACGACCGGCGGCCGGTTGGTGATCGTGCCGCGGGAGACGCTGCTCGATCCCGCCGACCTGTACGCGCTGATGCGGGACGAAGTGGTGCAATGCACCGAACTCGTGCCCGCTGTGTTGCGCACGCTGCTCACCCATGTCGAGCAGATCGGCGAGCGGCTGGATTTCGTCCGCCTGCTGATCGGCGGCGGTGAGGAGTGGCGGGTTCGGGAATACGAGTTGGCTCGGCGGCTGGTCGGGCCGGACAACTCGGTGGTGAACGCGTACGGCATCACCGAGGTCAGCGTCGACAACGTGTGGTTCGCGGGCGCGGTGGATCACCTGCCCGGCAATGCGCCGTTGCCGATCGGCCGGCCGTTTCCGAACAACCAGGTCTACGTGCTGGACGCGTATCGCGAGCCGGTGCCCGCGGGCATCGTGGGCGAGCTGTACCTCGGCGGGGCGGGTGTCACGCCGGGATACCACGACCGGCCCGAGCTCACCGGCGAGCGGTTCGTGCTCGATCCGTTCGCGGCCGAACCGGGCGCGCGGATGTATCGCACGGGTGATGCCGCGCGCTGGCGGCTCGACGGGCAGGTCGACTTCCTCGGCCGGCTCGACGGGCAGGTGAAGGTCAACGGATACCGGGTCGAGATCGGCGAGATCGAGGCCGCGCTCGGCGCGTTGCCGGACGTGGTCGGCTGTGCGGTCACCATGCACACGCCGCAATCCGGGCTGGCCCGGTTGATCGGGTATGTCGTCACCCGCGACGGCACCGACGCCGATGAGGCCGCGATTCGCGAGGCGCTCGCGACCGAGTTACCGACGCACATGGTGCCCGCACGGGTTCTCACGCTCGCCGCGCTGCCGCTGACGCCGAACGCGAAACTAGATCGTCCCCGACTACCCGCACCGCCTGACGACCTCGGATCGGTGACCGGGCCAGCACCGCGCACCGCGACCGAGCTGCGGATCGCGGCGGTGTGGGGCGAGGTGCTCGGCGTTGCCGAATTCGGTATCGACGACACGTTTTTCGCGCTCGGCGGTGACTCGTTCGCCGCATTGAAGGTGATTCGACGTCTCGAGCCCGCGCCCGCACTGATCGAGCTCTATCAATATCCGACGGTCCGGCGGCTGGCCGCGCTACTCGACGGCCGCTCCCCCGGCTTGCCCGCCGAACGACGAATGTTGCACCGGCTCACCGATATCGACGCCACCACCGACGGCATCACGGTGGTCGCGGTGCCCTACTCCGGTGGCAGCGCCGTCGCCTATCAGCCACTCGCCGAAGCACTGCCCGCGCACTGGGCGCTGTACGCGGCGGAACTGCCCGGCCACGATCGCGCCCGGCCGGACGAGGAGTTGTTGCCCGGCACGGTGGTCGCCGGACTGATCCTGGCCGAGCTGCCCGCGATCGCCGGACCGATTCTGCTGTACGGCCACTGCCTCGGTGTCGCGCTGACCGTCGAGCTGGCGCGGCAGGCCGAGGCCGCGGGCATCGAGTTGGCCGGTGTCGCGCTCGGCGCCGGGTTCCCCACCGCACGGCTGCCCGGCCGGTTCTTCGACTGGTTCTACCGCCTGGTGCCGACCGACCGGCTCACCTCCGATCGCGAGTACCTGACCTATCTGCGTGGCCGCGGCGGGTTCGTCGACATCGAGGACGCGGAACAGCAGTCTTTCGTGCTGCGCAATGTCCGCCATGACGCCCGCGACGCCGAGGAGTACTTCACCGCCGCGTACACCGACCCCCAGACGCCACTACATGCACCGGTGCTGGCCGTCGTCGGCGCCAAGGACCGGGTCACCGAGCACTACACCGAACGCCATCACGAATGGCAGCACTTCACCGAAGGCCCGCTCGACCTCGCCGTGCTACCGCGAGCCGGGCACTTCTTCGTGAAGAGCCACGCCGAGCCATTGGCTCGAGCGCTCGTCGACTTCGCCGAGCGTGAAGCCGAACCCGTTGCACCCGTGCCGATTCCGGCCGCCGGTCCACCGCCCAGCCTGTCCAAGTTCGCTCTCGTCGCGCTCGGCCAGTTCATCTCCATGGTCGGCAGCGGGCTCAGTGCCCTGGTGCTCAGCATCTGGGTGTTCCAGCAGACCGGGTCGATCACCGACTTCGCCGTCGTCAACGCGATCGGACTGCTGCCCGGCATCCTGGTCAGCCCGATCGCGGGTGCCGCCGCCGACCGGTGGGACCGCCGCCGGGTGATGCTGATCAGTGACGGCGCGGCCGCAGTGTCGATGAGTGTCCTTGCGGCGCTGGTGTTTACCGGCGGTCTGCAACTGTGGCAGATATTTCTGGCCGTCACGGTCACCTCGATCGCCGGGGCATTCCAGCGGCCCGCGTACCTGGCCGCCGTCGCCCAACTCGTGCCCAAGCGCTATCTCGGGCACGCGAACGGCATCAGCCAGCTCGGTGTCGGCGTGGGACTGGTGTTCGCGCCGATGCTCGGAGCGGGACTGATCGGACTGATCGGGATCGCGGGCGTAATCCTGCTCGACATGCTGACTTTCACCGTCGGCGTGCTGACCCTGCTGCTGGTCCGATTCCCGAATCTGCTGTTCCACCGCCGGGAGGAGACGTTCCGCAGCGAGATCGTCAACGGCTGGCGCTACATCACCCGGCGTCCCGGAATGCGCGCCGCGCTGCGCTTTTTCGTGATCGACCACGCGTTCTACACCCTCGGCTTCGCCGTGATCACGCCGATGCTGCTGCTCGAGCAGTCACCGGCGGTGCTCGGAATCGCGCTGGGTGCAGGCGGATTCGGCGGCCTGGCAGGCAGTTTGGTGATGGGCCTGTGGGGCGGCACCGTGCGGCGGACCAACGGGTTGATCATCTTCATGGGCATCGGCAGCCTCGGCATGACCGTCGTCGGTTCGGGGAGCTCCCCCGTCTTCGTCATCGCCGGCATGTTCCTGCTGACCTTCGGCGAATCGCTGGCCGAGGGACACTGGATCGCCGTGGTGCAGACCAAGGTCGGCTTCGAACTGCAGGGCCGGGTGCTGTCCATCTTCATCACCGTGATGATGCTGACCATGCCGCTGGGCTATCTGCTGGTCGGCCCGATCGCGCAACGCTACGTGCGACCGCTGCTCGAACCCGGCGGCCCGCTCGCCGACACCGTCGGCCACCTCATCGGGGTCGGTCCCGGCCGCGGGCTGGCGCTGCTCGTCGTGCTCAGCGGCCTGCTGCAACTCGCCTGGGCGGTGCGCGGCTGGCTCGACACCCGGCTGCGCCTGCTCGAAGACCACCTGCCCGACGCCTTGCCGCCCGCCGAGATCGACTCCCGGGACGACCTGCAACGCCTTGCCGACGCTCAACTTCTCCGCTGAAAGGCCGACCGTGCCCGCCTCACCCCTGACCACCGCGCCGACCGACGCGTATGCCACGCCGCTCATCGATGCCGGTGCGCTCGTGCCAGGAACCCGGATCCTGATCAAGGACGAAACCCGTTACGCCTCAGGCAGTCACAAGGAACCTGCCGCCCGCGCGGTGGTCGCCCGCGCGCTGGCCGAGGGCTACCGGCGGGTCGTCATCGCGACGTGCGGCAACTACGGCCGGGCCATGGCCATGGCGTGTGCCGCGGCCGACCTCGCCTGCACCGTCGTGCTGCCCACCGGGTGGAGCGACGGCGGCGCGTTCATGCGGGAAGCGGGCGCCGACGTGCACCTGGTCCCCGGCACCTATGAGGACGCCGTCGACGAATCCCGGCTGCTCGCAAAGGAGGCGGGCTCGATCGACGGCAACGTCGACGGCCCGTACGTGGACGCGGTGTTCGAAGGTCACGGCGTCGTTGTGCACGCACTGCGCGCTTCCCTCACCGAACCGCCTGCCGCACTGTGGATTCCGGTCGGCAACGGCACCACCATCATCGCGGTGCACCGGCAGCTGCGCGCCATCGGCTGGTCGGTGCCGATCAACGGCGTGGGTTCGGCCGCCAACAATCCGGTGGTGACCAGCTGGCCGGGTGAATATCAGATGCTGCCCGCGGACGGCGTCGTCACCACCGATCACAATCAGCCACTGGTCAATTGGCATGCGCTGCAAGGCCCCGAGGCGATGGCCGCGGTCGCCGAGACCGGCGGCGCGATCTTCGGTGCCGACGACACCGAACTGCTGGCCGCTCGGGATCTGCTGGCCGAGCACGGCGCCCAGCCCACGCCCTCCGGAGCGGTCGCGCTCGCCGGACTGCTCGGTCATGCCCGAAATACCACCCTGACCGGAACCCACGTCGTCCTGCTCAGCGGCCGCTGACCCGAGCCGAGAAGATTCTCATGAACCACCCGCCAGGCCTGTTGTTCGCCCGTGCCCGGACCAGCGCCGCCGACGAGCGCGTCTTTCTCGCCAAACTCGCCTTGCTCGCGGTGCTCACCGCGCTCGGCGTCGTGCTCGCGCTGCGGCCGGAGCCGGTCGCGCTGATCGTCGGGGTGCTGCTGTTGGCGGCCATGTACACCCATGCCGTCGAGTTGCAGCATCAAGCGTTGCACCACTCCGCTTTTCGGTCCGCGGGGCCGCACCGGTTGGTCGGAGTGCCGCTGGGCATGCCGCTGTTCGTCGTCTACACCAACTACCGGGTGCGTCACTTGCAGCACCACCGTTATCTCGGAACACCGAGCGACACCGAGTTCTTCGGATTCGACACCCGTAAGCCGCTGACCGTCGGCCTGCTGCTGCGCGGCATGTTCGATTACGCGCGGCTCATGGTCGTCGTCCGGGACGTGCTGCGCGCGGCGACCGGACGCTGGCAGTACGAACACGGTGATATCAGCGCCACGATGCGCCGCCGGGCCATCACCGAACACCTGCTCCTCGGCGCACTATTGCTCGGTGCCGTAATCCTCGCTGTGGCCGGACAGTACGAACTCGTTCTCCGACTCTGGTTGCTGCCCTTGCTGTTCGCGGTCCCGATGCACTTCCTGGTCGAACTACCCGAGCACATTCTCTGTGACCCCGACACCACCGACGTCCTGCGCAACACCCGTTCCATCCGTGGCAGCCGCCTCAGCACCTGGTTCACCAACGGCAACAACCTGCACATCGAACACCACGCCGCGATGTCGGTGCCGCTCAACCAATTACCCGCGCGCCACGACGAGGTCCGGCAACGCGCGCTTCACGTCGAACGCACTTACCTCGACTTCTACCGCACGCTGTGGCAGGCGATCCGGTCCGCCCGAGTGCCGGTCGATCCCGGGGCTTACGAGCCGCCCTTGGCCCCCGCCGAGCCGGGCCGGTTGATCCGCACGGTGACCGAGGCTGACCCGTTGCCCTCCACCGTGACCACCCGGGCACCGGGAGCCGAGGTGACGGTGCCGCCGTCGACGCGGACCTCGTAGCCGTTCGGGTAGTGCAGATCGGAGACGTAGATTTCGGTCGGCGCGGAGAGGGCTTTCGGGGTGTAGGTGTACGCGAAATCGCCGGTGGTGGAATCGAAGACGAGTCGACCCGGGGTGCCTGCGGTGGCTCGAGGATAGGTGCGCACCAGGTCGCGGCCGATGTCGCCGAGGAACGGGTCGGGCTTGGGCCCGCCCGGACCGAAGCTGGACGCGTAGTGCCAGTACTGCCAGCCGATGAATCGCTCGTCGGCGCGGGTGAGGGTGTTGCGCAGCACGGTGGCGTCGCCGTCGCCGAATTCCGTTACCAGCGTCGGGATTCCGGTTCGCTTGGTGAAGGCGTCGATGTTGCCCCAGGTCTTGTCCTGCTGCACCGGGCACAGCCCGCGCAGTTGTTCGGGCAGACCGAGGTAGATCGCCAGTTGGCTGGGGATGCAGTAGTCGTGTGGGGCGAAGACGATATCGGGTGAGGTGATCGGCGGGTTCTTGCCAAGGTTCGACGGCATGGTCTCGTTCCAGGTCACATTCGGTTCCCAGAAGACCGGGATGCCGGTGTTGCGGACGCGCACCGCGTCGGTCAGTTTCTGCATGGCCGCTTGATATTTGGTGTCGAAGCCGGGGCACCCGTTCGGGAAGCAGGTGTGGAACGCCGATCCGGGCCATGGCTCGTTCATCAACTCGATGCCGAGCACCCCGGCGCGTCCGTTCGCCTTGGCTGCCAGGGCTGCCAGGGCGGTGCCGAGATAGTCGAGCACCCCGTTGCTGTTGTCCCACACCTCATCCCAGCCCCTGTTCATGCTGGGCATCAGATAGTAGAGCGGGAAACCGGGATTCGGTTCCCAGACCGCCGGTCGCGATCGCAGGGACCATTCCGGAAAGCCGTTGCCGCCCCAGATCTTCGACAACCCGTCCTGATGGTTGTCGAGCAGGGTGTAGATGCCGTGTGCCGCAAGCGTATCGATCACCGTGCCGATGCGGTCGAGGTAGGCGGTGTCGACGACGCCGCGCGTCGGCATCAGCCCGTCGAAACTCACCCCGAGCCGGACGGTGTTGAAGCCGTGTCCGGCAAGGAGAGTCGCGTCCGCATCGGTCAGGGTGAAACCGTCGCCGGGTTCGATGTACGGCGCTTGCTTGTCGACGTTGTTGACGCCGTGCAGCAGGACTTTGCGCCCGAGCGCATCGACGAGATAGTTCCCCTCGGCTTGAATGCGGCTGATCGAAGGAACGGCCGGTGCGGAGAGCGCCGGGCCCGGAAGGGCAACCAGCCCCGCACACCCGATCACGGCTACCGCAGCCCCCACCGCCCAACGTCGCACCCGCACCCCGGCCATCGTCTTTCTCATGACACTGCGCATTGGCATCTCCGCTCGCGTGACCGACAGCGAAATTAATGGTCACACGTCCAGTTCGGCAGACCATAGCCGCAGCAACTTCCCCAGTCGTCTGGGGACGGCCCCGCGGCGGACGACCGGCAACCGGGGTTACGCCGAAACTGCCGCACCGAGCACGGCTCCGCGCCTAGTTCATAAACGATGCGAATTGGTCACTGGTCCAATTCAAATGGCTCGATGCATTACCTTCTGCACCTGGAAAACCCGCGCAGTCCGCAGGCCGAAATCAGGGCGAACATGAGGTGAATACCGGTGATACAAGGCCTATCAATGGTTTACGTCCATGAGATTTACCAGACATTTGCCCGACTCCGAATTGACAACTCATAGGATGTTTGTTTGCCTTGCAACACAATCGCTTCGGACCGCACGATGGTGACGGCATCCAGCACGACCACCTGCGAGGTCTATCGACTCGCAGAGCAAAGACAGGACCTGATGCCAGCCCTTCGAAAGCGGTCTCGACCGTCCGCACACGTCGATCCAAGCAGTAGCGGAGTCCGCTCGATACGACTGGATGAATCGTCCTGCCATCAGGTTGCGCGCCGCGATCCGCTGTCCGCCGACGCATTGCTGGCGAACTTGCCCGCAATGAATGCCGCCGCCGACGTGCGCGAACTCGCCAAGTCGTTTCGACAATTGATCTGGCGGGCTCGTGAGGTAGAACTGCTGCGGGTTCCCGACCGGCTCGCCGCAATGCGCGATGCCGGCATGTTCCTCTCGTCGTTGCAGCGCCACGGCGTCGAGCCGCTCGAAGCCGTGCCCGAGGCCACGGACGCGCTACTGGCCTGGGGACTCTCGGTGGACATGGTGCCGCGCGATACCGTGCTGCACTACGGCGTCTGGAACCCGCCGGGCAAACGTCAGCGGATGTTTCTCGGCGACCGGCAGGAGAGCGTGCTGATCGACGCCGTCCGCGTCGGTACCCTGCTCATCGACGACATCGCGCCGACGCTCGCGGAATTGGCCGAACTACGCCCGAGCGACACCGCATTCGGCGAGATCTGTCATGCGGCAGCGGATCAACTGGAAACCCTGCCGGAGGTGATGAACGACGTCTACCGCAATGTCGACCCCGTCGAGTTCTATGCCGCCCGCCTGGGACCGTTCATGACCGACGTGGTCGTCGCCGACCGCCCGTTCTACGGACCCGCACCCATGCACGTCCCCCTCTACTTGATCGATCGCCTCGTGTGGTCCTCCGACCACCGCGACGCCGGCCTGAGGTACTTCCACCACGATCTCGTGAAATACGGCCTCCCCCAATGGCGCCGATTGTTCGAGTACACCGCGGGCGCCCCGTCCCTGGTCACCCGGCTCGCGCGCGAGTTCGACCGCCCCACCGGCCCACCCGCGACCCGGGTGGCCGACGCCATGGACGGCGTGATCCGAATCATGAACGCGCTGGTCACTTTCCGCACCAAACACGGCCTCATAGCAGGCGGCGCCTACACCGACACATCCCGATACTCGACCGCGACCGCCGGAGTCAGCCCCGGCCTCCTCGACCACATCCTCACCCTCACCCGCGAACGCGCCCGGTACGCCCGCTCCCGCCGCACCGGCACCCGATCCTGAGTTCCGGCAGGCGGCAACGAGTTCGGCCGATCACGGCGGCCACGCCACGCAGGAACTACCAGTGCTCACACCGTTTCCTCGGATGAAAACGGAGGTGTCCGAGCGAGATTCGCGCCCATCCGGCAGGGTCTGCACGACCCCGATGGCCTGCCAGCCGTAGTCCGTGGGAGTCCAGGTGGCGTAGGCGCGATTGTCGTCTGGATGAAAATCGACCGGGCCTGCCAGCGGAACACCATTGATGGTGAACGTGAGCGCCGGGTTCGCTTCCGGAGTGGTGAGCGTCGCGATCACCCGGTACGGGCACCCGACAGCGGGGCCGCGCACCCCGCCGAAGTCGATGGACACATATTCGACGTCCGCGGCCGCGTGGGGTGCCAGCACAGGCAGGGCGATCGCGGCGGCTATCGAAGCCGAGCAGCCGAGTCGGGCGAGACGGAAGTTCATGATGGTCTCCCTACCTGTAGTGGGGTATGTCATCCAGCTAGCGGCTCCGACAGATCCGAGCATTTCCGTTACTCATCAGCAAACTATACGAGCCGACCGGCCGACAATTGACAAAACCGAGATTGCCCAGCTGGGGTTTTGTGCAGATTGTCATTGCCGCGCGCGGTGTCTATTCGGAGGCGTCGTGTTCTTCCGCCCACCGCACGTGCTCCTGCTCCGCCCAGTTCTTCGTGACTTTCCCAGTCAGCATGCCGCGCATGGCTTCTGCGTCGCGTAGGGCGTACATGAGGTGGCCGACGACGAGGATGCCGAAGGCCAGGGCGAACCAGTCGTGCATCAAGGTCGCGCCGGTGCGCCAGGCCAAGCGGGTCCAGTCCGGGAAGAACATGATCACGCCGGTGCCGAGGAGTACGAAGATCGATCCGGCGCTCAAGGCCGCGTTGAGTTTCTGTCCCGCATTGAACTTGCCGACGTCTTCGCCGGACAGGCGGCGACCCTTGGATCGAAACCACAGCCAGTCGGAGTGGGTGAAGCGGTTGAGTCGCGACAGGTCGGCGCGATACGCGCGCGAGGCCAGGCCGAGGAGGATCGGTACCGGTAGCGCGAAACCGCAATAGACATGGACGATTTCGACGATGTGACGGTTGCCGACCAGCACCGCGAGCGAGCCGTTGTAGAGGATCGCGGCCGTGACGATGCAGATCAGGACGAGCACACCGGTGAGCCAATGCACCCAGCGCTCGGCGCGGCTGAACCGGTGCAGGTCGCGCCCGGTCGGGTCAGCTGGTGGGGTCATCGCTACGCCCGTTCGATTGGCCGACCCATCCGTCGATCGAGTAGCCCCGATGCTCCCAATAGCCGGGCACGACGTCCTTGGTCAGCTCGATTCCGGAGAGCCACTTACAGCTCTTGTAGCCGTACATCGGTGCCACGTACAGCCGGACCGGTCCCCCGTGGTCGTGGGTGACCGGCCCGTCGAGCATCTCCAATGCGACGAGTACATCGGCCCGCCGGGCCTGTTCGAGGGTGAGGCTCTCGGAATACGCGCCGTCGAACGAGGTGAACCGCACCGCCTTCGCGGCACTCGTCACGCCGGCGTCATCGAGGAGATCGGACAGCCGGACGCCGCGCCAGCGCACCTCCGGCACCCGCCAACCGGTGACGCATTGGAAGTCGCGCACCAGCTCCTGCTGCGGCATGGCCTGCAAATCGCTGAACGAGTGGCTGCGCGGTGTGTTGACGAGGCCGGTGATATCGAGCCGATAGTCGCTCGCGTTGCGCTTGGGCACACTGCTGGTGACGGAGTAGAAGCGAAAGGTGTTGCCCAGCGGGAAGAGTCCGACCAGCCCGGTCGGATCGCGGTTGCCGATCGGCCCGAGCACCGCCGACAGCCCTTTCTGGATATGCGTGCCGCCGAGCACTCCCGCGGCACCGGCGGCGAGCAGCCCGAGCACCACGCGCCGCCCGACCGGCGCGCCAAGGCGCTTCGGATCGGGACTCTCGGCGACGGGCACCTCTCCACTATCCACCGACTTCCCTGGCAATGGGCCGACCGGCGCTACTGTTGAATCGGAAACCGCCGTCACGCGGTGAAACGAAAGGCAGCCTCATGCGCAGCCCCATCTTTGTCGCACTCGGCGTCATCATCGGACTCGCCGGACTTCTCTGGTCGTTGCAGGGCTTCGGCGTGGTCTCGGGCAGTCCGATGAGCGACACCGTCACCTGGTCGATCATCGGGCCGATCGTGCTGATCGCCGGGGTGCTGCTGGCAGTGTGGGGCTGGCGCGGGCGGGCTTCCCGCTAGTCGGTCGCTGGCCGAATAATCCTGCGCTACCAGTACATTCGGCTGCTCAATGGATGAACTCGCCGCTGGCACTTGACGACTTTTCAAGAGTGAGTGTACAGTCACTCACATGACGAAGCGCGGAGCAACACTCTCCACCTCGGAGGTTCGACGGGACGCGGTTGTCGATGCGGCGATCACCGAATTCGCACGTACCGGTTACCACGGCACGCCGATCAACACCGTGGCCGCCAAAGCCGCCATCTCTCCCGCCTATGTCTTCAAGTTGTTCCCCGGCAAGATCGCCCTGTTCGTCGCGGCGATCGACCGTTGTTTCGAACTCGTCGAGCAGGCACTTTCGGCAGGCGTCGCCCGCGCCGACGGTGCGAGCCCGGACGAGATCCTGTTCGCAATGGGCGGCGCCTACGCGCAACTCATCGCGGACAAGAGCCTGCTGATGCTGCAGGTGCACGCACAGTCCGCCTCGGACATCCCGGAGATCGCGGACGCGATGCGACGCGGGCTCGCCCGAGTGACGAGCTTCGCCAAGACGCGCTCCGGCGCCGAAGACAGCGCCGTCCAACGGTTCATGGCTTACGGCCAGCTTTGTCACCTCATCGTCACACTCGAACTCGACGGACAGGATGGCGGCTGGGCCGCGGTACTCACCGACGGCATGCGCCACCCGCACTAGATCCACCGAGCCCCACGTCGGGGCGCTTTTTCAGCCCATATAGTGATTGACCAGTCACACACCAGGAGTCCTCATGAGCACCACCACGCAGCCCATCACCGCAGTCGAGATCGTCCTGCCCGGCCAGGTCGAGCCGGAGGGCCTGCAGGTCACCGAGCGTCAGCTGCCCCCGCTGGGACCGGATCAGGTCGTGGTCCAGGTCGAAGCCTCCGGCGTCTCCTTCGCGGAGCAGCAGATGCGTCGCGGAAAGTACTACGACCAGCCCGCGTTTCCCTTCGTGCCCGGTTACGACCTGGTCGGGACGGTCGCCGCGATCGGCTCGTCGGTCGATCAGGCGCTGCTCGGCCGTCGCGTCGCCGCACTGACCAAGGTCGGCGGCTGGAGCAGCCACATCGTGCTCGACGCCGCGGACCTCATCTCGGTGCCATCGACCCTCGATCCGGCGGAGGCGGAAACCTTTGTGGTGAACGGGATTACGGCGTGGCAGATGCTGCATAGGATCGCGAAGGTCAAGCGCGGCCAGACCATCGTCGTGCACGGCGCGAACGGTGGCGTCGGCTCGACCCTGGTCCAGCTGGCGCGGGCCGCAGGCATCCGGGTGATCGGCACCGCCTCGGCCAAGAACGCGGCGATCGTCGAGGCGCTGGGTGCGAGCCCCGTCGACTACCGAGGCGATGTGGCGCAACAGGTTCGGGCGCTGGCACCGGAGGGTGTCGACGCGGTATTCGATCACGTCGGCGGCCCCGGCATCGTCGACTCCTTCGGCCTGCTCGCGGACCACGGCACCCTCGTCGCCTACGGCACCGCCTCCACCAAGAACGACGAAGGCAACTCCCGCCTGCCCTTGCTGAAGCTGTTCGGCCAGCTGATGCTGTGGAACACGCTCCCCAACAAGCGAAACGCGCACTTCTACAACATCTGGGCAGGCAAGCGCAACCTCACCCGCTTCCGCAATCACCTCAACGAAGACCTCGGCAAGGTCCTCGCCCTGGCCGCCGACGGCACCCTCCGCCCCCAGGTCGCCGCCCGAATCCCCCTGAGCCAAGCCGCCGAAGCCCTCACCCTCGCCGAATCCGGCACCGTCACCGGCAAAGTCGTGATCGTCCCCGACCCCCAGCGCCGCTGAAGATCTGCACTCTCACTCGGGATCTGCACTCGGAATAGGGCCCTAAAGCCAGTGCATGTCCCGAGTTAGGGTGCGGATTTTGGGGGTCAGCATTCGACTACCGCTACGGCTAGGCCGCCTCGGGAGGTTTCTTTGTATTTGTCGAGCATGTCGGCGCCGGTGGCGCGCATGGTTTGGATTACCTGGTCCAGGGAGACGTGGTGGATGCCGTCGCCTCGGATTGCCATGCGGGCGGCGGTTATTGCTTTGACGGCGGCTATGCCGTTGCGTTCGATGCAGGGGATTTGGACCAGGCCGCCGATGGGGTCGCAGGTTAGGCCCAGGTTGTGTTCCATGCCGATTTCGGCGGCGTTTTCGATTTGCTGAGGGGTGCCGCCGAGTACCGCGGCCAGGCCGGCGGCGGCCATGGCGCAGGCGGAACCCACCTCACCCTGACAGCCGACTTCGGCGCCGGAGATCGAGGCGTTTTCCTTCATCAGCTGGCCGATGGCGGCTGCGGTCAGCAGGAATTCGACGATGCTGTCCTCGTCGTCGGTGATGAAACGCTGAATGTAGTGCAGGACAGCGGGAATGATGCCTGCGGCGCCGTTGGTCGGGGCGGTGACGACCCGGCCGCCCGCGGCGTTCTCCTCGTTGACCGCCATCGCGTACAACGTGACCCACTCCATCGCGCGCAGCGGGTCGTTCTCCTCCGCCTCGGTACCAAGGCGTTCGAACAAGGTCGCGGCGCGGCGGCGCACTCGCAGCGTGCCGGGCAGCACCCCGCCCGTCGACATTCCGTGTTCGACGCAGCGGCGCATGACATTCCAGATGTCGAGCAGGTCCGCTCGAATCTGCTCCGCACTGCGCCAAGACATTTCGTTGGCGAGCACGACCGAGCTGATCGACTGCCCGGTGGCGGCGGTGATCGCGAGCAGCTCATCCGCTGAACCGAACGGATGCGCGACCGCGACCGCCGCGTCGGCGGGCCGGCCGTCGATCTCATCCTCGTCGAGGACGAAACCGCCACCCACCGAGAAGTATTGGCGTTCGAGCAGCACCCGTCCCGCATCGTCGTACGCGCCGAACAGCATCCCGTTGGTATGGAAGGCCAACCTTGTCAGCCCGAGCAGTTCGATGTCACTGTCGACAGCGAACGCGATCGGCTGCGCGCCACCGAGAAACAGCTGACCGGTGGCGCGCGCCGCGGCAACGGTGGCGCTCATCGTGTCCGGGTCGATGCTCTCCGGCTGCGCACCCGACAGCCCGGCGACCACCGCCTCGACCGTGCCGTGCCCGCGGCCGGTCGCGCCGAGCGATCCGTACAGCTGAACCCGGATCGCGACCGTCTCGTGCAGCACGTCGGCATCTTTCAGCCGTTCGACGAACGCGGCCGCGGCCCGCATCGGCCCGACCGTATGTGAACTAGACGGCCCGATGCCGACCCGGAACAGGTCGAAGACGCTGATCGTCACGCCGGGTTCCGCAGCCCGAGGTACAGCGGGAATCGCTCGGCCAGCGCGTCCACCCGCGCGGTGAGCGCCGCGGCGTCCCCACCGCACAACGCCGTCGCGATGATGTCGGCGACCTCGGCGAACGCCGGGGTGTCGAAGCCGCGCGCGGCCAGCGCGGGCGTGCCGATCCGCAGTCCGGAACTGATCATCGGCGGCCGCGGGTCGAAAGGAATCGCGTTGCGGTTCACCGTGATTCCCAGGTTCTGCAGCAGGTCCTCGGCCTGCTTCCCGTCCAGTTCCGCATCGCGCAGATCGACCAGCACCAGGTGCACATCCGTGCCACCGCTGACCACACCGATACCGGCGCCCCGGCAGTCCTCGGCCACCAGCCGATCGGCGAGCACGCGCGCGCCGACCAGGGTCCGTTCCTGCCGCTCGCGAAACGCCGGTTCCGCCGCCATCTTGAAGGCCACCGCCTTGGCCGCGATCACATGCTCGAGCGGTCCGCCCTGCTGCCCGGGGAACACCGCCGAATCCAGCTTCTTCCCCAAATCCGCTGCGGCGAGGATGAATCCGCCACGCGGCCCACCCAGTGTCTTGTGCGTGGTCGAGGTGACGACATGCGCGTGCGGCACCGGCGACGGATGCAGCCCGGCCGCGACGAGCCCGGCGAAGTGCGCCATATCGACCATCAGATACGCGCCGACCTCATCGGCGATGCGCCGGAATTCGGCGAAGTCGAGGTGCCGAGGGTAGGCCGACCAGCCCGCGACGATGAGCTTCGGCCGATGCTCCTGCGCGAGCCGCGCCACCTCCGCCATGTCGACCAACTGGTCCTCGGCCCGAACATGGTATGCCGCAACGTCATACAGACGACCGGAGAAGTTGGCCTTCATGCCGTGGGTGAGGTGACCGCCGTGGTCCAGCGCCAGCCCGAGGATGCCGTCGCCGGGACGCAGCAGCGCGTGCATCACCGCCGCGTTCGCCTGCGCGCCCGAATGCGGCTGCACGTTGACGTATTCGGCGCCGAACAGCGCGCGCAGCCGCTCGATGGCCAGCGTCTCGATCTGATCTACATACTCACAGCCGCCGTAATACCGGCGTCCCGGATACCCTTCGGCGTACTTGTTGGTGAGCACCGTCCCCTGGGCCTGCATCACCGCGAGCGGCGCGTAGTTCTCCGAGGCGATCATTTCCAGTCCGCGCTGCTGGCGACCGGTCTCCTGATCGACCAGCGCGGCGATGACCGGGTCGAATTCACGCAGCGAGACGTCGAGTTCGGTGCGGAGGGCAGAGCCAGGATCAGCCATGGGGAGCCTTTCGTCGACGCATACGCGCGTGGGGTGTGGCTCCTCCCGCTCTGTCCTATGGCCTGAGAGATTCACGCGGATCGCGTTTGCCCCGTCGGCGAGTGCGTGGTGCACTACTTTTCAGAGTTGCCTTGAGCGCGGCGGTACTGGGCCTGAGAGATTCCCGGGAGGTGTTGCTCCTTCGGCTCTCCATCGCCTGGATGGAGATCTCCCGCTGCGTGTGCGGCGTATTCAGTTGTCGGATACCGCTAGGTGTTGCGTATAGCGCAACAACGGCGTGGCACGCGACTTAGTATTGTCGGCGGCCGCGCGCGTTGTCAATGACGAAACCGTACCCCAGTTCGTCAGCCGAAGTAGCCCAGCCGATGACTGATGTCCGCGGCGCTCGCGATCGCCAGCTCCGCCGTCGACGCGAAGAGATCCGGACCGAGCCGATAGGACGGCCCCGAAACGCTCAGTGCCGCAACGATCATCCCGTTGCTGTCGAAGACGGGCGCGGCGACGGCGTTCAGCCCGATCTCCAGTTCCTCACGCACACTTGCCCATCCGTTCTCCCTGACCGCCACCAACTGCGCCGCCAGATCAGCGACCTTTGTCAGGGTGTGCTCGGTGTACGCCTCCAACTTCGGCCCGACCTGCTTACGCAACACCGCCGGTTCCAGGCCGGACAACAGCACCTTGCCACTCGACGTGGCATGCGCCGGACAGCTCTGCCCGACCCAGGACCGCAGCGCGATCGACCCGGTCCCCGCCGCCTCCACGATATTGATGATCCGATTACCGTCCAGCACAGCGATATTCGTGGTCTCCCCCGTTTCGGCGGCCAGCGCGTTGCACGCGCCCTGACTCTGCCCGACGAGATCGACCTGCGCACTGGTGGATCCGGCCAGCCGGACGATGGAGAAGCCGAGCCGGTACTTGCCGCGGTCGGAGAGTTGCTCGACGTAACCGCGCGATTCCAGCACGGCGATCAGGCGGGAGACGGTAGATTTGTGCACACCGAGTTCGGCGGCGATCTCTGTGACGCCGGCCTGGCCCAGCTTGGCGATGATCTCCATCACGAGCAGTGCGCGGTCGACCGACTGCACCGCAGCGGTCCGGCCCGGGTCCTCACCATCCTGTTTCGCCATGACGCCGTCATTCTAAGCCGATGTCATCGCGATACCTCGAACGCGTCGCTGGACGGCGGCGATCTCCCGCAGCGCGTCGTTGAGCAGGCTCCGATTCAAGGGGGACAACTCCGACATCAGCACGATATCGCCCGGCCGGTGGCCCGCGGACAGCTGCTCGACCTGATGCACCATCCGCATGCGCTGCAGCATGACGAATACTTCGGTGAGCACCGCGGCATCGCGTTCGGCGATCACCCCGGCCGACGCCGCGGCGGCCAACCGCACCGGCGTCGTGGCGGCGGTCACCCCGGCGGCCAGCCCACCCCAGCGCGCGAGGTTGACGATCGGGACCAGCGCGTGACTCTTCAGATCGAACGTGCCGCCGCGCCGGGAGAGCACGTCCCGCAGTGACCGAGCCCGAACCCGCCCGGACAACGCGTCGAGCAACTGCAGGCGCAAAGCATTCGGATAGTCGGCCCGCATCCTGCTGAACACGGCGGGCACCGCATGCAGCGCTGGATCACCCCACACCACCCGCCCATCGATCAGCAGCGACGACATCACCAACCCGCGATCGATAAGCGGATCATCCAGCCAGCGTGCCGCCGCTTTCGTCCAATCCGACCGGGAACGAGCGAATTTCGGTCGCGAGGCGATCGCCCCGTTGCTGTCCGCGGGCAACCCGCACGCGTCGAGAATGGCATGCGTCCGCTCGGCGATCGCACGCAGTTGTGCACTGGCCGTGGACAATTCATCCGCCCACGACAGCGCGCTGTCCACGTCCGAGGACGGCATCGCCTCACGTCGGGCGATGCTGCCGAGCGTCAGCCACGCGAACCCGACGGCCGGTGCCTCAGCCGATTCGGCGAGCGCCAGCTCGAGCGCCTTACGGATCACCGAGTCGATCACGACGGAAAGAATGCCGCTCGTCGCGGACGCTTTCGTCCCGTTGCGGAACAATTCGACTGTGGTACCCGGGATGTCGCGAGCCGCTCGGGCCAGCTGGCTCGCATCCGTCGCCGCGCCGATCGCCCGACGCAGCACGAAGCTCTGCCGCGCCGACGCCGCGAGCAGCTCCGAGTCTTCGAGCACGCCGAGCACCTCGCCCCGCCGCGACACCACCGGCATATGCCGCAGACCGGCCTCCAGCATCTCCATCAGCACGGTCTCGGCGGACAGGTCGGCACTGACCCGCCGAGCCGGTGCACTCATCGCCCCGGCGATCGGCACCTCGACCGACAGCCCCGCCGCCACCACCTTGGCGCGCAGGTCCTGATCGGTGAAAATGCCGAAGTCGCCGTCGGGCAACCGAATCAGCACCGACGACACGCGATGCTCGGTCATCCGGATCACCGCATCCCGGACGCTGGTGTCGGGCGTCACGAAAACCGCTGCCGTCGTGAGGAGTTCACCCGCCGGACGAATGCCGAGCACCTGCGCCATCGGAGTCCGGTTGCCGGACACCGTCTTCCACGCCGAGGACGCCAGAAACGCCAGCCCGTCCGGTTGCGCGAACTGCGCGCGCACCAGCGCGCCGGGCAACCGGATCAGCACGCTGGTTTCGGCTGCCAGCGCGACGAATTCGGCGCTACCGCCGGTCAGCAGCGGCACGTAGCCGAAGATCCCACCGGCCTCGATGGTATCGATCGTGCGGCCGTCGTCGGCGCGGGGTGAACTGGCGGCGTCGGGACCGCTGCGGCGCAGGATGACCCGGCCCGTCCGCAACATCCAGATGTCGTCGGGCACCTGCGTCGAGTAGTCGCTGATCACCGCGCCCGCCGCGAACTCGTGCAGGGACGAGGCCGCGGCGAGGCGGTCGAGTTCGGCGGTCGACATCGATTGGAACGGCGCGTGCCCGCCGAGGAACGCCGCTAGTTCGCCCTCCGCAGGCATCTCCGGCTCACGTGGTCCGGAGGAGATCCGCGCACTTCTCTGCCATGGCCATGACAGTAATGTTCGGGTTCACCGCGGGCAATTTCGGCATCGCGGACGCGTCGACCACCCGCAGCCGCGACACCCCCTTCACCCGTAACTCGGGGTCGAGCACCGCCGTCGGATCGTCGACCGCGCCCATCCTGGCCGTGGCGGCCGGGTGGTAGACGGTGTTGTGGGTGGCGTGGATGTAGCTGATCAACTCGTCGTCGGTGGTGGCGTCCGGTCCCGGGGCGAGTTCGGCGGCGATCCATTCCCGCAGCGGCGCTTGCTCGGCGATCTTGCGGGCCAGCCGCACGCCGGCGAGCATCACCCGTTCGTCGTGGCCGTCCGGATCGGTGAAGTACCGGGGGTCGACCTTCGGCCGGTCCCGGAAGTCGCGGCTGCGCAACCGGATCGTGCCACGTGAGCGGCCCTGCGTGACGTTGGGTGTCAGGCAGAAACCGTTGTCGGTGGTCGGGTAACCACGACGCAGCGTGTTCATATCGAAAGGCACACTGCCGTAATGCATCATCACGTCCGGCACGCGCAGCGACTCGTCGGTCGTGGCGAACAGGCCGATCTCCCACCACTGCGTCGAGGTATCGACCATCGGCCGCGCGGCGTCCCAGAACACCAGGCCTTCCACGTGATCGTCCAGGTTGGCGCCGACGCCGGGCGAGTCGACCAGCACCGGGATGCCGATCTCGCGCAGGTGCTCCGCGGGCCCGATCCCGGACAGCATCAACAACTTCGGCGTATCGATGGCACCGGCGGTGACGATGACCTCGCGCCGTGCCGAGGCCGTGTCGTAACCGATGCCGTCCGGGCGTTGATACCGCACACCGGTCGCGCCGTGCGCGTCGTCGAAGAGGATCTCGCTGACCCAGCAGTCGGTGCGCACCTCGAGATTGGGGCGTTTATCCAGCACCGGGTGCAGATACGCATGCGATGTCGACATGCGCGTACCGTCCTCGGCGGCATTGATCTGGAACCAGCCCGCCCCATTGCGCACGGTGGCACCTCGATTGAACTGCACCGTCGGCAATCCGGCCGCCGCGGCCGCCGCGAGCACCGCAACGCCGCATGGATCGTCCGGCGGCACATCGCGCAGCCGGACCGGACCGCTGCGGCTGTGCTGATCGCCGGGCGCGTCGTTGTTCTCCAGCCGGGTGACATACGGCAACACATCGGCCGCACCCCACCCCTTCGCGCCCAGCGCCGCCCACTCGTCCAGATTCTCGGCGGGCGGCCAGAACGCGATACAGGAGTTGTGCGAGGAACATCCGCCGAGCACCTTCGCGCGCGCATGGCGCAGATAGCTGTTCCCGCGTTCCTGCGGTTCGACAGGGTAGTCCCAGTCGTAGCCGGAATCGAGCAGATGCATCCACTGGGTGAGTTCGAGGATGGCGCGATCGCCGACATCCGACGGGCCCGCCTCCAGCAGGCACACCAACACGTCCGGATCCTCGCTGAGCCGGGCGGCGAGCACGCACCCGGCCGTTCCGCCGCCCGCGATCACATAGTCGAACACCGTGTCAGACATTCCCGCGCACCTCCACTGCGTGTGAGGCCAAGGTGCCGATTCGCTTGCGGCCCTTGAGCCCGTACCAGGCGAGCCCGGCGCCGAGGATGGCGCCGATGTAGACGAAGGCACCCCAGGTGTTGTACCAGGGTGTGCCGTAAACGGATTCGCGCGGCCACGCCAGGTTGATCGCCATCCCGACGCCCCACACCACGGCGATGATGTTGACGACCATCCCCCAGCGACCCATCGTGAAATAGCCGCCCGCGGCGAGCTCTTTCGGCGGCCACTGCCCCTGGAGCCGCTTCTTCAGCATCGGCCCGGTCACCATCAGATAGGCCAGGTAGATCATGATGATCGCGATCGAGGTGAGCACCGTGAAGATCTTCGGCTGGCCGATGTTCACCACCAGGATCAGCGCGGCCAGCACGCCGATCAGGATGGCGGGCACCACCGGCGTCTGCGTCTTGGGATGCACCCGGGCGAGCTTCTCGCCGAACGGCAGCGCGTTGTCGCGAGCCATGGCGAAGGTCAGCCGGATGGCGGCGGTGTGCACGGCCAGCGAACACACCGTCACGGCAATTACGATGCAGCACAGGAAGATAGTGCCGAGCGGACCCCACATCACCTGCTCCACAATGTATTGCAGGCCACCGCTCGAGCTGCCGATCTGCGGATCGTCCAGATCGGGCGCCGCCATCACCGCGAAGGCCAGGATCGCGCCGCCGATGACGAAGGACGCCAGCACGGCCCGCAGGATGGCCTTGGGCGCGGTGCGCCGCGGCTCCACCGTCTCCTCACCGAGCGAGCTCGCGGTGTCGAAGCCGTACATCACGTAGCCGGAGGCCAGCGAGGCCACCAGGAACGCGCCGAGGTAGCCACCGGACTCCCCCGCGCCGTAACCGTGGGTGGAGAAGAACACCTGCGGGCCACGAGTCGCGTTGGCCGCCAAGATGATCGCGATCAGCACCGCCGCGATGAGCTCGATGAAGACGCCGGCACTGTTGATCATCGCCATCAATCGCACGCCGAGCGCGTTGATCGTGGTGGTGAACACGATCATGATCGTGCCGAGTACGACCGCGTTGGTGGCGTAGTCGTATTCGCCGGTGCCGTCCCCGATGATCTGGAAGCCGCTCCACAATCGGGGCAGGTTCAGCTGAAGCGCGAGCACGACGGCGGACAGGGTCACGATCGAGGCGGTCAGCATCAACCAGCCCGACGACCAGCCGACGATTCTGCTGCCGAGCGATTTGGACCAGTTGTATACCGACCCGGCGACCGGATAGCGTGCCGCGAGCTCCATGAAGCACAGTGCGACAGCCAGCTGTCCGACGAAAACGATCGGCCACGACCACAGATACGCGGGACCCGCGCTGCCGAAACCGAAATAGAACAGCTGGAATGTGCCGGTGAGGATCGAGATATAGCTGACCCCCGCCGCGAAGCTGGCGAATTTGCCGATACTTCGGTCGAGGGATTCCTTATAGCCGAAATCCTCCATTCCGCTGTCGTCGGACACACCGTGTTCTTGGACCACCATTGCTTACCGTGCCTTCCGCGGGCGGCCGTACGGGCTGTCCGGCCGAGATTTGTAACTAACGATCAGACGCCCTTGAACCACTCCGCCGGCTTAGGTGCCGTGTTGTGCCAAATGTGTTTGATTTCTTGATATTCGGCCAGGCCGGTCGGGCCGAGTTCGCGTCCGTTGCCGGACTTCTTGAACCCGCCCCATTCCGCACCGGCGGTGTAATAGCCGAAGTCGTTGAGCCATACCGTGCCGTGCCGCAGCGCGCGCACCACCCGCTCGCCGCGGGCCGGATCCGCGGTGCGCACGCCGGCCGCGAGACCGTATTCGGTGTCGTTGCCGAGCCGGATCGCCTCGGCCTCGGTCTCGAATCGCTCGACCGTCAGGATCGGGCCGAAGGTCTCCTCCTGCACGATGCGCATCGATCGGTCGCATCGATCGAAGATGGTTGGCAGGTAGTAACTTCCGTCCTGCAATGCGGGATCACTCGGCCGCGCACCGCCGGTCACCAGCTTCGCACCCTCCGAAATACCGAGCGCGACATACGCTTCCACCTTCGCGCGATGTTCCTCGGAGACCAGCGGGCCGG
This sequence comes from Nocardia sp. NPDC060255, assembly GCF_042727395.1. Taxonomy (NCBI): domain Bacteria; kingdom Bacillati; phylum Actinomycetota; class Actinomycetes; order Mycobacteriales; family Nocardiaceae; genus Nocardia; species Nocardia sp. NPDC060255. Next base: position 276,235 of record NZ_JBHXAU010000004.1, on the reverse strand, counting down.
TCTCGGTGGCCGGGTCGAGGCCGGGGCCGACCCGGATCCGCTCGGCCCGGCTCGCCAGTTCGGCGACGAAGTCCTCGGCGATGGACTCCTCGACGATCAACCGGGTGCCCGCCGAACAGACCTGGCCGGAGTGCAGGAACACACCGGTCAGCACGTGGTCGACCGCGCTCTCCCAGTCGGCGTCGGCGAATACGATGTGCGGGTTCTTGCCGCCGAGTTCCACCGCCACCTTGGTGACGTGCTCGGCGGCGACCTTGCTGATCGTCCGGCCGGTGGCGAGGCCGCCGGTGAACGAGATGAAGTCGACCTCGGGGTTGTCGGTCAGCGCCGGGCCGAGCACCGCGCCGCTGCCCTGGAGCAGGTTGAGCACCCCGGCGGGGACGCCCGCCTCTTCGGCGAGCCGCGCGAACTCGATGGTGCTCAGCGGGGTGACCTCGCTCGGCTTGAGCACCATGGTGCAGCCGGCGGCCAGCGCGGGCGCGACCTTCCACGACATCTGCAGCAGCGGATAGTTCCACGGCGCGATGAGCACGCACACACCGATCGGCTCGTGCACCACCCGGCTGATCACCGCCGGGTCACCCACGTCGATCAGCCGATCCGCCTGCACCGCAACCGTGCTCGCGTAGTAGCGGAACACCGAGATCACATCGTCGATGTCGATCTCGCTCTCCACCAACGTCTTTCCGGTGTCCGCCGTCTCCAGCCTGGCCAGCCGGTCCTTGTCGCGGGCCAGCAGGTCGGCGATGCGCAACAGCAGCGCCGCCCGTTCGGCGACCGGCGTTGCCGCCCAACCACCCTCGTCGAACGCCGCGCGGGCCGCGGCCACCGCGTCGCGCGCGTCCTGCGGCGTCGCCTCGTCCACCGTCGCGACGACGGACCCGTTGGCCGGATCGATGATCTGGCGCACCCCACCGTCCGCGGCATGCGTCCATCGACCGCCGATGAGCAGATCCGGATCACCATTCATTCTCACGTCACCTCACGTCACCGATACGACAGGACAACCACTCGTGGAACTCCGCGATGTGATGCTCGGCGGGCACCAGCACCCCGCCCTTACGGTAGGCGCGCGACGACATTGTGGGTTGCGTTCGCTCGCATGCCGCGAAATCCTGCTCGTTCACCCGGTGGAACAATTCGACAGAACGGGACACATCTCGTCCCGCGGCGACCACATCCTTGGTGTACAACCAATCACACTCGACGATAGTGCGGTCCGCGGACACGGGGAACATCCGGTGGAAAATAATGTGATCCGGGACCAGATTGACGAAAACCGTCGGCCGGATGGTGATGGCGAAGTAGCGACGGTCCTGTTCCGGAGTAACCCCCGGCAGCCGATCGAAACCCGGCGATCCGTCGACGGTGAATCCGGCGATATCGGCGCCGAATTCCGCGCCGTGACCGACGAACACCTGCGCGGCCAGCCCCTGCGCGAATTCGGGGAGCACTTCGGTGAGCTCTGGGTGGATGGTCGCGCAGTGGTAGCACTCCATGAAGTTCTCGACGATGAGCTTCCAGTTCGCGGCGACGTCGTAAACGACTCGACGGCCCACCTCGAGGGTGTCGATCTCGTAGGCGTCGATCGCGGCCGGGTCGCCGAGGCGTTCGGTGACCGCGCCCATCACCTCGTCTTCGAACGCCGGTGGCTCGTCGGCGAGGCAGACCCAGGCATAGCCGAGCCATTCCCGGAGGGCGACCGGGACCAGGCCGTACGCGACGCGATCGATGTCGGCTCCGGTGGCGTCCTTCAGTGCGGCCATATTGGGCGCGGCGATCAACGTGCCGTCGAGGCCGTAGGTCCAGGCATGGTACGGGCACTGCAGGTTGCGTCGCACTTGGCCCTGGTCCTCGGTGCACAGCATCGCGCCGCGGTGGCGGCAGATGTTCAGGAAGGCGCGCAACGCGCCGTCGCGGCCGCGCACGATCAGGACGCTTTCGCGGCCGACCTGTACTCGTTTGAACTGACCGGCCTGGGCGATGTCGCCGGTTCTGATGGCGCAGAACCACATTCGCTCGAAGAGTTGCTCTTGTTCGGCGGCGAAGACGGCGTCGTCGACGTACCACTTGCCGCCGAGGGTCGGGATCAGGGCCGGTGTCGGCACCGAAGTCATGTCCGCCGTGGGCCCACCCGTCGCCCGGCCGCCGCCCCTCATGGAATCGCTATGCGATGCAGTTTCCACTGGTCACCAGCCTCTGCGGGTCGAAAAGTGCGATGGGGTGTTTGGTGGTCGCGTCGATGACCAGGTCGGCCAGGATCTCCCCGACCACCGGGACGAATTTGAAGCCGTGACCGGAGAAGCCGCAGGCGATGGTGACGCGGGTGCCGCCTGGGTGGCGGGCGATGACGAAGTGTTCGTCGGGGGTGTTGGAGTACATGCAGGTGGCCGTGTGGACGCACGGGCCGGCCAGCGCGGGGAGCAGGGCGGCGACTCGATCTCGCATCTCGTCGATCTCGTGCGGGTGGACGACGCGATCGATGGTGTCGGGCGTGCAGACGATGCCCTTGCGGAAGAACGCCATCTTGACCCCGCCCGCCGGTCCATCGATGGCGGGGAAGCCGTATATCTGCATGCCCGACTCGTTTTCGGCGATGTAGATCGGCTGATCTTCGAAAGCCGCGGTGCCGCCGATCGGATCGAGCCAGTACAACACCTGGCGTTCGATGGTGATCGGAATTCCGAAGTCGGCCAGCAACTGTGGCGCCCACGCCCCGGGGCAGACGACGAGCTGATCCGCTTCGTAGGTGGCCCTGGCCGTCGTTACCGTGACACCGGAAGCGGTTTCGGCCCAGCTCAGCACCTCCTCACCGAACGACAGGGTCGCACCTGCTCGCAACGCGAGGTCGATGTGGGCCTGCACCGTCAGTTCCGGGCGGGCGAATCCACCGTTCGACTCGTATACCCCGATGTCGTCGTCGGCCGGGGTGAAGTTCGGGAAGCGCCGCCGGATCTCGGCGGCATCCAGGACCTCGTGCGGCAGTGACCATTCGCGGCTGGCCCGCAGGCTGCCCGCGACCGTCAGGCTGTCCGGCGGGCCGAGGTACAAACCGCCGGTGAGGCGGACGACTTCGCGATCGGCGTCCGCGGCCAGCTTCGCCCAGAGTTCGTAGGAGCGCAGTAGCAGCGGAACATAGGCGGGGTCTTCGAAATACGACTGCCGGATGATGCGGGAGCCGCCGTGGCTCGAGCCGCGGTTGTGCGCGGGCGTGTACTTCTCCAGCCCGAGCACTCGGTGTCCGCGCGCCGCGAGGTGGTAGGCGGCGGCACTGCCCATGCCGCCGACGCCGATCACGATGACGTCGTATCCCTTTGTCGCCGTGGCCATGTCGCTACCTCCTGATCCTGGACATCTCGGGATCCACCACCGGCTCGGCGTGCACCGTCGCGACGTAGCGCTTACCGAGGTACTCGACTTCGACCACGTCGCCGACGACGACGGACGCGGGCAGCCACGCGTAGGCGATGCAGCGTTCGATGGTGGCCGAATAGCCCGCGCTGGTCACATATCCACCGAGCAAGCCGTAGACGTAAACCGGCTCTTTGCCGAGCACGATCGCCGATGGGCTCTCGAAGACGATGCTGCGCAGGATCTTCGCCGGTGGTTCGGCCTGCTCCAGTGCGCTCTTGCCGACGAAGCCGGGCTTGGTCATGCGGACCGCGAAGTCGAGACCGGCGGCCGCGGGCAGGTGTTCCGCGGTCATATCGGTTCCCCAACTGCGGTAGGCCTTTTCGATGCGCAGGCTGTTGAAGGCGATCCGGCCTGCCGCGATGACCTCGTAGGCACCGCCTGCCGCCCACAGCAGATCCCACAGTGCGTTGCCGTATTCGGCGGTGGTGTAGACCTCCCAGCCGAGTTCGCCGACATAGGACACCCGCAGCATGGTGACCGGAATCGCGCCGAGGTAGGTGTGCAGCGCACGGAAGTACTTGAAGGATTGGTGGGACAGATCGTCGGAACACAAGGGCTGCACCAGGTCCCGGGCGTTCGGGCCCCACACGCCGATACAGCAGGTGCTGCCGGTGATGTCGCGCAACGTCACTGACCCGTCGGCGGGCAGGTGACGGGTGAACCAATCGAAATCCATCGGGCCGTTGGCACCCACCTGGAAGCGCTGTGCGGCGAGTCGGGCGACGGTGAGATCGCTGCGCACACCGCCGGTCTCGTCGAGCAGCAGCGTGTAGGTGACCGAGCCGACGCTCTTGTCCACGTTGTTCGTGGTGAGCTGCTGCAGGAGGTCGAGCGCACCCGGACCCGCCACCTCGTATCGGGTCAGCGGTGTCATGTCGAACAGCGCGACGCGTTCCCTGGTCCAGCGCGCCTCGGCGATGGCGATCGGCGACCAGAACTGACTCGACCAGTCGTCCCGGGCCGGGACCGGCATGCCGTCGTCGCGAAGTCGTTGCGTCAGTGCGGCATTCGCCTCGTACCAGGCGGGCCGTTCCCAGCCGCCGCCCTCGAAGAAGAACGCGCCCAATTCCTGTTGCCGGGCATAGAAAGGACTGGTGCGCAAGCCGCGCAGTGCCGTTCGATATTGGTGCGGGTGGATGATGTCGTAGACCTCGACGAAGGCCTGCGAGCTGGTCTCCATGATGAATTTCCCGCTGCGCGCGACGTCTTCGAAACGGTAGAGATCGCACTCGTGCACGTCGGTGCTCGGCGCACCGTCGATGATCCATTCCGCCGTCGCTTTGGCGACCCCGGCCGAATGGGTGACCCAAACAGCCTCCGCCACCCAGAAACCCGCGAGATCACGGTGCTCACCCATGATCGAGAAGCCATCGGGGGTGAAGGAGAAGATCCCGTTGAATCCCTCCTCGGGCTTCGAATCACCGAGTGCCGGTAGCAATTCCATGGATTCGCGCCAGGCGGGCACGAAGTCGGTATCGGTGAACGGCAGCATCGACGGCATTGCTTCGCCCGCGGTGGCCGACGCCAGGGTGGACATGTCGACGGGCATCGGCCGGTGGCCGTAGTAGCCGATGCCGATTCTGTCGTCGTGTACGCGAAAGTAGAGGTCCTGGTCCTGATGACGCAGGATCGGCAGGCTCGCGCCCGCAGCGCCTGCCAGTGCCGCCAGCGGTCCGGTCTTGGCGTACTGATGGGCCATGGGCACCAGCGGCAGCACCAGTCCGACCTGCTTCGCCAGCTCAGCGCCCCAGAATCCGGCCGCGCAGACGACGATGTCCGCGGCGATGACCCCGTCGGCCGTCCGCACGCCGACTACTCGCCCGCCCCGCTCGGCGACGCCGAGCACCTCCTGGTTGGGTAGGAACCGCGCGCCGCGGGCCGTCGCTGAACGCGCCTGCGCCTCCACGGCACGCACCGCATTCGCCAAACCGTCTGCCGGAGTGTGGAATCCGCCGATAACATGGTCGATATCGAGCAGTGGGTACAGTGCGGCACATTCGGACGCGTTCAGCAGGCGCCCCTCGATCCCCCACGACTGCGCCCAGCCGAATTTGCGGTGCAGATCCCGCCAGCGCTCCGGTGTGGTCGCCACCTCGAGTCCGCCGACCGGATCGAACGCAGCTCCCGCCGGATGGCTGAGCGCGCCGAACTTCTCGGTGGTGTATCGGGCGAACTCGGTCATCGTCTTGGACGGGTTCGTCTGGAACACCAATCCCGGTGCGTGCGAGGTGGATCCGCCGGTCTGGAACAGCGGTCCCCGGTCGAGCACGGTGATGTCGGCCCAACCACGGGCGGTCATTTCGTCGGCCAGCGATGCCCCGACGATCCCGGCTCCGATGATGACGACTTTCGGGTGAGCCAAAGGGTGCCTCCGTTGTTGCTAGTAGCGCAACGAATTCGTATTACGCAACAAATAGTCCGCCTGTCATGGCACGCTGTCAACCGTTGGAAACCAGTTGTTTACCGGGGCATTCAGGGGTTGACGACGGCTCCACGCTGATTCACACTGTTGCGTATCGCGATATCTGTTGCGCTCTAAGCAACTCATGGAGGGTTGATGGAATCCCTTGCGAAGCCCGTGGCGACCTCCGGGACGGAACTGTTCGTCGCCCGCCTCGAAGACCTGCCGGTCGGCGAGGTCGCCACCGTGCGGCCGGACGACGAAACGCCGATCTCGGTCTTCCACACCGACGAAGGCTTGTTCGCGATCGACGACACCTGCACGCACCAGGATGCGTCACTCGCCGATGGATGGGTGGAGAACTGCACGGTCGAATGTCCTTTGCACGAGTCATGTTTCGACCTGAAGACCGGTCGAGTCTCGGGTCCACCGGCCAAGATCGCCGTGCGCACCTATGCGGTGCGGGTACTCGACGGCGACGTTGTGGTCAGCAGCGTGCCGTCATGAGTCGGCGGATCGTTGCACTGCGCAGCACAGAACCCCGCGCCGATCTGGTGAACACACGGATCAAGACGGACCGCGATCCACGCCGCAGTGCGGTGGAGTCGTGAGCGTAGTGGTCGTCGGCGCATCATTGGCTGGGTTTTCGCTGGTGCACGACCTTCGCGAACGGGGTTATGACAGCAGCATCACCGTGATCGGGGACGAAATCCATCCGCCCTATGACCGGCCGCCGCTGTCGAAGGAATTCCTGCACGGCGACGTCGATATCGCGTTGAGCGAGATCGACGATCCGGGTACCAGCTGGCTGCTCGGCCACCGTGCGGTCGGAATCGCTTCGACCGCAACGGGTCCCGGCGTCACCCTCGACAACGGGACAACGATCGCCGGGCAATCGCTGGTGCTCGCCACCGGGGCCCGCGCCCGCACGCTGCCCGGCGCACAGGCACTGGCCGGCATCCACACGTTGCGCACCGTCGACGACGCGCGCGCGATCCGCGCCGCATTGCGCACCGCTCGTACCGTTGTCATCATCGGTGCGGGCCTAATCGGCTCCGAAATTGCTTCGACCGCAGCAACTCTCGGCGTGCAGGCAACTATTGTCGAACTCGCGACCGATCCACTGGCCGGTGTCTTCGGACCGCAGCTCGGCGCGCTGTGCGCGGATCTGCACGCGGCCAACGGCGTCCGGCTACGCACCGGAGTGGCGGTAGCCGAATTCCTCGGCGACGAACATGTCAGCGCGGTGCGTCTCACCGACAGCACGCTGCTTCCTGCCGACGCCGTGATCATCGGTATCGGCGCGGTACCCAACACCGAGTGGGCGCAGGATTCCGCCCTGCACATCGACAACGGCTTCGTCACCGACTCGCAGTGCCGCACAACGATTCCCGACATCTATGCGATCGGTGATTGCGCCCGCGCCTACCAGGACGCCTTGGGCACCCATCATCGCTGCGAGCACTGGTCGAACGCGACCGCCCAGGCCCGCATCGCCGCGGCGGGCATCGTCGGCGCACCGCCCGCGAACATCCCGACCACCTACTTCTGGTCACGGCAGTACGGCCGCATGATCCAGTTCGCAGGCAATCGCCGACCCGACGACGAGGTTCGCTTCGTCGACGGCGACCCGTCGACACCGTCGTGCACCGCACTCTACGAACGCGACGGCGAGCCGGTGGCCGTCTTCGCCATCGACAACGCCCGCCTGTTCACCCGCTACCGCAAGCAGATCGAGCGGCGGCCCGCGGCCATCGCAACCCCGTAGGAGGATTCGTGTCCGAAACCGTGCGCGGCGTCATCGCCCGCAGCAAAGGAACGCCGGTCGAGTTGGTCGACGTGGTGATCCCCGACCCCGGGCCGCACGATGTCGTGGTGCGCGTACAGGCGTGCGGGGTGTGCCACACCGACCTGCACTATCGCGAGGGCGGCATCAACGACGAGTTCCCGTTCCTGCTCGGGCACGAGGCGGCCGGAATCGTGGAAATGATCGGCACGGCCGTAACCCATGTGACCGTAGGCGATTTCGTCGTCCTCAACTGGCGCGCGGTCTGCGATGAGTGCCGCGCGTGCCGCCGCGGCCGCCCCTGGTACTGCTTCGACACCAGCAACGCCAGTCAGCCGATGACCCTCACCGACGGCACCGAGCTGACGCCCGCCTTGGGCATCGGTGCGTTCGCCGACAAGACCCTCGTCCACGAAAGGCAGTGCACCAAGGTCGATCCCGAAGCTGATCCCGCCATCGCGGGCCTGCTCGGCTGCGGCATCATGGCGGGCATCGGCGCGGCGATGAACACCGGCAACGTCTCGCGCGGCGACAGCGTGGCAGTGATCGGCTGCGGCGGCGTCGGTGATGCCGCCATCGCCGGTGCCCGCCTGGCCGGCGCCAAGTCCATCATCGCCGTCGACCGCGACACCCGGAAGCTGGCCTGGGCCGGTGACTTCGGCGCCACCCACCGCATCGACGCCAGCACCGAGAACGTGGTCGCACGGATACAGGAACTCACCGACGGCTTCGGCGCGGACGTCGTGATCGATGCCGTCGGCCGACCCGAGACCTGGAAGCAAGCCTTCTACGCCCGCGATCTGGCGGGCACCGTGGTGCTGGTCGGCGTCCCCACTCCGGACATGACCCTCGACCTGCCGCTGATCGATCTGTTCTCGCGTGGCGGCACCCTGAAGTCCTCCTGGTACGGCGACTGCCTACCCGAACGCGACTTTCCGATGCTGATCAATCTTTACCGACAAGGCCGACTCCCCCTGGAACGCTTCGTCACCGAACGCATCTCACTCGATGAGGTCGAAAAGGCGTTCACCGCAATGCATCATGGCGACGTCCTGCGCTCTGTCGTGGTGTGGTGATTGGTCACCGTTGCGGGAGTATGCCGTTCACCAAAGCCGCCAGACTCTTCCGGTGAATGTCGCGGGAGGTCAGGTCGGCCCACTGGTCGCCGATGGCCGCGAGCGTGGGCAGCTCTGCCAGCTCGAGCTCAGCAATGCCCGGTTCAGTGACAGATAAGGCTGCCAACCGTGCCCGCCGGCGATCCCGGCTGGCCCGGACGATCAGATCGCCGACGATGTAGTACCAGATGGTCCGGTACACATCAACGGCCTCCTCGATGGTGCACCCGCAGTCGACGGCCGCGGCGATGATCATCTCCACCAGCCCCATGGCCGCGGGCACCACGACGGGGTCGGACGCCAGGACCTCGATGATCCAGAGTCGCTCGGCAAGTCCCTCATAGAGGGTGAACGCGACCTCGAGCAGCCGCTCCCGGGGATCGTCGGGGAACTCCCGCACCGGGATATGTTGCGCGTGCGTCTCCAGCACGAGCAGCAACAACTCGTCCTTGTCGCGCACATGGTGATACAGCGCCATCGGCGTGCTGCCCAGCTCCTTCGCCAGCCGCCGCATCGACAGACTGTCCGCCCCTTCGGTCCGCAACACCTGATCGGCAGCCGCAACAATCGCCTCCCGCGACAGCCGCGGTGGCCGACCAACCTTCCCTGTGCGATCCGTTTGCCTTGGCATCAAGCCATCCTCCCCCACGCGGTGACGCGGCCGACCATCCGTGGGCCAGTCTCGGCAAGCCCGCCCCCGTGGCCCGTAGCAGAAGCGCCGCGCGCGGCGCTGTAGCGAGGCATACAGGCGGCAACACCAGCACAGTGTTGTCGGCTCGTTACCGCACCGGGCGTGTGTGCCCACGCCGGGACAGCAGCGACTGCAGGACAACGAGCGCGCCGAGGACGAGGACCGTCACGCCGACCATCTGCAACCCGGTGTCGGCACCTGAGATGAACGCTGTGACAACGTCATTGGTGCGGCCGGGGTTGGTGGCGAGGGCTTGGGCCACGGTGTGGGGATCGTGGCCGGCGCGGATGTCGGCGGGTAGCGCGGCGACGAACCGCGCGGTGAGGACCGTGCTGATCACCGCGACGCCGAGGGCGCTGCCGAATTCGCGGGTGGTGGCTTGTAATCCGGCACCGACGCCCGCCTGCGCGTGCGGCAACGAGCCCGCGATGGCACCGGAGAGGGTCGGAAGTGCCAGCGTCACACCGATTCCGGTCACGACGAGCCAGACCGCATACACGTAGTACGGCGTCTGCGCGTTGCTCGTGGACAGGCCGAGCAGTCCGCCGCCGACGAACGCGAAGGCGAGCGCGACGGTGGCGTCGATGCCGATGCGCTGGGATAGGCGGCCGACATATCGTGCGCCGACGATGATCGGGATGGTCAGCGGAATGATGCCGAGACCGGTGCGCAGCACGCTGAATCCCATGCCGTACTGCAGGAACGACGCGTTGATATAGAACAGCGCGAACATGCCGAAGAAGACCGTCGTCATGCCGAGGCAGGCGCTGCGCAGGCCGGGGACGCGGAACAGGCGCGGATCCAGCAGTGGGTGTTCGACTTTCAGCTCGACGAACACCCACACCGCGAACAACGCTGCGGCACCGGCGAACCCGCCGACGACGACCGCGCTGCCCCAGCCGGACTCCGGCCCCTGAACGATGCCGAGCAGCAATGCGACCGAGGCGGCGACGAACAACACCGCGCCGGGTAGGTCGAGGCGGCGGTCATGCCGCGGCGATACCGGCGCGATACGCCCGACGAGGGCGACGAGAACCAGCGAGATCGGCACGGCGACAATGAACAGCCACCGCCACGATCCGCCCGAAAGCACCGCTCCGCCACCGACATTGCCGACGACTCCGCCGATACCGGTCATCGAGGCCCACACCGCGATCGTCGGGCCTTTGCGTTCGACGGGCACGGCATGCAGCAGGACGGCAAGGGTGTTGGGCAGCACGGCGGCGGCGCCGACGCCGGTGATCGCCCGGCTGACGAGTAGCACGGCCACGTTCGGCGCGATCGCCGACAGCAGCGCGCCCACCGCGAACAGCAGCAGGCCGCCGATCAGCACACCCTTGCGGCCGAAGCGATCGCCCGCGGCCCCACCGGGAATCACCAGGCAGGCGAAGAAGATGACGTAGGTGTCGACGATCCAGACGAGCGTCGACGCGGAGGGATGCAGTGCGCTCGCGGCGAGCATCGGGACGGCGAGGTTGGTCGCGGCGACCATGCCGACGACGAGCACGACGCAGGCGGACATGGCCGCGAGCAGCCCGCGCTGCGCGACCGGACGGGATAAGGGGTCACGCGGCGTCGGTAGACGATCGCGAAGCAGGACGTTGAAAGGCATGGGTATGACGTTAGGAAAATCGCTAGTTTCCACGCCACGCAACTTTCACAACAGAGACTTGCGTACGATGCAATCATGCCCGAACAGCTCGACCTGAACCTGCTGCGCGTGTTCGACGCGCTGCTCCAGGACGGCAGCGTCACGGCGGCGGCCGAACGCCTGCACCTGTCGATCCCGGCCACCAGCCGCGCGTTGGGCCGGTTGCGGCGCGCGATGCACGATCCGATCCTGGTGCGGGCCGGTCGCGGGATGGCGCCGACGCCGTTCGCGCTGCGCACCGCGCCGCGGGTGCGTTCCCTGCTCGACGAGGCGGCGGCCTTGATCAGCGCCGACCGCGAGGTGACGGTCGCAGAGCTGAAGCGCACCTTCACGATTCGCCTCAACGACGGTGTCGCCGCGACCTTGGCGGCGGTGGCGGCCGAGGCCGCCGCGGTGGCACCCGGTGTGACGCTGCGCTTCGTCACCGAGGGCAGCGAAAGCATCGAGGCGCTGCGCGACGGTTCGGTCGATCTCGATATCGGCGTCGGCGATGTCACGGCGCCCGATATCCAGACCGCGGTGCTGTATCAGGAGAGAATTGTCGGCATCGTCCGCGCCGACAGTCCGCTCGGCAAGCACCGCCGCCCCACATTGGCACAGCTGTGCCAGTTTCCGCACGTCTCCGCCTCCCGCCGGGGCCGGGCCCGCGGACCGCTCGACGATGCGCTCGAAGCCGAGGGCCTGCAACGCCGCGTCGCCGCCGTCGTCCCCACCTCCGCCATCGCCGCGCTCCTGGTCTCTGCCAGCAACTACGTCGGATTGGCGCCGCAGCGCCTCGCCGAGCAGTACGGCGAGGCGCTCGGCCTGCGCTGGTTTCCCATCCCCGCAGCCTTGCCCGAGGTCGAGGTACGACTGCTCTGGCACGCACGCCTCGATGCCGATCCCGCACAGCGCTGGCTTCGCGACACCCTGCGGGACGCGGCCGGCTAGGCGCTACGTGTCCGCGTGTTCCAGTTGGGACAGGTTGCCGAACACCGCGACCGCTACCGCCCCGCCGATGGCGAGAACGAAGCCGAGTCCGGCCAGCCAGGCGAGCCCGGGTCGCGAAGTATCGCCGAGCACAAGGACTCCGACGATTCCCGGGATGACGGTCTCGCCGACCACCAGCGCCGCGGTAGCGCCGTTCACCGAACCGAGTTGCAGCGCAACGGTATGCAGGTAGAAACCGCCGATGCCGGCGATCGCGATCGTCCACGCGGCCGGATCGGCGAGCAGCGTCGGCACGTTCAACGGATCGATCCCCTGCACGATGCGCACCGCGATCGCCAAGGCCCCGAACAACATTCCGGCGGCCAGACCCGCGGCCACCGCGCCCCGGGAGCCGAGCCGGCGCACCACGAGCTGACTGCCACCGAACAACAACACCGACGCGATCAGCACGCCCCAGTGCATGACCGGATTGTCGCTGCCACCGCCCTCATGCCCCGCCGCACCGCCGAGCGCCGCCAGCGCGAGGATCACCGCGCAGATCGCCACCCAGTCCCGCAGATGCAACCGGATACCGAGCACGAAGATCCCCAGCACCGCGGTGATGATCAGATTCGCGCTCATGATCGTCTGCGACAGGAACAGCGGAATCAGTCGCGCCGACACCGCATTCCCCGCGAAGCCCAGCACATCCAGCGCGCTGCCGATGATGAACCACACCGTCAACACCGCGGCGACCGTGGAAGCAACCGTGGGCGCACCGGTTTCGGTCACCTGCCCGTCAGCACCTCGCGCCTCCGCCGCCGCGGCGGACCGCCGCGCGGCATACGCCTGCAGCACCGACGCGACCCCATACCCCACGCACGCGAGCAACGCGGCAATCAGACCAATCAGCACACGACCAACCCCATCGACACCACACCCACCGTTTCAGTCACAACCGACGATAACGTCCGTCAACCGCGGCCCAGTCGACCGGCACCGTCGCGGCGCCGTGAACTCCTCCGAGATTAAGTGGACGCAGTGACCGGTTAGGACGTAGTCTTCAGGCATCGAGAAGTGGACGTCATGTCCACTTGGTTTGGAGGCGATGAGATGACGGCGACGATCGGGGCGGTAGGGGTCGGCACCACTCCCCTTGTCCGCGAACACTTTCCGGCCGCGCGCCGGTGGGCGTACCTCAACCATGCCGGGATCAGCCCGATGCCGCAGCCGTCGGTCGATGCGATGCTCCGGCGGGCGACGGAGGTTTCGCTGGACGGCGAGCTCACCTATGCGACGCACAGTGCCGAAATCGAGCGGGTGCGTTCGTCGGCCGGGCGGTTGATGGGAGTGCCTTCGACGGATGTCGCGTTCGTCAAGAACACCACGACCGGGCTCGGGATGATCGCCAACGGTCTGGAGTGGGCTCCCGGCGACCGGGTGCTGGTGCCGGATCTGGAATTTCCGTCGACGCTGTATCCGTGGCTGGCATTGGCGGATCGTGGCGTGCTGGTGGACCGGGTTCAGCCCGAGGGACCGGGTGGGCGGCTCACCGTCGAGGCGTTCGCCGATCGGATTCAGGACGGGCCGCCGCCGAAGTTGGTTGTCACCAGCTGGGTGCAGTTCGGTCGCGGCTGGCGGGTCGACCTCGCGGAGCTGGGCCGGGCATGCCGGGAGGTCGGAGCGTTGTTGTGCGCGGACGTGATTCAGGGCCTCGGCGTGCTCCCGGCCGAATTAGCGCACTGGGGTGTCGATTTCGCGATGGCCGACGGACATAAGTGGCTGCTCGGCCCGGAAGGGTGCGGCGTGCTGTACGTGCGGGGGTCACAGCTGGAGCTGCTGCGGCCACTGGAACCCGGCTGGAATTCGGTCGCGCACCGGGAGGACTGGGACAACCTCGAGCTGGTATTCGACGACACGGCACGGCGTTTGGAGGGTGGGATGCCGAACGTGACCGGTATCGCCGCGCTCGGTTCGTCGATCGACCTGCTGCATGCGGCGGGCATCCCGGCGATCTGGTCGCATGTCGATCGGCTGTGCGATCTGGTGTGCGACGGCCTCACCTCGATCGGCGCGACCGTCTTGTCGGACCGCTCGGCCGATGGACGATCCGGGATTGTCGCGGTGCACCTCGACGGTCCGCCGATCCCGTTGCTGGCCAAGCGGTTACAGGCCGAGGGCATCGCGGTCTCGGCCCGCGCGGGCGGGCTGCGCATCTCGCCGCACGGCTACAACAACGACGAGGATATCGAGCGATTGGTCGATACCGTGGCCACGCTGATCCACACCTGAAACCGATCAGCCGACCATCGTCGGTGCCGCATACTCATGACTATCCCCCTGCCGAGGACCCGTCATGAACGCGTGTGCGTGCGAATCCCTCCCGCATTCCACTGCCTACGGCCCTGGCATTCGCCCAACCCGTAGGAGTCCCCATGGATCTCGCGGCACCCATCTGCGTCGTCGGCGCGGGCCAGAGCGGCATCCTCGCCGCCGCGAAGCTGCGTGACCTCGGCTTCGAGAACATCGACATTCTCGAAGCCGGGGCGCAGCTCGGCGGCTACTGCCAGACCGTCGATGTGGACGGTGACATCTACGATTTCCAGTCACATCTGGTCATTCAGCAGTCGTTCGGCGCGGATATGGCGGGCACGGCCATCGATGAGTTGCTCAGCAATCATCCGGTGCCGACGAAAACCGAGGCGCTGTACTTCGTCGGCAGATCCGATTCCGGCAAACCACAGCTGGCCGTGCCACCACATTTCGTGCCGCTGTTCCAGACGCTGACCGCGGCGCAGACGATCGATCAGCTGGCCGAGGCGTGGAACATCATCGAACGGGCGCTCCGCGACAGGCACGGGCCCGGGGCGAGCGGTGTGGCGTTCGATCGCGTTCCCGGCGAGACCTGGGAGACCTATCGGGCGCGCCACGCACCGCTGGTCGGCGAGGTGCTGCAGGGGCTGGTGATCTACGCCAACATGCGCCGGCCGCGCCAGCCCGCCGAAACCATCATCAATATCAATGCTCATATCTCCGGGCATGTTTCGCAGTTGGCCAAGCTGGTGCTGTCGCTGTATCCGGCCGAGAAAGCGGCGCTGCTCGCCCGGATGCCGCAGTCGCTGGTCGCTCAGTTGACCTCCCATCGACCGGTGAGCCTGAGCTTCCGGGACGGGTTCGTCAGTTTCCTGCGCCGGATAGCCGAGGACCACCGGCTCACCGTCACGGTCAACAGGCAGGTGACCGGCATCGAACCCGTTCAGCCGGACGGGGTTCGGGTGACTTTCACCGCAGACGGCGAGCAGCGCAGTGCGATCTATGCGCGAGTAGTGGTGACCGCACGGCCCGCGCAGATTCGAGAAATGTTCCCCGAGGGGGCAATTCGCGAACTGTTCGCCGAGCAGAACTGCCCGCGCAGGTGGACGCGCAGCTACCTGATCCGGGCGCGCGAAGAGCTCATCAGCTTTCCTCGACGTCCCGATTCCGTTGAGCCCCTTGGCTTCTGGGTGATCGACCCGTACGGCAGCTACACCGACACCGATCCCGAGCAGGCCATGCACCGCATCACCGCGGCCAACAAGCAACACGCGGGCCAGTATTGGGTCTGCTTCAGCAACTCCGACACCTCGATATCCGACGCGCAGGCGTGGTCCCTCGCCAAGGACAGCCTGTTCCTGTTCCACGACCCGGAGCTGGTCGCCGAGACGATCGCCGAATGGCCCGCGTATCCGAGCGCGGCCGCGGTCGGCGACGGCTGGTTCGAACGGGTCGCGGACATCCAGGGACGGCACGGCATCTACTTCGTCGGCGAGATCCTCTCGGGGCCGACCGCGGAATGCATCAGCTCATTCGTTCGTGACGTGATCCCGTTGTGGTTCGAGCCGAGCAATCCTGCGTGACCGTAGCTTCTTCCCATAAGGCAAATTCCCAGTTACCCATAGTTACAGCTAAACTCTCGGGAGAGCCAGCGTTTGTCAGGAGCACACAACAGACCGGAGATTGCCAGCCGAAGGCGGTGGATCGGTGACCAACAGTCGAGGAATGGTTCGCGCCTGGTGGCGGTACCGGATCCATTACCGCTGGCTGATCGCGACGCTCGAATCCCACTCCGCGCTCGGACCGCTGAAGTTCATGGTCGGCTCGGGCGGCATCGTGATGGGACTGATCACCATCCTGGCGCTGATCTCGCACGCCGGTCAGCACGGAGCGGCCGGGCAGGCACAGGCCGTCCTCGTGGTCGTGATGGCGGTGGTGTGGACGCTGCGCTGGTGGTTGCTGCCGTGGCCGAACGAACTCGAGTCGCTGCTCTGGATCGCCGGGGTCGATCTCGCGATCACCGCCAACAATGTGATGATCCAGGACCGCCTGCTCGGCGCGATGGGGTGCGTTCTGCTGGTGATCACCGGCGGATACATCACCATCTTCCACAGTCCGCAGGTCCTGGCCATGCATATCGGCTGGTCAGTGCTGTCGATCATGGCGTTGGCCTACATGATGGTGCACGGCGTGCCGACGACCAACGGACACGGCAAGGGCGATCACGCGCTCGGCATAGTCGTCATTCTGGTAGTCCTCGTCGTGACCGGCGTGCTGCTGCCGATCGTGCACTTCTACAACTGGCTGCTGCGGGTGGACGCGCTGTCGGATCCGCTGACCAAGCTGTTGAACCGGCGCGGCCTCGACTCGCACCTGCCGCGCTTCTTCGGACGCCGCTGCCACGAAAGCGTCTACGTGGTCACCCTCGATCTGGATCGGTTCAAAACGGTCAACGACACCTTCGGTCATTCGTTCGGCGACGAGGTGCTGGTGCGAACGGCCGCGCGCCTGCGGGGCGCGGCGTCACCCGACGCCATCGTGGTGCGCACCGGTGGTGAGGAGTTCATGGTGGTCGGTCACCTGCACGGTGCGGACATCGGTGCTGTTGCGGAGCGACTACGGCACGCGGTCGCCACGACGCCCGGTCTGCCGAGCGGGATCACCGCCAGCGTCGGCGCCGCGGAATTCGAGCCCGGCCGCCATTGCGAACAGCAGCTCGCGACGACACCGCGTCATTTGTTTCGCAGCTCGGACTCGGCCATGTACCGGGCAAAGCAATTGGGCGGCAACACAGTTGTCATCGCCGATCCGCTGGACGGGATGCCGCCCTTGCGCGACTCTCGGACTGCCTGATACTCCGGCCGGACTTCGCGTGCCTGGGCGTCGTCGTTCCTGGATCGGCGGACCGATGAGTTTCGGCCGCGGCAGCGGTCTCCTCAACAGACGTAACCACAGAGGAGTCCCCTTGCCGCTTCATGTTCAACGATCGCCCGAGCACTTGGTCACCGTCGGCGACGTAAACCTGTGTGTAACCACCTTCGGAGACGACGGGCGGCCGCCGGTGCTGCTGCCGAGCACTTCGAGACTGTGCTGGGAAGACCAATTCTGCGACCGGCTCGCCGGTGCCGGCCGGTTCGTCCTGCGTTATGACATCCGCGACACCGGCCGGTCGACGGCCTACGAGACCGGCGCTCCCGGCTACCGCCTGCGCGACCTGGCTTCGGACCTCATCGGACTGCTGGATGTCTTCGAACTTCCGCGAGCCCACCTGGTGGGCTTCTCCGTGGCCGGATGGATCTGTCAGCTCGCCGCCCTCGATTACCCCGACCGAGTGTCGGCCCTGACGCTGATCAACACCCGCTCAACGGCCCCCGGCCCGGCGGACCCGGACCTGCCCGAACATTCGGACCGGGTCATCGAGTTCTTCACCACGGCACCCGCGCCGGACTGGTCCGACCGGGATGCGGTGCTCGACTACCGCGTCCAACAGGACCGAATACTCGCCGGTGCGAACGGATTCGACGAACAGCAGGCACGGCAGCAGGCGGCCCGAATGCTCGACCGCACCACCAACATCGCCGCCAGCGTGCTCAACCTGGCGTATGCCGAGGCGGGCGACCGCTGGCGGGAGCGTCTCGGCGAGCTCGCTGTGCCGACGTTGGTTGCACACGGCACCGACGACCCGTTCTTTCCCTACGGCAACGGACAGGCCTTGGCGCGCGAGATCCCCGGTGCCACCCTGCTCCCGCTGAACGGCATAGGGCACGAACTTCCGGCCACCACCTGGGATCAATTGCTCGCAGCCTTGCTGGCACTCCAGCCGGATTCCGTCCGCTGACCGGGCGATCGAATCGGGTCGACAGGCCGCAGCCCAGGTCGACCCATGCACCGGCCCGCCCCATCGAGGTTGTAGCGCAACATGATTCCGCGAAGTAAGGTAAGCCTTACTACCCCCTTGGAGGTGCCTATGACAACCACTTGGCTTGACACACTGCTCCGGCAAACGCGACGAGCCGGCGACTTCCCGTACCCACATCAGGCCGCATTCCTGCTCGACAATCCGGTGCGACGACTCTTCACCAACCCACGCGACACGATCGACCAGCTCGAACTGACCGGCACCGAACAGGTCCTGGAGCTCGGTCCCGGCCCCGGTTTCTACAGCCTCGAACTCGCACGCAAGCTCACCGACGGCCGACTGGAACTATTCGACATCCAGCCGCAAATGCTCGACAAGGCACGCCGGAAACTGGCGAGCGCCGGATGCGACAACGTCAGCTTCCACAGCGGCGACGCCGGCGCAGGCCTACCGTTCCCGGACGACACGTTCGACGTCGCGTTCCTCGCCGCCGTAATCGGCGAAGTCCCCGACAAGCCCGCATGCATCCGCTCCCTCGCCCGCGCCCTGAAGCCCGGCGGACGACTCGCGTTCTTCGAACACTTCCCCGATCCGGATCGCCTGAGCGTAGCCGAGCTACAGAAACTGGTTGAGCCAGAAGGCTTTTCCCTACTCGACACCCGCGGCAACCGATGGCACGACACCGTACGATTCACCCGCAACCCGAAACTTCTGGATGGCTAGCAGCGTTTGCCCACTTGACGTACGAACCACGCTCTTGACTCGAGCTGCAGCATCAGTCAAGAGCGTGCAACCTACGTCAAGTCGGGCCTGGGGGGCGGGGCTGGTGGATACTCGCTGCTGTGCGCATTGAGATCTGTGTTGAGTCGGTTGGTGGGGTGCGGGTTGCTGAGGAGGCGAGGGCGGATCGGGTCGAGTTGTGTTGTGGGTTGTCGGATGGGGGGTTGACGCCGAGTGTGGCGTTGATCGAGCATGCGGTCGCGCTTACCGTGAATACCCAAGTGCACGTGCTGATTCGGCCGCGGGTGGGCGACTTTCGGTACTCGGCGGACGAGATTTCGGTGATGGTTCGGGATATTCGTGCGGCTCGCGCGGCGGGTGCGGACGGGGTTGTGGTCGGTGCGATCGATGGTTCCGGGGCGCTCGACCCGGTTTGTGCGGCGTTTGTGGATGCGGCCGAGGGCCTGGAGGTCACGTTTCATCGGGCGATCGATGTCAGCGCGTCTTCGGAGCGTGCCTTGGATCAGGCGATCGCTTTCGGGTTCACTCGCGTGCTGACCTCAGGTAGGCAACGGTCCGTTCTGGATGGTGCACCGGTGATCAAAGAGCTGGTGCGGCAAGCCGGTACGGCGATCGAGGTGATGGCATGTGGCGGCGTTCGGCCGTCGAATGCTGTTCAAGCGATTGAAGCGACGGGCGTTTCGGCTCTGCATGCCGCCGTGCGAACCCCGGTTTCCGGGGATGCGGACAGTGCGGCGCTGTTCGCGGGAGTTGGTGTCCCCCAAGGGTTCGACCATTTCGACACCGACCCTGCCGAGGTGGCCGCGCTCTGCGAGCTCGTCCGAAACCGTTGAGTGCGTTGCGGTCCGGCGGCGATCGCCGGACCGCAGTCAGCTCTAGCGGCTCGCTTCGATCAGGCGCTGGCGCAGCCAGGTGAGCGGCGTCGCGCCGCCGCCGACGGCGTAACCCGGGTAGCTCTGGTGGATACCGGATTTCAGGAAGTCGTCGACCTGACGCTTGCGTTCTTCGTAGGCCGAGTTGTTGAGCTGGTCGGCGAGCAGGCCGAGACCACCGGCGGCGAGGGCGTCGGCGATGAGCTGGTTCGCCTGCTGCTGGTAGTTGCCGAACAGCGCGGGGTTGGGGTTGGAGATTTGGGCGAACAGGCCGGCGAAGCGGGCGGCGAAGTCACCGTCGGGGGTCGCGCAGTAGAGATCGCCTGCGGCGCAGAAGGTGTAGGTCTGCGGGCTGAGCCAGCCGAAGCCGCCGATACGCGGACCGCCCGCACCCGCACCCGCGACGGGCGGGCCGATCAGGGTGTCGGTGGGCGAGCGACGCGGATCGGAGATGAGTCCGACGAGCGAAACGCGGTTGGGCGACACGACTCCGAGTCCGGTGCCGATCTCGGCGGCCAGATCTCCGGCCGCGTCCGCACCCTGGCTGTAGCCGAGCAGCGCGAATCGGGTGTTGTCGCAATGCTGCGCCATCGTGGCGATCAGGCCGCGCGCGTGGTCGATGGCTTCGCCCTTGGAACGACCGTAGACGTCGCCCTCCCACGGAAACGCGGTCGCGGCATACACCACATAGTCCGTGCGGACGTTGCCCGGCAAGTTGTCGGCGACCGCGGCGAGCATCCCCTTGCCCGGATCGGTGTTCGAGGTCTCCCAGGTACCGGGAACCGCTACGACATACATTTCGGGGCAGTCCTGCGGGGCGGCCTGCGCGGTCGCGGTGACGCCGATCGGTAGGGCGGTCGTGACCAGCGCAGCCGCACAAGCGGCGGTGTTCTTCCATCGCGATAACATCGTGTACTCCGTGTTCACTGCCGGGCATTGCCCGGTCGGCGAAGGCGCTCGGTGTCCGTTTGAGCGCCGATGACTGTCTTTTCTTCAGGTGGATACTTCAAGTTGTCGTCGGGAACGTCCCCGCAGCTAGGGATCAGTGTCCCCAGAAAGTCCGTCCGGCGCCAGCCTGTTCGACAGTACGTGCGGAGTATTCGCGCTAACGCCCGGATTTCGAGTTGGTGACAGGTCGGCACAGATCAATGAAAGTCGCACCGAGCCAGTCGGTATACGCGTCGTGGGTCCAGCCCGCATCGATGACGAGTCGCGAGTGAACATCTGGCAGCTGCGAGTTCCACACCAGGTCCGCGGTTTCCTGGACTGATCGTTTCGGCGCGATGAGTCCGCGCTCGATCAGACCTTTGAGGATGTCGGCGGTCTGCCCGCGCATCCGCGCGAGGTGTTCCCGGTGGTAGTCGGCCACGTCGGCATCGCTGGTCGCGGCGGCGGTGATGATGCGCCAGAGTCCGGCGACGCGGGCGTTGTTGTCAGCGATCCAGCGGGCGAGGCGGCGGATGGCTGCGGCGATGTCCGGCCGATTCGATCTGGAGCACATCTTCCGGCGACCGGCGGGCGCGCACTTCACGGCGCTGTCGGCGATGCCGTCCGCCGATGTCGTCGTCGGCGACACCTGGGCGGTCGCGGTGCCGTGGCTGCATGAATCGACCGGGGTGCCCACCGCGACGATCGGCGTCAATCCCCTGCTGTTCCCGAGCATCGACGCGCCGCCCGCCGGCTTGGGCATGACACCGATCGGCGCTCCGTTCAATCGGGCGCGCAATAGATTCCTCGACACGATCGTCCGTAAGGTCGCGCTGGCACCGTCCGTGCGGGTGGCCGACGATGTCCGTCGACAGATCGGCCTGCCACGCGCGCGGCGAAACCCGTTGGCCTACGCGGCACGAACCCAGCTCTACTTGCAACTGTCGCCACCCGAATTCGAATACCCGCGCCGCGACCTCCCCGAGCACGTCCACTTCCTCGGCTATCCCATCGCCGAATCGACCGCCTACGACAAGCCTGCATGGTGGGACCGGCTCGACGGACGCGTCGTGCTCGTCACTCAGGGCACCGTCGCGGTGGACCCCGCCACAGTGTTGCGCCCAACCCTCGCGGCGCTCGCCGACCGCGACGTATTCGTGGTGGCGGCGACAGGTGGCGCGCCGGTCGAGTCGCTGGATCCGTTGCCCGACAACGCGGTTGCCGAGCGTTTCATCCCCTTCGACGAATTGTTGCCGCACGTAGACGTTTTGGTCACCAACGGCGGATTCGGCGGCGTACAGCGAGCCATCGCGCACGGCGTCCCCCTGGTCGTCGCGGGCACCACCGAGGACAAGAAGGACGTCAACGCCCGCGTCGCCCACTCGGGCGTCGGCATCGACCTCCGGACCGAGACACCGACTGCCGCAGCGATCGGCACTGCGGTCACGACCGTGCTCGCCGACGACAGATACCGCAAAGCGGCAGTGCGCGTGCGTGATTCAGCGCCGAAGGAGAGCCCCGCCGGTCGCGGCACCGACCTCTTGGAGCAACTCGCGGCGCAACGCACCCACGAACCTGTCGCCGAGCGAGGCCGCTGACCTCAACGCAGCAGGCCCGCGATCAGCGCCATCAGTGCCCGCTGCGCCTCGACCCGCGCGGTGCGCGGATCGGGTTCGTGCGCGACGATCAGCCCCGCCTCGGTGACCGCGCTGAGCAGCAACTGCGCCAGCATCGGAATCGGCGCGTCGACGATCAACCCTGCGGCACGGGCGCTTTCGAGCTGCGAGACGATCAGGCCGAGGCCGTGGCGGGCCTCGAATTCCCGCCACGCCTGCCACCCGAGCACCGCGGGCGCGTCCGAGAGCGCGATCCGGACCATCTCGGGCCGCTGGCAGATCTCCAGGAAGACACCGAGCCCGATCGCCATGGTGGCCAACAGATCATCCGGCGCGGGCGCCGCGGCGATCGCCGCCTCGATCTCCTCGGTATTCTCCGTCTCCAGCTGCGCGAGCACGGCCAGGAACAGGCCGCGCTTGTCGCCATAGTGATAGTTCAACGCGCCGCGGGTGACGCCCGCGGCGATGACGATCTGCTCCGCCGAGACGGCGGTGAAGCCGTCCTCGGCGAACAACTTTCGGCCTGCCTGCTCCAGCACAGTCCGAGTACTACGCGAACGTTCTTCTTGACTACGGTGTTGCATGGAGCCGAGTGAACTCCAAAATAAGCTCGGTAAGCAACTCCGGTTGGTCCTCAGGGCTCGCGGTATAGGAATCTTCTATGAAACGCAAGGTGGCATTCGGCAGCTCCTTGACGAGCCGTTCGGCCAGCGGAATCGGGAACAGCTTGTCGTCCCTGGCCCAGGCGAGCAGCACCGGGATCTTGATCTCCGGATAGTGCTCGGCGGCCGCGAGGGTGTAGCGGCTGCTCACGGCCCTCAGGAAGCGGCGCAGGTCGCGCCGGATGGCGCCGGAGTTGCGGCTCGGCAGCAGGTAGGAGTCGATAACGTCATGCGGCACAGGATGTTTGGCGACCCAGCCGAGCGCGATCGGCAGCGGGTGCAGCGCCCGGATGCGCAGCAACTCGGTCACCGGGCGAATAGAACCGGGAATCCGCGCGATCGGCGGCAGGATGTTGAACGGCGGCGGCAGGAATCGGTCGTAACAATCCACCGAATTCAGCACCACCCGGCCAATCCGATCGGTGCTCCGGCTCAGCAGCACCTGCACGATCGCGCCGCCGGTGTCGTTGGCCACCAGGGTGACGTCGGTGAGGTCGAGCGCGGTCAGGAAGTCCGCGATCCGGTCGGCCAGCCCGGGCAGCGAGAGGTCGGCGTCGGGCACCGGGATCGAGTGCGCACCGAGCGGCCAGTCGGGGCTGAGGCAGCGATGCCCCGCCGCGGCGATCGCGGGCACCACCTTGCGCCAGAGATTCGCGTTGACGAGCAGCCCGTGCACGAAGACCACCGGCGCGCCGGATCCCGTGTCGTAGTATCGAATTCGGCCGCCGGGCAGATCCACCTCATGTGCCGGGCCGAGCGAAGTACTGTGTCCCATGTTCCCTCCGGTTTGGTAGGCACCTTGAAATTTACATACATACCGCATGTATGTCTACTGCCGATGGGCCGCTCGGCTACCGCGCCGACGCTGGTTTCGAGTGTGGCGCACCGACAGTCGCCACCGCACCGGAATCGCCGGCGCCGCCCTTCGACCGCCGCCCGGAGAACCGGCGCATCAGTGGATCGTCCACCCAGTGATAGATCGCCGCCGCGGCGAGCGTCGACAGCACCAGGCTCAGCCCCGCCCAGCCTAGCCAGCCGAACAGCCCGAATTGCTTGCCGCCCACAAAGAATCGGGTCACCAGCACCATGACCGGAAACTGGATCAGGTAGAACGCGTAGGAGATGTTGCCGAGCCACACCATCCGCGGCGTGGAGTTCAGCCCGCGAATTCCGGCCAGATCGCGCGCCGCCAGGGTGGCCACCACCGCCGTCATCGGGCCGACCAGCAGCGCCGACATCTTGTAGTTCACCGGAACCACCCAGGTCGCGACATACGCGATGGCGAGAGCGCACAGTGGCCAGCGCACGTTGGTCAGCCGCCAGCGTCCCTCCAGCACCAGCCGCCCGGCCAGCACGCCGAGGAAGAACTCCGGCAGCCGCGACGGCGGGAAGTTGTAGCTGAGCCAATACGACGGCGACACCGGGATATCCGGCTGCCGGAACCACGCCTGCGACGCGTGCAACTCGAAATACGGTGAGTCGTCGCCCGGAACCAGCCGCGGCGCAAAGGTATTCGCGATGCCCTTCGGACCGTCCACCCAGAGGTAGTACCCCGTGTGGATGGCCAGGATCAGCACCAGCAACCCGCCAAGCCACCACCACAGCTGAGCGCTCGGTATCCGCCGGACCAGCGGCAGCAGCAACGGAAAGCTGAAGTAGAACAGGATTTCCGAGCACAGCG
The DNA here is from genome assembly GCF_042727395.1 of Nocardia sp. NPDC060255. NCBI lineage: Bacteria > Bacillati > Actinomycetota > Actinomycetes > Mycobacteriales > Nocardiaceae > Nocardia > Nocardia sp. NPDC060255. The sequence goes on along the minus strand of NZ_JBHXAU010000004.1, from coordinate 251,597 downwards.
ACCAGGACGGCACGTTCAGCCCGCCCACCGTCGTCCACTTCGGCACCCAGGTGTGCACCAGCAACAGGTTCGGCACCCACAGCACCAGCCGATGCAACGGCACGCTCGCCAGCACGATGAACGCCAGCGCCGCCACCAGGTGCGTCGGATAGATCTTCAGCACCCGCCGCCAATAGAACCGCGGCACCGAACTACCCGGTTTGAACGACCAGAAAATGATGAACCCGGACAGCACGAAGAAGAACGTCACGCCCGCGGCGCCGAGCTGCATCGGCATCACCTGGTGGATGTGCCGGAACAGCTCGGACTTCTGGAACGGATACACCGGCAGAAACACCAAGGCGTGCAACAGGAATACCGCGAATGCCGCCCACCACCGGGCGCCCGTCAGCGACGGCAGCGCGGGCCGCCGCCGCTCGACCTCCCGCGATACCGCCACCGGCGCGCTCACCATGATCAGCCCGCGATCAGCCGCTGTAGCGCCGCCGCGACGACACCGTCACCGTGCGAGGACGGATGCACCGGAGTGCCCATCAGCTCGCTGCGCGGGTCGAGGATGCCCGCGAGCCACGGCTGCGGCGAGCACAGCCCGTGCCCGGCGGTGACCGCCTTCGCGTCGAAGAAGTCCACCCCGAGCAGCTGCGCCGCCTCGCGCTGTGCCACGTCCATCCGGTCCCACAGCTGGATCGCCGAGCCGGCCCTGCTCTGCACGATGGAGCCGACGCCGAGCACGTCGACGCACCAGGTCTGCTGGCCAGGCGCGTTCATCTCCGGGTAGCCGACGAACACGATCCGCGCGTTGGGCGCGTAGTACCGCACGTAATCGACCACCGGCCGAATGCGATTCACGTATTCCTGGGTGTTCACACCGCGAAAGTCGGTGGCGCGGCCCTGTTCCGCCGCCTCCGGGCCACAGCCCCGGATCACGTCGAGCACGCAGTTCAGCAGGGTCTGCCGCAGCCGCACCGTGTTCTCACCCCAGGCATCGTTCAGGCCGGTCTGGATGAGCACCGTCTTGGTCCGTGGCCCGAACGAGCCCTGCGCGTCCGCGCCGCGCGCCTCGTGCGCGAGGGTGAATCCGGGGCCGCTCACCAAAGACGCGCCACGGCAGGACATGTCGGCGAAATCGTTGGTACCCCAGATGCCGAGATCCTGGGCCAGCTGAGTGGGCCAGGAGGTCGGGCCGTGCGAGCAGTCCGGTGCCGCACCGGGCGTCACGTTTTCCAGCGCGGCGGCGATATCGCCGTTCGCGGTGAACGAGTCACCGAGCACCACAAGGGATTTCCCGCCATCGGTGTCGGCGGAGGCGGACGGGGCCGAGGCGAGCAGCAGCGCGGACGCCATGCTCATGGTGGCGGCGGCCAGTGCGCGGTAACGGGTCGAGAGCTTCATGTGCTTCCTTGTCGGGTGCGCGGCAGGGTCAGTAGCCGGGTTTCGGTTCGAATCCGGGATCGGGCAACGTCGGCGGCTGCGGCTTGGGTGGCGCCGGCTGCTGCGGTTGTGGTTGCTGGGGTTGGGGTTTCGGCGCGGGTGCGGGCTGCGGAGCAGGCGCGGGAGCCGGGGCAGGCGCGGGCGCAGGAGCTGGTTCCGGCGCAGGGGCCGGCGCGGGTGCAGGCGGCGGAGCGACTTCCGGTGCCACACTCGATGATGCGGGCGCGACCGACGACGCGGGTGCGAGCACCGGCGACGGTGCCACCGAACTGCTCGGCGTCGTCGACTTCGCATCGTCTCCGCATGCTGCGGCCGCAAACGCGATGCCGCACAACGCGACCGCCGCGACAGCCCGCCGCGTTAACCTGCTCCGATTACTGGTCGATGTCATTCGCAATCTCTCCCAACTCGTTCCAGGCGAATCGGGTGATCCCCTGGTGTGCAGCCGTTTCCGACGCCGAACTCACGCGAGGAGCTCGTCGAGCGTCGGCATCTTGCCCGAGATCGGATCACCGGTGAAATCACCGATCCAGCCGTCCGCCTCCTCGAAGAACCGGATGGCGCAGAATCGGGGCACCGCGCCCATGTCGAACCAGTGCGTGGTCCCGGCGGGCACCGAGATCAGGTCGCCCTCCTCGCAGACCACCGCGTACACCCGGTTGCCGAGGTGCAGATAGAAGCAACCCCGGCCCTCGACGAAGAAGCGAACCTCGTTCTCCGCGTGCCGGTGTTCGTCGAGGAACCGTTCCCGCGCGCCCTTGGCCCGCAACCGCCAGCCCTCGTTCTCCGGATCGGGCACCATCCGCACCACGTCCACCAGTTGGTAGCCGCCGGAGGCGCACACGGCATCCACTTCGGCGCGGTAGGCGGCGATCACTTCCGCTTCCTCGGCGCTGGCGTCGAGATCCTTCGTCGGCCATTGGGCGAGCTGAATGCCGAACGGCTGCAACAGTTCCGCGATCTCGTCGCGATCGGTGGTACGCACCAGCACATCGTCGCGATCGTCTTCGGCCATCACCTGCACGATGGTCATGACTGACCTCCTTCGGTCGTTGTGCTGCGTAGATGTAGTCGGCACAGCATTTCCAGGCACTCCATTCGATTGAGTGCGGTTGCCAGATCGGGGCCCCAGGTGGTCGCGCCGTGCCGGTCGATCAGCAGCGCGGGCGGCGAGTCCGGGGTGCACAGCGCGGCGAGCTCGGCCGCGATGCGCGGCACGTCCGTGTGATTGGCCAGCACCGGCACCGCGAACGGTCCCGCACCGCGCGGCCCGAATCCCTTGACGATCTCGAAGTCACCGAAGCGCACCGTCCCCGGCCCGGCCTGCGTCGCGACCAGGGTGGCGTGCGGCGGGTGCGCGTGCACGACCGCGCCGCAGTCCGGGAAGGCGCGGTAGAGCGCGGCGTGGATACTGACCTCGGCCGACGGTCGCCCCGACTCCCCTACCGGCGCACCGGTTTCCGCGTCCACCGCGACCAGGTCGGCCGCGCTGAGCTCGCCCTTGCTCCGGCCGCTCGCGGTGATCAGTGCGCGGCCGCCGGGCACCCGCACCGAGAGGTTGCCCGCCGTGCCGTCCAGCCAGCCGCGCCGATACAGCCGTGCGGCGACCGCCGGAATGCCGTGGCCGAGTGCCGGGCGCAGCGTGCGTCGTTCGGTGACCACCGCGGTGACCAGATCGCGCGGTGTCACGTCGAAGGCCGGGTTGTACGCGTCGGTGCCCGCAGGCGCGACCGGCTGACCGGCGAACGAGGTGACCTCGACGGCCGCCCGCTGCTCGATCACGATCGACGCACCATCCGAAATCGTCTCGTCCACAGTGGATTCCGGCGCGACGACCACGAAAGGGATACCTGCCCGCGCTGCGGCCAGGGCCAGCGGATAGCTGCCGATCTTGTTGGCGACGTCGCCCTCGGCGGTGATCCGGTCCGCGCCGATCAGCACACAGTCGACCAGACCCGCAGCGATGGCCGCTGAGCTGGCCGAGTCCACACAGACCCGGTGTGGGATACCGGCTTCGGCCAATTCCCACGCGGTCAGCCTGGCACCCTGCAGCAGCGGCCTGGTCTCCCCGGCGAGCACCGATTCCAGCCGGCCCCGCTGCGCGAGCTCGCGGATCGTACCGAGCGCGGTGCCCCAGGCGACGGTCGCCAATCTGCCGGTGTTGCAATGGGTCAGCACCCGCAGCCGATCCCGGCCCGACAACGCCAGCACCTCGTCGGCCGCCCGCGCCGCCATCGTCCGGTTGACCTGTTCGTCCTCGGCGAGCAGCGCGAGGGCGGTATCCAGCACCGCCGCGGGCCCGTCCGCCAGCGACGTGAGCACCCGGCGGACCGCCCAGCCCAGATTCACCGCGGTCGGCCTGGCCACCGCGATCCGCTCGGCGGCGGCGCGCACCGCGGCATGGTCGTCGCCGTGCTTGCGGGCCGCCAGCGCTACCGCGAGGGCCCCGGCCGCGCCGATCGCGGGCGCGCCGCGGATGGTCAGCGTCTTGATGGCCTCGATGACCTCATCGACCGTGCCCAGCGCGACGACCCGGTATTCGCCGGGCAGTGCGCGCTGATCCACGGCGTGGACGGTGCCGTCCACCCAGTCCAGTGAGCGTTCCATGATGCGCTCAGGCCGCGACGGTGAACACTTCGAACTGGTACACGAACGCGTAATCGTCGTGGTAGAGCGCCGCGCACAGCTCGTCGTCGCGCTGCAGCAGGTCGAGCAATTCGGGTGCGGGCGTGTGCCTGGACAGGAAGTTGCGGTAGACGATGCGCGCGCCCGGCCGGGCGACCCGCACGACCTCCTTCATCAGGGTGCCGAACTGCTCCCGGTCGATGCAGCTGGTCACGTCGGACAGGGAGAACTTGTCGACGGACCGGTCCGGCAGCGAGCGCAGGTGATCCATCAGGTCCGCCCTGACCACGTTCACGGCGGTGTCCGCGGCCCGGATGGCCGCCACGCTGTCGCGCAACAGGTAGTGCGGCAGCACCTCTCGGTTCAGGTACTTGCCATTGAACATGAAGGTGACCCAGTCATTGTCCTTGGCAAGGTGATTGGTGAGCGTGTGGTCCAGCCGCTCCAGCACGTAGTCGCCGCAGGACTGCACGTCGGTGACCACCCGGTAGGAGTCGTCGTTGAGCACCGTTTTGAGCGTGCGTTCGGTGAAGCCGTTGCGCACCATGGCCCGCCACAGCTTGCCGTCGATGCGGTTGCGGTAGATCCGGCGCTGGGTCTCCAGATCGGGCGCGCTGAACAGCTCGCGCATGCCCGCGCCGTAGAGCAGCCGCATCGCCGGGGCGACCACCCGCACATACAGCTGCTCGTGCCGGCCCGCCTGGAGCACGCCCTTCTCGATCGCCTTGTGGTACTTGGTGAAATAGGCCACCGCGCCACGCGAGAGTTTCGGCGAGAGCTCCTCGAACAGCTTCCAGCGGTGCGCCGACTCGTCGACGCCGAGGAACTCCAGCAGCGTGTCATACGAAAAGTGCCGGATGGCCGCCAGTTTCAGCTCCAGCAGATACGTCTGTCCGGCCGAGCTGTCCACCGAGGTGACGGTGGCCGGGTTGCCGACCACCAGGCTCAGCGCCCGGCAGCCGCTCCCGGTCACCGCGAGCACGTTGTCGCCTTCGGCGATGTCGAGCGCGCGCAGCTCCGAGCGGGAGTCTTCGTCGCAGGTGCTGTACAGCAGCCAACGTTCGTTGGTTTCAGCACTTTTCATGATGTGTACCTCTCCGAGCAAAGCGTGTTGTCATGCGTTGGCCACGTCGGCCTGGTCGGCGGCGGGTGCGGGCTCCGGCACCGGCGGATGGGCGGGCAGCAGCGTGCCCGCCACGACGGCGGCGACCGCGCAGATGCCGGTCACCACCAGGCAGGAGACCTGGAAGCCGTGCAGGAAGGCCGATTGCGCGCCGTCGGCCAGCGCCTCGGCCACCGCGTTCTGGCCGCGCGCGGCCAGACCCGCGGCGGCCTGCAGTGCGGCACCCACCGAATCCCGGCTGTGCTCCAGCAGTTCCGGCGGCACGCCGGGCACGCTGCCGTCGGGCAGCTTGTTGTTGTAGAGCGAGTGGTGCACGCTGCCGACCACGGCGATGCCGAGGGTGCCGCCGAAAAGCCTTGTCGCGTCGTTCATTGCCGAGCCGATGCCCGCCTTGGCGGCGGGCACCACGCCCATGATGGCCTCGGTGGCCGGCACCGCGACCGAGCCGATGCCGAGGCCGATCACCACCATCTGCGCCGCGATCAGCCAGTAGCTGGTCTCGATGCCGTCGATGGAGAACCAGGCGTAGGCGCTGGCCATCAGCACCAGCCCCGCCGTCACCACGATCCGGGTGCCCAGCTTGATCACCAGCTTGCCGCCGACCACCGAGCCGATGATGATCGCGACCGCCACCGGGATGAGCCGCACACCGGCGCCGAGCGGGGTGTAGGACTTCAAGAACTGGAAGTACTGGGTCACCAGGAAGGTGAAGCCGTTCAGCGTGAAGAACGTGATGGTGATCGTCGCGCAGGCGGCCGAGAACCGCAGGTTACGGAACAGCCGCACGTCGATCATCGGATACGCGGTATTCAGTTCGCGCCAGACCAAACCGGCGAAAAGCGCTGCCGCGCAGACGAAGCCGAGCAAGCTTACCGCGCTCAACCAGCCGCGGTTCGGCGCCTCGATGATGGTGTAGACGAGCAGCCCGATCGCCGTCGTCGACAACACCAGACCCGGGAAGTCCAGGCCCGGCGTCTCCGGGTCCCGCGAATTCGGCACCAGCAGCGCGACGAGCAGGAGGCACACCAGCCCGACCGGGACCACCACCACGAACACGCTGCCCCACCAGAAGTGCTCCAGCAGTACGCCGCCCAGGATCGGGCCGAGCACCACGCCGATGCCCGACACCGCGCCCCAGACGCCGATCGCCGCCGCGCGCTCTTTACGCTCGACGAAGACGTTGGTCAGGATCGACAGTGTCGACGGATAGATCAGCGCCGCACCGAGACCCATCACCGTGCGCGCGGCGATCAGCTGACCGGTCGAGGTGCACAGCGCACCCGCGCCGGTCGCCACGGTGAAGACCAGCAGACCCGCCAACAGCGTTGAGCGCCTGCCGAATCGGTCACCGAGGCTACCGGCCGCGAGCACCAGCGCCGCGAAGGTCAGCGCGTAGGCGTCGATGATCCATTGCAGCCCACTGGTACTCGAACCCAGTTCGCGTACCAGGCTCGGCAGCGCCAGGTTCACGATCATCGCGTCCATGTAGATCGCGATGACGCACAGGCACAGCACTGCGAGCACGAGCGATTTCGTTCGCGAGGTCGTGCTGGTCACGGCCGATGTTGTCATGAAATATGCACCCCTGCTTCGTTCTTCGCGCGCATCGCCGTGGCGGCGAGTGCGGCCTGGAATGACAGTGCGATCACATCGTTGGTGACGAGCACCGCACCGCGGGTCAGGTCACCGATCACGTGGATGCCGCGCACCGGTGCGCCGGCATCGTCGAGCGGCTCGAAGGTGCTGACGTCGATGCGTACCCCGCCGAGCGGATGCGCCGTCAGCAGGTTCGCGTCGAGCAGCGCGGCGAGCAACGGTTCGGTGCGCAGCGCGGGCTCGTCGGTGCCCGAGCCGGTCGCGTTGATCACCACGTCCACCTGCTGCACGTGGTCCTCGGTGAACACCTCGAACCCGGTGTCGTCGGCGACCACGTGGTACAGCCCGCCCAGCACCCGCCACCGCCCGGCGTCCATCGCGTCGAGCACCCGCCGCGCGGTCTCCGGCGGGATCGGCGCGCCGTGCACCAGCAGCGGCGTGAGCCACTCGGCGAAGAACTCCACCCGGTCGGCCTCGGCGAGCAGCTGCCAGGCGGGCAGCAGCAGCGGGGAGGCGCCGTTGACCACCTGCTGCCAGCCGCGTTCGGTAGCCGCCTCGACCTCGGCCAGCTCGGCGGCGAGCATCTCCCGGGTGGTCGGGCCGCAGTCACGAACCTGCGACCAATCCGGCGGTTCGGTAGACGCCGCCTCGATGTCGGCCATCAGCGCCCGGCCGAAGTCGGCCAGCCGCAGCGTGCCGGCGTCGGCGGCGGCCCGCATGCACTGGTCGACGTGCGGTACCGGCGCGGTGGTCTCCGGGCCGCGCAGCCGGGGCAGCCGCCCCGACCGGGAGGCGAACAGCACCGGGCCGGTGTGGCCGCGCGCGGCGAGCGTCAGTCCGGTGTCGATCGCGGTGAGCCGGGTACCGAGCACCGCGACGCTGGCATCGGCGGGCACCGCGGGCAGCCGCCATGGGTCTTCGAAATACCCTGGCTGCCATGCCAATTCGGGGAAGGGATCGTTCTGCGCCAGCATCCCGACACAGATCGCCACCCGATCGGCCCGATAGCTACCGCCACCGGCGCAGTGCACCACCCAGTTTCCCGGCTCGCCGGTGATCCCGACGGCGTCGTCCTGAATGAGATCGACCACCACCCCGGTGGCCGCCGCCTGCTTCACCGCCTGATCGAAGACGTCCCGCAGGTAGCGCCCGAACGCCGCGCGCGACGGGAACTCCGCGACCGGCTCCCCCGTCACCGCCGCCTGTTCGGTCAGCCAGCGCTGAAGTTCCTCGGGGTCACCGAGATTCAGCGCCGACTTGGCCGCCCTGGTGTTCAGCAGGTGCGTCGGCTCCGGCGTGCCGAACGCGAGATGCGGTGCGGCCGGGTCACGGTCGATCACCACATAGCGCGAGCCCGCGGCGAGGCCGGGCAGCAGCTGCCTGGCCAGCGCCGTCCCGGTCGGCCCGCGCCCGATCTGCACGACGACCGCCGTGTCCGGGTCTTTCCCCATCAGTCCGACCTCGAATCCTGTTCTCGCGATGCGGCTCTCACGTGACGATCAACGCCTCGCCGGCCAGGAACCGGTCCAGCGGGTCGGCGATGCTCACCCGTGACGGCGGGTGGAAGGCCAGGCCGCGACAGGCGGTGTAGAACAGCGCGCTCGAACCGACCATGAAGCCGACGCCGCCGAGCAGCTCGGTGGCCAGCGCCGAGGTCCGTTCGACGGTGCGCTGCACCGCGAAGCGCACATGCAAAGCGCGCGCGACGGTTTCGGCGTCGGCCCGGCCGTTCATGATGTCGGTGGCGACGGACTCGATCCCGGCCATCCCGGCGTCCAACTCGCTCACCAGCAGCATCCGATCCACGGCACTGCCGCGACGCTGATTCAGCACCTGCTCGGCCAGCCCACTCGCCATGCCGAGATAGCAGGCCGAGACCAGCAATTCGAAGGTCAGCCAGCCCGCGGTCAGTGCCGCGTTCAGGCTGTCGGTCTTGCCGAAGAACGACACCGACTCCTCGGGGATCTCGACGTCGGTCAGCACGACCTCCTCGGTTTCCGAGCCGGGGAAGACCAGTCCGTTGCCGAGCGGACGCACCTCGATGCCCGGCGAATCCGCCGGAATGATCACCAGGGCAAGCTGTTCCTCGTCCTCGCCGTCCGGGCGCAGCATGACGCTCGCGGTGAGGATGTCCATCGACCGGGACAGGCTGCACGGCTTCTTGCTGCCGGACAGCTTCCAGCCGCCGGGCACCCGCTCGCCGCGCAGCTTGGGCGCGATGACGCTCGCGCTCGGCACGCCTTCGGCGAACGCCGAAGCCAGGTACAGGCCGCCCTGGGCGACCATGCCGAGCATCGCCTCGGTGGTCGGCCCCGGCGGGATCGCGGCGACCGTGCACGAGTGCATGTTCACCGCGATAGCCAGTGAGGGCGAACGACTTCCGAGCACCCGGTGCACCTGTGCGGCCTCCAGCAGCGAGGCGCCGAGACCGCCCGCCTCCTTGCCGATCAGCAGGCCGGCGCCGCCCGCCGCCCGGAACAGGCTCAGTCCAGGACTATCGGTGGATTCGAGGACGTCGAGCGCGACCTCGCCCAGTTTGGCATCGAGTCCGGGCACGTACCGCTCGGCGGTCTCTCGTTCCCTCGACATGAATCGCATTGCTATCTCCCATGATTGACCCCCCAGTGTTTCGTTGGTACGGGGTCAGACGACGAACAGTTGATCGGCGAGCATCTCGTCGAGGCTCTTCTCGAACGCATTCGCGATCTGGTCGAGGTCTTCGGTGGTATGTGCGGCGCTGATCAGGAAGCTGTGCAGCTCAGGCAGATACACCTGATGCTTGCGCATGTAGTAGGCCAGCGCGATGGTGGCCTTGAAGTTGCTGCCCGCCATCCGTTCTCGGTACAGCCCCGCCTCGCGGTGGCTGAAGTTGAGCGAGAAAATCGAGTTACGGGCGTTGATCCGGCAGGCGATATCGCGCTGCTCGGTGGCCGCGCGCAGCATGGTGGCCAGGCGCTGGGTGTTCTCCTCCAGTTCGACGTAGATCTCTTGGTGCTCACGCAGATAGGTCAGGGCGGCCAGGCCGGCCGTGCAGGTCAGTGAGTTGCCGCTGAGCGTGCCACCGGCGAAGACCTTGTTCTCGTAGTCGTAGAACGGATCCTGCGAACTCTTCGCCAGGTCGACGATCCGCGCGTCGCCGACCACCGCGCCACACGGCAGGCCGCCGCCGATCACCTTGCCGAGGCAGGTGAGGTCCGGGTGCACGTCGGCCAAGACCTGCACCCCGCCGTAGGCGACGCGGAAGCCGGAGACGACCTCGTCGAAGATCAGCGGGATGTCGAGTTCGGTGCAGAGCCTGCGCAATTCGCGCAGGAACTCCAGTTTCAACGCGACCACCGAGGTCGGCATCGGCTCCAGGATCACGCAGGCCAGTTCGTCGGCATGCTCGCGCAGCCGCGCCAGCCCGTTGATGTCGCCGTACTGCATGACCAGCGTGTTGTCCACGGTGCCCGGGTCGGAACCGAGCGAACCGGCCACCGGCTCGGGCCGCTTGCTGTCACCGGAGAACCGGAACCACGAACTGACCATGCCCTGATCGGAGAAGCCGTGGTAATGGCCCTCGAACTTGGCCACCGTGGTCCGCCGCCGGTAACCGCGGCACATCCGAGTGGCGATCATGATCGCCTCGGTGCCCGAATTGCACAGCACCGCCTTGTGCGCGGCGGGGAAGGCGTCGACCAGCAGTTCGGCCAGCTCGATCTCGGCCGCGTTGCCGATGCCGTTCACCAGGCCGCGTTCGGTGCCCGCGGTGATCGCGGCGTTGATCACGGGGTGCGCGTAGCCGAGCAGGTGCGGGCCGTAACCGCCGGACAGGTCGAGGTATTCGTTGCCGTCGAAGTCGCGCACGCTGCCGCCCGCGGCTTCCTTGACGAACACCGGGAACCCGCTCGGGAAGAAGTAGCGGTCGATGTGCGTCGGCGCGACCAGCGTGTCGCGGGCCCGGTCGCGCATGGCCAGCGAGGTCGGCATCTGCGCGGCGAAGCCGGTCTCGAAGCGCTTCTCGATCTCGGCGTTCATGTAGGGCGAGTAGCGATCGGTGAACTTGCGCGCGTTGGCCCAGATGTCGATGTTCGGATCGATCTGCGAGGCGAAGCCCTCACACGACAGGAAGACCAGCTCGACCTTGGTGAAGTTGGTGGTGTACTGCGCGTCGTACTTGCGCAGCACGTTGCTCACGTCGTTGAAGTACGACACGGTCGACCACTGATTCGAACTGATGTCGAAGTGGTAGCGCAGCACCTCGGCCATCTCGGCGTTGTAGGTGTCGCGATCGGCATCGAGCTTCTTGTTCGTCAGCACGAAGTAGCGGGTGAAGCGGTCGATCGCGACATCCCACTCCTTGCGGGTGCAGGCGTAGTAGAACGAGGACAGGCCCCACTTCTCGTCCTCGCTCAGCTCCACCGTGACGCCGTAGTCCAGCAGGATCAGCGAGCCGTCCGCGGTGAACATGACGTTGCCGGGATGCGGGTCGCCGTGGCAGATGCCGTGCATGTACAGCATCGTGTAGATGACGTCCTGCAACCGCTGCGCCAGCCGCTCGCGCGGGAATCCCACTGTCTCGGAGAGCTTTCCGGGGATGCCGTCCATGAACTGCATCACCAGCATGCGCGAGGTGACCAGTTCGGGCAGCACGGTCGGCACCTGAACATACGGGTGCGCCTTGAAGTTCGCGCCGATCCGCCGCTGCTGTTCGGCCTCGTGCGTCATGTCGGCCTGTGGCCGCAGCAACCGGGCCACCTCGTCGAAGCGCTTGGGCAGGTTCAGTTCCCGCACCCGCGGGGTGGCGCGGTGCACCACCTTCAGCACCGAGCCGATGGCGCTCAGGCTCTCCTCGATCTGTTGCGGCACCGCGTCTTTGACCAGCTTCACCGCGACCTTGCGGCCGTCGAGCAGCTCGGCGATGTGCACCTGCGCGACCGACGCGCTGGCCACCGGCTCCAAATCGAGGGAACGGAAGGTGTTTTCGATCGGTCCGCCGAGCTCGCGTTCGATCGCCCGGCGCGACGCCTCCTTCGACATGTGCGGCGTCTGATCCTGCAGCACGCGCAGGGTGTCCACCCAGGACGGCGGCAGCAGATCCGAACGGGTGGCGGCGATTTGGCCCATCTTGATGTAGATCGGGCCCATCCGCAGCAGGAACTCCAGGATGGCGTCCGCGCGCCGCTGTTCGGTGCCCTTGACGTCGCGCTGCCGGATCGTCGCGATCGAATACTCCGCGGCGCCGAGCGCCGAGAAGGTGGCCGCCTTGGCCAGATGCTTGAGCATGGTTAACCAGTTCCGATCAGGCTCAGAAGACGAAGGAGAACGCGCCGAAGGACATGCCTGCGCTGCCGACCCAGCCGACCGCCCGGTCGCCGGGGCGTAATCGCCCGGCCGCGACCGCGGAGGCGATGGCAGCGGGCACCGACGCGGACACCACGTTGCCGGTGGTGTCGTAGACGTGATGGATCACCTCGCCCAGGCCGACCTTGTCGGCCATGCTCTGCCAGTAGCGCTTGCTCGACGCGTGCGTGAACAGCGCGGCAACCTCGTCGATCGGCACGTCGAGCCGCTCGAAGACCGCGTGCGCGTCGGCCGCACCCGCCTCGTGCATCTCGAAGCCGTAGGAGGTGAAGAAGCCGACGCCGTTCGCGGCCAGCTTGTCCGACGGCTCGCAGTAGCCCTCGTAGCCGTCGAGCGTCACGTTGCACAGCGGCGCCAGGTCCGGGCGCGAGGCGAAGTGGAACTCCCACGGCTCGTTGTCCTCGGCCGTGAGCACGGTCGCGGTGGCCGCCTCGCCGAGGGTGTAGGCCGGGAAGGTCGATTCCAGCGCGTCGAGCTGCCGCATCCGGAACAGGTGCGGGAACACCGCACCACCCCAGCGCAGGTTGAACTCCGCGTTGACGATCATCGCCCTGCGGAATTGCCCTGTCCGGAAAAGGGATTCGGCGACCTGCACGGCCCTGGTCCAGCTCATACAGGCATCGAGGATGTCGAAGCAGTGCGCGTTGGTCAGGCCGATCGCGGCGGCCGAGTGGTACGCGCCGCCCGGTTCGATGAAGCCGCGGCCGATGCCGGTGTAGATCAGCAGGTCGATGTCGTCCGGGCGCAGATCAGCCTGTGCCAGTGCGGAATTGGCCGCATCGCGGAGCAGTTCGATGGGTCGTTCCCCGGCGTCGAGCCACTGCCGCGATTCCGAACCCGCGTAACGCAGGTAGTAGTCGACCTTGCGCAGTGCGGCGTCGAGGTCACCCTCGAAGTAGTCCGCGCTGTGCTCGGCGATCAGGTCGGTGATGTCGGTATTGGTCACGGTGCGGGCGGGTAAGCCCGCGGCCACCGAACGAATCTTCATCGCTACTGAGCTCCTACGCCGGTGGGATCGGTGACCGGCGTTTCGAGCGGCGCCGCAGTGGGATTGGGCACGAGATGGTCGGCGATGCGGCCGGTCATGTCGTCGATGGTTTCGGCGTCCCACATCAGCTCCGGCGGGAACCGCTTGCCCGACCAGGTCTCCAGGTGGTCGTGCAGGTTCATCTGATCGACCGAGCCGAGCCCGTGCTCGACCAGCGAGCGGCCGGTATCCACCTGCGCCACCTCGGAACCCAGGTGCTGGGCGATCCACTCCTGCACCTGGGTCAGCAGGCCCTGCTGCACCAGTTCGCGCATCGACGGCATGCCCGGCGAGCCCGAATTGTCGTGCGCGGTTGATGTTTCGGTGATGGTCACCAGACCCTCCCAGCGGTGGACCTCGCTCAGACGGCCCGCGAGGAAATCGGCCTTGCATTGCTGGCGGCGCATTTTGCCGCTGGTGGTGCGTGGAATGGTGCCCTGGCTGATGAACACGATCACCGACGGCGCGAGCGCGTGCTTGCGCGCGACCGCGTCGTGCACCACGGTGACCAGCTGCGCCGGACTGGTGTCGGCGCGATGTTCGGCGACCAGCACCAGGTTTTCCTGACCGTCCCGGTCCACCGCGAAGGCGATGACCGCGCCGGCGCGCAGCGAGTCGTCGCTGACGACCACCGTGGCCTCGATGTCTTCCAGGTAGTAGTTCACCCCGTTGACGATCATCAGGTTCTTGACCCGGCCGCAGATGAAAAGCTCTTCGTCGCGCAGGAATCCGAGGTCGCCGGTGCGCAGGTAGGTCTTGCCGTCGTCGGCGCCGGCGATCGTCGCGCGGAAGGTCTGTTCACTCTCCTCCGGCCGTCCCCAATATCCCGGGGACACGATCGGGCCGCTCACCCAGATCTCGCCGACCGTGTCGGCGGGCAGGCGTTCGCCGGATTCCGGTGCGACGATGGCGATTTCGGTGTCCATGACGGCCCAGCCGCAGCCGACCAGCTCGGTGCTCGCCGGTCCGGTCGCCGGCTCGACCCGGCGCAGTCCGAGCGCGGTCTCGTCGAAGTGGGCCGAGGTGAACGCGACGCCGGACGAGCCGGACGTCACCTTGAGGGTGGCCTCGGCGAGTCCGTAACCGGGAGTGAGTGCGGTGCGCGGCAAGCCGTGCGGGGTGAAGGTGTCCCGGAAGCGGTCCAGGGTGGCCTTGCGGACCGGCTCGGCGCCGTTGGACACCAGCCGCCAGCTGCTCAGGTCGAGGCCCGCGCGCTGCTCCGGCGTCGTCTTGTCCACGCAGAGGTCGAACGCGAAGTTCGGCGAACCACTATGTGTGCCACGGTATTCCGAGACGGCGGCCAGCCAGCGGATCGGGCTCTTCACGAAGGTGGCAGGCGCCATCAGCACCGCCTTGGTGCCGGTGAACACCGGCATGAGCACGCTGCTCACCTGGCCGAAGTCGTGGAAGTGCGGCAACCAGGACACCACCACGCTGGTGCTGTCGACGCCCCAGCCGTAGACCAGTTCCGCGCACTGGTGCAGTGCCATCGTGTGGTCGATGATCACGCCCTTCGGCGTCGACGTCGACCCGGAGGTGTATTGCAGGTAGGCGATATCAGTGACCGGGAACTCCGGGTACGTGGTCTGTTCCGCGTCGTCGGTGACCGCTTCGCCAGTTTCCGCCGCGGCCGATTCGACAATTCGAGGCAGACCCTTGATGAACAGGTCGTCGGCGAGGGAATCCATGCCGGCAGCCACATTCGCACTGGTCACGACCACACTCGCCGCGCAGTCCCGCGCCACCACGTCCACATGCTCAGCCCTGTTTCGCTCCGGCGGAAACAAGGGAACTGCGATCACTCCGGCATACAGGCAGCCATAGAATGCGACAACATACTCGAGGCCGGGTGGATGGAGCAGCAGAGCCCGATCGCCGACGCTGACTTCGCTGGTCAGACGGTGCGCGAAGGCCCTGGCGCGCTGATGCAGCGCACGATAGGTGAGCGTATCCGACTGCTGTCCTTCTTCGTCGAGAAAGACGAACGCAGTGCAATCCGCAAGTTCATTGGCACGTAGGTCGAGAAGGTCCATCCAATTACTTAAAGGCGCATGCGGATAGTCCGATGAATTGCTCATGAAAACCCCAACATCGATCG
Organism: Nocardia sp. NPDC060255; assembly: GCF_042727395.1. Lineage (NCBI taxonomy): Bacteria > Bacillati > Actinomycetota > Actinomycetes > Mycobacteriales > Nocardiaceae > Nocardia > Nocardia sp. NPDC060255. The sequence continues at coordinate 236,354 of NZ_JBHXAU010000004.1, read as the reverse complement.
CGGCTCCGCACGATGGTTATCGAATCATTCCCCCGCTACGGATATTGCCTCGACTTTGAGGCCTGCGACCCCGAAGAACTGGGATCGAGTTGCGGAACCGCGAATCAGATTAACGGGGCTATCTGGATTCGGTCAACCTGTAGCCAATGAAATACACGTTTATGACATCCATGTAAATTAGCCGCTAATCTGCCTACTTCGATCCGAGTCTCTCGAAGTGAAAGACTCAGTTCGCATGCATCAGCGATACTCGCAGGTCAGCGCCAGGCACCCAGCGACGGCGACAGGCTCGACAGACCGTCTCTCCCCCCAGTTGGGGGGAGCATATTCGGGTCTACGGACCACCCGATCCGATGACCAGTTCGCGCGCAAGCCTCGTTTTGAAAGACTCGTTCTGTGCGCCGCCAACAGATTTGACGATCAACACTTTCCGCGCTACTTGAGACGTCTACGACATCTGCAAGAACGTTTTCGTACCGCCCCAGCTACTGAACCGGGTTTTCGTCCTATCAGTTCTGATCATTAAAAGATCATCGGATAGTCATCGCGTCCGCACAGACGAGACAGGCCCCGCACGCCGAAACGTGCGAGGCCTGGATTATCGAGCAGTTATGTGTGTTGTTATGCCTCGGTTGAATTCGCCGAACCGACCGGCCGGGTTGCTTGGCCGACGGTATGCAGGTGCCGCAGCGCTTGGGAATAGGAGTCGAACAGGCCCGTCTCGCAATAGGGCACCCCGATCTCGCCGCAGAACTGCGCGACTATCGGCTGCGCCCGGCGCAGATTGACACGCGGCATGGACGGGAAGAGGTGATGCTCGATCTGATAGTTGAGGCCGCCCAGCGCGGTATCGACGACGAAACTGCCGCGGACATTCCGGGAGGTGAGCACCTGCCGGCGCAGGAAGTCGGTGGCGTCGTCCTCGGCGAGCACCGCCATGCCCTTGTGGTTCGGCGCGAAGGTGCAGCCCATGTAGAACCCGAACAGGCCCTGCTGCACCACGATGAACGCCACCGCCTTGGCCGGCGAGAGAATAAGGAACACCGCGGCCAGGTAACCCGCGGCATGCGCGGCGAGCAGCACGCCCTCCCAGACGCGGTTGGGGATCGACCAGCGCAGCACCGCCCGCACACTCGAGAAGTGCAGACTGCCCGCCTCGAGCAGCAGCATCGGGAAGAACAGCCGGCCTTGGTGACGGAAGATGAAGCGCCGGAAGCCCTTACCGGTCTTCGCCCGATCGCTGGAGTGCGCCAGAATGCCCATGATGTCGGGATCGGCGCCCTCGGTGTTCGGGTGCGCGTGATGCCGGTTGTGATTGCTGGTCCACCAGCCGATGCTCAGCCCGATGCCGAGGTTGCCCGCGATCACCCCGTACAGGTAGTTGGCGCGCCGGGTGCCGAAGATCTGCCGATGCCCGGCGTCGTGACCGAGGAACGCGATCTGCGCGAACACCGCGGCCAGGAACACCGCGGGGACCAGCGTCCACCACGAGTCACCGAGCAAGAAGAACGCGGCCCACCCGGCCACGAACGCGCCGCCGATGACCGCGGTCTTGCCGATGTAGTACCGCAACTGCCGGTCGAGCAGCCCCGCGTCCCGCACGCGACGCAACAGCACCGCGTACTCACTGCCGCGCTTGGGCGGACGGGTCCGCACCGTCGACGCGGCGGGCTCGCCTTCGGGATCCATGTAGTCCAACACGTCCGCGACCGTACTCGTGGTCGCGGCGGAACTCGGTGCCGCCGAGCCGGTAGTTCGTCCTGTTACCACGGGGCGCCTACGCATCCTGTTAGCAGTGGGTGTTCTCTTGGCTCTAACTGTCGCCTGCCGGGCCGCGGCCAACTACAGCGGGTATCGGAAGTCGGCACCCTGCGGCTTGCCTGCCGCTATACAGGATGGAGCGACGAGACCACCATCAGATGAACGTATGTCCGGATCGGCGACACATCTGCGTGACAACTCCGCCTGGCCGACCTGCGGGCCGGTGATTCGAGCGGCGGCTGAACAATACGAGTCGCAGGGATCAGGCCACGAGGCTGCGGCCACCATCGACCAGGACGCGCTGACCGGTGACGAAACCTGCACCGTCGGAGGCGAAGAAGCTGACGGCATGGGCGACATCGTCGACTACACCCAGACGACCGACCGGCACGGACGCGAGATACGCGCCGGTATCCATCGCCGCGACTTCCTTCTGCCGCTCATCATGTCGCTCGAACGGAATGTAACCCGGTGCAACAGTATTGACGGTGATGCCGAAGGGGGCGAGCTCGCGGGCCCAACTCTCGGCCACACCGATCTGGGCGTTCTTCGCGACAGCATAGGCGGAGCTGCCCGGCGGCGGGCGATGGGCGACCTCGGAATCGATGGTGACGACCCGGCCGAATCGCCGTTTCTGCATGCCGGGAATCACGGTGCGCCCGAACAGAACTGGGCTCTTCACGAAAAACTTCAACTGCGCCAGATGATCGTCCCACCCGGTGTCGGTGATCGCGGCGGCCGGTTGCGGGCCGGTCGCGTTCAACACCAGCACATCGATCGGACCCAGCCGCGCACCAACGGACTCGACCAATCCCGCGACCTGATCCTCGTCGGTCACGTCGGCGGCAAACAGGTCGGCCTCGCCGCCCGCGTCCCGAATCGCCCGCACGACGTCACGCGCCGCCGAGCTCTCGCGTAATCCGTTGACCGCCACGGTTATTCCGTCCCGCGCCAGCCGCAGCGCGATCGCGCGACCCAGCCCACGCGAACTTCCGGTCACCAACGCCACCCGCCGCACACCCGCATCCATGCGCCGATCATCCCATCAATCAGCTGCTGCGGCTCATGTCGGCCTGCCGGGTCGAAGCGTGCCGCGCGTGTGCCGCCGCCCGGACCGCGACGGACACGGCGAAGGCGGTCTGCCGGATCTGCCTGCTCGCCCGCTCCACGTCGAGACTCGACGTCGCGTCGCCGATGGCCACCGCCGCGATCGGCTGATGCCGCTGCCGGTCCAGCACCGGGCTGGCGACACAGCGCACGCCGCGCACGAATTCCCCGTCGTTGACGGCGATTCCGATGCTGCGGGCCGCATCCAACTGCGCAGTCAGCTCGTCGATATCGGTGATCGAGCGCGGGGTCACCGCGACGAGCGCGCCCGGTTGGGTCAGCTCGATGGCGCGGTCGTGGGTGTAGGCCAGCAGAATCTTGCCGATCGCGGTGCAGTGCGCAGGCGCGAAAGTGCGGCCGTAGGACGGCGTACGCGCCGCCATATGCCCGTAGATCCGTTCCAGATAGCGCACTTCCGAACCGACCAGCACGCCGAGGGACACCATCGCCCCGGTGCGCACGTGCAGATCGACGAGGAACGGCACGGCCGACGCCCGGAGCAGCTCGTGGTCCTCCGGCAGCGCCGCGATATGGACCAGCCGCGGCCCGACGACGTAGCCGTCCTCCTGCCGCTCGACCAGACCGTTGGCGCCGAGAATCTTGAGCAGCCGCCACACGGTGGTCTTCGGGATTCCGGCCCCGCGGGCGATGTGCGAGAGCGCCACCGGCGTCGCCTGATCCCCCAGCAGGTCCAGCACTCGGGCCGCCCGGCTCACCAGATCGTCGGCGTCCGACGACTCACGCATGGCGCTGCTGCTCGACCCGGCGTGCTGCGACGCTCGACGACAGAACGGGATAATTACCCGTGCCGACGAGCGGGCGTCGTAAACGCAAAGCAATCAACATTTCCACTCCCTTATGAAGCCCTCTTCCCGAGCCCGCGAATACGAACTTTACGACAGGGCTGCCGGAAACCGGCACTCCCGCCGCAGCGTTTGCACGTACACCGTGCAAAGACCCTCCGCCGCAGCTACCGGGCCGCATTCATGATCGAAAACCCGGTCTCGCGTGACCACTGTGTGCCGTAAGTTCACCTATTCGGAACGAATACCGAACGTCGCCGTTTATCAGCCGGGTACAGACTATTTCACAGCAATAACCACACCGAGGAGTATGCAACGTCCTATTCGATCAATGTTCCACAGCACGGAACACCGGCTTCGTTGCGTCCGGACGTGGGCCTAGCGTCCTGGGGTAGCCGGGATCCCCCGGCCTTCTCGGCAGACAGCAAGACAGGTGATCACGGTGTCACAGATGATCGATATCGTCCTGGTCGGTGGACCATCCGCGGAACCCCAGCTCTGGCATATCGATGCGGCCGAGGTGGCCGCGCCGGTCAAGGTGCCGAGGCTGAGCGGCTACGAACACTTCGATCCGACCGGCTTCGACGTCGAACTAGACGGCCGCCACCTTCCGGTCTACCTCTGGTCGTTCCGAACCAGAGCCGCCGAGTGAATCGCCTACGAGCCCACTGCGTACAGGGAGCGCGCGATTCCCTGCGCATGTCGGTTAGCGTGTCGGTCATGCCAGTACTACCGGTACCCGATCCACCACTCACCGATGACGTTGTCGCGCTACGCCTTTGGCAGGCGGGCGATATCGAGCAGCGGCTCGCGGGCTACGCCGATCCGGAGTACCGGCGCTTTACTTCACCGACGGGCGAGCCGGTCACCGCGGCGCGCGTGCGGGAGCGGGCCGATCAGGAGAAGCGGGAGTGGGAGCGCGGCGAGAAAGTCAGCCTCGCCATCGTCGACGCCGCCGATCCGAGCCAGGTGTGGGGCGGGTGCTCGGTGTACGACATCGATCTCGAACAACAACGCGCGGGCGTCGGCTACTGGCTCGTACCGCAGGCCCGCGGGCGTGGTGCAGCGAGCAGAACCGTTCGCCTGCTGGCACATTGGGCGTTCGACGTGCTCGACATCGCCCGGCTGGAACTCACCTGCGCCCCCGACAACATCGCCTCGCAGCGCGTCGCGGTGCGTTCCGGGTTCTTCCTCGAGGGAATCATGCGCTCGTACATGCGTTTTCAAGGCGGGCGGCGCGACACGATGCTGTTCAGTCTGCTACCCGAGGATCTCCGCGAAGCCGGCCAGCCTGGCACAGAATGAAGGTTCCGCCTGCTGGGCAGGCGGAACCTTCAATTCATCGGTGTCAGCGATAGAGCCAGACGCCACCGCCGCCGAGCGCGATGACCCGGTCCAGCTGGTGTGCCACACCGTTGTCGTCGTTCTGGGTGCAGTCGTACGGGAACAGCGAGTAGTGCCCGTCACCGCCGCTGCACATGATCGGACGGCTGGTGCCGTAGGGGCTGATCACGATCCGCGACGACAGGCGCAGGTTGTCCTGCGACATGAACTCACCGGACCAGTCGTGCCGGTTGGCAAGCCTGGCGTCGGCGTCGGGGTCAGCGGAGGCGATCGGAGCAGCGAACATCAGAGCGGCGGCACCGATACCTACGCATGCGAGTATTCGTTTCATGCCCTGACTATCGGTCATACCGTCCGACTATTACAAACCTTCGGAATCGGCCGACCAGATTTAGCCGTGTCGGGTGCCGATCAGGCCGTCTTGGCGGCCGCGGTCTCGATGATGTCGACGACGGCCTGCGGCTGGGACAGGGCGATCGCGTGACTGCCCGCGTGCTCGACGACCGTGGCCTTGATCCGGGCGGCCATCTCGCGCTGCCCGACCGGCGGGATCATCTTGTCGTCCTTGGCGACGAGGGTCCAGCTCGGCAGCGTCTGCCAGGCCGGTTCGGCGGATTGGTCGGTGAACGAGGCCACCGCGATGGGACGTTGTCCGGCCGCCAGCACCGCCTGGTCGGCGGCGGGCAGGTCTTGCGCGAAGAACTCGCCGAACTTGTCCGGCGCGATGGCCAGTTCGGGCGCGTTGCCCTTGCCGTCGGGCAGCGGGTACTCCCGCGGCACCGAGATCTTGCCGGCCGGTCCGCCGAACCGCCCGTCGAGCTCGCCCAGGCTCTCGCCCTTGTCGGGTGCGAACGCGGCGATGTAGACCAGTCCGGCCGCCTTCGCCGATCCGGTTGCGGCATTGGTGATGACCGCGCCGCCGTAGGAGTGGCCGACCACAATGGTCTTGCCCGGCATACCGTCCAGCACCCCGCGGATGTAGGCCGCGTCGTAGGTCAGGCCACGCAGCGGGACGGCCGCCGTGGTGACCCGGTAGCCGTCACGCTGCAGCTTCTCGGCCACCTTGCGCCAGCTCGAGCCGTCCGCGAACGCGCCGTGCACGAGCAGCACCGACGGCTTGTCGAACGACGGCTCGGCCGATGGGGCGTTGTCGGCCTTGGCCGAACACGCGGACGCGGCCATGCTCAGCGCGACGGCCATCCCGATGAGCATGGTGCGTCCGACCCGAGTGCGCTTGGTCTGCATTGTTGATCTGCCCTTCTTGGTGAATGTGATGTTCAGATGATCTGGGCCATGCCTCGAGGCCCACTGAACGGTTTCCGAACGCGCAGGTCAACGCCCCACAGGACCTGTTATGCAAGGACTGCAGCAAGATCTACGACGCGGTACACCGCTATCGAATCGACTAATGTTGCGGCGGCTGCTCGGAGGCGAGTTCGACCAACTCCGCGACCAGCTCGTCGAGTGCAGCCGACTCCTGGACAAGCGTTGTCAGAACTCGTGTTTCGTCGTCGGAGTCGAGTCGGCCGCGGGCGTTCTGCAGCAGTTCGGCACTGCTGCGGATCGACGCCAGCGGAGTGCGCAGTTCCTTGCTTGCGTCCTGGACGAGCCGGTGCTGCTGGTCGCGGGAGCGGCGCAGCGCGCTGAGCATGGAGTCGAAACTGCCGGTGAGGCGGCCGATTTCGTCGCGGCCTGCGGTCGGTAGCGGGGTGGACAGGTCCTGCGTCGAGCTGATGTGTTCGGTCGCGGCGAGCAGCCGCCGCACGGGTCGCAGGAGGCGACCGATCGCCAGCCAGCTCAGCAAGGCTGCTACCAGCACCGCGATCATGGTGATCCCGATGGTGCGCCAGAAGAATTCGCGGGCGATCCGTTCGGGTTCTCGATAGCGCTGGGCGACCATCACCGCGCCGCCGCCGGGGCGCGGCCTGGTGAGCGTGCCATACGATTGGCCGTCGAAATCCAGATCGGATTCGACAGTGCCACTGCCGGTTCGGGCGATCGCCCGATCCGCGTCGGAGACCGGCAGTGGGTGGCCGCTCGAACCGAGCAGGCGCACGGTGCCGTCGGGCGACAGGATCTGCTCGACGGTGTCCGGCCGCGGTGACAGCGTGGCGCCGGTGCCGAGCACGGCCAGCACGGTATCCGCGCGATCGTTCAGACTGCGGTCGAGGTGATCGGCGACAACCTCGCTGGTGCCGCGATAGAACGAGCCGACGATGACAACGATGGCGACTGCGGTGGCCGCGACCGCGACGGCGGTGATCCTGGCCCGCAACATCACGCGACCCGAGCCGAGGAGCCGACGCCCCGGTTCCGCCCGCAGTGCGGAGCGGCACCGGGGCGCGGATCGACGACGGCAGTGATCATCCGGCTATTGTCGCTGGTCGGCGGCGCGGTCATCGGCACAGACGGTCAGTTCGTGACCGCGGTCACCGAGATCGGTGGCAGGCGGTCCAGGCAGGCCGGGTCACCGGGCACGGTGGTACGGATGAATCCGGTGACGATGCCCATGATGCATCCGCTCGGTTCCAGGCCGGGCACATGGCCGGTGTTCGGGACCGACACGAACGTGGCCCGTGGGAACTGTGCCGCGGCCACCCTGCCGTTCGCGTCCGGGGTGTTGGCATCGAGATCACCGGAAAGCACCAATACCGGGACATCCGGCATGCCGTTCGAATGCGGTTGCGCCACAGCAGAACTCGGCCACTGCAGGCAGATGTCGCCACCATCGCTCAGGCCCTCGTCGAAACCGGCCGCGCTGAAGGCGCCGAATTCGCCGGGCGCCGTCGCGGCCAGCGCCTGCTGATACCGCAACTCTCGTTGCGCCGGTGGCAGATCCGGCGACCACGCCTTGGCGTAGTCGTTGCAGACCACCGCCATGCTCAACGCGGCCTCCTCGCCGCCCGACGGCACGGTGGCCTTGACGAACTCGCCCAGCGCCGCGTCGTCGCCGTGCACCGACTTGTGCAGCGCGGCGGGCAGTGTGCCGAGCGGCATGAGCGCCGCCGGGTCCCAGCCGAGACCGCCACTGGCGGACTCGAACACCAGACTGCTGAGCTTGCCCTCGGTCAGCACCATCCCGTCGAGGGTGATCGGCTGAGTCCGCAATCGGGCCGCCGTAGCCGCGAGATCGGCGACGGCGGTGTCGCCGTCGCATGACCCGCTGCGGTCGCAAATACGGTGCAGCGTAAGCGAAACCGCCTGGGCGCTCGGGCGCGACAGCGGATCGAAATCGATCGGATACGCGCCCGACAGCACCATCGACTGCACCCGGTCCGGATGACGCTGCGCGTAGATCGGCATCAGATAGGTGCCGTAGGAAAGGCCGTAGAGCACCAGCTTCGGGATGCCGAGCCGGTCACGGACCGCGTCGAAGTCGTCGGCCGTCGCCGCGGACGTGTACCCCGCCGCGCGCGGACCCAACCGCTCCCCGCATTCGCCGACCACCTGGCGTTGCCGAGCCCGCGTCGCGAGCTGGACCGGCTCCGCGCCGAGGCCGCAGTCCAATGAGCTGGAGTGTCCCGTCCCGCGCGGGTCGATCAGCAGCAGGTCGTGATCGTCCAAGAGCGGTTCGGACAACTTCACCGCCGATGCCGCCTGATCGATGATAGGTCCGCCCGGCCCACCAGGATTGGGTGCGATCGTGCCCGCGGCGGGTGCGTCCCGGTGGCTGTGCCGGATCAACGCGTAACCGACCTCGAGCTCGCCGAGTTCCGGCCGATCCGCGACGACCGGGCGGGCGAGCACGCCGCAGGAAACCTCGTGCCCCAGCACGGTCGGACACCATCCCGGAGCCGGCGACCCGCCGCCACCGCACGCCGTGATCAGGCCCGCGGTCACCGCCAACGCTGTGGCAAAACCTATGCCCGCCAACAACTTACCGCTCATTTCGTGCCGTTCCCTTTCTCGTCTGTCACCAAGTCGAAGTCACCGGCCACAGTTCACGGATTGTTGGTCCGGACCTCGGGGAAGGCGGCGGCAAGAGCATCCACGGACGGCTGCCCGATTCCGCGCAGGTGCTGATCAAAGAACGTCGCGACATAGCTACGAGTGAGATCGACTGCCCGACTACCGCGCAGCGTGGCCTTGCTCGGCGCACCGGCCTGCTCGGCCAGCAGGCCGATATCGGCGAACGACTCGTGCTCCGCGCCGACGACAGTCAACCATCGCTTCCACCCGTGCAATTGCGGCCACGTCTGATCCCACGACGGATCCCCGCCCGGGCTGGTCTGTCCATCGACACCGAGCATCAGGAAGGGGCGCTCGCCGAGTCCGGCGGCAGGCACGACGCCTTGGAACGATCCGTCCATATTCACTCCCGCCCGCACTCTGGGATCGAGCGCCATCGCCGCGGCCGCGCTCGCCCCGCCGATCGAGTGGCCCGCCATGCCGATCCGCGTGGCGTCGATCAGGCGAGCATGCGGCCAGATCGGGGCGGGGCCGGTGAGCCGGTCCAGCACGAAAGCAGTGTCGCGCGCCCGGTTCTGGGCCATCAGCGTGAGCACACCGGGATCGCCGGATCGCTCGCACGCCACGCACGTGGACATCCGGCCACCGGGAAACTCGATTCCGAACGACTCACCGGCATGGTCGAGGGCGGCCACCACATAACCGCGGCTGGCGAGCTCCTCGCTCACCGCGGTGAGCGTGAATCGGGACCCGGTGAAGCCGGGCGACAGCACCACCAGCGGATAGGAGCCGTCGACCGGCGCGGCATCCACCACGGCGTTGGTACCGGCCTTACTCAGCGCCTGCACCGGAACACCCGCCAGCTCCGCGCCTTCGATCAGCAACCCGCTCTCCTCGTCGGTCGCGTACGACGCGCGGACCCCGTCGGACTGCTGCGCCGGGTAGTACATGCTGACCATCAGCTCACGGGGTTGCGCCGGTGTCCACGGGTCCTTCCGTGCACCGTCGACGAGGTGCAGCACGTTGCGGCCAACGGCGAACGATCCGGTGGGCGTGGGCAATTGGGTGACCGGCCGCGCTACTGACGACTTCGGCGGCGGCGCCGTCGTTTCGTTGCCGAGCGCCCAGGCGACTCCCGCCGCCGGCACTATCAGGGCGAGCATGATCGCAGCTACTACGCGCATCTTCCGAACTCCTCTTTCGTCAGCACCGCCGACGGCATCCGCCACCGGGTATTCGCCATGGATCCTGCGCGACCGTCGGCAAAGCAATGCGAGACCGATGACAAAGCCAGGTAAGAAAGCGGGGCGTGCGCGGAAATCATCCCCTGGAGGTATACGCGGATCAGCCTGTGGCACGTTTCGCGACCGAAGCCGACTACCTAGCGTCTGTCGGCATGAGTCAGCCGATTTCCCTACCGACACAGCGCATTACGGCACTCGATGCGCTGCGCGGTTTCACACTCGGCGGCATCTTTGTCGTCAACATCATGGTGATGCCCGAGCCCGGCGGCTTTACCGACGGGCCAGCCCATTCTCTGGTGAACGCATTCTTTTATCGCTGCGGCAATACTTTTCACCGGCTACGGGTTCGCGCTCGCCGGAGAGCTTTCGGAGTGGACGGTTCTCGGCCTCGCCGTCACCATCTACGCAGCACAACTGGCCGTCAGCGCCTGGTACGTGCGCAGGCACCGTTACGGCCGATCGAATGGGTGTTGCGCGCCGCCACTTACGGCACGCTACGACCCACTGAAACGGTGCGAACTCAGCCAGGGTAGACGTAATGGACGGGGCCGTAACGTCCGGTCTGGGCGGAACCGGCCCACGGCACGTCCAGCGGGGCCTTGTTGAGCTTGTGCGGGTTGCCGTCACCGTCGGCCTGCCAGCAGTCCTGTTGAACGCCATGGAAGCTGGTGCACACGATGCGGGTGCTGGTGCCGAACGGTGAGCTCAGCCGGTTGCGGTCGGAGAGCGGATTCCAGTAGTCCGGATCGCTCGGAACGGCGAAATTCTTCGTCTCGTACACCGACAGCGCGCCGCCGCCATCCGAGGGCCAGTCATCGGCCGCGGCGGCGCCTTGACCGACCAGCAGTGCCGCGCCCGCCACCGTCGCGAGCACGGCACAGCGCGCAAGACGTTCGGAGTTGATGGTCTTCGACATCTTTACTCCTTCCGTAGTCGCCGGAGGCATTCCGGCCGGTCTCGACTTTAGAGGTGTTCGCCGATGCGCATGGCCGATTGGCTCGGGCTGAAATCCCGCATGCGGTGAAATGTTGCGGGGCATGCCGTTTCGGGGCGGCCTGCCGATCAGCTGCCCGGCTGCACGATCGGCTTGATCGAGCCGGGATCGACGCGGGCACTCGTCAATGCCGCCGCCACCTGATCCAGGCCGAACTTGCCGGTCACCAAGCGGTCGAGGTCGACCCGGCCGCCGGCCGCGAGGTCGATCGCGGTCGGCCAGGTGTTGGCGTAGCGGAAGGTCCCGGTCAGCTCCAGCTCCCGTTCCTGCAGGTAGGGCAGCGGCAACGGCACATCGTCGCCGCCCATGCCGACGAGCACGACCCGCCCGGCCCTGGCCACGGTGCGTATCGCGGCACCGATGGCGGGCGGATAACCGGAGCATTCCACGAGGACATTCGGCTCGAACCCGATGGCAGCGAGCTCGGTGTCGCCGACGTCCACCGCTCGCGTGCAACCCAGTTCGGTGGCCAGCGCGAGCCGTCGCGGGTTCACATCGGTGATCACCACCTCCGCCGCGCCGAAGGCCAGCGCGGTCTGCGCGGTGACGAGCCCGATCGGTCCCGCACCGTTCACCAGCACGCGATCGCCCGGACCCACGCGTCCCTTTCGACACGCCCATACGCCGACCGACAGCGGCTCGAGCAGCGCGGCCGCCTCGTCGGTCATCGAATCCGGCACCGGATGCGCGAATTGCTCGTGCAGCACCACGTATTCGCAGAAGGCGCCGTCGATCGGCGGCGTGCCGAAGAACCGCATGGCCGAGCACAGGTTGTAGCGGCCCGCCCGGCATTGCTCGCAAGTGAAGTCCGGCACGCCGGGTTCGAGCGAAACCCGTTGCCCGACAGTATGTCGTCGAGCATTGGAACCGAGCCCGATCACCACGCCGGACGCTTCATGACCGAGCACCAGCGGTTGTTCGACGACGTGCCCGCCGATCCGGCCGTGCTCGTAGTAGTGCACGTCGGAACCGCACACCCCGACCGCACTGACCTTGATCAGCACCTCGGCCGGACCCGGTTCGGGCACCGGGCGTTCCTCGATCACGATCTCGCCGACCGTCGCCAAAACCGCTGCGCGCATGTCGTCACTGCCTTTCGGAGCTCAGCCCGCCGCACCGTCGGGCTCATCCGATCAGAACACCGAATATCGTCCGCGCGCAGCGGATTGCGTCAGTTCAGCGCCGATGCGGTGCGGTCAGCGCCGAAACCAACGCCGTAGCCGCGCGCGGATGCCGGTCCGCGGCGCCGGAGCGGCGGTTTCGATGGCCTCCTGCGCCGCCGTCGCCTGCGCGAACCGCACATGCAACTGTTCGCGGACCTGGTCCGGGGTGTACGCGCGGCGGCGGCGCTCGGCGCGCACGACCACCACACCGGTGGCGACCACACCGGCCGCGCCCGCCAATCCCACTGCCTTCCACCACCTCATACCGCATAGGCTACTTCGTATGGCGGGTACGACCATCACTCTCGACCGGGCGCTCGAGCTCACGAGGACCGGCGACATCTGGCTGTTCCGTGGGCATTCGACGGCTGACCGGGCGATCAGGATGACGACGAACAGTCCGGTGAACCATGTCGGCATGTCGGTCGTGCTCGACGACATGCCCGCGCTGATCTGGCACGCGGAGCTCGGCCACTCACTGACCGACATGTGGTCCGGAACTGAACACCGCGGCGTCCAGCTGCACAATCTGCGCGATGCCGTGCTGGTGTGGGCGCATCGGTATGGTCAGCAGGCCTGGCTGCGCCAGTTGAACCTGCCCGCCACCCGCGAGATGGAAGACAGCCTGCTGCGCACCATCGCCCGCCTCGACGGCACCCCCTTTCCCTCCACCGCCGGTCTGGCCGGACGCTGGCTGCGCGGCCGGGTGAGCCTCCCCCGCCCCAAGTCCCGCAAAGCGGCCGCCCGCGAACTGGAGAACGCATACTGCGCGGAGATCGTGGCCGCCACCTACCAGTCCATGGGACTCCTGCCGGACACCCGCAGCCCCAATTGGTATGACCCGGGCCGCTTTTGGAGCGGCGACGGCCTGCGCCTCACCGGCGGCTACGAACTGGGTGACGAAATCGCCGTCCAGACACCGGCAAAGCCGGGCTGATCAGTTGTTGCCTGGCACCACGATGCCGGTTTCGTAAGCGAGAACGACCAATTGGGCGCGGTCGCGGGCTTCGAGTTTGGTGAGCAGGCGGCCGACGTGGGTTTTGACGGTCGCCACACTCACGTAGAGGGTTTCGGCGATTTCGGCGTTGGAGCGTCCGGCGGCGATGTGCTCGAAGACTTCTCGCTCGCGGTCGGTGAGTGCGGTCAGCGCGCCGGGGTGTGCTGACGGTGCCGCGGGTTGGCGGGCGAATGCGCTGATCATGCGGCGGGTGATGCTCGGCGTCAGCAGGGCGTCACCGTTGGCGACCACTCGGATCGCGCGCAGCAACTCCTCGGGTGGCGAGTCCTTGAGGATGAAACCGCTTGCGCCGCTGCGCAATGCCTGGAAGACGTGCTCGTCCTGGTCGAAGGTCGTCACTATCAATACATGCGGGCCATCGATGCCGCCTGCGGCGATGTGCCGCATCGCCTCCAGACCGTCCATGATCGGCATCCGGATATCCATCAGCACAACATCGGGGCGCAGCTGGCGGGTGAGCCGGACCGCTTCGCCGCCGTTGCCCGCCTCGCCGAGGACGGTGAGATCCGGTGCGGAATCGACCAGGACGCGGAATCCGGCCCTGACGAGCGCTTCGTCATCGGCGATCAGCACGCGGATCGGGGCGGGGACCTCAGCTGACATCGTGATCCTCATCGATCGGGAAGTACGCGGCCACGGCGAAGCCGCCCGCTGGTCTCGGGCCTGCCTCGAAACGGCCGCCGAACAACGACACTCGTTCGCGCATGCCGACAAGGCCGAGTCCTGAGCCGCTGTTGTCGGGCTGCCCGGCGGTCACCGGCCCGTCGTCGGTGATGGACACGGCCACTTCCTTTGGTGTGTAACGCATTTCAACCCGCGAGCGAGCGGTGTGCGCGTGCTTGACGACGTTGGTGAGTGCCTCCTGCACGATGCGATAGACCGTGGTCTGCAGCAGCGCCGGATAGCCGACCGGTTCGCCGACGACGTGATACTCCACGACCAGACCATCGTGACGCAGCCGGTCAACGAGTTCGGCGATATCGGCGAGCCCAGGTTCGTCCGCTGTCTCCCGGCTGCCCGGTTCACGGATCTGCGCCAGCACGCGCCGCAGTTCGTTCAGCGCGGAACGGCTGGCCGTCTCGATCGCGCCGAGTGCCGCACGTGCCTCACCCGGCTGCTCGTCGAGCAGCAGCCGAGCGACTCCGGAACGGACTGCGACCATGCTCAAAGTGTGCGAGATCAAGTCGTGCACGTCGCGCGACACTCGCAACCGTTCCTCGGCCCGGATCCGGCGTTCCGCCTCCGCGGCCCGATGCCGTTGCTGCGCGGCGATACTGGTCCGATAGTCGCGCCGGGTGCGGATCATGTCGCCCGCCAGCCAGGCGGGGATGGCGATCAGCAGTTGCACGAAGTCCTGTTCCTGATCGGGATGCAGGTGCGTACCGAGCAACGCGGCGACGCAGATGGCCACCAGCGCGGCACCGGTGGCGAGCAGCGAATCGCGACGCGATCGCAGGTCAGCGAGCGTGAGCACCGCGACGCCGAACGCGGGGCCGGTATTGCTCACCCACGGCGTGAATCGAACGCCGAGTAGCGAGGCGAGGCACAGCACGGCCGTCACCGCGATGAGCACCGCGACCGGCCAGCGCCGCCGGACCAGCAGCGGCGCGACCGCCGCAGCGCCGAACGTCGCGATGGCCGGCGTCGAACCGATCCCGCTGACCGTGCCCACCAGCAGGGGCAGGGTGAATACCGCGAAACAGCCGACGGCGATCGCGATATCGATCGCGTCCGGCCCGGCATTGCCCGGCCGGTGCCGCAACGGCGTCAGCCGCTGATGCCACGGCCGCGCGGTCTGTTCCGGCGGCAAGCTAGTAATCGCCATAGCGCAGACGGTAATGGGCCCGGCGGTGCCGACACATCGCCCCGAGGTTGGGCGCGCGAATCATCCGCAAGTCGGACAGGTCGCGTGGTATCCACCCGCGATGGATGCCGATCTCAGTGCTACGGGATGACGACAACGCCCAGGTCAGCGGGCCAAAGTTGAGGCATGAACACATACGGCCCCGAGTCCAGAACACTCAGCGCTCGCGCCGACAGCACCCTGTCGCGCCCATTGCTCGTCATCGGCACCACGTCCCTCGCGGCGGGCATTGTGTCCGGTGGCGTGCGCTTTCTCAACCGGTCCCCCGAACACGAGACGCACGTCGAAGGTACGGCAGCCTTGTGGCCGCACCTCTTGCTGTTCGCGCTCACTGCCGCCCTCGTCGTCGTACTGCGTCGACGCGGCCATCACCCATCCCGCCTACTGCTCGCTCCCGTCAGCACCACTGCCGCACAACGACTCGCACGCACGCTGCGTTCGATCCTCACCCACCCGACCGCATTATTGCGTCTGCTACTCAGCATCCTGCCGATCGCCTTGCTCGTGTACAGCCCGTTCCGGATCGGCGCGCAGATCCTCGGCGGCCTCGACCCGAACTTCACCGTGAATGCCTGGGGTGGGCCGAGCTATCTCGGTGCGATGGTCTTCCACTACTTCGATGGCGTACTGCTCATGGCCGCGGCCGCCGCGTTGCTGAATCTGCTGCTGTTGCCCAGCCAGCGGGCAGCCCACGCTACCCGGTGACGACCGGCCCCGCCGACGTGCGGCGGGGCCCAGTCGCGCCGACCGCCTACTTGTCGGCGATGAACTTTCCGCCGACCGCGTATCCGTCGGCCGGGTACTCCTCGATCCAGACGTGCACCGATTCGGCGGGCGACTTGTACGCGTCGACGAACGCATCGGTGATCCGCCGGACCAGCTCGCGCTTGGCCTCATCGGTCTTGGGCAGCTGCTGGACGATGACGTTCGGCATCGCGGTTCCTTTCCCGGTGGCCGCTCCGGTCGAGCGGGCCTACCGACAAATCTGCTGCACCTCGACCGCTTGTCCAAGAGCCAGTTCGCGCACGCAGCGATCACCGATCGTGATCGTCGAATTCACAGGCGGCGAGCAGGATCTCCAGTGCCGGTGGTGGCGCTTCGCTGCGCACGAGTAGTGCGGTGTCGAGCGAAAGTCCCGGCGCGGCAAGCGAATTGAACACTACCCTGGTGCTGCGCAGCTGCCGCGCGTGTGCGGCGTAGACGACGGTCCAGCTGGTGTCCGAGCCGATCATCGCCAGGGTGTCCGACAGCGCGGAACTGACCGGTCCCGGCACCGGCTCGAACCCGGCCTCGTGACAGGCGTCGACAACGAGGTCGACCAGCGGCGCGTTCGCGCGACGTTCGGTGAGCCGCAGTGGATAAGGAGCCAGGTCCGCCAACGCGAGTTCCGGTGCGCCGGCCAGCGGATGCCGCGCCGAGATCGCGACGAGCAGCGGGTCATCCCACACCGGAATGCGACGCAGACCCGAATGGTCGACCGGACCGCGCACGAATGCGGCATCGAGTCGCCCGTCCAGCACCTGCTCGACCCGGACGCGGGTGGACGCCGACACGGTCTCGACCCGCACCTGCGGCACCAGGCGTTCCATGATGCGATCCAGATGATCACCCAGGCCCGTGCTCGTCCCGAGCCGCAAAGTAGTTCCCGCGACGAACCCGGTGATCGACGCCTTCGCACGAGCAGCCGCGGCCAGCGCATCCCGCGCGCCCGGCAGGAACTGCGCGCCCGCCTCGGTCAGCACGACCCGCCGCGGCGACCGATCGAACAGTTCGACACCCAACTCGCGTTCCAGCTGACGAACCTGCTGACTGACCGCCGACTGCACGATATGCAGCCGCTCGGCCGCCCGCCCGAAGTGCAGTTCCTCGGCGACGGTCACGAAGTACCGGAGTTGACGCAGTTCCACCGGCCCGACCCTACGGGCAGGCGATTTGGCTAGAGTCCGGCGGCGGTGAGTTGATAGTCGGCCTCGAGCAGCATCCAGCCACTCAGTTGGACCGACAGATCGCGAGCGGGGTTTGCCGAGGCGGCCGTTCTACCGTTCGACAGATGCAGCGGGGTTTCGGGTTGGTCGGGCACTCGTGCCTGCTCGGACCAGTCCGCGCTGAACAGCGGGAGACCGTGCACGTCGACGCGGTGTGCCCAGGCCGACTGAGCGGAGGCGTGCACGATGTGCGCAGCGGTGTTGTCGCGCAACGTGATTGCGGCCAGCGCGAGGTAGCGGGCGAGGATGCCCATGAAGAGCCCGCCGTCGCCACCACCGGCGCCGACTATGACGCCGTTCTTGGTCATTCGGCTACCGGTCGCGGCGATCAGCGCGGTCGCGCGGCGGCGATACTCGGGAGCACTTGTGCGCGTGGCCAATTCGGTCTCCAGCCCGATCGTCACGCCCTGGTTGTAGCTGTAGACGGCAGACTCGACACTGGCGCCCGGTTCATGGACGCCATCGACGATCAGACCAGAGTCGTTGGCGCGCAGCCGAGTATCGAGGAAATCAGCGATTTGGGTGGCACGAGAGACATCCCCGAACCGAGCCAGCGCGATACCACTCGACCCATTTGTGCACGAGTTGTAGTAGTCGGACCCGACCCGCCACCGCATCGCGCCGACCGCCGGATCCCAGCCCTCATCGAGCGCCGCCCGAAGATCCTGGATACCGTCGGCGAACCTGACACCGAGCAACCGATCGGCCCGCTCCAGCGCCAGCACCAGCCAGGCCATGTCGTCGTAGTACTGATTCGTCCAGCCGGTCAGGTTGCGCGCACGAATACCGCGAATGATCGCGGCAACCCGGTCGGTTCGCTCAGCCGCCGGAGCGCGCAGCGCGGCATCGATCGCACAATCCACAAGATGAGCCTGGAACCAGTAGTTCCACTCTTCGAAGACCTCTTCCAGAGGCGAGGGCGGCCAAGCGGTGACGCCGAGCAGGGTGCCCGGCAAACCCCACAGCGGACGCAGATGCCGCACCGAAATCGCCTGCTCCGCAAGCCCCGCTCGCTGCGCGCACTCTGCGGTGGTTGTCTGCTCACCCGGCGCGGCCGACGCCACCGCAGGCAATGCGGCTACACCAACCCCAATCCCGGCCGCCCACAGCACCGCCCGCCTGCTGACCCCGCTCCGATCGCGCCGCATCGACGACCTCCTTCGCCGAGCGACTCTATCCGCAACTCGCCCTGGTGCATCGACTGCCCAGACCGTCGGCGGTTTCTGCACTTTCGCAGATCACACCTGCGCATTTCCCCCTTGTCTGCGCGCAGGTGAACACCAATACTGACCAACCGAACCCGTGTGCGGTGCGTCACACGCGTGCGGGCAGCGTTGGGAAAGTAGAGGAACAACTCCATGACGTCCACGATTGAACAGGCCCCTGCCGAAACGGGACTCGCGCGGATCGCGCAGTCGCTCGCACGGTGGACGGAGAAATGGTTTCCCGACGCGTATGTCTTCGCATTAGCTGGCGTTTTCATTGTGGCCTTGGCGGCGTTCGCCAACGGCTCGTCACCGAAATCGGTGGCCACCGCGTTCGGCGAGGGTTTCTGGGACCTGACGGCGTTCACCCTGCAGATGACGATGGTGGTGCTCACCGGCTATGTCGTCGCCACCTCCCCACCGGTCGCCCGGCTGATCGACCGGCTCGCCGTCATACCGAAGTCCGCGGCGAGCGCGGTGGGTTTCGTTGCGCTGCTTTCCATGTCGATCTCGTTCCTGAACTGGGGCCTGAGTTTGGTGTTCGGCGGCCTGCTCTGCCGGGCGATCGCGCGCCGCACCGACCTGCGGGTGGACTATCGTGCGCTCGGCGCGGCGGCCTTCATGGGGCTGGGTGGCGTATGGGCACTCGGCCTTTCGTCCTCGGCCGCGCAGCTACAGGCCACCGCGGGCTCGCTGCCGCCCGCCCTGCTGAAGATCACCGGCGTGCTCGACTTCGGGCGCACCATCTTCACCTGGCAGTCCCTGCTCATGTGCCTCATCCTCATGGCGCTGACCGTGCTGATCGCGTATTTCTCGGCACCCAAGGGCGAGGCCATCAAGACCGCGGAGCTGCTGGAGGTCGACCTGGACGACCAGCCCGAGGCGGTGACGCCGCGCTCCCGGCCCGGTGAATGGCTCGAATACAGCCACATCCTGCCGATCCTCGCCGGGCTGATGACGTTGGCCTGGTTGGTTTTCCAGCTGCTCGACAAGCCGGTGCTCACCGTGGTGAGCAGCCTGAACAACTATCTGCTCGTCTTCCTGATCCTCGGCCTGGTCCTGCAGGGATCGCCGCGCAAGTTCCTGCAGGCGGTCACCCTCGCCGTGCCTGCCACGGCGGGCATCCTCGTCCAGTTCCCGCTGTACGCCGCCATGGCCGCGATCCTCACCAAGTCGAAAGGTCGCGGCGGGCTTACGGTTTCGCACCACCTCGCGGAGTTCTTCACCAACATCGGCGGCGGCGGCAGCTTCGCGATCGTGATCGCCGTCTACACCGTGGTGCTCGGTATCTTCGTCCCGTCCGGCGGCGGAAAGTGGCTGGTCGAAGCGCCTTACGTGATGCAGTCGGCGACCGACGTGCACATGAACCTCGGCTGGACGGTGCAGATCTACAACGTGGCCGAGGCGCTGCCCACCCTCATCAACCCGTTCTTCATGCTGCCACTGCTCGCGGTGCTCAAGCTACGCGCGCGAGATCTCGTCGGATTCACGTTCCTGCAGTTCATCTTCCACCTACCGGTGATCCTGCTGCTCGTGTGGTTGCTGGGCTTGACGTTCGACTACGTCCCGCCGATCATTCCCGCCGCGCCGTGAGCTGAACCGCCGCGAATGTGGTACTGCGGGAACGTATCCGGCGCGGACAGTGCTTCCTGTGGCACGATGCGCCGGGTGTGCGCGTAGACCGCCGCGTGCACCCGATCGCGAACGCCCAACTTGGCCAGCACATTCGAGACATGTGTCTTCACGGTCTGTTCGCCGACGCCGAGCGCCTCGGCGATCTCGGGGTTCGTGTATGCCCGCGCGATGAGCATCAGCACCTGATGCTCACGCGCGGTGAGGGTCTCGACCTCCGGCGCGGCGGGGAACGGCTCGATCCCGGTGGCCAGGCGGGTGACCAGCCGACGGGTCAGGCTGGGATCGATCAGTGCGTCGCCGCGGGCCGCCATCCGGACCGCGGAGATCAAGCCCGTGGACGGCAGCGTCTTCACGAGGAACCCGGACGCGCCGAGACACAGTGCGCGATACAGGTTTTCATCGGTACCCGAGCCAGTGAGGGTGAGGATACGGGTGGCGCCGCCGAGTGCCGCGAACGCGTCGATGGTGGCCGGACCGTCGAGGCCGGGCAGATCGAGGTCGAGCAGCGCGACATCCGGCCGGAGCCGTTCGATTTCCCGGATCGCGGCGACCCCGTGGTCGACCTCGGCGACGCATTCGATATCCGGCTGGGTGCCGATCGCCGCCCGCAGACCCGAACGGAATACCGCGTGATTGTCGGCCAGCAATACCGAAATCGTCGAACGCGAGGTGGCATCGGTGTCGGTCTGCGACCGGTCGAATTGCCGGTCGTAATCGATAGGCTGATGCGTATCGACCGCGCTGCTCGCGGCCGTCGCACTGGGCACGCCGGTCACCGACAACGTCGCCGCGGTGATAGCGAGGACGAATGACGAAGCGACCTTGCGCAACGGGTGATTCGACGCCGAATCCGATCGTGGATGCATCGTCAGCGCAGGAACCCTTCGTAGTTTTTGTTCATCACTTGGCTCTCGAGCTGTTTGATCGTATCCAGTCCGACGCTCACCACGATAAGCGCGGAGGTGCCACCGAACGCAAGACTCGGTGTGGTTCCGGAAGATCCGATGCCGAGCAGCAGGTTCGGCAGCACCGCCACGGCACCGAGATAGGCGGCGCCGGGCAGGGTGATCCGGCTGAGCACGTGAGTCAAATAGTCCGCCGTCGGCTTGCCCGGCCGAAAGCCCGGCAGGAACCCGCCGAACTTCCGCATCTCGTCGGCACGTTCTTGCGGATTGAAGGTGACCGCCACATAGAAGTAGGTGAAGAACACGATCATCGTGAAATAGATCGCGACGTACACCGGGCTGCCCGGATTGACCAGGTACTTCTGAATCAGCTCCTGCCACTTGGATTGCGGGCCCGAACTGTGTTGGGTGAGTTGCGCGAGCAACTGCGGCAGATACAGCAGCGAGGACGCGAAGATCACCGGAATGACCCCGGCCTGATTGACCTTCAGCGGCAGATATGTCGATGAACCGCCATACATCTTCCGGCCGACCACCCGCTTGGCGTACTGCACCGGAATCCGCCGCTGCCCCTGCTCGACGAAGATCACGCCGATGATCAGCAGAAACACCGCGACGCACACGGCAGCGAAGAGCAACGGGCCCTTGCTGTCCAGAATCGACTTACCTTCACTCGGGATCTGCGCCGCGATACCGGTGAAGATCAGCAGCGACATCCCGTTCCCGATGCCGCGCTCGGTGATCAATTCGCCGAACCACATCACCAGCGCCGCACCCGCGGTCAGCACCAGCACGATGATGATCATCCCGAACAGTGAGGTATCGGACAGGATGTCCTCGGGACACCCGCGCAGCAACTGTTTCCGCGCGGCCAGCGCCACCAACGTCGACGCCTGCAATACCGCGAGCGCCAGCGAAAGATAGCGGGTGTACTGGGTGATCTTCGCCTGGCCGGTCTGCCCTTCCTTGCGCAGCTCCTCGAACCGCGGAATCACCACGGTCAGCAGCTGAATGATGATGCCCGCGGTGATATACGGCGTGATCCCGATCGCGAATATCGAAAGATGCAGCATCGCACCGCCGGAGAACAGGTTGATCAGCTGGTAGATACCCGCGGATTCACCACCGGAGGCAATCGCGATACACGCGCGAACAGCCCGGAAATCGACACCGGGTGACGGCAGTGTCGCGCCGAGCCGATACAGCGTGAGCAAGCCCAAGGTGCAGAGAATCTTCCGCCGTAAGTCCGGAGCCCGAAAAGCCGACGCAACGGCGGAAAACACACGATCCTCCTGGCGAACGACGCTGGTGGACAGGGCGAATCCGCTCGGATCGCGGGGAATCACACCTGCCAAGGGCCTTCGACGGTACGGAGGATCCGTAGCCGTCCACGTCGCCCGAGAGTCGGACTTATGCCTCCCCCGATCGGGGGAAAGACACCTGGACCTGGTGTTTTAGGTGCGCACCACCAGGACGGCACCGGCGGCGAGCACCGCGAGCACGATCGCGGCGAGGCCGTAAACCAGACGGTGCGAGCGCAATACGGGCACGAAGCGATCGACGGCGTAGCGTCCGGGCCCGGTCAGGGTGATCGCCGCCGCGGCCGCGGTGAGGATCAGCTCGTACTCGATGCCCTTCGGTGCGAAGAACGCTCCGGTGCCCTTGACCGCGAGCGCGTTGAGCAGCGTACCGACCACCGCGGCACCCGCCAGCGGGGTGAGCAGCCCGATCGCGAGCGCAAGGCCACCGAAGGTTTCGGTCACCCCGGCAACGAAGGCCATCACCTCACCGGCCGGATATCCCTTGCTGGTGAAGAACTTCGCGGTCCCGTCCAGACCGCCGCCCCCGAACGCCCCGAACAGCTTCTGCGCACCGTGCGCGGCCATGGTGAGCCCGACCGCGATGCGCAGCAGGAGCAGTCCGGCGTCGTAGGCATGCGGGGTGGCGGCATGCCCTGTCGTCTCGATCGGAGCAGAGGTGGTATCGGTGCGCGAAGTTGTTGCGGTGTAACTCATCGGTGTTCCTTTCGGGGGAGGAGCGGTCGACCGGATTCAGCCGAACTGGAGGGAGCGTTTGGCCAAGCCGAGCCAGAAACCGTCGATCACGCTGCGTTGCGCGGACAGGTCGGTGTCGGCGGCGCCGAGTGAAACGAACAGGGGCGCGAAGTGTTCGGTGCGGGGGTGCGCCAATTGGGCTGCGGGAGCTTTGTGTTCGAAGTCGAGCAGGGCATCGACATCGCCGGCGTCCAGGGCGCGGTGGCCCCACTCGTCGAACTCGGCCATCACCGGGTGCACGGATCCGTCATCGTTCAGTGCTCGCAGGTTATGCGTGAAGAAGCCACTGCCGACGATCAGCACGCCTTGGTCGCGCAGCGGTGCGAGTTTGCGGCCGATCTCCAGTAGACCCGCCGGGTCCAGGGTCGGCATCGACATCTGCAGCACCGGCGCGTCGGCGTCCGGATACATCTCCACCAGGGGCACGTACGCGCCGTGGTCGAGTCCCCGATCGGGCGCGTCGTGTACCGACATGCCAGGTCCACGCAGCAATCCGCGCACGTCCTCGGCCAATTGCGGCGCGCCCGGCGCGGCATAGGTCACCCCGTAGTAGTGCTGCGGGAAGCCCCAGAAGTCGTAGATCAGCGGAACCGTGGTGGTCGCGCCGATGGTCAGCGGCGCATCCTCCCAGTGCGCCGAAATCATCAGCACCGCTTCGGGTTTCGGCAGCTCCGCGGACCACGCGGCCAACTGGCCCGGCCAGATCGCGTCATCGGCCAACGGCGGAGCGCCGTGCGACAGGTACACAACCGGCATTCGCATCGCTCTCACCCCTTCCATGTAGTTCAAATTTGAACATCTATCTCCGATGGTAGGTTATTGTTCGAATTTGAACAACCATGGGAGGTGGGCGGATGGCCGAGCCACGCTGGCTGGACGACGAAGAGATGCGCGCCTGGGAGGCCTTCCTCGCCGCGACCGCACTACTGAACCGTCGCATCGAACAGCAGCTCAAGGACGAGGCCCACCTGTCGCACGCCCAGTACGAGGTACTCGTCCGATTGGCCAGGGCCCCGGGCAACGAACTCCGGATGACCGAACTCTCCGCAGCCCTCTTCGCCTCCAAGAGCGGCCTCACCTACCAGATCGACCAACTCGCCAAGGCCGGCTTCGTCCGCCGCAGCCCCGCCCCCGACGACCCTCGCGGCATCATCGCCACCCTCACCCCCGCCGGCCTCCGCAAACTCGAGGCCGCCGCCCCCGGCCACGTCGCAGTAGTCCGCGAACTACTGATCGACGTCCTGACCCCCCACCAGCGAAAGGCCATCGCCGACGGCCTCGGCGAGGTAGCCCGCCGACTCAACGCCACATAGTTGCCGGATGGCGAATTAATGCCCACTTTTGGCATGTCGTAGACAGGGCTGTGCAGGTCCGCCCTAGAATCCGAGCGGTAGGTCGAGGATTCGCTCGCGCGGTGCTGGCCGGTGTCGGCTGGGTTGTTTGCCGCGGTTGACAGCAGGGAGACCGCTCATGACCTTGCGTGCACACTCCGGCGCGACGGCGCGGCGACTACCGGGTTGGCGACGGTCGGTTGCGCTGGTTGCCGCGGCGTTGGCGCTGTCGGGGGTGCCGATCGCGACGGCCGAGGCGGGTGATGTGCCGCTCGGGTTGCCTGCGCTCGGGCTCGGTACGTCGATGACATTCCCCGGGGCCGAGCATCAGGTTTCGGTGAATATCCCGCTGTTGCCCGGTCTGGTGCCGACCGCGCTGGTGGGCACGATTCAACTGCCGCCGCATGTGGCGCGGGGGTCGCTGGAGGTGCATTCGGGTGAGCGGCTGATCGATCGGGTCGAGTTGCCGCTGGTGCCGCGTGCACGGATCCGGTTGTCGCTGGGCGGGGCCGAGGTCATCGATAACGCGATCTCGGTGACGGTCACCTCCTCGCTGATCTCGGAGGCCGGTGCGTGTGTCACCGACTGGCTAGGGCGGCCGTTGACGATGGTCGAGGCGGGCGTCGTTTATAGCGGCGAGGAGCAGCAGCCCGCGACGGTGGCGGACTTCCTGCCACCGGTACTACAGAAGCTGACAGTGTATTTGCCCGCTGAGCCGAAGAAGGTGGAGAGTGCCGCGGCGATGTCGCTCACCACCGCGGTGATCGCCCGGTACGGGAATCAGCAAGTGGCGGTGGACGTCCGGCCGACGCAGCCGGGCGCGGCGGTGCCCGATCATCCGCCGGGCTTCCTGGAGCGGCAAGTGGCGATCGGCGAATCGGCGGACTTCGGACTGCGTTTGGCGGGCGGGCCGACGCCGGTGCTCACCATCAACGGCAACGAGAAAACCCTGCCGGACCAGATGCGGCTACTGGTCAGCGATCTGGCCAAGGTAGCGATCTCCTCGGCCGCGACCGCGGTGGCGCTGCCGCCCGCGCCCCAACTCGCGCCGGACAGTACAACTCTCGGCGCGCTCGGTCAGACCCAGCTCAGCTCGACTGCGATCGGCCCGGTGCGGGTGGATGTCGGCATCGACCAGTCGCGGCTCGGGCGACCGGCCAAGGATGTGCGAGTTCGGTTGCGCGGCAGCTACACCCCGCTCCCGGACACCTTGAACGGTCAGCTCACGGTGAGCACGGGTACGACCTATATCGACAGTTGGCCGGTGGACGGCTCGGGCCGGATCGACCGGTGGATCTCCATCCCGAACGCCGCCCTCGGCCGCTTCACCACCCTGTCGGTGACGTTCCAGCAGGCCGGGCTCACCCACGGCTGCGGTCTGGAGGCACCGCTGACGCTGACGATCGATCCGAGCAGCGAGGTAACCAGCGCCACTGCGACACCGCCGATCCCCGGCGGCTTCGGCGCGCTGCCGCAGGCGCTGCTGCCCGACGTGCAAATCGGCTTGCGGACAACGGGTTTCGCGGACACCGTGCGCGCGGTGACCGTGCTGACCGGACTGCAACGGCTGACCACGATCCCACTGCGCCCGGAGCTGGTGACCTTCGATCAGGCCGTCGGCAGCAAGTCACCGGCGGTGCTGATCGCGGCGAACGGTGATGTACCGGAGTCGATTTCGCTGCCGCTCCGACAGACCGACGCGGGCCTGGCGTTGACCGGCGCGGACGGAAAAACCATCACCAGGATCACCACCGATCCGAAGACGCCGTTCGCATCGTTGCAAAGCACCTGGTCCGGTGGGCGGACCGTCGTCGTCGGCTCATCGAGTGACACCCCCGAACATCTGGACCGGGTACTCGGCTGGCTCAACGCCGACCTGAACCGCTGGTCCCGCCTGCACGGCGCGGTCCTGTTCCAGGCCGGGGACCGGCAGCCCGAGTTCCTCGACCCGGCCACCACGGCCCCGACAACCACCGACAGTTCCGAAATGACCTCCCTGGCAAAGATTCTCACCGGAGCCGGTGCCGCAGTGGTGCTGCTCGGCGTGCTGGCCGGACTGGTCGTGCTGGTGCGGCGCGGCAGGCGGTAGATGTCCGCCGACCCGGCAGTACACGGACACGCCCGCGGAACCGTCACCAGAATCGCGGCGCGGCTGGTGCTGATCCTGCTGGCCACCGCCGCCGCGTTCTGGACCACCTGGGTCCGGCTGGTGCACGACACCTGGACCGGGTCGAGCATCGGTTTCGTCTTCGTCCTGCCGGTGCTCGCGATCTTCTCCGCGATCGGCATCACCCTGCGCCGCGGGCCGGAACTGCCCATTCACGACCGGCAGACCGATCTGATCGTCGGCGTGATCGGGCTCGGATTATCCGCCTGCACACTGGGTTTGCTGACACCGCGCTATCGCTACCTGTACGAGATGTTGCACCTGGACCTGCTGGCGGCCTGGCTGTTCGTCGTCGCCGCGTGCATCCTGCTGTTCGGCCTGCGCCCGACCACCCGGTACTGGCCGTGCTGGCTGCTGCTGCTCGCCGCGTTCCCGCCGCCGTACCGGGCCATGCGCGTCATCATCGGCGGCGGCAGCGTCTCGGCGGGCGCGACGATGCTGCTGTTCGCCGCGTTCGCCGCCGCGATCGCGGTGGGCCGCACCAGAACCCGCGCCTGGGTCGGCGCGGGACTGGCGTTCGCCGTGGGCTGCGCGGTGCTCGTTGTGCTGCGGATCTGGTTCCCGACGGCGCGCGTACTCGTCTATCAGGCGGTTCCTTCGGTGGTCGCAGTGCTGGTCGTCGCGGCGGTGATGTACGTGGACTGGCGTCGCCGCCGCGGCATCGCGCTCACCCCGCTGGACCGCGACTTGGACCCACTCACCACACCGCAGGCCTGGGCCGCCGCCGGAACAGTGGCCGTCGCCGCGATCCTCATCATGATCATTCCGATTCCGCCCGACTACGACCGCACCTTTCCGACGCGGCCCGGACTCGTTGTCGCCCAGCCACATACCGTGCCACCCGGCTGGGACCAGCTCAGCGAGCGGCAATATCCGTGGGCGCAGAACTATTTCGGCCAGGGCACCTCGATGACCAGGCAACTGCTGCGGGCCGAGGAGCCCAACCCGCTGTGGGACAACGAATCTCGGCGTCGCCGCCTCGTGATCGACACGGTGCGCGCCAAGGATCAGTACGCGATCGATCGTTACCCGGAGTTCGTGCTCTACAACATGCCCCAGCCGCGGATCAGCCCGCCGACCCGAATCGATCTCGGCCACGGCATCACCGCCCGATTGAACACCGTGCTCGACGATCGACGACTGCTCAGTTGGACGTGGCTGACCTGGAATTGGAGCGGCACCGACGGCTCGGAGCGGATCAGCCTGATCGCGGCCGACAACCACGAGTCCGATGCCGCGTTCCCGCCGCCGCAGCCCTCGATGCTCGGCATCTTCGAGAACTTCCTGCATCAGTTCCTGCGCGGGAAGGCCGTGGTGCTGGACTCCGAATCCGAGGACGTCGACTCCGACGCCGAGCACAAGGACCGGGACATGCTGCTCTCCGTCGCACGGGCCATCGTGGCCGGAACCGAGGCGAAATGACGGCGGCCCGCGCCCCCGAACCAGGGTCCGCAAGTGCCCGTGCCCTGCATTCCGCGGTGCACGGCCTGCGCGAATCCGACCCGATGGCGTCGGCCTCGGTGGCTTTCCTACCGTGGCAACGCAATACCGCGCTGGGCTCGGTGCTGCTGATCATCGTGTGCGCCGTGTTCTTCCCGATGGCCACCTGCACCGTGCTCGTCGCCCTGTGCACCCTCGGCTATCTCACCGCGATGGGCGATCGAATACTGATCTTCCAACGCGGCATGGCCAGGGACGCGATCATGACCGTCAGCGATGAACGCGCGCTGGCACTGACCGACGCGGAACTGCCGCCGTACACGATTCTCGTTCCGGCCTATGGCGAACCCGAGGTGGTCGGCGATCTGATCGGCGCGATGACGGCGCTCGATTACCCCACAGACCGGCTTCAGGTGCTGCTGTTGCTGGAGGAGGACGACTCCCCCACCATCGAGGCGGCCCGGCGCGCCGGCATCGGCACCCTGGCCAGCGTCGACCACGTCACCATTGTCCTTGTGCCGGAGGCACAACCGCGCACCAAGCCCAAGGCCTGCAACTACGGTCTGCATCAGGCCACCGGCGATATCGTCACCATCTACGACGCCGAGGACATCCCCGATCCGCTCCAATTACGCCGCGTGGTGGCGGCTTTCGCGGATCTGCCGCCCGACGTGGTCTGCATCCAGGCCAAGCTCGCCTTCCACAACGGGCGGCAGAATCTGCTCACCGCCTGGTTCACCGCCGACTACGGACTGTGGTTCGGCTTCCTGTTACCGGGACTCATGCGAAGCAAGGCGCCGATTCCGTTGGGCGGCACCTCAAATCACTTCAAGCGCGATGTGGTGACCGACATCGGCGCATGGGATCCGTACAACGTCACCGAGGACGCCGACCTCGGTGTCCGCATCGCGGTATCCGGCTATCGGACGGCGGTGATCGACTCGACCACCCTGGAAGAGGCCAATCCGGATCCGATCAACTGGGTGCGGCAGCGGTCCCGCTGGTACAAAGGCTATCTGCAGACCTGGCTGGTGCATACCCGGCGGCCGATCCGGTTGTGGCGCAGCATCGGCACGGTCAGCTTCATCAGATTCACGCTGATCCTCGCGGGCACTCCGATCATCGCCTGCCTGAATCTGGTGTTCTGGTTCATCACGCTGTCCTGGATTCTCGGCCAGCCCGCGGTGATCGGCCAGCTCTTCCCCGCCTACGTCTACTTCCCCTCGCTCATCGCGATGATCATCGGCAACGGGGCGACCATCTACATGAATCTGCTTGCCTGCCGGGAGAACAACCGATCGGACCTGCTGGTCGCCTGCCTGACGGTGCCGCTGTACTGGCTGCTGATGAGCATCGCCGCGGCCAAGGGCTGCTATCAGCTGGTGCGCAATCCGTCCTACTGGGAGAAGACCTTTCACGGTCTCAGCACCAAGGAGGACAGCGAGTGAGATCGCGCTGGATCTTCGTCGCGTCGACGCTGCTGTACCTGGCCGCCGGTACCTGGTTGAGCGCGGGCAACGGTTTCCTGATGGGCGACGCGCTCAGCCGGGTATCCGCCACCCAGGCGACGCTGTTCAGCCGGGATCCGCATCTGTCGGCGATCGGATTCGTCTTCACGCCGTTGACGTCGCTGGCCCAGTTGCCGATGGTCGCACTCGCGCAATGGTTTCCGGGCATCACGGTCTGGGGGCTGTCCGGTGTGCTGATGTCGGCCTTGTTCATGGCAGGTGCGGTGGCGATGGTGTTCGGCATCGGCACCGACCGCGGCGCGCCACTCTGGCTCAGCGGCGGCGTCGCGCTGCTGTTCGCGATCAACCCGATGGTGGTGTTCTACGGCGCGAACGGGATGAGCGAGGCGCCGTTCCTGTTCTGCCTGTGCTGGGCGATGCGCAGGCTCATCCGATGGATGCGCACCGATGACGCGAACGACCTGACGGCGTGCGGTATCGCACTCGGGCTCGCCTACCTGACCCGGTACGACGCACTGGCCCCCGCGGCCGCCGCGGGCGCGCTCGTCTTCGTGGTCACCTATCGGCGCAGTCGCGGCGAGAGCCACCGATGGCATTGCGCCGTCATGGATTTCATCCTCGTCGTGCTGCCGGTGGCGGCCGCGTTCGTGGTGTGGGCGGCCACCAGCTGGTTGATCACCGGACAGGCGTTCCAGCAGTTCAGTTCCCAGTACGGAAATTCGTCGATCCTGCAGCAGTCGAGTTCCTCGGCTACCGAAACCACTGCGGCGCTGGAGTATTCGACCGCAGCGACGCTCATTCTGGGACCGCTGCTGCCGCTGCTCGTGCCGATCGTCGGCGCGCTGGCGGTGCGCAGGCGCGACGCGCAGGTGGTGGTGCCGATCCTGCTGTGCGGTTCGGTGCTGGCCTTCCAAGCCTTCAGCTACGCAAGTGGATCCACCTTCGCATTCCTGCGGTTCTATGTGGCGGCGATACCGCTGGCCGCTGTCTTGGCACTGCAGGTGGCGCCGGTGCGCGGATTTCCGCCGAGTCGCAGGCCCGGCAGGCACGCCGCGACCGCCGCACCGGAACCGGAACCGATCTCCGGCAAACACCGCGTCCGAGCGGGCTGGGGCGCACCGGCCGTCGGCATGGCGCTGACCCTCGTACTGCTGGCGGGCGCGATTCCGTTGACGGCGTGGGGAATGTCGAGTCATGCCATCTCCGTGCAGGAGTACTCGCTGGGCGCGGTGCTGTTCCCCGATCCGGACAACGCGTCCGAGCGCCGGGCCGACGAACGCCGGATCGCCGCCACGTTCGCCACCGAACGACGACTGGCGAACTACCTCGATGCCATGCATCTGCCGCGCGGTGCGGTACTGATGGATACCGTATACGGCTTCGCCGTTGTCGTCGCATCGCACCGGCCTGACCAATTCGTGGTGCCCTCGGATCGCGATTTCGTCCGGGTCCTCAACCGGCCCGCCGAACGCGGCGTGAAATACATTCTGGCCGTGCCGAACAAGGGACGCGGCACCTCGGATGCGGTGAACCGGCGCTATCCCACCATCTACGAGAACGGCAGCGGCATCGCGACATTGGCGCTCGAGGTGCCCAATGACGGTGCCGGTCAGCCGGAGTGGCGCGTCTACCGGGTGCTCGGCGCGGACTGAGCCATCAACCCACGGTGGTTCGCTCGGCGGCCAGCGACCACAGCGGGTCGTCGGGGCCGACGTCGAAGGTGCACTGATCGGGTCGCGGGTCGGGCACGAATGCCCAGATCAGCGCCCCCGCCGACCCGGCCGCGCGCTGTGCGGCGAACTTCGCGTCCAGGTGCGCGCGGCGGTCTTCGAGACTGCCGCAGGATCCGGCCTCCTCGCCGATCTCGGCCACCAGCAATGGTTTTCCCAGCTGGGCCGCCTGGCGCAGCCGAACACCCAGGCCGTTCCACTGATCTCCGGGCAGCGAGTCACGGAGGTAGTCGTGGTACTCGACCACATCGATCTGCGGGGACGCGCTGACCGTGCGGAACTCATCGCCCTGAGTGCCACACTGGCCGCCGCCCGCGTACCCGGCGAAGATCAGCCGGTGCGGATCCAGTTCGCGCACAATGGTTCCCGCGTCGTCCATGAACTTGCGCAGCACCGCCGCCGCGTCCGGCGGGCAGGTGCGGGCGGGCAGATCGCAGTGGCTTCCCGTGCAGTTGCTCGGTTCCGGTTCGCCGACGAGTTCCCATCCGGCGAGGACCGGAACGCTCTTCCACCGGTCCACGGCGGTTTTAGTCCAGTCCCGGAAACTCATCACGGCCCGGCCTGGAACCGGCCTGACGGTCGTCCAGCCGTTGACATACCACTGCCGCTGCTTGAATTGCTCATCCGCACAACCACCGTCCTGCGGTGACAGCACCGGCAACACGACCTGCCGATACTTCTCGGCCGCGGTGAACACCGCGTCCGCCGCGCTGAAATCCACTGCGCCAGTTCGCTTGTTGATCGCCAACGCCTGGAACAGGTTGAAGCGGGTCAACGAATTGGCAGGCAGCGCACCGAAGTAGCTGTCCAGGTCGGTCTGCGCGCCACACCCGAAGTTCACCGACCAGTTCGTCGCCAACTGCGGCGCGTTGAACCCGGCGGGCCACCACGGTGCACCACGCAGTCGCAACCCTTGCGGCGAGGCCGTGACCACCGCCTCCGCCGCGGGCAGCGTCGCCCGCGGCGGTCGTCCGTCTTTCGGCGCGAACGGATGATCCGAACAACCACACACCAGAACAGCGACAGCCAGTAGACCGGCGAGACGTGCCCTTTCGGCAGCCACCGCCCGGCCTAACGCGCCGACTCGACTGGGAAACCCGGGCAATCCTGCGCATTACAGGTGGTCACAGCCTCACGCTACGCGAATCCGACCGCCATCCGCGCTCGACACCCTAGCTATCCCTGGTCGTATCGGGTTCGGATTTCACACCAGTGATCGGCAATGATCAAGAGCGCGACCCGCAGGACGACCAGTACCGCTGTGCCAGCGAGGACGCACAGCATGATGACCAGCCATTGCGGCATCGCCGTCTCGATTGGTCCACCGATTGGTACACCGACGCCGGTCGGGACGAACAGGCGGAACCGGTTCGGCGAGTGCCCCTCCGCCCACAGGGTGGCCGCAAAACCTGCTCCCCCGAGGTTGATGAGCATAAAAAGGGCACCCGCGATCATGGACCGGTTGCTCGTTTCCCAGCTGAATTCGGGCAGGTTGGTCAGCAGGCGCGGTGGTTGCGCGACCTTGCGTGGCCGGACAGGTCCATAGGTCCGGGCGTACTGATTCTGTTCGCGGACGCATGTGACGCCACGATGGACGTGGGACGCGACTGTACCCGGGGCCATGTCCAGCAGCTCGGCAATCTCGCGGTACGTGTGCTGCTCGACATGGTGTAGGTAGGTGCAGATGGCTTGATTGCCTGGTAACTGCAGGATCCGAAGCACGGTGGTGCGCGCCAGCACCGCGGTGAACACCGGGTCGAGGTCGCGTTCGAGTTCGTCGAACACGTCCAGGACGCGCAGCCGCAGCGCTTCCTGACCTGCCCACTCCCGGCGGACGCGGCGCCACACCGCCCGAGCGGCTACCGTGAGTATCCAGCGTTCGGGATGTTCGATCGAATCCCAGGAACGCAACGCGTCTTCGAACGCGTCCTGTGCGACGGCCTCGGCATCGAGCTGGGTCTCGGCAAGGTTGTGACTGCGCGCGATACCTCGTACGAACCGCACCACCCGAGCACGATTCCCGGAGTAGAACTGCTCGAACTCGAGCCCAGCCGTGATGAGGTCATCGTCTGCCGAGATGTCGACGCATTCGACGTCGGTGCACTCGCTCGTCACGTGATTCCTTGTCCCTTTACCGGCATGGGCCTCGCCGACCGCCGTGTCTTGGCGCTTTACGCTCGGGCACAGCAGGTGCCGGCGGGGCTTCCAGCCTGCGAGCGAGAGCGTTCGTCAACTGGGTGATGCTATGCGCGCACGTCATCACCGCAACGACGGATACCAATTCCATCATCTCGATGGCACCTCTCTGTAGGGGTTCGACGTCGAGCCCTTCCGGCTCTCGGCTCGGTCACCCTGTTAGTGGCATGCTGCGGCCGATCTCTTTACCCGAAATTTCAAGATCTTTTTCGGGGTCGCGCGGCGGGCCCCACGTGTCCTGCCATATCAGCGTCACGGTGTCGGGTGACATTTGGCCAACCGGACAAGTTGATCTCGGGCAAGACCCAAGATCCGATGTCATTGCCGAGCAATCGATTTCGGGTATCCGGAATGAAATCTCGGTGTACCGTTTGCCCGAAACGTCCTGCCGCGTTTCGGAGGAGGAGCGCGGCGGGCGAGGCGGGCAGTAGCTCGCCGAGTTTTACGGGTAGTTGGGCAGGGAAATACAATGGCAGACAACGAAGTCGACCATTCGGCGGCAAATCGGCAGTTGTCCGGCGCGCGGAATGCCGCCGAAACACAACTCGCCCTCGACGGGGGAAATCCCGTTCGATTGGAACCTTGGCCGACTTACGACCGCGGCGCGGTGTGCGTCCACCCCGAAGATGAGGAGGCGGCACTGCGGGCGATCCGCAGCCACCTCTACTTCAGGTACGACTATCGTCCCGCGCACGAGACCGAGTGCGGCCAGTTCGAAGCGGAACTGTGCCGCTATTTCGACTGCAAACACGCACTGGCCACGTCGAGCGGCACCACAGCATTAGCGCTGGCCATCATGGCGGCGGGCATCGAACCCGGCAGCCTGATCGCTTGTCCCGGTTTCACTTTCGCCGCGACGCCGA
Organism: Nocardia sp. NPDC060255; assembly: GCF_042727395.1. Lineage (NCBI taxonomy): Bacteria > Bacillati > Actinomycetota > Actinomycetes > Mycobacteriales > Nocardiaceae > Nocardia > Nocardia sp. NPDC060255. The sequence goes on along the minus strand of NZ_JBHXAU010000004.1, from coordinate 202,167 downwards.
GCGCCATCATTCTCGCCGGTTGCATACCATTCCTGGTCGATGTGGACGAAAACCTCCATTTGGACGTGGCCGACCTGCGCAGCCGATGGACCCCGCAGGTCAAGGCCATCATGGTCGTGCACATGCGCGGCTTCGCCGGAGATATGGCCGCGCTGATCAGTTTCGCCGCGGAAATGGGCGTGCCGGTATTCGAGGACGCGGTCCCGGCGCTCGGCGCGGAACTGGGCGGTCGCAAACTCGGCACCTTCGGCCTGGCCGGGGCTTTCAGCACCCAGTCGGACAAGGCGCTCAACAGCGGCGAGGGCGGTTTCCTGCTCACCGACGACAGCGCCCTGTTCGCCCGCGCCACCGTGCTTTCCGGCGCCTACGAGGGTCGGCTGCGGCGCCACTTCCCGGACGGCGAGCCCCCGATCGCCACCGACCTCGACCTGCCGCTGCTCAGTTTCCGGATGGACGAGATCCGGGCCGCGCTGCTGCGTGCCGAACTCGAAAGGTTGCCGATCCGGCTGGCCGCTTTCCGCCGCAACTACGATTACGTCGCAACAGCATTGGCCGATATCGCGGGAATTCATATCCGGCGGCCGGTCGCGCCCGGCGCCTATCTCGGCGAGGCGTTCATCTTCCTGGTTCCCACCGGCGCCGCACAGTGGTTCGCGCGAGCTCTATGCCACGAGGGCATCGAGGCGCGCAACCTCGGCTCGGACGCCGACCACAATATCCGGGCCTTCTGGAACTGGCGGTTCATGTTCCCCGGCATGGACACCGCGGCCATCAAGGAGCTGCTGCCCAACGCGACGGGCTATTTGCAACGGGCAGTGGACATTCCGCTCTCTTCGACGCTGTCGGAGGCGGACTGTGACCACCTCGTCGCGGCGGTGCGCAAGGTCGTCGGCGCGCTCGCGGCGACCACCGATGACGGCACCAGCTCCGCGTGGGCCGGACACCGATGACGGCGCCCTCCGAAACGGGAGCGTTCCCGCGCCTGGCCCTGGCCGGCGTGTTCGGCGGACTGTTCTGCGGATATCTCGGCCTGTCCGCGGCGATCCCGGTGCTGCCCGCGCACGTGCGGGACCAGTTCGGCGCGGGCGATCTCGCGGTCGGGCTCGCGGTCACGGCCACCGCGCTCACCGCGCTGCTCACCCGGCCGATCTTCGGCGGGCTGGCCGACCGGCACGGACATCGCTCCGTCATGCGGTTCGGCGCGCTCGCCATCGCGGCGGGCGGGCTGCTCTACTTCCTGCCGATCGGTTTCGCGGGCCTGATGGTGGCGCGGCTGCTGGCCGGTGTCGGCGAGGCGGCGCTGTTCGTCGCCGGCGCGGTCTGGACCGTGTCGCTGGCGCCGCACAGCCGGCGCGGTCAGGTGATCGGGCTCTACGGCATCGCCATGTGGGGCGGCATCTCGCTGGGCACCGCGCTCGGTGCGGTGTTGCGGCACTTCGGTATCGACGCCGTGTGGGCGTTCTGCGTAGCCGCACCGCTGGTCGGTCTCGTGCTGATGAGCATCGTGCCACCGCAACCGCACCTCGAGCCCTCGGGCGGCGGACGCGGGCTGATGCTGCGGCCCGCAGTGCTGCCCGGCCTCGGCCTCGCGCTCGGCGCCGCGGGCTACGTCGGCCTGGCCGCGTTTGTCATCACCGGCTTGCAGGAACGCGGAATCGACTCGGGCGTCATCGTTTTGAGCACCTTCAGCGCCGTGTACGCGGGCACCCGCCTGGTCATCGGCCACTTGCCGGACAAGCTCGGACCGCGCCGCGTCGCATCCTGGTGTGGCGCAGGCGAAGCCGCGGGATTGCTGATCATCGCCTGGGCGCCGAACCTGCCGGTGGCAGTGCTCGGGGCCGTGGTGATGGGGGTCGGATTCTCGCTGCTGCATCCCTCACTGGCCCTGATGGTCATGAACAACACCGAAAGCTCCAAGCAGGGCGCGGCACTCGGCGCATACACCTCGTTCTGGGATCTGGGCCTGTTCGTGTGGGGCCCGGCCACCGGCGCGATCGCGGCCGGCTTCGGCTACCCGGCCGTCTTCGTGGTCGGCGCGGCCTGCGCGCTCGCGGCCTCGGTGCTGGCCTTGACGATCCGGCAATCGGTAATCACGGAGAAGACGGTCAACGGATGACGAACACACCATCGGGCAGCGCACCGCTGAAGGTCCTGTGCATCACCGGCTGGTGCCGCAACGGCAGCACCATCATCGGCAATATCCTCAACGAGATCCCGGGCTTGTTCCACGTCGGTGAGCTGCATTTCCTGTGGAAGAACGCGGCGGGGCGCGGTGTGAACGAGGATTGCGGCTGCGGGCGGAAGCTGGTCGACTGCCCGGTCTGGTCGACGATCCTGCCGGTCGGGCAACCCGCGGGCACCACGTTGGTGGAGCACGCCGATACCGTCATCGGGCGTCAGCTCGGCAGCGTCCGGACCAGGCACACCTGGCGGGTGCTCCGGGGCCTGCGCAGCGAGCAGCTCCGCGCGCATGCCGCTTTGATGACCGAGATTTATCAGGCCATCGCGAAACGCACTGAGTCGCAGGTGATCGTCGATACCTCGAAGATGCCCGGCGAAGCGGCGCTGCTCGCGCACCTCGACGGGATCACCCCCTACTACGTCCATCTCGTGCGCGATCCCCGTGCTGTCGCCCAATCATGGAGTAAGCCAAAGGAATACGTGTACGCCATGGGGCCGGGCAAGAGCACCGGCTACTGGACCGGCTTCAACCTCGCCTCGCATGCGATCACCAAACGCTATCCGGAGCGCTCGATGTTCCTGCGGTACGAGGACTTCATCGCCGATCCGGCGGGCACCATCGACCAACTGCTGCGACTGATCGACAGCGACACTGCGGCCAACCCGGTGACCGATCGAACGGTCGAGTTGCACACCAATCACACGGTTACCGGGAATCCGGACCGGTTCAACATCGGCGCCACCGTGATCCGTCCGTCCGACGACTCCTGGCGGACCAAGCTGCCGAAGTCGGCCAGGCGCACGGTCGCGGCACTGTCGTGGCCGCTTGCGCGCCGGTACGGATACGAGTTCGGCACTGCGGACTCGAACGGAAAGGGCTAACCGAGTGGATCTGGGTCTGGAGAACAAGGTCGCCCTGGTGGCGGGCGGATCGAGCGGCATCGGGCTGGCGATTGCGCGGGAGTTGGCCGCCGAGGGTGCCCACGTCGCCCTCGGCGCGCGCGACCCCGAGCGGCTGGTGGCGGCGGAGCGGGCCGTCAAAGAGGTTGCGCGCGGCCGGGTGTACGCGACCAGCGTGAATATCACCGACAGCGCGGCAACCCACCGCTGGGTCGACGAGGTCGCCACGGAATTCGGCGGCCTGCACATCGTCGTCGTCAGTGGCGGCACTCCGCCGACCGGCAACGCGGCGGCCTTCGAGATATCGGACTACCGGGCGGCGGTCGACGGGGTGTTGCTGCCCGCCGTCGACTTGGCGCTGACCGCATTGCCCTATCTGCGGAGTGCGCGCTGGGGCAGGCTGCTGTTCGTCGCGTCGGAGACGGCGAGCGTCCCGATCAGCGGCCTGGCCATGTCCGGCGTGACCCGCGCGGCCATCGTGCGGTTCGCGCAGTCCCTCGCTGCCGAGGTGGGCCGGGACGGCGTGACGGTCAACGTGCTCGCACCGAGCGCGACCCGCACTCCCCTGCTGGAACGCGTTGCGGCACAACAAGCTACCGACGGCGCGCTCGAGGCACAGTTCGATGCGATGGGCACGCACACGGCGGTCGGCCGGATCGCCCGCCCGGAGGAGATGGCCGCCGTGGCCGCCTTCCTGGCGAGCGCGCGGGCCTCCTACCTCACCGGCACGGTCCAATTGGTCGACGGCGGCGCGAGCGTGCTCGGCCCGACCTCGGCGCATCTGCCCTGGGAAGCCGAAGTCACCGGCTCCGCGACATCGGAGTGAACAGCACAGCTCTCGGCACCGTGTGCCGATGACAGGAAAGGAATCACTACATGCTGAAGACCGAAGGCATCAAAGAGACGCTGGCTCAGGTCGTTTCGGACCGGAAGAAGGAACTGTCGCCGGGGCGGATGTTCGTCGAGGCCTGCCAGAAAGACGGCCTCGCCGCGTCCGTCGAGTACGACGTGACCATCACCGATACCCTCACCAGCTCGCGGCGCAAACCGCGCTACCCCGCGCGCAATGTGCTCAAAGCCATTGACCTGTCCCGTGATCCGCGCAAGTTCTACTGGCACGAGAGCGCGCCCGGCACCGACGACGCGCCGATCGAAGGCGCCGAGGTCCGCCGCGAACTGGCCAGCCGATTCCACAAGTCGCCGATCCCGGAGCTGCTGCCCACCACGGCCTGGGTGCAGGTGCCGCCCGAAATGTGGGAGGACCCGGAGACTTTCGAATCGTTCATCAACTACCGGCTGATCGTCCGGCTCTGCACCGCCGAGAACTACACCATCATCAGCGGCGAGGGCGGGCTGCTCAACATCCCCGGCATCGCACGGATAACCAACCCCGGCCCTTTCGCCTCGACGATCCTGTGGGCCTGCAACGAAGTCGAGCAGATGGGCGGCACCGCCGACGGGCTGATCATCAACCCGGTCGACTACTACCGCGCGTTGGGCACCAGCCGCCTGATGGATGACCTCGAACACAACGGCGTCTTCATCTGCCGTACCCGCCTCGTCGAACCGGGCAGCGCCATCGTCGGCGACTTCGGCCACGGTGCCCAGCTTTTCGACGCGGGACGGTCGGTGATCCGGTTCGCCGAGCCGCCGCCGGGGACCTTCGCCGAGCCGGGTGACGCGGTCATGGCGGAGATCTACGAGCGGGTCGTGGTCAACCTACCCACCAACTTCTTCGTCGTGACCGTGTAGGTCGGATCCGTGACGAGTGAGGAGGCGGCTCCCGTACGCAACGACCCGGATGTGGTGGTCGTCGGCGGCGGGGTCGCCGGGTTGTTCTGCGCTTATCACCTGAGGCGCAGCGGGGCTACGGTCACGGTGCTCGAGCGCGGCGCGCTGGGCGGGCCGCAGTCGTGCTCGTACGGGAATACCGGTTTCGTCGGCACCCACGGTGCCGCACCGCTGGCCGAACCTGGGATGCGTTCGCTACGTTCGCTCGGCATGCTGAGTGCGGACGCGCCGTTCTACGTCAAGCTGCGAGCCGACCGCGAATTGTTGCGCTGGCTTCGGCTTTTCAATCAGGCGTGCACCCCGACTGCCGCGGCGGCCGGGTTCCGCGCATTGATCGGAATGAAGAAGCGCAGCCTGGAGATACTGCTCGAACTGTGTGAATCACCAAGTATTGCCGCCACTTTCGAGTCGCCGGGCATCGTGCTGGCCTACAAGTCCGCGCAGGGGTTTGCCGACGCCGGCCGGGCCGTCTCGCGAACCGTCGCCAACGGAGTACCACTGCGTGTTCTCGGTCCCGGCGAACTCGACGAGCTCGAGCCGAAGACCCGCTTCGACATCTACGGTGCCCTGTACAACCCCGAAGGCGCGTACCTGCACGTGCCGGAGTTCGTCATCGAATTCGGCCGGGTGCTGCGCGAGATGGGCGTAGCGATCAGCGAACACACCGATCTCACCGCCTTCGAGGTCAAAGCGGGGAAAATCGAACGGCTGCACACGAATCGCGGGGATCTTCGCCCTCGTGACGTAGTCGTCGCGGCGGGCGCGTGGTCGACCGAGTGCGCGCGCATGGCGGGGATCGGCCTGACGCTGCAACCGATCAAGGGTTACAGCGTCACCATGGATATGCCGCCCAGCGGCCCCAGTCGGCCGGTGTTGCTGAGCGAGGGGCGGATGGCGATGGTGCCGCTGGGTGACCGGCTACGCATCGGCGGCAGGCTCGAGCTCACCGGGATGAGCACCGCCATCTCCGAACGGCGCGTACGCGGAATGCTGCGTACCGTCAACGAGTACCTGCCCGACCTGGAGGAAACACCGACCCGCGAGACCTGGAGCGGCTTGCGTCCCTGCACGCCGGACGGGGTGCCGCTGATCGGCCGCACCGGCCTGCGCAACCTGTTGATCGCAGTCGGCTACGGCCACATCGGCATGGGCCTCGCACCCGCAGGCGGCGAACTCATCAGTCAAATCCTGGCCGGCGAGCAACCCACCACCGACCCGGCCGCACTACGGCCGGACCGTTTCGACAGCACAATCTCTTAAGGCGTTACCAGTGATCGAACACCCAGGTGTCAAGGGCGACACCACCATCGGCGTCCTCTGCCTCGACACCGCATTCACCAAAATCCCCGGCCACATCCGCAATCGAACAACCTTCGACTTCCCCGTCATCTACCAGGTCGTGCAAGGCGCAACCCCTCAGCGGATGGTCACCGAGGCCGACCCAACCCTATTGGAGCCGTTCATCATCGCGGCCAAGGAACTGGAAGCCCAAGGGGCAGCAGCGATCACCAGCGGCTGCGGCTTCCTCGTCATCTTCCAACAGCAACTGGCCGACGCCGTCCAAATCCCGCTGTACAGCTCCAGCCTGATCCAGGTGCCGATGGTGCACCGAATGCTCGCCGCGGACCGAAAGGTCGGCCTGTTGGTCGCGAAAAAGGAAGCCCTCACCCAGCGTCACCTACAGGCAGTCGGCGCTGAGTCGGTACCGATCTGCGTCGCCGGCATGGACGCGCAACCAGAATTCCGCGAGGTAATCCTCGAGGGCCGCCGCAACAACCTCGACGCCGACCGCCTAGGTCGTGAGGTGCTGCACGAGATAGACCAACTGGCGGCCGCCAACCCCGAGATGGGCGCTCTGGTCATCGAATGCACGGACCTCGTCCCCTACGGCCACGCCATCCAGAGCCGCCTCCGCATCCCGGTCTTCGACATCGTCACCCTCACCGAGATGGTGCACCGCAGCCTGAGCCACCGACCATTCCGCGGTTGAGGGAGAGCCGTGACGTCCTATCGGTAGTTCGATGACCGAAACCGTCTCAGAGACAACCTTATCCCCGTAGGATTGCGCCCGGCCATGCGCAGTTGAATGGGGTCTGCGCAGGATACAAGTGGCACAACAGTTCTCGGTCGCACCGACGTGCGATCAGGACGATCAAGGAGGGGAACTATGACTGCGCCTATACAACCGTTGTCCGTGGATGTCGGCATGCTCATTCGTCGTGCGCCGCACGAGGTTTTCGAGGCCCTGGCCGACCCGGCGATAACAACCAGGTTCTGGTACACGAAGAGCAGCGGCCGCATGGTCGAGGGTGCCGAACTCGTCTGGGAATGGGAAATGTACGGTGCGTCGCGAACGATTCGGGTAGAAAAGTCCGAACCCGACAAGACCATTCGCTTCGCTTGGAACAACTACGCTCCCGACGAGTCCACCACTGTCGAATTCTCGCTCACACCGTACGAGAACGACACGACGTACCTTCGTGTCACCGAGTCCGGATTCACCGGTGACCTCGATACCAGAATCGCCAATCTTCGCGATTCCACCGCAGGGTTCGCTTTCATGCTCTGCGGTTTGAAAGCCTCTCTCGAACACGATGTGACGTTGCAGCTGACCCTCGACGAGCATCCACCGAACTTGTAAGGGCGACGTCTCCAGATCGACGACTGATCCGGCAGCACCCTTGTGGCAGTACGGAATTCGCTGATTATGCGTGACCGCGGCCGGGCGGGATGCTCAGCGCCAGCAATGCGGTGTCGTCATCGACGCCTTCCCCGAAGCGCGCCAGCAGGTCCGCCGCCACGATCATCGTCGGCCTGCGGCGCGGACAACCGGCGCGGCCGCCGATCAGAGCAGGTTGTTCAGCAATCGGCCCACCAGATTCATGTTTTCCGGGCGATCGAAATCGCCGTGGGCGCACTCGACTTCCAGGACGTCTATCCGGCCGCCGATATGGCCGTGCCAGGCTTGCTGGAGATCGGTCTGGAAATCGGCCTTTCGATGGCCTTGTTCGTCCAAAGCTGCGCCGAATATCGTCATGTCGCCGTCGTAGCACGGTGCGGTGTAGCCATCGAGCAGTGTGCTGTTGTTGATCAGTACCTTGGTCGCCTGCTCGACCAGCCGTTGAATATCGGGAGATTCGAGTTGGTCACCGAATCTGTCGGCGGCCCAAGCGCGGATGCCCGCCATAGCGTCGTCTTCCGACACGTCGGCGTCCGCGGCGGACGCGACCGGCGGTTTGGAGTCCATGACGCCGAGAAAACCGACCTGCACCCCGCGCCGCGCCAGTTCGCAGGCCAACGCGTGCGCGAGGATTCCGCCGTAGGACCAACCCAGCAGATAGACCGGGCCTTCCTCTTGGTAGCTGAGGATGTGGTCGATGTAGTCGGCCAGCATTTCCTGGAAGGATTCGGCCACCGGCCCGCCGTCCAATCCACGGGATTGAATGGCGAACACCGGCCGGTCGGGCAGGTGCCGGCCGAGTTGCTGGTAGAACCAGCCGAGACCGCCGCCGGGATGCAGGCACCACAGCGGATTGCGTGATCCGGAGCTCTTCAGCTTCAGCACCGGATCGAAATCGGTTCCCGCGGAAGCACCTTCGTCGAGCCGGGTCACCAATTCGGCGACGGTGGGCGCGTCGAATATCACTCGCACCGGGACCTCCACGCCCAATGTCATCCGAATCCGGCTGGTGAGGCGGGTAGCCAGCAGCGAGTGGCCGCCGAGGGCGAAGAAATCGTCGTCGATACCGACCCGGTCGAGTCCGAGGATTTCGGCGAACAGTTCGGTCAGCGTCTGCTCTCGATCGGTGCGTGGGGCGCGGAATTCCTTCGCGGACACCAACTCCGGGTCCGGCAAGGCCTTGCGATCGAGTTTGCCGTTCGCGGTCAACGGCACCGAGTCGATCACGATCACCGTCGTCGGCACCATGAACTCGGGCAGCCGATCGGTCACCCATCGACGCACCTCGGCGGCAAGCAGACCGGCGTGCGGGCTGTTCGCGTACGCAGCGGGATCGCCGACGGGTGCCGGCGCGATATACACGTCGGCCAGTGACCGGCCCTGCGCTGTCACGGTGTCGAGGAAGACCGCATCCATGTGGCCAGGTTCCGTGGACCAGGTAACCGCCGTGGTGTACCCGAGTTCCTGCCCGAGGACGTGCAGGTCTTCGGGCAGCAAACCCACGTCCATCCGAGCGGCGTGGTCCGCGACCATTCCTTCGAAACTCACGGCGAGCGGGGCTGTTTGCCCGCCGGCGGTGACCGGCTCGCCGGTTCGGATGCGCTGTGTGGCCTCGATCTGGCCGGTCAGCCCCGCGTGCGGGATACCGGTGACCCGAACGCCGTCCCGCCGTCGCGTGCGCAGGAAGGCGCGCAGCCAAACATGGTCGCGGAACTCGACTTTCGGCACGTCGGTCGCCGAGACCGGCGTCGCGGGCGCCTTGTGCAGGACCACGTCGTATCGATACCGGGTCAGCTCGTTCACCGAGAATCCGCGTTTGAGTTCGACATCGACAGCGCCGAGGTCGAGGACACGCCGCAAAGCCAGGAAGTAATCCGGTGCCAGCAGCAGTTCCTGTTCCGCGGTGATATCGCGGCGAACTCGATCAGCGACGACAGCGGGATCCTCGCCGCCGTTGCGCGCGATCTGCACGGCGGTGGTGAACTCCTCCAGCAGCGCCAAGTTGCGGACGTCGCCGACGAACACCGCACCGCCAGGAGCCAGCAGACGCAACACCTGTTCGAGCACGCGGCGCAGATACCGTTCACCCGGGAAGTACTGGATGACGGAGTTCAATACCACTGTGTCGAAATAGCTTTCGGGCAGTCCGTCGACGTCCTCGGCGCTGCGCACACTCAGGAACACGCGATCGGCCAGCCCCGCATCGAGTTCGGCCACCTGCTGGCGCAGCGTGGCGATCGTCGCGGCCGAGAAGTCCGATGCCCAGTACTCTTCGCAGTCGGGTATCAACTGCGACATCAACAATCCTGAGCCGACGCCGATTTCGAGCACCCGACGCGGCTTCAGTCCGCGGATCCGGTCGACCGTGGCCGACCGCCATTCCCGCATCTGCTCCAGCGGAATCGGCGCCACGGTGTAGCTGCTGTTCCAACCGCCGAAGTCCGCACCGAACCCGGCACGGTCCGCGCCGCCGACCGCGACACCAGTGTCGACACCGGAATACAGGTCGTCGTAGACCCGCTGCCACTGGCCGACGAGCTCGTCTTCACCGGCCACCGGCCCGGACTGGTCCGCGACCACATACCCGACCAGTTGCTTACCGCCGGTGTCGGTGTCGGACACCACGACCACCGCCTGGGATACCGACGGATGTTGCGCCAGTACCGTTTCCACTTCACCGGGCTCGACGCGGAACCCGCGAATCTTGACCTGGTCGTCGATCCGGCCGACGAACTCCAACTGCCCGGCGGTGTTCCACCGCACCACGTCACCGGTGCGATACAACCGACCGCCGACCGGATCGAACGGATCGGCCACAAACCGTGCCGCGGTCAACGCGGCCCGGCCACGATAGCCACGGGCCAGCTGGGCACCGGCGACATACAACTCACCGGGAACACCCACCGGAGTCGGCACCAGCCGCGAATCGAGCACATACACCCGCGTATTGGCCACCGGCGTACCGATCGGCACCGCACCATCGAGCTCGCCCACCGCGTCGTAATCGGTCACGCACACGGTGCTCTCAGTAGGCCCATAACCGTTCATGACCTGGACACCGGCACATTGCGCCGTCAGCTTCCGGACAACGGTTTCCGTGACCTCCGCACCACCGACGAGAACTCGGCGCAACGTTCGCAACGGATTGCCGGGCAACGATTCGACGTGATCGAGCAACGCCAACATCATCGGTGGTGTCGCGAACATCTTTGTCACCGAACGGCTTTCCACCAGCCGCGCGATCTCCACCAGATCCGAACGCTGCTCACCGGCCAGCACCACCGTGGCGCCACCGCACAGCGCGGGCCAGATCTCATAGGTCGAGGCATCGAACGCGATCGAGGAATGCGCGAGCACCCGATCCGCCGCGGCGGTCGGCCACGCCGACGCGACCAGGCTCACCACATTGCGATGTGTGATACCAACACCTTTGGGAATGCCGGTGGAGCCGGAGGTGTAGATCACGTACGCCAGATTCTGCGGTCCGACCGCGGCAACGATATCCGGACTCGACACGACGCTGTCGAGGGTATCGAGGTACAGACGAGGTGCCGCCGTGTCGGGCAGCAGTTCCGCAGTGGCGGAGTCGGTCACGACGACGACCGGCGCAGCGTCGGTGAGGATGAACGACAACCGATCCGAGGGGTACCCGGGATCGATCGGCAGATACCCACCACCGGCCTTCAAGACCGCCAGCAATGCGACGATCAGTTCCGCGGATCTGGGCAAGGCAACGGCGACGACATCATCCGGCCCCACTCCATGCGAGATCAGTACGCGCGCAAGCATGTTCGCGCGAGTATCGAGGTCCCGATACGAGAACTCGGTCGCACCACAGATCACCGCGGCCGCTTCCGGAGTACGAGCGACGTGGGTCTGGAACAGCTCGACCATGGTCATGTCCTGGACATCGACCGCGGTGTCGTTCCACCGGTCCAACAGCAGGTCACGTTCGGCGGCGTCGAGCACATCGATCGACCCCACCGGCATGCCCGGGTCCGAGACGACCTGCCGCAGTATCCGTGCCCACCGCGCCACCATCGCCTCGACCGTGGACCGATCGAACAGCTCGGTCGCGTATTCGACGAACCCGCCCCACTGGTGACCGGCGGGCGCGTCGGCGATGTTGAAGAACAGGTCGAACCGCGAGGTCGCGATGGACGCGTCGTAGGGCTCGACGCCGACTCCCGGCAGGTCCATCGTCGGCAGCGTGTTGTTCTGAAATGCCAAGGACACCTGGAACAACGGATGATGCGCCGCCGACCGCGTCGGGTTGAGCAGCTCCACCAGCAATTCGAACGGCGCGTCCTGATTCTCGTACCCGGCCAGCGCTTTCGCCCTGACTTCGCCGAGTATCTCGGTAAACGACGCGGCGGGCGCCACTTTCGCGCGCAGCACCCACGAGTTGACGAAGAACCCGACCAGCTCGGTCAGCGCCTCGTCGGTGCGGCCTGCCACCGGTGCGCCGATCGGAATATCCTCCCCCGCACCGAGTTTGAACAGCAGTACCGCCAACGCCGACTGCAACACCATCGACACCGTGGCGCCCTCGCGAGCGGCCAATCGTTCCAGTCCGGCCCTCGTGCCGGCATCGATGCCGAAGACAACCATGTCGCCGCGATAACTGGCGACTCGCGGCCGCGGCCGATCGGTAGGCAGTCGCAGTTGCTCCGGCAGACCGTCGAGCTCACTACGCCAATAGTCGAACTGTTGCGACAGCACGCTGTCCGGATCGGTCTGCGATCCCAGCAGGTCCTGTTGCCACAGCGTGTAGTCCACGTACTGCACCGGCAGCGGTGACCACCCCGGCGCCCGATCCTCGGCGCGCGCGGTATATGCCACCGACAGATCCCGCAGCAGTGGTGACATCGACCAGCCGTCACCGGCGATGTGGTGAATCAACAGCACCACGACACACTCGTCCGTGCCGTATCGCACCACCGTGACCCGAATCGGGATCTCCGTGGACAGGTCGAACCCGTAGCGCACCGCCCCGATCACGGCCGCTTCCACTTCGGCGGGTGCCACGTCGGTGACGTTCACCGGGACCTCGACACTGCCGGCCGCGAGCACCCGCTGGGTCGGGACACCGTCGACTTCCACGAAGACAGTGCGCAGACTGTCGTGCCGCGCAACGACGTCACCGACCGCGGCGGTCAACACCGACACATCCACCCCGCGCAGCCGCACCGCCAACGGAATGTTGTACGTGGCCGAGGGCCCCTCCAGCCGATGGATGAACCACAACCGCCGCTGCGCGAACGACAACGGCACCACATCCGGCCGCGGCCGAGCCAGCAACGCCGGACGCATCCGCACCCCGGCATCGAGCCGACTCACCAACTGCGCCACCGTCGGCGCATCGAACACCGTCCGGATCGGCACCTCGACGCCGAGCACCACCCGAATCCGGCTGATCAGCCGGGTAGCCAACAGCGAATGACCGCCCAGCTCGAAGAAGCTGTCGTCGACCCCGACCTGCGCCAGCCCCAGGACCTCACCGAACAATTCGGCCACCATCCGCTCCTGGAGCGTGCCCGGCGCCCGATACGGCACCGAGGACACCAGCTCGGGCACGGGCAGCGCGGCCCGATCGAGCTTCCCGTTCGCGGTCAGCGGCACCGCGTCGATCACCAGCACCGCGGCGGGCACCATGAACTCCGGCAGCCGCTCTGCGGCGAACCGGCGCACCTGGCCGCCCTCGACACCGTCGGCGACCACATACCCGATCAGCTGCTTGCCGCCAACCGCGGTGTCGCGCACTACCACAACGGCCTGGGCTACCGAAGGATGTTGGGCCAGTGCGATTTCGACCTCGCCGGGTTCGACCCGGAAGCCCCGGATCTTGACCTGATCATCGATCCGGCCGACAAACTCCAACTCCCCCGCGGCATTCCACCGCACCACATCGCCAGTGCGATACAACCGACCACCGGACGGATCGAACGGATCGGCGACGAACCGCGCCGCCGTCAACCCCGCCCGCCCGCGATAACCGCGCGCCAGCTGCGCACCGGCCAAGTACAACTCGCCGGCGACCCCGACCGGCACCGGTGCCAACCACGAATCCAGCACGAACGCCCGCACATTGGCCAACGCGGACCCGATCGCCACCGAACCGCCCCCGAAGCGCGCCGCGGCGTCGAACGGCCGCCGGATCGCGAAAGTCGTTGTCTCGGTGGGCCCGTACACGTGCACGATGCGGGTGTCCGGGCACATCCGCAAAGCGCGCTCGAACACCTCGGCCGGCATCTCCTCGCCGCCGGTCCACACCTGGCGGAGCCCGGCGAGCGCCTCGGGGCTGTGATCGATGAACAGCTCGAACAAACGAGTGGTGAGAAATGCCCCGGTGACCCCGCTCGCCACGAGCAATCGGCCGAGCGTCGCGATGTCAGTGCGTTCCGACGGCGCGACAACTACCCGGCCACCGCCCAACAGTGGAACCCATATCTCATAGGTGGAGGCATCGAACGCGACCGAGGAATGCACCAGCACACTCTCGTGCGCACCGCCCCGCCATTCCTGCTTGGTCGCGAAAGCCACCACATTGCGGTGCGTGACGGCAACGCCTTTGGGTACGCCGGTGGAGCCGGACGTGTAGATGACGTACGCCAGATTCTGCGGCCCCACCGCGGCGATTCGATCCAGACCGGGCTCGTCCGGCACCGGTGTTTCGAGATAGAGGTGTGGTGTCTCCGAAGCGGGCAGCAAGTATGCCGTAGCGGAGTCGGTCACGAGAACAACCGGGGCCGCGTCGCCAAGGATGAAGGACAACCGATCCGAGGGATAAGCCGGATCGATCGGCAGATACGCACCACCGGCTTTCAACACCGCGAGCAATGCCACGATCAGGTCTGCCGATCGCGGCAACGCCACCGCCACCACGCTGTCCAGGCCGACCCCACGCGAAACCAGCCCTCGCGCAAGCCGATCGGCACGACGGTCGAGCTCTCGGTAAGTCAGCTGTTCGTCATCGAAGACCACCGCGACCGCGTCCGGAACGGCGGCAACCTGCGACTGGAACTGTCCGATGATGGTGGTGTCCGGAATATCGGCGGCGGTGTCGTTCCACCGGCGCAATACCAACTCGCGTTCCTCGCTACCGAGGATATCGATCGCTCCCACCGCAACGTCCGAATCCGTCACGACCTGCTGCAATATCCGTACGAATCGGGTCGCCAACGCCTCGACCGTGGCTCGATCGAACGAATCGGTGCGGTACTCGAAGTGCAGTCGCAAGGCCGGGGCAGCATTCGCCACGACCGTCAGGGGATAGTGCGAGGGCGTTTTGGGTTGCACGTCGGTGATCGCGACACCGGTCGCCGCCGCGGCCGCACCTATTCCGGCCTGGTCGACGGGATAGGACTCGAACCCGATCAGGGTGTCGAACAAGACAGGCAACCCGGTCGCCTGATGGATATCGACCAACCCGACGTGATGATGGTCCAGCAGCGCCGCCTGGCGGGCCTGCAGCCCGGTCAGCACATCGGTGAGAGTGTCGCCCGGACCGAACCGCACGCGCACCGGCACGGTGTTGATGAACAGCCCGACCATCGAATCCACACCCGCCAGTACCGGCGGCCGACCCGACACGGTCACGCCGGTGATCACGTCGTGACGGCCGGTCGATG
Organism: Nocardia sp. NPDC060255; assembly: GCF_042727395.1. NCBI lineage: Bacteria > Bacillati > Actinomycetota > Actinomycetes > Mycobacteriales > Nocardiaceae > Nocardia > Nocardia sp. NPDC060255. The sequence continues at coordinate 186,984 of NZ_JBHXAU010000004.1, read as the reverse complement.
CGGCGAGCAGCATCCCCCACGCACCTTGCACGACAGTATTCAGGGTGATCCCGAGGGCCGTGGCCCGGCGGCTCAGCGCCAGCGCGGTCTGCTCCGGCAGCGGCACGTCGACCCGCGCCACCCCGCCCGCCACGGCATTCCCCGCCTTGCCCGCGAGCAGCGTTGGCTCGCGCACGCCGTCGAGTTCCCGAGTCCACGCCTGGATACCCGCCTGAGAATCCTGCTCGCGCAACCACTTCAGGAACTCTGTGAAGGCAGGCGGCTGCGGCAACGCAGTGGTCGAACCATAGCGGCCGAACAGGTCCCGGATCAGCAGCGGCAGCGACCAGCCGTCCATCAGCACGTGATGGGCGGTGAACACCAGCTCCGATCGGTCGTCGGTCAGCAACACCAGCGTCAACCGGAGCAACGGCGGGACCGTCACATCGAAATGCGTGTGCTGATCCTCGATCAGCAACCGCTCCGCCGCCGCACCACGTGCGGTCTCGTCCAGATCGCGCAAATCGAGTACACGCCAAGGCAACTCGACGCCATCGACCACGACCTGCACCGGATCACCGTGTGCGCCAGCGACAAAGCCCACACGCAGATTCGGATACCGGTCCAGCAGCTCTTGACCGGCCACCCGCATCCGTTCCGGATCCACTCGTCCGGCCAGCCCGAAAACGACCTGCATGTGATAGGCGTCGAATCCCGAACCCGCGAATACCTGATGGAACAGCAACCCCGACTGCATCGAGGTCAACGGCCACACATCGACCAACCTGGGATACCGAGCCTCCAACACCTCGATCTCACCCTGAGTCAGCGGCGCCAACAGATCCGACGACGTCAAGCCGCCCGCACCCGACATGGTGGCGTGCTCTGCCAGCCCGATCGCCGCGCTCCGCCACAGCTCGGCCAACTCCCGAATCTCGGTGTCCGCCAACACGCCGGCAGGCGCGGCGAACACCGCCTGCAGCACCGGTCCCTCGTCGGTGTCGACCACCAACATGTTCACGGTCAGCGCCGACATCGCGGGCATCGCCGGATCGAGCGGCGTGATCAGCTGTCCGACCTCGGCCGAGGGTGTCCAGCCCGCGCCGCGCAGTCGTTGCGGCAGCAGGTCCATCGAAGTGACCCGGCCCAGGTAGTTGAAGCCGATCTGACCGGTCGAATACTGTTGCAGCACAGCGGCTGTCTCGGGATTGAGGTATCGAAGCAACCCGTATCCGATGCCCTTGTCCGGCACGCCGCGCAGTTGCTCCTTGACCGACTTCACCAAGGCGCCCGCGGCCGGACCGCCGGCGCACAGCTGCTCCCACTCCGCTGCCGACGCGGCCAGTCGCACGGGGAACATACTGGTGAACCAGCCGACGGTGCTGGAGAGATCGGCACCGGGCACGGTGTCCTCTTCGCGGCCATGGCCTTCCAGCCGGATCAATACCGAGTCGGCACGCGCACCGCGCTCGTCGCGCCAGCGGGTCACCGCGGCGGCCAACGCCGCCAGCAACCCGTCCTCGACGCCACCATGGAACACCGCGGGCAACGTGGTCAGCAGCGGTTCGGTCACCGACGCAGGAATCTGCACCTGCACATGCTCGACAGTGGCCATCACGTCGACCGTGGGATCCAAGGCCCGACTACCCAGAACAGGATCAGGACCGTCGAGAACCGAAGCCCACCAAGGCAACTCGGCCACCCGCTCCGGCCGGGTCGCTTGCTCGGCCAATCCGTGCGCCCATCGTCGCATCGACGTCCCGGTCCCCGGCAACACCGGGGACAGCCCCGCCGACACGTCCTGCCACGCGGACGCCAAGTCCGGCAACAGAATCCGCCACGACACACCATCGACCACCAGGTGATGCGCCACGATCGACAGCCGGCCCGGCCGGGAGTCTCCGGCATCGAACCACACGAACTGAACCATCACCCCCGCAGCGGGAGCCAACCGTTCGACCGCCGCCCCCACCTGCGCCACGATCGCCTCGGCCTGACCCCCGTACTGCTCCTCGACGGCGGCCATCTCGACGCGGTGCAGCAACCGATCGACCTCCACGACCCCCACCGGCTCGACCTCGAGCCCCGCACCACGCTCGTCATCGACCAACCGCGACCGCAGGACATCGTGCCGATCGAACACCGCGGCCAACGTCGCCACCAACCCGGCCCGATCGATACCCACCGGCAGGTCCAGCGACATCGACTGCGTGAAACTGTCGAATCCCGCGCCCAGGTCGCGCACGAACCGCGCCACCGGCAGCAGCGGCATCCACCCGGTGCCACCACCGGCCAGCTCCGCCAACACCGGCCCGGTCACCGCACGGGTGTGCGCGACCGCCGCCAACGCCGCTGCCGTCCGATGCTCGAACACCTCCCGCGGACTGACCTCCACCCCCAGCTCACGCGCCCGCGACACCACCTGAATCGAGCGAATACTGTCGCCACCCAGCTCGAAGAAGCTGTCGTCCACGCCCACCCGCGGCACGCCGAGCACCTCGGCGAACACACCGGCCAGCACCTGTTCCTGATCCGTGCGCGGCGCGCGATAGGCCACCGACGAGCTCAGTTCCGGATCAGGCAGCGCCTTGCGGTCGAGTTTGCCGCTCGCGGTCAACGGCACCGCGTCGATCACCAGCACCACCGCCGGCACCATGAAGTCCGGCAGCCGCTCCGCCGCGAACCGGCACACCGCTCCCCCGTCGAGTCCATCGGCACTCGCCCGGTCGGCGACTACGTATCCGATCAGCTGCTTGCTACCGGCGCCGCGTGCCACCACTACCGCCTGGGATACCGACGAATGCTGTGCCAGAACGGTTTCCACCTCGCCGAGCTCGACTCGGAAGCCGCGGATCTTCACCTGATCATCGACCCGGCCCACGAACTCCAACTGCCCGACGGCATTCCAGCGCACGACGTCACCGGTGCGATACAGCCGGCCACCGGACGGATCGAACGGATCAGCCACGAACCGCGCCGCCGTCATACCCGGCTGACCGCGATAGCCTCGCGCCAATTGGGCACCGGCAACGTACAACTCACCGGCCATCCCGACCGGAACAGGCATCAGCCACGGATCCAACACGAATACCCGAGTGTTGGTTACCGGACCACCGATCGGAACCACCGCGCCGACATCCCCGGGCACGCGGCAGGCGGTCACATTGACCGTCGCCTCGGTCGGGCCGTACAGGTTGTCGATCCGCTCGATCCCGCACTTGTCCTCGAGCGCGCCGACAAGTTCCGCGGTGAGCGTGTCCGCCCCGGTATTCACCTGCCGCAAACTTCGCAAAGGATTGTCCGGCAACGACTCTACGTAATCGACCAACGCCGACAGCAACGGTGGCGTCGCAAAAACCTTCGTCACCCCGCGGGTCTGCACCAGCCGGGTGATCTCTCCCGGATCCGACCGCTGCTCAACGGCGACCACCAGCGTCGCGCCACCACACAGGGCAGGCCAGATCTCATAGGTCGAGGCATCGAACGCGACCGAGGAATGCACCAGCACCCGATCCTCTGGACCGGACGACCACGCCTGGGCGACGAGGTTCACCACGTTACGGTGCGTGATACCAACACCTTTCGGCACGCCCGTGGAGCCGGATGTATAGATCAGATATGCCAGATCCGCCGGCCGTACCGCGACCGAACCGGTCCACTCCGGCGCATCGGTGGTGCCGGGCGCATCGAGGTAGAGACGCGTAGTCGCGCTGTCGGGCAACACTGCCGCGGTAGCGGAATCGGTGACGACGACAACCGGCGCGGCATCGGCGAGCACGAACGCCAGCCGATCCGAGGAATAGGCCGGGTCGATCGGCAGATACCCGCCGCCGGCCTGCAGTACCGCCACCATCGCGACGATCAGCTCCGCCGACCGAGGCAACGCGACCGCGACAACGGTGTCGGGCCCGACTCCGCGCGCGATCAGCTCCTGCGCCAAATGCCGAGCACGAGAGTCGAGTTCGCGGTACGAGGTTTCGACATCAGCGCAGACAACGGCAACCGCATCCGGGGTCGCGGCCACTCGCGCTCGGAACAGCCCGACGACGGTCGCATCCGGGATGTCGGCCGCCGTGTCGTTCCACCGATGCAGCACCAATTGACGTTCGTCGGCACCGAGGATATCGATCGATCCCACCGGCATATTCGGGTCCGACACCACCTGCTGCAGTATCCGCACGAACCGCGCCGCCAGCGCCTCGACCGTGACCCGATCGAACACATCGGTGCGATATTCGAGCCGGAGTTGCAGCGTGGGCGCGGCACCCGCGACGACCGTGAGCGGGTAGTGCGTAGGCGCGTGCGGGCGCAGATCGGTAATGGCGATACCGCTGGTGGTCGCGGCGGCACCGATCCCGGCCTGGTCGACGGGATAGGACTCGAAACCGATGAGCGTGTCGAACAGGACGGGCAACCCGGTCGCCTGATGGATATCGCTCAGCCCGATGTGATGATGGTCGAGCAGCGCGACCTGCCGGGCCTGCAAGTCCCGCAGCACGTCGCCGAGCGTCTCGCGAGGACCGAACCGCACGCGGACCGGCACGGTATTGATGAACAACCCGACCATCGAATCCACACCCGCGATGGCAGGCGGGCGCCCCGACACGGTGGCGCCGGCGATCACGTCGTGGCGACCGGTCGATTTGGCGAGCAGGATTCCCCACGCCGCCTGCACGACGGTGTTGACGGTGACCGCGAGCGCACCGGCCCGCCGCGGCAACGCCGAAGCTGTTGCCGCAGTGAGCGGTACGTCGACCTGGTCGACCTCGGCGCCCGCAGCGCTACCGGTCGTACTGGCCAGCAGCGTGGGTTCGTACACGCCGTCGAGTTCGTCCACCCAGGCCCGCACACCGGCGCGGGAGTCCTGCTCGGACAACCACTTCAGGAAGTGCTTGTATTCGGACGCTTGCGGCAACGCCGAGACGTCACCACCGGACCCGTAGAGCCGCAGCAGGTCCCGCAGCAGCAGCGGCAGCGACCAGCCGTCCAACACCAGATGGTGCGCGGTGAGCATCAGCTCCGAGCGCTGGCCGGTCATCAGCACCAGCGTCAACCGCAACAGCGGCGGAACCGCCATCTCGAAGTGCGTGTGCCGATCCTCGATCAGCAACCGCGCCAACGCCGCAGCACGATCGGACTCGCCGAGCTCGCGCAGATCTACCACCCGCCACGGCAATTCGACACCGTCGACGACGACCTGTACCGGATCACCAACGGCTCCCGTGACAAAGCCCGCCCGCAGATTCGGATACCGATCCACCAGCCCCTGCCCGGCCTTGCGCATCCGCTCGGGATCCACCTGCCCGGACAACCCGAACACGACCTGCAGGTGATAGGCGTCGAATCCCGATTCCGCCATCACGTGGTGGAACAGCAAGCCCGATTGCATCGAGGTCAACGGCCACACATCCACCAAACTCGGGTAGCGGGCCTCCAGCACCTCGATCTCGCGCTGCCCCAACCGCACCAACGACAGGTCCGACGGCGTCAAACCACCCGCACACGACGCGCCGACGTGCTCCGCCAAGCCCAGCACCGCGCCCTGCCACAGGTCCGCCAGGTTCGCGGTCTCGGTCTTCGACAGCACTCCCCTGGGGGCCGCGAATACCGCCTGCAGTACCGGCCCTTCGCTGGTGTCGACCACCATCGCGTTGACGTCCAGCACCGCCATCGCCGACATCGCCGGGTCCGGCGCCGCGATGGATCCCGCACCACCCTCGGCCGGGGTCCAGCCCGCGCCCCGCAGCCGTTGCGGCAGCAGGTCCGTGGCGGTCAACCGCCCGAGGTAGTTGAATCCGATCTGCCCGCTCGGAAACTGTTGCAGCACAGCGGCGGTCTCGGGGTTGAGATAGCGCAGCAACCCATACCCGATGCCTTTGCCCGGCACCGCACGCAGTTGCTCCTTGACCGACTTCACCAAAGCACCCGCGGCCGGACCACCGGCACAGAGCTCGTCCCACTCGGTTGGCTTCGCGGCCAACCGCACTGGGAACATACTGGTGAACCAGCCGACCGTGGACGAGAGATCGGCACCGGGGACGGTGTCCTCTTCGCGGCCATGGCCTTCCAACCGGATCAGCACCGAGTCGGCACCCACGCCGTGGCTGTCGTGCCAGCGAGTAACCGCCACTGCCAGAGCCGCCAGCAATCCGTCCTCCACGCCGCCGTGGAATGCTGTCGGCAGCGCGGTCAGCAACGCCTCGCTCGCCGCCGCCGGAATCTGCACACTGACGTAGTCCACGGTCGCCATGACATCGACGTCCGGGTCCAGCGGCCGGGCGCCCAGCATCGGATCGGGCCCGTCGAGAACCGAACGCCACCAGGGCAATTCCGCTACCAGCCGCGGCGCGGCGGCCTGCTCGACCAACCCGTGCGCCCAGCGCCGCATCGACGTTCCGGTCCCCGGCAACACCGGGGACAGCCCCGCCGACACGTCCTGCCACGCGGACGCCAAGTCCGGCAACAGAATCCGCCACGACACACCATCGACC